>CAZMGP010000041.1:0-45659 GCA_964565875.1 uncultured Enterobacteriaceae bacterium
CCGTGCGCAAGCGCCCCGGCATGTACATCGGCGACACCTCGGACGGTACCGGGCTGCACCACATGGTGTTCGAGGTCGTGGACAACGCGATCGACGAAGCCCTGGCGGGCTATTGCGACGACATCACGGTCATCATCCACACCGACAACTCGATCAGCGTCTCCGACAACGGCCGCGGCATTCCCACCGGCACGCACCCCGACGACGAGCAGGGCCGCTCCACCGCGGAAATCGTCATGACCGAGCTGCACGCGGGCGGCAAGTTCGACAACAATTCCTACAAGATCTCCGGCGGCCTGCACGGCGTAGGCGTGTCGGTGGTCAACGCCTTGTCCGAATGGCTGCGGCTCACCATCCGCCGCGAAGGCCAGACGTACAGCATGGAGTTTCGCGACGGCGTCGCCACCGCGCCGTTGCAGAAGATCGGCAGCACCGAACGCCGCGGCACGGAAGTGCATTTTCTGGCGAGCGGCGCCACCTTCGGCACCGTCCAGTATCACTACGACATCCTGGCCAAGCGCCTGCGCGAACTGTCGTTCCTCAATAACGGCGTCAAGATTCGCCTGATCGATCAGCTTGCTGGCAAGGAGGAAAACTTCGCCTTCTCCGGCGGGGTGAGGGGTTTCGTCGAATTCATCAACCGCAACAAGACGGTATTGCACAACAACATCTTCCACGCGGTAGGCGAAAAGGACGGCATCGTGGTGGAAGTGGCCATGCAGTGGAACGACTCCTACCAGGAGCAGGTGCTGTGCTTCACCAACAATATCCCGCAGCGCGACGGCGGCACGCACCTCACCGGCCTGCGCGCAGCGATGACGCGCACGCTCAATCAGTACATCGAGAGCCAGGAGCTGGCGAAGAAGGCGAAGGTCGAAACCACGGGCGAAGACATGCGCGAGGGCCTGAGCTGCGTGCTGTCGGTGAAAGTGCCGGAACCGAAGTTCTCGTCCCAAACCAAGGATAAGCTCGTCTCGTCCGAGGTTCAGCCGGTGGTGCAGGAAGTGGTCGCCGCGAAGCTCACTGAATTCCTGCTCGAGCGCCCGGCGGACGCGCGCACCATCACCGCGAAGATCGTCGACGCGGCGCGCGCGAGAGAAGCGGCGAGAAAAGCGCGCGAAATGACGCGGCGCAAGGGCGTGCTCGACGGCATGGGTCTGCCGGGCAAACTCGCCGACTGCCAGGAAAAGGATCCGGCGCTGTGCGAAATCTATCTGGTCGAGGGTGATTCCGCCGGCGGTTCGGCGAAGCAGGGGCGCGACCGCCGCTTCCAGGCGATCCTGCCGCTCAAGGGCAAGATCCTCAATGTGGAGAAGGCGCGCTTCGACAAGCTGATCTCCTTCGCCGAGATCGCGACCCTGATCACGGCGCTGGGAACCGGGATCAAGGACGACTACAATCTCGCCAAGCTGCGCTATCACCGCATCATCATCATGACCGACGCGGACGTCGACGGCGCGCACATTCGCACCCTGCTGCTCACGTTCTTTTATCGGCAGATGCCCGACTTGGTCGAGCGCGGGCACATCTACATCGCACAGCCGCCGCTGTTCAAGGCGAAGATCGGCAAGGAAGAACGCTATCTCAAGGACGAGCACGAGTTGTCGCAATACATGCTCAAACAGGCACTGGTGGGCGCGACGCTGGTGCCGCAGCAGGACGGCCAGGCCATCGCCGGTGAAGCTCTGCAGCAGCTCGCGAGTTCGTACTTGCTGTCGCGGGCGGTGATCGACCGCATCGCGCGCCTCATCGACCGCGACGTGCTCGCCGCCATTCTGAAGCACGGACTCAGGCTTGATCTGCACGACGCGGAAAGCGCGCGCGCGAGTGCCGAGCGACTGCAACGAGCGCTTGCCGAGCACGAAATGACGGTGAGCGCGCGCTTTGACGACAAGCACGAGCGCAATCACTTGCTGGTAGAACGCAGCGTGCACGGCAACAGCCGCAAATGCATCATCGACGACGATTTCCTCCTCTCAGGCGACTATCAGCAGCTGATGGGGACGGCGCAGCTGCTCGAAGGCCTGATCGGAGCGGGTGCATTGGTCGCGCGCGGCGACAAGCAGCAGCCGGTCGGCGATTTCGGCGAAGTGATGACCTGGCTGCTGCAGGAGGTCGAAAAGAACGCCGCGCTGCAGCGCTATAAAGGCTTGGGGGAAATGAATCCCGAGCAGCTGTGGGAAACCACCATGGACCCGGGCAAGCGGCGGCTATTGCGGGTGCAAATCGAAGACGGCATCGCCGCCGACGAGATCTTCTCCAAGCTCATGGGCGACGACGTCGATCCGCGGCGGGCTTTCATCGAAAGCAACGCTCTGATCGCCAGGCTCGACGTCTAGCCGCCGCGCGCGCGGGCGCGCAAGCTAGACGATGTTGAGGTGCTCGATGCCCGCGCTGATGTCGCGATTCTTCGCTTCCTTGCTGTGCAACTTGATGTTGAGCCGCAGATCGTTGACCGAGTCGGCGTTTCTGAGGGCGTCCTCGTAGCTGATCTTGCCTTCCTCGTACAGGTCGAACAGCGCCTGGTCGAAGGTCTGCATTCCCAGTTCGCGCGACTTCTTCATGATTTCCTTGATCTCGTGCACTTCGCCCTTGAAGATCAAGTCGGCGATGAGCGGCGAGTTGAGCATGATCTCGATCGCTGCCGCGCGCCCCTTGCCTTCTTTCAGCGGGATCAGCCGCTGCGAAATCAGCGCTTTCAGATTCAAGGATAAATCCATCAGCAGCTGCGCGCGCCGCTCTTCGGGAAAGAAGTTGACGATCCGATCCAGCGCCTGGTTGGCGCTGTTGGCGTGCAGCGTGCCCATGCACAGGTGGCCGGTCTCGGCAAATGCGACGGCGTGCTCCATGGTCTCGCGCGAGCGAATCTCGCCGATCAGGATCACATCGGGCGCCTGACGCAAGGTATTGTGCAACGCCGCCTCCCAGGTGGCAGTGTCGACCCCGACTTCGCGCTGGGTGATCAGGCAGTTGATGTGCGGATGCACGTACTCCACCGGATCCTCGATGGTGATGATGTGGCCATAGCTGTTGTTGTTGCGGTAGCCGATCATCGCCGCGAGCGTCGTCGACTTGCCCGAGCCGGTGCCGCCCACCATGATCACCAGGCCGCGCTTGTTCATCACTACGTCTTTCAGCACCGGCGGCAGGCCCAAGTCTTCGAACTTGGGGATGGTGGTGGTGATGGTGCGCATCACCATGCCGATCTTGCCCTGCTGCACGAAGCAGTTCACGCGAAAGCGCCCGATGCCCGCCGGCGAAATGGCGAAGTTGCATTCCTTGGTCGCCTCGAACTCCGCCGCCTGCTTGTCGTTCATCATGGCGCGCGCCAGATCCGCGGTGTGCTGCGCAGTGAGCTTCTGGTCCATCACCGGCGTCATCTTGCCGTCCAGCTTCATCGCCGGCGGGAAGTCCGCAGTGATGAACAAGTCGGAACCTTTTTTGCTCAGCATCAGGCGCAACAGATCGTACATGAACTTGGTTGCCTGGCCGCTATCCATATCTCACCTCGACGCGTTGTTGTTCAAACCCGGCCGGCAGACCGGGCTCATCGCTTTCTCCGCCTCGACGGCTAACCGCCCGCGAAATTGTCCTTGTTCGCCGCCTTGCTGCGCGCCTCGGAGACGCTGATTACGCCCTTCTTCACCAGATCCTGCAAGTTCTGGTCGAGCGTCTGCATGCCGAACTGCTGCCCGGTCTGGATCGCCGAGTACATCTGCGCAATCTTCGCTTCCCGAATCAGGTTGCGGATGGCGGGCGTGCCGACCATGATCTCGTGCGCGGCCACCCGTCCGGAGCCGTCCTTGGTCTTCAACAGCGTCTGCGAAATGATCGCGCGGATCGACTCCGAAATCATCGCGCGGATCATCTCCTTTTCCGCCGCCGGGAACACGTCGACGATGCGGTCGATGGTCTTCGCCGCCGAGCTGGTGTGCAGCGTGCCGAACACCAGGTGGCCGGTTTCGGCGCCGGACAGCGCGAGCCGTATCGTCTCGAGGTCGCGCATCTCACCCACCAGGATCACGTCCGGGTCCTCGCGCAGGGCCGAGCGCAGCGCGTTCGCGAACGACAGCGTGTGCGGACCGACTTCGCGCTGGTTGATCAGACATTTCTTCGAGTCGTGCACGAATTCGATCGGATCCTCGATGGTGAGGATGTGGCCCTCTTCGGTCTCGTTTTTGTGATTGACCATCGCCGCGAGCGTGGTCGACTTGCCCGAGCCGGTCGGTCCGGTGACGAGCACGACACCGCGCGGCTGATCCGAGATTTCCTCGAAGATCTTCGGGCACTTCAGGTCGGTGAGCGACAGGATCTTCGACGGAATGGTCCGCATCACCGCCGCGGCGCCGCGGTTCTGCACGAAGGCGTTAACGCGAAAGCGCGCGAGGCCGGGAATCGCGAAGGAGAAGTCGCACTCCAGATTCTCCTCGTAGAACTTGCGCTGGCCGTCGTTCATGATGTCGTAGATCATGCCGTGCACGTCCTTGTGCTCCATCGGCGGCAGGTTGATGCGCTTGATGTCGCCGTGCACGCGAATCATGGGCGGCAGCCCCGACGAAAGATGCAGGTCCGACGCCTTGTTCTTGACCACGAAGGCGAGCAGTTCGGAGATATCCATTTATAATCGCTCCATGCTGAATCACGCACCAGGCGCGTAGGCGGCTGATCGGACGGGCGCCGATTTTCGCGGATTGTCCGCGTCTCTCCCAGCGGCAAATTATGTCCACAATCGAGAGTAACTTGCAAGCCGTGAAGGCGCGTATCGCCGCGGCGGCGAACGCGATCGGGCGCAATCCGCGCGACATCGCGTTGCTCGCGGTCAGCAAAACGTTTTCCGCCGAGTGCGTGCGTGCGGCGTATGCAGCGGGACAGTTCGATTTCGGCGAGAATTACGTGCAGGAGGCGCTCGGCAAGATCGCCGCGCTCGATCACTTGCCGCTGGTGTGGCATTTCATCGGGCCGATACAGAGCAACAAGACCCGACCGATCGCCGAACACTTCGCTTGGGTGCATTCGGTGGCGCGAGTGAAGATTGCGCAGAGGTTGGACGAAGCGCGGCCGCAGGCGCTCGGCCCGCTTCAGGTTTGCCTGCAGGTGAACGTGAGCGGCGAAGAGAGCAAGAGCGGCGTCGCGGAAGCGGAACTTCGGCCGCTCGCCGAGGCGGTGCGTGTTTTGCCGCGGCTGAAGCTGCGCGGCCTGATGGCCGTGCCCGAGCCGAGCGAGGACGTCGGCCTGCAGCGCCGGCGCTTTGCCGAGCTGCGCCGGCTGTACGAGCAGTTGAATGCGGCGGGGTTCGGGCTCGACACCCTGTCGATGGGCATGTCACAGGATCTGCAAGCGGCAGTGATGGAAGGCGCCACCATCGTGCGCGTCGGCACGGCGATATTTGGCGAACGCAAAGGCAAGGATGCGCCAGCTCAAGGCGCATGACGCGATGGCGAAGGAAGCGGGCAGCGCAATCGAGGCAAGGAAGATGAATATCACATTCGTCGGTGGCGGCAACATGGCAGCGGCACTGATCGGCGGCCTGATCGGCCGGGGCCACGCCGCGGCGGATATGGGCGTGGTCGAGATCCAGCCCGAGGCGCGCGCGCGCCTTGCGGCGCAGTTCGGCGTCGCTTGCGCGGCGGAACTCTCGGCGGCGTCGCCGCTCGGCCAAGTCGTCGTTCTCGCCGTGAAGCCGCAGCAAATGCGCGCCGCGGCTTCTGGACTGAAACCCCTGCTTCGCCGCGAGCTCGTGATTACCATCGCCGCAGGCATCCGCCTGGTCGATCTTTCGCGCTGGCTGGGCGGGCACCAGCTGCTCGTGCGCTGCATGCCCAATACGCCCGCCCTGGTCGGCGCCGGCATCACCGGCTTGTATGCGCTGCCCGCGGTCGCGGCGGGGCAGCGCGCTTTGGCCGAGTCCATTCTTGCCGCAGTGGGGGAGACGCTCTGGGTTGCAGACGAGGCTGCGCTCGATCCAGTTACCGCGATCTCGGGTAGCGGTCCTGCCTACGTGTTTTATTTCATCGAAGCGCTGCAGCAGGCGGCGCAGGAGATGGGATTCTCCCCTGCGGATGCGAGACGGCTCGCGCTGCAAACATTTGCCGGCGCAGCGAAACTCGCCGCCCAGAGCCAGGATGAGGTGGCGCAATTGCGCGAGCGCGTCACCTCCAAGGGCGGAACGACCGAGCGCGCCCTCGCCAGCATGAACGCGGATGGCGTGAAGGGGCTGATCGTGCGCGCATTGCACGCAGCCAACCAGCGCGCGCATGAGTTGGGCGAGCAGCTGGGGAAAGAGGGATGATCGGCCGCAGTGGCGGTGCTGCCGCGGCACCATTCACCTAGGCAAAAGATATGCTCTACCAAATCGTTCGCTTTCTGCTCGATACCCTGTTCGGATTCTTCGTGTTCGTGCTGCTCGCGCGCTTCTACCTGCAGCTGCTGCGCGCCCCTTTCCGCAATCCCCTGGCGCAATTCGTCGTTGCCTTGACCAATTGGCTGGTGTTGCCCGCGCGGCGGGTGATTCCCGCCCTGTTCGGACTGGACCTGGCGAGTTTTCTGCTCGCCTGGCTGGTGGAGGTGCTGCTCGAGTTCCTGCTCTACTCGTTCGGCGGCGGACGCACCGTCGGCGGCGCGAGCTGGGTGGCAGGCGTGCTGTTCAGCATGGGCTTGCTCGAACTCGCGCGCCTGAGCTTGTACATGTTGATCGGGGTCATCCTGATCCAGGCGGTGATCAGCTGGGTGAACCCCTACGCGCCCTTGGCGCCGCTATTTAATACCCTCACCGCGCCATTTCTGCGTCCGTTCCGGCGCTTGATTCCCCCCATTGGCAATGTCGACCTGTCGCCGCTGTTCGCGCTGGTCGCGGCGCAGGTGCTGCTGATACCGCTCGAATACTTCATGCGCTCGCTCGCTGCGCTGCTTTGAGCTGGTACCAGATCGGGCGCGACGGCGCCACCCTCCACATTCACGCGCAGCCGGGAGCGAAACGCACCGAAGTCGCAGGCCTGTATGGCGATGCGATCAAGCTGCGGCTGGCATCGCCGCCAGTCGACGGCAAAGCGAACGACTGCCTAATCGCGTTCCTCGCGGTGCACTTTGGGGTGAAGAAGAACGAAGTCGTCATCACCCGCGGCTTGAGCTCGCGCCGCAAGACCGTGCACGTGGCCGGTACGGGGCTGAAGCCCGAAACGCTGCTTGTAGGCTAGCAGGCTGTCGATAAGCGCTTTCCGACTTCCAGGAAAAGCGAATTGCGCTGCAGCTTAGCGGAGGAAAGCGTTTTTCAATGGCCTCCGAATTGGGGGATCAAAAGGGGGCGTGCCCCCCTTTGTCCAACAGACTGCTAGCTCTCGGCCGCTTCGTAGACGACCTGCCCCTGGACCAGGGTGTAGTGCACCTTGCCCGGTAGCTCGATGCCGAGGAAAGGCGTGTTCTTCCCTTGGCTTTTGAGGGTGTCAGCGCTCACTTTCGCATATTGTTCGGCGTCAAACACGCACACGTCGGCAGTGTGCCCCACAGCCAAGTGGCCGGCGTCGATGCCGAGGACTCGTGCCGGGTCGCGCGTGATGCGGCCGAGCGCCTGCGCCAGCGGCACTTTCATCTCCTGCGCCCATTTCAAGGTGAGCGGAAGCAGCAGCTCTAGGCCGGTGGCGCCGGCTTCCGATTCGCCAAAAGGCAGCAGTTTCGAGTCTTCGTCCACCGGCGCGTGGTCGGAGCAGATCGCGTCGATAGTGCCGTCCTTCAAGCCTTCGCGCAGCGCATCGCGGTCGCGGCCGCTCCTGAGCGGCGGTTGCAGATGGCAATGCGAGTCGAAATAACCCAGGTCCATTTCCGACAGATGGGCATGGTGGATGCCGATGTCGCAGCTGAGGGGTAGTCCCTCGCGCTTCGCCGCGCGCACCATCGCGACGCCTTCGCGCGAGGACAGGCGGCACAGGTGCACGCGGGTGCCGGTCGCGCGCATCACTTCGACGATGGTGGCGATGGCGATGGTTTCGGCGAAAGTGGGAATCCCCGGCAGACCCAGGCGCGCCGCGACTTCACCGTCGTGCGCGACGCCGTCTTTTGCAAGATAACCGTCTTGCGGGCGCAGCCAGACGCGGAAGCCGAAGGTGGACGCGTACTGCAGCGCGCGCCACAGGACTTGGTTGTCCTGCAGCGGCACGTCCGCATGGGAAAAGCCGACGCAACCGGCGTCGCGCAGTTCCGCCATTTCGGTGAGCTGTTCTCCGGCGAGCCGTTGTGTGAGCGCCCCGATGGGATAGACGTGCGCCATGTTGAGGGTCTTGGCGCGGTGCTTGAGCATCTCTACCAGCCCCGGTTCGTCCAGCGGCGGATCGGTGTCGGGCGGACACGCGAGGCTGGTCACGCCGCCCGCCACCGCGGCGAGCATCTCCGATTCCAGCGTCGCCTTGTATTCGAAGCCCGGCTCGCGCAAGCGCGCGGCGAGGTCGATCAAGCCGGGGCAGACCACGAGGTTCGACGCATCGATAACGCGATTGGCGCTAAAGCCCGCCGGCATCTTCCCGATCGCGGCGATCTTGCCCGCGGCGATGAATAGATCTGCCTTGGAGTCGACGTTGTTGGCGGGATCAATGAGGCGGCCGTTCTTAATGTGGATTTTCATTTGGTTCGTTCTGCTGCGAAGACAGATTGGATTCCCTGGTGCGAAGGAGCCGGCTCGGCGCGCTCGCCTCCGACGTCTCTCATCAATTTCCCGCGAGTATGCTCATGACCGCCATGCGTACGGCGATGCCGAAGGTCACTTGGTTCAAGATCACCGAGTGTCGGCCATCGGCGACGGCGGAGTCGATCTCAATGCCGCGATTGAGCGGACCCGGGTGCATGACGATGGCGTCGGGTTTGGCGAGGGAGAGCGTCTCCGGCGTCAGCCCGTAGGTCTTGAAGAACTCTTGCGCCGACGGCAGCAGCGCGCCGCGCATGCGCTCGTTCTGCAGGCGCAGCGTCACCACCACGTCGACGTCGCGCAAGCCTTGAGCCAAGTCGTGGAATACGCGCACGCCCAGCTTTTCTGCGCCGGCGGGTATCAGGGTCATCGGGCCGATCACGCGCAGATCGGGCGTGCCCATGGTGGTAAGCGCATGGATCATCGAGCGCGCGACGCGCGAATGCAGCACGTCGCCGATGATCGCCACCGACAGCCGGGAGAAGTCCTTCTTGAAGTGGCGGATGGTGTACAGATCGAGCAAGCCCTGGGTCGGGTGGGCGTGGCGGCCGTCACCGGCATTCACCACGTGCAGATGGCTGGCGACGTGGTTCGCGATCAGATACGGCGCGCCGCTCTGCGCATGGCGCACCACGAACATGTCGGCATGCATGGCCGACAGGTTATCGACGGTGTCGAGTAGCGTCTCGCCTTTGGTCGACGAGGACACGGCGATGTTGAGATTGATGACGTCGGCCGAGAGTCGCTTCGCCGCAATCTCGAACGTCGTGCGCGTTCGGGTCGACGGTTCGAAGAACAGGTTGAATACCGATTTGCCGCGCAGCAGCGGCACCTTCTTCACTTCGCGCGCCGTGACGCCGACGAAGGAAGTAGCGGTATCGAGGATGTGGGTGAGGATCTCGCGCGGCAGCCCTTCGAGGGTGAGCAAGTGCTGCAGCTCTCCCTTGTCGTTCAGTTGTGGATTACGCATCTAGCTTCAGCCTAAGTTTGCCTTTTTGATCTCGGTCGAGCACCAGCATGCTGCCCGCAGGCAGTTCCAGTCTGGCGCCAAGGTATTGCGCGGCGATCGGCAACTCGCGCCCGCCGCGGTCGATCAGCACCGCGAGGCTGATCGAGGCGGGGCGGCCGTAATCGAACAGCTCGTTCATCGCGCCGCGCACGGTGCGGCCGGTGTAGAGCACGTCGTCGACGAGCACGATGTGGCGGCCTTCGACCTCGAAGGGAATCTGCGAGGGCTTGACCTCTGGGTGCAGGCCGGACTTTTCGAAATCGTCGCGGTAGAAGGAGATATCGAGCGCGCCCAGAGGCGGCTTGATGCCGAGTGCCGCGTGCAGCCGCTCAGCGAGCCAGGCGCCGCCGGTGTGGATGCCGACCAGCGCCGTTTCGGCGTTGACCTGCGGCTTGAGCTGGCGCACGAGTTCGGCGCACAGCGCTTCAGGATCAGGAAGTACCAGGGTCATCGAAGTAGCTTTGTAGAATGATTTGTGCCGACACTTGATGGGTGTGCAGCTTATGCTTGCGGCCGCCTTTGCCCGCCGCGCGCAAGGCCTCTTCCGCCGCCGTCGAACTCAAGCGTTCGTCGACCAGGGGCACGGGCAGTTTGAAGCGGGCTTCCAACTGGCGCGCGAAGCGCCGGCAACGCCGCGTCAGTTCGTGCTCGCTGCCGTCCAACGCGAGCGGTAGTCCCACCACCAAGGCGGCGGGCTTCCACTCGGCGACGAGCGCGGCGATTTCATCCATGCGCGCCGCGCTGCTATCGGTGGTGATCAGAGCCAGCGGATGCGCGACGCCTACGCTCGCTTCGCCGACGGCAACGCCGGTGTACTTGTGACCGAAATCGAAGGCGAGTATTGTGCCGCCGCTCGGCCGCTGCTGCGGCCGATGGTGCGCGAGGCTTGCGCCGACGTTAGGCATTGCGCGCCGCCCTTACGCGCTCAGCGGAGCATTCAGGCATGCCCGGAGTCCTCGGACAGGCTGGCGAAGTCCACGCCCAGCAGTTCCATCGCGGCCGGAAGCTTCTCCTCCGCAGGAAGATCGAAAATGATTTGCTCGCCGGCTTCGACCGTGAGCCAAGCGTTCTGGCTCAGTTCGTGTTCGAGCTGACCTGCGGCCCAGCCCGAGTAGCCGAGCGTCACCAGCATCTTCACCGGTCCCTGGCCCTTGCCGACCGCCTCCAGTATGTCTTTGGAAGTGGTGAGCCCCAGACTTTCGCTCACCTTCAGCGTGGAATGCCATTCACCCACCGGCTGGTGCAACACGAATCCGCGATCGGTCTGCACCGGCCCGCCGAAATACACCGGGATGTCGTGTAAATCGCGCGGCTCGAGCATGAGATTGATGCGTTCGAACAGCGCCTGCAGGCTCAGATCGATGGGGCGATTGACGACTACGCCGAGCGCGCCCTGATCGTTGTGTTCGCAGATGAAAGTGAGGGACTTGGCAAAATAAGGATCCACCATGTTCGGCATTGCGATGAGAAAATGGTGGGTGAGATCGATCGCCACGCGGTCATTCTAATCCTCTGCCGGCACATTCACAATTTTGCCTTGCGGCCCGCGCGCTTTTTCGGCGCGGCGATTCTCTCCCAGTCGCGCACGGCGCCCGCCACCGGGCGAAACAGGGGATGGGCTTCGACATCGGCCTCATGCCTCCACTGCGCCAGCCACTCCGGGCTGCGCGCGGCGAGCTTGCGCCGCAGATGGCGCCATTCGTAGTCGAGCTGACCGCGCGTCTCCGTGAGCCGCCCGCGCATGCGGCGTCGATCGATCTTCGTTTCGTCGAAGCGGTAACCGCGCGCCTGCGCTTGCGCCTGCACCGCAGCGAGGTAGGTGGCGATCGCCGCGACCGGATCGACCTGGGCGCGAAAGCGCTGCAGTTGTGGGTGGTGGCGATATCCACGCGTCTCGCCCTTCAGCACCGCCTGGGCGAGCAGCGCTTCACGCCAGAGCGCCACCAGGCCTTTGGCATCGAGATATTTCGGGTGCAGAGTCCAGAGGCGCATGCGCGGGGAAATCGCGTCGGCGGGGATGGTCCGCGCCTCGGCCGGGGTCGCAGCTCTGCGCGCGGGAGGGATTGGTTGACAGGCAGTCGTGGATGTTGCGCGGCGTCCTAGATTTCGACCATCTCGAAATCTTCCTTGCGCGCACCGCATTCTGGGCAGGTCCAGTTGGTCGGCACGTCTTGCCAGCGCGTCCCCGGCGCGATGCCCTCGTCGGGGCAGCCGGCGGCTTCGTCGTAGACGTAGCCGCAGATGAGGCACATCCAGGTCTTGAATCCGGTGCTGGTCGCGGCTTCGCTCATGTTCGGAGTCCGGCTTTGGGTTAAAATGGCGACGCATCTTACCTTGTTGCCATGACTAGTTCCAGCATGGCACCGCCCATGCCCTCCTCACTGCCTCCTATCGTGTTGAGCTTTGCCGCTTCCGACCCTTCCGGGGGCGCCGGTATTCAGGCGGACTTGCTCACCTTGTCCAGCATGGGATGCCACGCGCTGAGCGTCATCACTGCCATCACGGTGCAGGACACCGCGGGGGTCGAAGACATGATGGCGATCGACGCCGACTGGGTCGTCGACCAGGCGCGCGTGCTGCTCGAGGACATGCCGGTCGCCGCATTCAAGATCGGACTCGTCGGCAGTGTCGAGAACTGCGCCGCCATCGCCGAGGTGGTATCCGATTATCCCGACGTGCCGCTGATCCTCGATCCGGTGCTCGCCTCGGGGCGCGGCGACGAACTGGCGACCGAAGAGATGATCGAGGCAATGCGCGAAATGCTGATTCCGCAGACCACCATTATCACCCCCAACAGCATGGAGGCGCGGCGCCTGGCGGAAGACGGCGGCGAAGAAGACGGCAGCCTGGACGACTGCGCCAAGCGCATCCTGGAATTGGGCTGCGAATACGTGCTGATCACCGGCACGCACGAAAACACGCCGGAAGTGATCAATACGCTCTACGGGCCGCAAGGCGTGATCCGTAGCGACACTTGGCGACGGCTTTCCGGCAGCTACCATGGATCGGGCTGCACGCTCGCGTCCGCCATCGCCGCGACGCTCGCCAATGGCCTGGATATTCCCGAAGCCGTGCGTGAAGCCCAGGAATACACCTGGCAAACCTTAAACGCCGGTTTTCGGCCAGGCATGGGGCAACATGTGCCGGACCGTTTCTTCTGGGCCCGTGAAGCCGGCGGCGACAAGCCCGATGAGGTCTGATTCCTGATGCGCCAGCTTGCCGGCTTGTACGCCGTGACGCCGGACGAAGCGCGCACCGATGTGCTCGTGCGCAAAGTCGGCTCCGCGCTCGAAGGCGGCGCTGCGGTGGTGCAATACCGCAACAAGACCGCTGCTGCCGCATTGCGGCGCGAGCAGGGCCGTGTGCTCGCCGCCTTGTGCCGCTCGAAGGGCGCTCTATTCATCGTCAACGACGAACTCGAATTGGCGCTCGAGCTCGACGCCGACGGCCTGCATCTGGGCG
Organism: uncultured Enterobacteriaceae bacterium; assembly: GCA_964565875.1. Taxonomy (GTDB): domain Bacteria; phylum Pseudomonadota; class Gammaproteobacteria; order Burkholderiales; family SG8-39; genus 2-12-FULL-64-23. The sequence goes on from CAZMGP010000041.1 coordinate 13,143, forward strand.
CGGAGGATGGCGATCTGGCAAGCGCCCGGGCGCGGCTGCCCCAGGGGAAGCTCCTCGGCGCGTCCTGCTACGACCGATTCGAATTGGCGAGTGCAGCGCACCGAGCCGGCGTCGACTATCTCGCCTTTGGCAGCGTGTTTGCCTCGACGACCAAGCCTGCGGCCGTGCGCGCGCCGCTCAGCCTATTCGGCGAAGCGCGGCGCCGTTTCGCCTTGCCGCTGGTGGCCATCGGCGGCATTACACTAGCCAACGCGGCGCAAGTCTTCGCCGCGGGGGCGGATGCCGTCGCCGTAATCAGCGACCTGTTCGAGGCGCCCGACATCGCCGAGCGTGCGGCGGCCTACAGCAGACTTTATCGAGGGATCGAGCAATGACCAACGAATCGCTTTTTGCCAAGGCGCAACAATTCATCCCGGCAGGAGTCAATTCTCCGGTGCGCGCGTTCCGCGCCGTGGGCGGCGCGCCGCGCTTCATTGCCCGTGGCGAAGGCGCCTACATGTGGGACGCCGAGGGCCGGCGCTATATCGATTACGTCGGCTCCTGGGGCGCGATGGTCGCCGGCCACGCCCATCCCGAAGTGGTGGCCGCGGTGTGCGCGGCGGCACAAAAGGGTCTGTCCTTCGGTGCGCCGACCGAGGCCGAGATCGAAATGGCCGAGCTGCTGTGCAAGCTGCTGCCCGGGATGGAATTGGTGCGCCTGGTGAGCTCCGGCACCGAGGCGACGATGACCGCGCTGCGCCTGGCGCGCGGCCATACCGGTCGCAGCCGCGTGATCAAGTTCGAGGGCTGCTATCACGGCCACGGGGACAGCCTGCTGGTGAAAGCAGGATCGGGCGCGCTGACCTTCGGCCAGCCGAGTTCCTCCGGCGTACCGCCCGAGCTCGCTGCCCACACGCTGGTGCTCGACTACAATGACGCCGGGCAGCTCGAGCGCTGCTTTGCCGAAAGCGGCAAAGACATCGCCGCCGTCATCGTCGAGCCAGTGGTGGGCAACATGAACCTGATTGCGCCGAAACCGGAGTTCCTGCGCGCCATGCGCGAGCTTTGCACCAAGCACGGCGCCGTGCTGATCGTGGACGAAGTGATGACTGGATTTCGCGTCGGCCTGCGCGGCGCACAGGGTCTGTACGGCATCCAGCCGGATCTCACCACGCTGGGTAAAGTGATCGGCGGCGGCATGCCCGTGGGCGCCTTCGGCGGTCGGCGCGAAATCATGCAAAAGATAGCGCCGCTCGGTTCCGTCTATCAGGCGGGCACCTTGTCGGGCAATCCAGTCGCGGTGGCCGCGGGTCTTGCGACGCTGAAGCTGGTGCAAGCGCCCGGTTTCTACGACAAGCTCGCGACGAGCACGCGCGCCTTGACCGAAGGCCTCGCCGGCGCGGCGAAGAAGCACGGCGTGCCATTCTCGGCGCAAGCCGTAGGCGGCATGTTCGGCATCTACTTCCGCCCGAGCGCGCCGCAGAGCTTCGCCGAGGTCATGCAGTGCGACAAGGAGGCGTTCAACCGCTTCTTCCACGCCATGCTCGAGCGCGGCGTGCATTTCGCCCCTTCGGCCTATGAGGCGGGTTTCGTCTCCGCCGCGCACGGCAGCGAGGACGTTGCCGCCACCGTCAGCGCTGCCGACGCCGTGTTTGCCGCGATGGCGCGATAGGGCTCCTAACGCGGCTTCAGGTTGTCGCGGATCTCGCGCAGCAGCAGCACTTCTTCCGGCGGCTGCGGCGGCGCTGCGAGCGGCGCCGGCTCGACTCGCTTCAATTTGTTGATCCAGCGCACCAGCAGGAAAATGATGGCGGCGAGGATGATGAAATTGAGCGAAATGGTGATGAAGTTGCCGTAGGCGAATACCGGCACACCCGCCTTCTTCACCGCTTCCAGGGTGGTGGCAGTGCCCGGCGGAATGTCTTTCAGCGCGATGAAGAAGTTGGAGAAGTCCAATCCTCCGAGCAGTCGCCCGACCACCGGCATGAACAGATCATTCACCACCGAGTCGACGATCTTACCGAAGGCGGCGCCGATGATCACGCCTACCGCCAGGTCGATCACATTGCCCTTGAGCGCAAATTCCTTGAACTCTTTCAACATGGTGTCAGCCCCCTAGAGTCTGTAACGATACGAGGGGATACCTCCCCTCGTGCTCCCCTAAGTCCGCCCGTAACAAAATGCGTTACGGGTTCTTAGTGGTTGAGTAATCGCCGCGCTTACGTAAGAGCGGATTCTAGCAGCCGGGTTATGATTGCTGCGTCGCCTTTTCTTTCGTGCCCGAACATGGCCCAAGCGGCCTCACCACTCAAGCTCGGACAGGACGTCCGCCCGATCGAGATCTGGGCATGGGCGATGTACGACTTCGCCAATTCCGGCTACACCACCGTGGTCCTGACTGCGATATTCAATGCCTATTTCGTAGCGGTGGTCGCGCGCAACGCCACCTGGGGGACCTTCGCCTGGACCCTCGCCCTGTCCCTGTCCTATGCGCTCGTGATCGTCACAGCGCCACTCATCGGCGCCTATGCCGATTTGCGCGCGAATAAGAAGCGGCTGCTCGCCTTGAGCACCGTCGGCTGCGTGCTCTTCACCGCCGGTCTTGCGCTGGCCGGTCCCAGCGATTTGGCGGTTGCCGTGCTGTGCGTGGTCGCCTCCAATTTCTTCTTTTCCACCGGCTGCGATCTGGTGGCCGCGTTTTTGCCCGAGCTCGCGCGCGGACGCGACTTGGGCAAGGTGTCCGGTTGGGGCTGGAGCCTGGGCTACATCGGCGGCCTCGTCACTCTAGGCGCTTGCCTCGCCTATGTCACTTGGGCGCAGAGTGCGGGTTTCACGGCCGCCCAGTTCGTGCCCGTCACCATGCTGATCACCGCGGCACTGTTTGCGCTGGCGAGCGTGCCGACCTTCATCTGGCTACGCGAACGCGCGCTACCGCAACAGCCCGTCCGCGGCGCTTCGTTCCTCGCAGCGGCCCTCGCCCGCTTTGCCGACACCCTGCGCCACGCGGCGCGCTACCAGGACTTGCGGCGCTTTCTGCTGTGCATCGTGTTCTATCAGGCAGGCGTGCAGGCCGTCATCACCTTGGCGGCGATCTTCGCCGACCAGGCGATGGGCTTTAGCACCCAGGACACGCTGGTGCTGGTGCTCGTGGTCAACGTCACGGCGGCGCTGGGTGCATTCTTCCTCGGCAACGTGCAGGATCGCATCGGCCACGTGCCGACCATCGCGCTCACCCTAGTCGGCTGGATCACCATGATATTGATTGCCTGGGTGGCGGAATCGCGGCCGGTGTTCTGGCTCGCCGCGAATCTCGCCGGGCTGTGTCTGGGGGCTTCGCAATCGGCGGCACGCGCGCTGGTCGGCTATCTCAGTCCCAAGCCGCACCGCGCAGAATTCTTCGGTTTGTGGGGGCTCGCGACCAATCTCTCCTCCATTTTCGGGCCGATCACATACGGCGCCGTGAGCTGGCTGACGCAGGGCAACCACCGCCTGGCGATGCTCGTCACCGGCAGCTTCTTCGTCGTCGGCTTGCTGCTGCTGCGCGGCGTCGACGCGCGTCGCGGGCGGCGCGCCGCGTTGAAAGCGGCCTGAACGCGGCGGCTAGCCACGATCGATTGGCGGTTGGCGATGCGCTAAGGCAATTGCGCCGAGGGCATGCGCGCGCGGATGCTTTCGCTATAGCGCTGCAGGAATTCCGAATTGCGGTTGCGCTCGTAGTAGAGCGGCCGCGGCAGCATCGCCGCCAGGTGCGCCGCCTGCTCGGCGCTGAGGCTCGCGGCGCTCGTACCATAGTAGTGTCGCGCCGCAGCCTCCGCCCCGAATAGGCCGTTGCCCCATTCGGCGACGTTGAGGTAGATCTCCAGGATGCGTTCCTTGTCCATCAATGTCTCCAGCATCCAGGTGATGACCGCCTCCTCGCCCTTGCGCCACAGGCTCTTTTCGCCGGAAAGGAATAGATTCTTCGCGAGCTGCTGGCTGATGGTCGAACCTCCGGCGACCACTCTTCCGCGGCGCTGGTTCTTTTCCATCGCCTTCTGGATGCCTTCCCAGTCGAAGCCGTCGTGCTCCGAGAACTTGGCGTCCTCGGCGACGATGACGGCGCGCTTGAGTTCGTTGGAAATGCGCGCATAGCTCGCCCATTGCTGTTTCAGGCTCGCCTTCGGGTCGCTCTCGCGCAAGCGCTCCAGGCGCGCGCGCATGAAACTCGTGCTTTGCGGATTGTGCGAAGCCCAGTACCAGATGTGGGTGGCAAACCAGGCCTGGTACAGCAATAGCGCGATGACGAGCAGCCCGAGCGTGTTGCAGAACGCCCGCCACAGCCAGGCGAATGCGCGCTTGATCAAGGCCGCCGCGCCTCCGGTGTCGTCGCTGCAGACGCGCGCTGGCTACGCGCAGCGGACATGGCCTAATCGTCCTCCCGCCTGAGGAGCCTCAGCACCGGCGCCGTTTCCGGCCGCACGCCGCGCCAGAGGAAGAACGACTCCGCCGCCTGTTCGACCAGCATGCCGAGCCCGTCGGCAAGCGTAGCGGCGCCCGCCGCGCGCGCATAAACGAGAAATGGCGTACCCCCTTTGCCGTACATCATGTCGTAGGCCAAGGCGCCCGGCGCGAACACGCCTCGCGGCAGCGCCGGCACGGCGCCTGCGAGGCTGGCCGAGGTCGCATTGACGATCAGGTCGAATTCGCGCCCGGCCAAGGCACTGAACGCACAGGCTTCGACCTGTTTGCCTGCGCTTTGCGCCAGCACGTGCGCCTTCTCCAGCGTCCGATTGGCGAGCACGAGTTGCGCCGGCCGCTGCTCGAGCAGGGGATGAATCACGCCGCGCGCAGCGCCACCCGCACCCAGCAACAGCACGCGCCGCGCGGCGAGGCCGAAGCCGAGATTGCGCGCGAGATCCGCGATAAGCCCTGCGCCGTCGGTGTTGTCGCCAACGATGATATCGCCTTCGAACTTGAGTGTATTCACCGCCTGCGCCTGCGCCGCGCGTTCGCTCAGATGCTGGGCAAAGCGAAACGCCTCGCCCTTGAACGGCAGGGTGACGTTCAGGCCGCGGCCGCCGCTTGCGCGAAACGCCTGTACCGTCGCGGCGAAGGCGTCCACCGGCGCGAGCAAGCGCTCGTAGCGCATCTGCTGACCGGTTTGGCGCGCAAATTCCGCGTGGATCTTTGGCGATCTGCTGTGCGCAACGGGGTTGCCGATGACGGCGTAGAGATCCGGCATGAGCGGCATCACTCGCCGAGGAGCTTGTCGCCCTTGGCGAAGGTCCAGGTGCGGGTGATTTCCAGGATGTCGGTGTCGCGCCTCACGTTAGGCGGGAAACCGGCGTAAGGTGCCGCCATTTTGACGATGCGCTCGGCCGCCCGGTCGAGGATCTGATGCCCGGAGGGGCGCACGACTTCCACTCTTTCGAGGCTGCCGTCCGACTTGATGGCGACGGTGAGCACGAGGCTGCCATAAATCCTGCCGCGCGCGCCTTCGGGATAATTCAAATTGCCGATGCGCTCGACCTTGAGGCGCCAGTCCTCGACGTATTGCGCGAAGCGGTACTCCTGCGCACTGGAGCCGATGAAGCGCCTGATCGGGCGCTCTTGATACTGCTCGGTCTGGCGTGCGATCTGCGCTTCCAGGCGCGCGATCGCCAGCGCGCTGGTGGCGAGATCACGGCCGGAGATTTGCGGCGGCACTTCCGGATTGGAAGCGGGTTTAGGCTGCTCGTTCGTGCTCACGCTTTTTGCGGCGCGCAGTTGCTCCATCATTTTCAGCTGCTGCGCTTCCAACTCCTGCACGCGCTGCGCCGCCCGTTTCGCGTCGGCGCCAGCTTCGGCTTCCTTCAGCAGCGGTAGAGGTGTCTTGGCGCGCCGTTTCTCGTCGGTATTGCCGCCGCCGTCGAGATTGGCCTGCGCGAGCAATTGCGCGTTGGTCGGCTTTGCCTTGGTCTTGCTGTTGACCAGCACGACCTCCATCGGTTGCGGCAGCATCTTGTCGCGGATGATCTCCGGCAACCTGAAATGAATCGACAGAACGATCGCGTGGAGGAGGATAGACGCGCCCAGGGCGAGCGCGAGATTGCGCGATGAGGGGTCCATGTCAGCCAGGAATCCGGGCGGATGCAGGCGCAGGGAGTCGAGCATTATGGCGCTGGACAATCAGACCTCAAAATTTAACGAAATCAATGTATTTTATGCTGTCTCTGATAGTTTAGCTTAATTTTTCTCAGCGCCCCAACTGCCAGGATTCTAGGCGTCGATCAGTTCCTTGAAGCGTGCCTTGACCGCGTTTTCGATCAAGTCGACGTCCTCGATGGCGAGCAGCACGCGGGTGCCCATCTCCAAATCCGGCAGCGAAGGCACCCGGACGTAGAGCGGAATGCCCTCGAACTTGACCAAATTATCACGCAGCACTTGGGCCTTGGATAGCGTCACCCGCTCCTGCAGCAGCCAGCGCAGGCACCAGTAGTGCTCCATTTTGCTTTGGAACTGATCGTAGGCGGCATAGGTCAATTCGAACTCGCGCATCGCCGCCAGCAGATCGGCCGAATTCTTGGCGAAAGGCGGCGACGATCCCGTGAGGCATGCGATGAGCTGCCACTGGTTGACCAAGTCGACGTAGCGACGCAGCGGCGAGCTTGCCCAGACGTAATGCGCTACGCCGAGGCCCTGATGCGGCGCAGGCACGGTGGTCATGCGCACTTTGCCGTTCGCCTGGGCGCGATAGATGGCGGGGACGCCGCGGTCGGCGAGCAGCCTACCCCAGTTGTTGTTGGCGCTGATCATCAGCTCGGCCACCAATTTGTCGAGCGGCGCGCCGCGTCGGCGCTCGACGATGCTCACCCGCTCGTCTTCGACGAAGAAGCTGTAATCGACGCGGTCCGGTTGCGTTGCCGGCTTGCCGCGCGCGGCTTCCAGTTCCAGCGCCAGCCGCCAGAGAAAGAACAGCTCGGCTTCGAATGGCAGTTCGCCGCGCTCCTCGCCGGCGAGGAAAGCCGCGTCGAGCGCTTCGACCTGGTGATGGCGCAGGTTAGCGGCGACGTTGACTCGTTCGATGCGCGTGTCCTGGCTTTCCACCAAAAACGACAGAGGATTGATGTCGAGGTAGAGCGACAGTGCCGGGCAGGCGCGTCCTTCGGCCAGGGTGTAGCGCTGGATGACCTCGTCCGGCAGCATGGTGATCTTGCGCCCGGGAATGTAGGCGGTGGACTGATGCGAGCGCGCGATCTTGTCTACGGTCGAGCCGGGAGCGAAGCCTAAGCCCGGCGCGGCGATATGAATCCCGACTCGGTAGCGCCCATTGGCGAGCCGGGTGAGGGAAAAGGCATCGTCTATCTCGGTGGTGCTGGCGTCGTCGAGGCTGAACGCAGCCACATCGGCGAGCGGCAGCTCGCTGCCCTCGTTCAAGGCTTCGTCCGCAGGGACGTTGGCGTCGGCGGTGAAGTACTCGAAAAGGAAGGCGCCCAGATGATAATCGTGGCTGGACGGCAGGGCGCCGGCGCGCTCGACGAGTTTCGCCGCCGACAGCCCGGTCGCTTCGCAGGCGAGCTCCAGCGCCTTGGTCTCTAGGCGGTTGCGATCCGGCCGGTACAGGAGCTGCGGCAAAATCGCGCGCAGCGCGTCCGGGATCGAGCCGCGCTGCAGCTCGTCGGCCCAAAGCTTGATCTGCTCTTCCTGCGCGCGCTTCTTCTCCACGCTCGCCAGCGCCGCCTTGAGGACTTCGGGCGGCGCGGCGCGAAAGCGGCCCCTGCCCTTGCGATAGAAATACATCGGCGCCGCGTGCAGCTTGAGCAGGATCGCCGCAGCCTCGAGCGGATCGGGTGCATGGCCGCAATATTCGCGCGCGAGATCTAGAAATCCGAATTCCGCCTCGCCGCAGCATTGCCAGAGGAAATCGGTATCGATGTCGGCGGCGAGCGCTTCCGCTTTGGCGAGCAGTTCGGCGAGCGGCGACTCGAAGCGCAGCAGTACGTTCGCCGCCTTGATCTTGCTGCGCTTGCCATGCGGCGCCTCGACCTGGAGCGAGGCATCGCTTTCGACGAGCACGGCGCCGACTTTGAATGAGCCGGTTTCTTCGTACAGCACGTTCATGGGATCAGCGCCGAAGGAGGTGAGTGTGTCGGCCGCGGCCACGAACGCTGGGCAGCGGAGGTGGCGCGGCAGGGCGAAATTATACGCTAGCCGCCCCCTGCGATATCGGCTCGCACACGGGAAAAATCGTTCTGTCTGCGCTCTGCAAGATTGGGCCGAGATCCGCGCGGGCGCGCGGACTCAGCCTTTGGCTGAAGCGAGCCCGGCGAATTCGAGGATCAGCGGAATGTGCTGGGGAAAACTTTTCAGGGTGTGGTCGCCGCCTTCTATCACGATCTGGCGCGCGCCGGCGTATTTACGCACGGCCTGGCGATAATCGAGCACTTCGTCGCCGGTCTCGACCACCAGCAGATAGCGCCGCGGATCGATCGACGCCAGATCGAGCTGCTGCAGCTGGCGCAAGTGCTCTTCGGTGAGTTCGTAGGCCTGGTGGGTATAAAGATTGCGCTGCACGCCCAGATAGGCGCGCAAATCCTCCTGCGGAATCACCGCTGGATTGATTAGCACGGCGCGCAAGTCGTGGCGCTCGGCAAGATAAGTGGCGTAGAAGCCGCCGAGCGAGCTCCCGATCAAGGTCGCCCCGGGGTGCTTCGCGATCTCGGCTTCCGCCAAAGCGATCGCCTGCCGCGGCAGGTGCGGCAGCGCCGGGCAGCGGTACGAATGCTCCAATCCGCACGCCTCCATGGCGCGCTTGAGTTCCTGCGCCTTGTGCGATCCGGGCGAGCTGTTGAAGCCGTGCAGGTAGATGAGCATCTCAGATCGACAGCGTGCCGCGGCCGAGTTCGATCACCCTGCCGGCGACGAAAATCCTTTGCTCCGCATCGACGACCAGGCGCAGGCGGCAGGGGCGGTCGACGCGCTCGCCCTGACGGATCAAGCGCTGCAGCGGCAGCGGTTTCTTGGTCGCGATCATCCAGCCGCCCAGGTTCGCGCAGGCCGAACCCGTGCCCGGGTCTTCGGCAAGCGAGCCCGGCTGTTTGCTGAAAAAGAACCGGGCGGAGATTTCGTCCCCGCCGGCATTGGCCCAGACGTAGAGCTTGACCATGCCCGCCTGATTCGCATGCCGCTCGGCCAGACGCGGCTCGGGCCGGCAACGCGCCACGGCATCGGGCGAAGCGAGCGGAACGACGAGCTGATCGCTGCCGGTGTCGACCCACAGCGCGGGTTCACCAAGATCTTGCGGGGCGAGTCCGAGCATCTCCGCCAGGGCTTGCGGCCCGAGTTCGAGCGGGCGGGTCTTGGCGGCGTTGGCCTGGAGGCTGAAGACGTCGCCGGCAGCGATGACGGGGATGATGCCGGCCTGCATTTCCAGGTTGAGAGCGTCCCCGCATTGCTTGAGAGAGCGCACCACGTAGGCGGAACCCAAGGTCGGGTGGCCGGCGAAGGGCATTTCGTTGGCCGGCGTAAAAATCCGCACCCGCGCGGTCGCCTGCGCCGAGGGCAACAGGAAGGTCGTCTCCGACAGATTGAATTGCCGCGCCAGCGCCTGCATCGCCTCGGCATCCAGGCCGCGCGCGTCCTCGAACACGGCGAGGGCGTTGCCCGCGAGCCGCGACTCGGCGAATACGTTCACGATCCGATAAGAGTAATCAGCCATGGGCCTCCAAGCGATCGAGCAGTTTCTTGTGTATGCCGCCGAAACCCCCGTTCGACATCACCAGCACGTGATCGCCTGGCCGGGCATCCGCAGCGATGCGCGCGACCAGGGAATCGAGGTCGTCGTCGCAGACGGCCTTGTCTCCGAGCGGAGTGAGTGCCTCCTTAGGATTCCATCCCAGGTTCGCGCCATAGCAGTACACCAAGTCCGCGCCGGCGAGGCTGCCGGCGAGTGCGTCTTTCATCACCCCCAGCTTCATGGTGTTGGAGCGCGGCTCCAGCACGGCGAGGATGCGCGTGGCACCGACTTTGCTACGCAAGGCTTCGAGGGTCGCTGCAATAGCGGTGGGGTGGTGGGCGAAATCGTCGTACACGGCGACGCCCGCCGCTTTACCGCGCAGTTCCAGCCGGCGTCTGACATTTTCAAAGCGCGCCAGGGCTCGGCACGCGACATCGGGGCCGACACCCGCGTGGCGGGCGGCGGCGATGGCGGCCAAAGCGTTGCTGCGATTATGCTCACCGAGCAGCGCCCAGTCGACGAATCCCGCCTCTTTTCCGGCCAAAGCGACGCGAAAACGACCCGAATCCGCAGATTGCATCTGCCAACCTTCACGGCCGCCAAAATATTCGATCGGTGTCCAGCAGCCCAACCCGAGCACCCGCCGCAGCGCCTGGTCTGCGGCGTTGGCGACGATCAGACCGCTCCTGGGGATTATGCGAACGAAGTGGTGAAATTGTCGCTCGATCGCTGCAAGATCACTGAAGATGTCTGCATGATCGAATTCAAGATTGTTCAAGACCGCGGTCTTTGACCGATAGTGGACGAATTTCGAGCGCTTATCGAAAAACGCGGTGTCGTATTCGTCGGCCTCGATGACGAAATAGGGAGAGTCGGTGAGGCGTGCGGATATCCCGAAGTTCTGCGGCACGCCGCCGATCAGGAAGCCCGGTCGCTGTCCGGCGGCCTCGAGGATCCAGGCGAGCATAGCAGAGGTGGTCGTTTTTCCGTGTGTACCTGCAACAGCGAGCACCCACTTATTGGCCAGCACATGCTCGGCCAGCCACTGCGGTCCGGAAACGTAGGGCTCGCCGCGATCGAGTATTTCTTCGACCAAGGGCGCGCCTCGGCTCAGCGCGTTGCCGATGACCCACAGGTCCGGCGCCAGGCTGATCTGCTCGGCGCCGTAGCCTTCGATGAGTTCGATGCCCTGGGCGGCGAGCTGTTCGCTCATGGGCGGATAGACGTTGGCGTCGCAGCCAGTCACCTTATGGCCGGCCTGGCGTGCAAGCACGGCGATGCCGCCCATGAAAGTGCCGCAGGCGCCGAGGATATGGATATGCATGAAATCGAAATTCGCCGGGTTGCCGACGTCCTTGCCGAAGCCGTGAATCCGGGCCGCTCAAAGCAAGCTCGTCCGCCGATCGCCCGAAATGGGCGCGCGCCGCGAGTGTACCGTATTTCGAGCACCGTCCCGCTGCGCTATGATGACTGCGTGCTTAGGCCCGGAGCGCCGCCATGCCCAAGGAGTCGAAGTCAAAACAACATCAGATGCGCGCCCGCATCGCAGCCGCCGCGGCAAGGCTCATGGCGGAAGACGGTATCGAGGACTTCGCCACGGCGAAGCGCAAAGCGGCGCGTCAGCTCGGTACGGCCGACACCCATTCGCTGCCAAACAACGATGAAATCGAGGCCGAGCTGCGCCTGTACCAATCTCTTTACCAGGGCGAGGAGCAGCGCGATCGCCTGCGCTACCTGCGCGCGCAAGCGCTGGCGGCCATGGAACGGCTCGCTGAATTCAAGCCCTATCTGACCGGGCCGGTGCTGCGCGGCACGGCCGGGCGCTACGCCGACATCGATCTCCAAGTCTTCGCCGACAGCGGCAAGGAACTGGAGATCTTTCTTCTCAACCATAACATTCCTTACCAGACCACCGAATCGCGCCATTTCAGCGGGGATCAGGAGCGCGCCGTCAGCGTGCTGTCGCTCGACTGGGAGGGGACGCCAGTCCGGGTCGCCGTGTATCAGCCGGACGACGAGCGCCGCAGTCTCAAGACCTCCCCCCAAGGCCGGCCGCTGGAACGTGCCGGTTTGCACGCCGTCCGCTCACTCGTTTCGAGCGGCGGATAGCCATGGTTAGTAAGCGCCTGCTGCGTACGGGCGCGCTTGTTTTGGTAGCCATGTTGGCCGGCGCGGCCGGCTATTACTTCCATCGCGGAACTCAGGCTGCGGCTCAGCGGCAGGCTGCGGTCGAGACCTTGCTCCTCAAACCCCTCAAAACTCTGGACGGAAAAGCCCAATCGCTCGCCCAGTGGCGGGGAAAGGTGCTGGTAGTCAACCTTTGGGCGACTTGGTGCGAGCCCTGTCGCCAGGAAATCCCCGCGCTCATGCGCCTGAGTAAGAAATATTCGAGTAAAAACGTGCAGTTTGTAGGTATCGGTATCGATCAGGTAGATAAAATTGCAGAATATGCTAGTTCGATGGGTATCGATTACACTCTCCTCGTCGGCGGCGCCGAATCTCTGGCGGTGAGCGCCAAGCTCGGCAATCACGCAGGCGTCCTGCCCTATACCGTGGTGGTGGGCGGAGATGGCGCACTCGCTTACACCCACGCCGGTGCCGTCACTGAAGCTGCCATGGAGGAGGTCTTGCGCGGCTTGCTGACTGCAAGTTAGCCGAAGATGCTTGCATAATTTCGCCGAAAACTGGACTTCAGACGACAAATTGCGGCAAACTTGCGCCCATGTCTAAGAGCACTCAGCGTGTCGCGGGACCTCCGCAGGCCAGTCGCGTCCGCGCGCAGCGCCAGAAAATCCTGGTTTTGCATGGACCGAATCTGAATCTGCTCGGCAGCCGCGAGCCCGAGATCTACGGCAAGGGCAGCTTGGCAGACCTAGATCTTCGCTTGATCGCTCAAGGCAGAGTTGCGGGGGCGACGGTGATTTGTTTCCAGAGCAATCACGAGGGCGAACTCATCGACCGCGTGCAGCAGGCGCGGAAAGACGGAATTACGGCGATAGTCATCAACCCCGCCGGCTACACCCATACGAGCGTCGCATTGCGCGACGCCCTGGCCGCGGTCGCCATCCCCTATGTCGAGGTTCACTTGTCCAACATTCACGCGCGCGAACCGTTTCGCCGCCACTCCTACTTCTCCGACCAGGCGATCGGAACGATCTGCGGCCTCGGTCGCCGCGGCTACGAGCTCGCGCTGCAGTTCGTCCTGAGCCAGTACTAGCTCCTCGAATATCCCGACGCGCCGGCCCCGCGCCGCGCAGCAAGGAGGAACAGCCATGGATTTACGCAAACTCAAGAAACTCATCGACCTGGTGCAGGAGTCCGGCATCGCCGAGCTGGAAGTGACCGAGGGGGAAGAAAAGGTCAAGATCGTCCGTAGTGGCGGCGCCATCGGCTTGGCTGCGGCGAATCCGGTCCTGATCCCAGCCCCGGCGCCAGCCGTGGCGGTACCGACTCCCGCAGCGGCGGCCGAACCGGCTGCGGAGCCCGCGCACGTGGTCAAGTCGCCGATGGTGGGTACCTTCTACCGCTCGCCTTCCCCTGGCGCCAAACCCTTCGTCGAAGTGGGCGACACGGTCAAGAGCGGGGACACCATCTGTATCATCGAAGCGATGAAGCTTCTCAACGAAATCGAGGCGGATAAGAACGGCGTCGTTAAAGCGGTCCTGGTCGAGAACGGCCAGCCGGTCGAGTTCGGGGAGCCCCTGGTGGTCATCGAGTGAGGCAAGAGGGCGCGGAAATGACAGCGAGCATGTCGCCGGCCGCAGTGCACGCGCTTGTTCGGGTGACAGCGGCGGCCGCGTCGGGGCCGAACCATGTTTAAGAAGGTGCTCATCGCCAACCGGGGCGAAATCGCCCTGCGCATCCAGCGCGCCTGCCGCGAGCTCGGCATCAAGACCGTAATGGTGCACTCGGAAGCGGACCGCGAGGCCAAATACGTCAAGCTCGCCGACGAATCGGTGTGCATCGGACCGGCGCAGTCCGCCGCCAGCTACCTCAATACCCCCGCCATCATCAGCGCGGCGGAGGTGACCGATGCAGAAGCCATCCATCCGGGTTACGGCTTCCTTTCCGAAAATGCCGATTTCGCGGAACGTGTCGAAAAAAGCGGCTTTGTCTTCATCGGCCCGCGGCCGGAGAGCATCCGCCTCATGGGCGACAAGATCAGCGCCAAGGCGGCGATGACCAAGGCGGGAGTTCCCTGCGTGCCGGGCACGGATGGGGGGCTGCCGGAGCAGAACGACGAAATCGTCAAGATCGCGCGCAAGGTCGGCTACCCGGTGATCATCAAGGCTGCGGGCGGGGGCGGCGGGCGCGGCATGCGCGTGGTACATACCGAGGCGGCGCTGCTGGCGGCGGTGAACTTGACGCGGCAAGAAGCGCAAGCCGCGTTCGGCAACGCCGAAGTGTACTTGGAAAAATATCTGGAAAATCCGCGCCACATCGAAATCCAGGTGCTTGCCGACGAATATCGCAATGCCGTCTACCTGGGCGAGCGCGACTGCTCGATGCAACGCCGGCATCAGAAGATCATCGAAGAGGCGCCGGCGCCGGGCATCACCGAACGGCAGCGCATCCGCATCGGCGAACGCTGCGCCGAGGCCTGCCGCAAAATCGGCTATCGTGGCGTCGGCACGTTCGAGTTCCTGTACGAGGGCGGCGAATTCTATTTCATCGAAATGAACACCCGCATCCAGGTCGAGCATCCGGTGACCGAGATGATCACCGGCATCGATCTGGTGCAGGAGCAGATCCGCGTGGCCGCGGGGGAGAAACTGCGGCTGCGCCAGCGCGAAGTCACCTTGCGCGGACACGCGATCGAATGCCGCATCAACGCCGAGCACCCTTTCAACTTCACGCCATCTCCCGGCCGCATCGAGTCCTACCATCCGCCGGGCGGGCCCGGCATCCGCGTCGACTCGCACATCTACCAGGGCTATTTCGTGCCGCCGCATTACGATTCCCTGCTCGGCAAGCTGATCGCCTACGGCGAATCGCGCGAGCAGGCGCTGAATCGCATGCGCATCGCCCTGTCGGAAATGGCGGTGCAGGGAATTCAGACCAACATCCCCTTGCATCAAGCGCTGTTGGTGGACGAGCGTTTCGTCAAGGGCGGCGCGAGCATTCATTACCTCGAGCAAAAGCTGGCGCAGCAAAAACTCGACCAAGGGTGATTCCCTGAGCTGGGTATCGCTGAAATTGCGGGCAGATGCGCGCGTCGCGGACGAATTGAGCGACGCGCTGCTCGCGCACGGCGCGCTTTCGGTCAACGTCGAAGACGCCGACGCCGGCACCGCGCAGGAAACGCCGCAGTTCGGCGAGCCCGGCGCGGCGGCGGCACCCGCCTGGCCGCAATGCCTGGTCAATGCATTGTGCGAGGCGGACGCGAATCCGGCGGAACTCATCGCCAGCGCCTGCGCGCAGATCGGACTCGCGCCGCTGACGGATTACGTGGTCGAGGCCGTGCAAGAACGCGACTGGGTGCGCGTGTCGCAGTCACAGTTCGAGCCGATCCGCATCTCGAACCGACTGTGGATCGTTCCCAGCTGGGCCGAAGCTCCGGATCCCGCGGCGGTGAACCTGGTGCTCGATCCGGGACTCGCCTTCGGCACCGGCAGCCATCCGAGCACGCGCCTGTGCCTGCAATGGCTCGAGGCCACCATCCGCGGCGACGAGCGCGTCCTGGACTACGGCTGCGGTTCCGGTATATTAGCCATCGCCGCTTTGCGCCTAGGGGCGGCCGATGCGCTCGGCGTGGATGTCGATCCGCTGGCGCTTGCCGCGGCGCGCGACAACGCGGCCCGCAACGGGGTCAGCGCCCGATTTGTCGACACGGAGACGGCTCTTGATCTTGAGGCAGACCTCGTGGTCGCGAATATCCTCGCCAATCCGCTGAAATTGCTCGCGCCCCTGCTCGCCCGTCATACGCGCCGCGGCGGCCGTCTCGCCTTGTCTGGCATACTCGAGTCGCAGGCGGAGGAGGTCATGGCCGTATACCTAAGCTGGTTTGCCATGCGCATCGCAGAACGCTCCGAGGGCTGGGCATTGCTGGAAGGCCGGCGTTCGTGATCACCCGCTGTCCGGCTTGCCAAACGCATTTTCGTGTCCACGCGGAACAGCTCGCCGCGCGCGCCGGTCAGGTGCGCTGCGGCAAGTGCGGCAAGGTATTCGACGCGCTGGAGCATCTGAGTGAGGAACTCGGCAGCGCGCGCGCGGCCCAGCTCGCACTCGAGCACACCAGCGAATCCACGTCCTTCGAGCCCGCAGGGGAACCTCCGTCGGCACCGGCAGCTGCGAGCACGGAACAGGATGCCGCGACGCCAGTCGAGCCGAGGGCAATATTCATAGCGCCGCCGGAAAACTTAACACGACCCGAAGAAGCAGACGCAGCCTTGCCCGCAGGCGAGTCCGGGACGGATGTCATCCCTGGCGTCATAGCGCTGGAGGCGGGCTCGCAGGAGAGGAGCGCTTGGCACGCCGCCGCTGAAACCGCGCCGCCACGGCTGGCAGGCAGTGCAGCGGAACTCGCGGCGCCTCTGGCGCAAGCGCCGGGCTACGACTTCGGACCAGAGGCGCAGAAGGAGAAATCGCGGCGCCGCTGGCCCTGGTTGCTCGGCGCGATCCTGCTAGTGGCGATGCTCTTCGCGCAAATCGCCTATCGCTATCGCAGCGGCATTACCGTGCTCGTTCCGGCCATCAAGCCGTATGCCGCCGCGCTATGCGCGCAGCTCGGCTGCGAAGTGCCGCTGCCGCGGCGCATTGAATTGATGAGCATCGAAGCATCCGACCTGCAGGCGGATACGAACAACCCCAATATCATGGTATTGTCCGCGACGCTTAAGAACCGCGCGGTATTCAGCCAGCAGCTCCCGCTACTCGAATTGACGCTCACCGATGCCCAGGATCAGCCGCTCGTCAGGCGCGTGCTCTCGCCGCAGGATTACCTCGGCAAGCGCATTAATGCAATGGACGGTTTCGCCGCGAACAGCGAAATTCCGGTCAGAGCGTTCATCGAAGCGACGCAGGTCAAGGCGGTTGGCTATCGCTTGTATCTCTTTTACCCTTAAGGCCCGCTGCCAAGGGACTTTCGCAAGGGGCGGAACGAGTGGAGAGTGCGGACCGGCGCTCCGGACGAATCATCCTCCGGGGATAGGCACTCGTTTCGCAACCGACTCATAGGAAACTTACATGCGCATTTTGTTACTCGGCTCGATCGCCTACGACAACATCATGGTGTTCGAGGGGCGATTCCGCGAACATATTCTGCCCGACCAAATCCACATGCTGAACGTGGCGTTTCTGGTTCCTGCGATGCGGCGCGAATTCGGCGGCTGCGCCGCCAACATCGCCTACAGCCTGCGCATGCTCGGTGCCGAGCCGGTGATCATGGCGACGGTGGGCGAGGATGCCGAGAGCTATTACCGGCGACTCGATGCGTTGGGGATTTCGCGCACTCACGTGCGCGAGGTCGCCGGCACCTATACCGCCCAAGCATTCATCACCACCGATTTGGACGACAATCAGATCACCGCGTTTCATCCCGGCGCGATGGGGCATTCGCATCTCAACAGCGTCGCCGATGCGGGCGAGGTTGGCCTCGCCATCGTATCGCCCGACGGACGCGAGGGCATGATCCAGCACGCGCGCGAACTGAAGGAGCAAAACATCCCATTCGTGTTCGATCCGGGGCAGGGACTGCCGATGTTCTCGGGCGCCGAGCTGCTCGATTTCGTCAAGCTCGCAAGCTACATCGCCGTCAACTCCTACGAAGGCAAGATGCTGGAGGAGCGCACCGGACTATCCCTTGAGACGCTGGCGCGCAAGGTGAAAGCTTTGATCGTGACCCACGGCGGCAAGGGATCGGAAATCTATGCCAGCGGTCAACGCCTGGAGATTCCGTGCGTTCCTGTCGACGAAATAGTGGACCCTACCGGCTGCGGCGACGCCTATCGTGCCGGGCTGCTGTATGCGATCGCGGCGGGCATGGATTGGCGCTCCACCGGGCAACTCGCTTCGCTCATGGGCGCGCTCAAAATCGGGGCACGCGGCGGGCAGAACCATCGGGCGACGCGCGCCGAGATCGAGACCCACTATCGCAAACATTTCAATGCCCAGTTGGGCTGAAGAGCAAAGGGACCAGACATGAAAGTTTCGACCAAGTTGACGTTCGCCATCGCGCTTGCCGCATCCGCCGGACTGAGCGGCTGCGCCAGCACCAGCTCGGGCAGTGTCTATTCCGCCGAGCAGGCACGGCATGAACAGACCGTGCGCATGGGTGTGGTGGAGAGCGTGCGCCAGGTGACCATCGAAGGCTCCAAGAGCGGCGTCGGCGCCATCGCGGGCGGCGCGGTGGGCGGCGTGGCAGGCAGCAATGTCGGCGGCGGCAAAGGCAGCACCATCGGCACCATCCTCGGTGCTGTCGCCGGCGGCGTCGCCGGCAATGCGATCGAGCAAGGCGCGACGAAGAAACAGGCGGTGGAGATCACGGTCAAGCTCGACAATGGCGAATTGCGCGCCATCACCCAAGAGGCCGACGAAAGCTTCCGCCCGGGCGAGCGCGTGCGCCTGCTCTCGGGTGGGGGCGTCACCCGCGTGACGCATTAGTCGTCGACTCGCTAAGGTTCTCGCGGCGGGGCGCGCTTTCCCCGCGGCGCCCGCGGGCTGGGGTACCGGCGCGCGATTTCCTTACGTTACGTCAGATGTGACCGGCATTTCGCCGGAATCGCTTTGTTATAGCGTCGCTTTGCCCGCTTTACTCTGACATAGGTCGCATCTAGAGTTTGTGCTACATGCAAGGACTCGAAGAGGGCGAGCATCATGCGGCAGACACAACTGACACTGGTAGGCGCGGGCAAGATCGGCGAAGCGATCGCGATTTTGCTCGAGGAGACGGGCGAATATCGGCTGCGGGTGATCGATCGGGACGAGAACCGACTCGCTGCCTTTCGTGCGGCCGGGCTGCAGGCGCATGCTTGCGACCTGGAGTCGGGCGCCGACTTGGCGCAACTCTTGCGCGGGCAGGAGATGGTGATCTCCGCTTGCCCCTATCACCTCACGCCTGTCATTGCAGACGCCGCGAAGAGTTCGGGTGCGCACTACTTCGATCTCACCGAGGATGTTGCGAGCACGCGTGCAGTGAAGCGCCTCGCCGACGGAGCGTCAACCGCATTCGTGCCGCAATGCGGCCTGGCGCCGGGATTCATCTCCATCGCCGCGCACAGCGCCGCACGCGACTTCGAGTCGCTGCGCGACCTGCGCATGCGCGTCGGGGCGCTGCCGATCTTTCCCAGCAATGCCCTCAAGTACAACCTGACTTGGAGTACCGACGGCCTCATCAACGAATACTGCAATCCCTGCGAAGCCATCGTCGACGGCGAGCTGCGCGAAGTACCGGCGCTCGAGGAAGTGGAAGAGTTCAGCCTGGACGGTGTGACCTACGAAGCGTTCAATACTTCGGGCGGACTCGGAACCTTGTGCGAAACGCTGGCGCAGCGGGTAGAGAACCTGAATTACAAGACGGTGCGCTACCCGGGACACCGCGACATCGTCAAGATCCTGATCCGCGACCTGCGCCTCGGTACACAGCGCCAGCTGCTGAAAGAGGTATTCGAAGCGGCGATACCGATGACGACGCAGGACTTGGTGCTGATTTTCGTCACCGTGACGGGGCAGAAGGCCGGGCGCCTGACGCAGGAGACCTTCGTACGCAAAGTCTACGGCAGGGAGGTCGACGGCAAGTATCTTTCCGCCATCCAACTGACGACTGCTGCCGGCATCTGCGCCATGGTCGACCTCATGGTCGAAGGCAAACTCTCGCGCGCAGGCTTCGTGCGCCAGGAAGAAGTCGCGCTCGAAACTTTTCTCGCCAACCGATTCGGGCGTTTCTATGCCGCCGAAGATGTGGCGCAGCGCAGCGTTTCAACTCTGCCGGCGCGGCGCCCGCAAGTACTTGCTGCCTGACGCGCGAGGCAACGCGTTCTACCGCATGCAGTGCGGGCGGTGAACTTCCGCCCGTTTTCGCGAGCAGGCGGGCGCGAAGCCCGAGTCGAGTCGCTGAAACCCTCCGCAACCATCTGTTGGAAGATCGATCATGAGCTATGCAGCCGAAGTCAGCATCCTGTTCAAGCAGTTGGGCATTGCCTTGCCCAGTTCCGGTCCGGGCGCCGCTCAGGTCTGCTCGCCCATAGACGGCAAGCCTCTGCTGTCGGTCCCGACGCTCGAGCCGAAGGCGCTCGACGAGGTGATCGAGCAAGCGCATGCGCGCTTCCAAACCTGGCGCAACGAGCCGGCGCCGCGGCGCGGCGCGCTAATACGTTCCTTCGGCGCGAAAGTCAGGCAGCACAAAGAACTGCTCGGGCGGCTGGTCACGATCGAAACCGGAAAGATCCTCCAGGAAGGCATGGGGGAGGTGCAGGAAGTCGTCGACATCTGCGAATTCGCTCTGGGATTGTCGCGGCAACTGTATGGCCTCAGCATCGCTACGGAGAGGCCGGAACACAAGCTGCTCGAGACCTGGCACCCGCTCGGGGTGGTGTGCATCATCAGTGCCTTCAATTTTCCCATGGCGGTATGGGCGTGGAACGCGTCGCTCGCCCTCGTTTGCGGCAATACCCTGGTGTGGAAGCCTTCGGAAAGAACGCCGCTGTCGGCGCTCGCGCTCAACGGCCTGCTGCTCGCCGCCGCGCGCGAGAGTGGCGTGGAAGCCGAAGGCCTGAGCGAAGTCGTCGTCGGCGACAAGGAGCTCGGCGAAGCCCTGGTCGTGCATCCGCAGGTGCGCCTGGTGAGCGCCACCGGCTCGAGCGCCATGGGGCGCGCGGTGGGCCAAGCCTGTGCGCGGAACTTCAAGCGCTCGCTGCTGGAACTGGGCGGAAACAACGCGGCGATCATCTGCGCCAGCGCCGATCTCAAGCTCGCGCTGCGCGCGGTGACTTTCGCCGCCATCGGCACCGCGGGCCAACGCTGCACCAGCCTGCGGCGGCTGTTCGTGCACCGTTCCGTCTATTCCCAATTTGTCGCGCAACTGCGCGCGGCTTTCGCCGCTGCGCCGATCGGAAATCCCCTGGCGCAAGGCACGCTGGTCGGTCCCCTGATCGACGCCGCGAGCCATGAGCGCATGCAAGCGGCGCTGACGCAGGCGCGGCGCTCGGGCGGCACCGTCCACTTGGGCGGGCGCGTCGACGGCGGTGAACCGGGCGGTTGCTACGTGCGCCCGGCGATCGTCGAAATGCAGTCGCAGGTCGGGCCGATGTGCGAAGAGACTTTCGCGCCGATCCTGTATGTGCTCGCCTACGACGATTTGGACGAAGCTATCGCCTTGAACAATGCGGTCGCGCACGGCCTGTCTTCGGCAATATTTACCCGTGATCTGCGCGAGGCGGAGCTGTTCACGTCGGCGCGCGGATCGGACTGCGGCATCGCCAACGTGAACATCGGCACCAGCGGCGCCGAGATCGGCGGCGCCTTCGGCGGCGAGAAAGAGACGGGCGGCGGACGCGAGGCCGGGTCCGATGCCTGGAAGAACTACATGCGCCGCGCGACCAACACCATCAACTACGGCACCGATCTGCCGCTTGCTCAGGGCATCGTGTTCGACATCTAGACGAGACGCTTACGCCCGGCCCTTGAATCCCTAGGCAGCGCGGGCGACCTGGCGCGAGGCGCAGTCCGTGCGCGCCGCGAAGACATCGGTGAGTCCGGCCGCCTCGACGCGGCGCCGGATTTCGGCGATGTCGGTGGTATAGAGGCCGAGTCCCTGCATGCGCTCGAAGTAGACCGAGCCGGAGAAGGTGAATTTCAACCCCAAGCCTTTTTCGGTTTGCATTTGCTCGCGCACATGGCGGATCGCGTCGCCGATGGCGAGCGTCTCGGGCACAACCAACAGCTTCTCCCCGCGGATCTGGCGCGCGGCGTTGTAACCCGCAAGCACACCCGTTACCACCGCCTCGGTGTGGCCGACC
Organism: uncultured Enterobacteriaceae bacterium; assembly: GCA_964565875.1. GTDB lineage: Bacteria > Pseudomonadota > Gammaproteobacteria > Burkholderiales > SG8-39 > 2-12-FULL-64-23. Next base: position 34,770 of record CAZMGP010000041.1, read on the forward strand.
AGCAGGCCCGCCTTTTCGCCGCCGCAGAACAGGTTTTCCACACCGTCGACCAGCAACGCGTCGTTGCGCGGCGCCATGCCGAGGAAGCGGATGGAATTGCCCACGCCGCCCGAGTAGGGGTCTTCGAACCGTGCGTTCTCGAAACCGGGGACTTTGCGCAGCTCGGCCTGCGGGAAATACGGCGTCATCAGCTTGGCATGACCCGAGTCGAGCAGGACGATGTTTTCCTGGTACTCCGGCTGCGAATATTGCTGACAGGCCTTGATCGACAGCTTGTCGCCGCCTTCGTCGCCCGACCTGGGCAGCGGCACCACCACCACGCCCGTGCGGCTGAGTTCCTCGCGGATGTGCGGCGCGAGTGACTCTTTCAGCAGTTTGCAGGAACCGCTCATGGCGCCGACTTGCGCTCCTTTGTGACCGGAAATCTCGGTTACGCCGGCTCGTTCGGCAAGGCCGACGCGAATGCCGAAAGTGTGACAGCGCATGATGCACATGGCGCAAGCATTGCCGTACTTGTTGCAGACGGCCGGGACCGCCGAAGTGCCCGTGGTCTCGACGAAGGCGTCGGCTGCGAAGCGCAGGTCGCCTTCGTTCTTCTTGGTCTTGACCGCTAGCATGCGTCTGCCGTCCATTTCGACATCGGCAATTCGCACCTGGTAGCGAACATCGACGCCGGCTCGCGCAAGCGCGCGCTGCACCTCGGGCTCGATGGTCGCGATGTTGTACAGCGAGGCGTGCTTGTGACCGGGAAACTCGACCATGGTGTGGGTGGTGCAGGCGTCCATGGCATCGAACATCTCGCCGCCGCCCATCGCGTTCAATTCCTCGGTTGCAGTGTAGCGGCCGTTGTTGCGGAATATGCCCCCGACCAGTCCGGTGCCGAGCAATGAGTCGGTGCGTTCGAGCAGGAGCACTTCGGCGCCTTGCTTCGCTGCTGCGACGGCTGCAGCGCAACCGGACCAGCCGCCGCCGATGACTACGATCTTCATAAGTTCGTTCCTCTTCCTTGGTTGGGGTTCGCTGAATCTAGATCTGCAACGGGTCCTTGCCGGCTCGTTTCAGCCAGGAATACACCGGCGGCAGATCGCGTACCAATGGTTCGGTGACGACGTCGAGGAAGGCCGGCCCGTCGTGGGCGAAGGCCTGATCGAGCGCCTGTTCCAATTCCGCCGGCGTCTCCACGCGCCAGGCGGCGATGCCGTAAGCGCTGGCGACTTTGCTCATGTCCCCAGGCGAGAAGTCGACGGACAAGAACTTGCCCTTGCTGTGCAAAGACTGCAGCGTCTTGATCCAGCCGAAACAACCGTTGTTGAAGTGAATCAGCACCGCCGGGACATTGAGCCGCGCCAGCGTTTCCAGTTCGCCCGCCGACATGCCGAGCGAACCGTCGCCGAACAGTGCGATCGGGCGCGCGTCGGGACGTGCAAAATATGCGCCGACCACTGCAGGAATGGCATAGCCCAGGCCGCCGAAGGAGCGCGGGATCAGCACGCGCGAGCCGTCGCCCGCCAAGCGCAGGAAGCGGGTGATATGCGGCGTCGGCGTGCCGGCGTCGGAAATCACGATCGATGGCGACGGCAGGCGCCGATTGAGTTCGTGCACGACGCGCTGTGCTTTTAGCGGTGCGCAAGCTGCATGCAGTTGCGCTGCGGATTCTTTCCAGAAACGTGCGCGTTCGCGATTGAGTCCGTCCAGCCAATCAGAAGGAATGCGGGTCGATTCGGGCACCAGCTCGAGCAGGTCCTCGAGCACCAGGCGCGCATCGCCCGCGACGCTCAAGGTGTTCTCGAAGTTGTTGGCCAGCACCGTCGGGTCGAGATCGATCTGCAGAATCTTGCGCTCGCTGCGCGGCGAGGGCAGCGTCCAGTGGATGGTCGATACCGAGCCCATCTTGCAGCCGACGTAGAGCAGGACGTCAGCCTCCTCCACCGCGCGGTGCGCATGGGGATGAAAGCCGTTGTCGCCGACGACGCCGAGGGCGAGCGGATGTTCGTCGGGCATGGTTCCCTGGCCGGAAATGGTGGTCACCACCGGCGCGGCGAGGCGTTCGGCCAATGCGAGCACTTCGGTGTTCGCCTGCGAGTGGTTGACGCCGCCGCCAGCGACGATCACCGGCCGCTCGGCGCGCTCTAGATGCTCCGCCAATCGCTGCAGCACCGCCGCGCTGCCGCGCGTGCGATAGGCCGGATAACTGCAGCATTCCGCCTCGGCGTGCAGGCTGACTGAGTCCGCGGCGATCGGCTTGGTCATCGCTTCGGTGGGAAACACGAGATGCGCCGCCCCCGGCCGACCGGTGGTGGCGATGCGCAATGCGCGGCGCAGCGTTTCCGGGATCTTTTCCGCCGACTTGACCACCGTAGAGAACTTGGTGATCGGCTCGAACAGCGTGTGGTGCGCCATTTCCGTTATGGTGCCCTTGCCCTCGCCAGCGAGCGATATGCCGGAGGTGAACAAGACCACGGGAATGGATGAGGCGTTTGCCTCGGCTACGCCGGGCACGGAGTAGAGGGCGCCCGCGCCGCTCGGGCATTCGCAGAATCCCGGCCGATGAGCCAAGCGCGAATAGGCGTCGGCCATGAATGTGGCGGAGCGCTCGTCGCGCGCCATCACGTGCCGAATCGCGCCCTGGGCGTCATAGATCGCCTCGTAAAAGGGCAAACTGGTGTCGCCGGGGACGCCGAAGATGACGTCGACGTCGTAGGCGAGCAGCATTTTGACCAGCGCCTGGGCGCCGGTGAGGCTGCCCTGCGCCTCGAATTCGGGTTTGTTGAGAACGCCTCGATCAATGAGCTTGTTCATTGAAACTCCTGGTCAAACGCGATCCATCGCGCCGCGAACTTTCCCTGCTCGCGTCAATGAACGCGCCTAGTATAGTATATTGTATACCAATGTCCAGGCACGCTTTCCCCCCTGTTGAACCGTCGAGCCGCGGGTGGAGGAGCGGGTACTTAGGCCTGGAACTGTACCCGCGCCGAGATCGACTCTAGGCGCCAACTCTGTCAGAGTAAAGGACGTACTTTGACGGCATGGCGGAGTAAGTTTGGCGGAATGACTAGAGCCAGCGGCGAAATGCTAGGATTTCGCAGAGGCCGGGGTGTTAGGGCGGCAAAGTCAACTGCCTGGTCGTGCGCTGTCCGAAAAATGAAGGAGCGAAAACCATGCGGCGCAATGTCGAATTGGACGAGCGTGACCGCAAGTTGATCAGCATGCTGCAGGAGGATGCGCGCACGCCGACCGCGGCACTGGCGCGGGTCTTGGGCGTCGCGCGCACGACCGTGGTGGAGAGGCTAAAGCGCCTGGAGAAGAGCGGCGTGATCGCCGGCTATACCGTGCGCTTGGGCGACGAAACCCAGCGGGCACGCATGCGCGTGCACGCCTTGTTGAGCGTGGATGCCAAGCGCACTGATGCCGTGGTGCAGGCGCTGCGTCGGCTGACGCAAGTGCGCGCGGTGTTCGCGATCAGCGGGGTGTTCGACTGCATGGCCCTAGTGGAAGCGGAAACGACGGAAGAGATCGACAGCGTGCTCGATGCGATCGGGTCGATTCCCGGAGTCGCCAAGACGCAAAGCTCGCTCGTGCTGTCAGTCAAGTTCGATCGTCACTGACGGTGGTCGGCGCACTGCGCGCCGGGTCGGCCGTCGCCGCCTTGATCGCTACCCTCTCGGCGAGCGGAATCCAGGACACGCTGATGTCGCCCCGCACGAAGGTCTGGCAGGCCATGCGATAGCCGTTCGCCAAATCCTCGGCGCTCAAGTGCTTGCGCTCTTTATCTTTCACGGCGTCGGTGTGTTCCAGCCCCGACTCGATGCGGCAGCGACAGGTGCCGCAGATGCCGCCGCCGCACTTGAACGGTATGCCGCCCTTCTCCCGGATGGATAGCCGCAGCAGATTACTGTTCTCCGGCCCGGTGATTAGCTTGCTGCTGTTGGTGATGAGGGTGACGGTGATCATCGCGGCGCGCGTGCGATGAGAGCGATGTCCAAGCGGCCTTTGCCGCAAAGCGAGTGCAGATCGGCTCGCGCCGCTTCGAGCGTATCGAACTTAGGCAACAGCTTCGCCGGCACGCGGTTCACGGCATATGGCTCGGCATCCTCGATTATGCGAACGGGCCCATCGTCCAGCACCCTGGCGATACGGTACTGCGCACGCGTGCGGCCGCAGAACACATAGTCGTAGCGCTCGAGCACTTCCATGCGCTCGTCGACTTCGGTGTGATATTCCCCCGGTTTGTCGGTCAGGACGACGTACATAACGGGCCGCTCGTCAGGCATCCGCGGTCGTCGCTGGCGCGCCCACCAAGCTCTCCTGGCTCAGTTCGAGATCGTGACTGATCCAGAGCTGGCAACACAGCCGATAGCCGAGCGCGAGGCGCTCGCCGAGCAGCTTCTTCTCCTTCCAGTTCGGCTCGGGCAGATGCTCCGCACCTTTGAGAATGCGGCTCGCGCAGGTGCCGCACTTGCCCATGCCGCAGCGATATTTGAGGTAGGGATAGGGAAACTGCTTGATGCCCGCGCGTACGACCAGATTCGTATTTTCCTTAACTTCGCCCTCGTGGCGCTCGCCGCTGGCGTGGATGACGATTTTAAGCATTTGTTATTGATACATAAATTCTAAACTCTGGCGGAAAAGCAATTCCTTGTGTAGGCTAGACACACAGTATATTATATACGAACAAATAGCAATGATTATCGTGCCATAAGGAGCCGCATCATGCCTCAGGAACTCATGAGCCCAGACCAATTCCGCAGCGCCCTCGAAAGCGCAATCCAGAGCCGAAGCGCCAACAAGGCGCCGTTCAGCATCGCCTGGGCGAGCGGCAAACTCTCGCGCGCGCATCTCGCGCGCTGGGCGGAAAACCACTATCACTACGTCGGCCCCTTCGCCGACTACCTCGCCTACATCTACGGCCGCATGCCCGACCGCTATACCGATGCCAAGGATTTCCTGCTGCACAACATGTACGAAGAGGAAATCGGCGGCGACCGGCATACCGATCTGCTGATTCGGTTTGCGGAAGCCTGCGGCACGACGCGCGAGCGGGTGACCGATCCGGACAATATGTCGCCGACCACCCGCGGGCTGCAGAGTTGGTGCTATGCGGTGGCCTTGCGCGACGATCCGATCGTCGCCGTCGCCGGCCTGGTAGTGGGGCTGGAGTCGCAGGTGCCGTCGATCTATCGCAAGCAGACGCCGACGCTGCGCGAGAAATATCAATTCACCGACGAGGAGGTCGAGTTCTTCGACCTGCACATCGTGTCGGACGAGATTCACGGCGAGCGCGGCTACCAGATCGTGCTCGAGCACGCCGACACGCCTGAGTTGCAGCGACGTTGCTTGAAGATCTGCGAAATCGGCGCGCAGATGCGGCTCGCCTACACCACGGCGCTGTACCACGACTACGTGGCAGAGGACATTTCGCTCGCCGAACTAGGCCTGGCTGGGCAGCGCGCCGCGGCAGGCGAACGCGAGTTGGCGCGCGCGTGAACAAACTGCACCTTGCCGAGCGGTTCGCTGGCGCGGCGCTGCCGAAACCGAGCGATCGGGTCGGGCTCGAGTCCTACAAGCTAACGACCACCGCGTATCAGGGAATCCAAGCGCAGCCATGAGATCCTCATTCAAGTTGGAGCTGACCGAAGTGCGCGCGATGGTCGCGGCCGCGCTGGAGAAGGCGCAGGAAATCGGAGTGCTGGAAACGGTGTGCATCGTCGACGAGGGCGGCTATCCGCTCGCGCTCGAGCGCATGGACAGGGCGCGCATCACCGGCCCGCAGATCGCCTGGAACAAGGCCTTTACCGCGGCCGGCCACAAGCGCTCGACGCATCTATTCACCACGCCGCCCGGCGGCCCGGCATTGCCGGGCAACGAGGCATTCGGCATCCAATGGAGTTTCGAAGGCAAGTTCGCCGTGTTCGTCGGCGGCTTTCCGGTGGTGGTGAACGGCGAAGTCGTCGGCGGAGTCGGGCTATCGGGAGGCAACGGCGAGCAGGACACGCAATGCGGCTTGGCGGCGCTGCAGGCGCTGCAGGACGCGGTCGGGACTGCGTACCAGGTGCTCGTCGCGGCGGACATCAAGAAGTAGACTTCCGCTACTTACAGCCACCTTGGAAGCCGCCCTGCCATGACGAACAAGAACTCCAATCCTTCTCAAGCCCAAAGTGAAGACGCTGCCGTGGAATCGGGCCGCCTGGGCCGCAGCCATGCCTCGCTTGCCGTGCGCGTCGCCGACGAATTGCGCCGCGCGATCCTGAGCGGTCGAAGGCAGCCGCGCGAGCGCCTGGTGGAAGACCGCTTGTCGGAGGAACTGGGCGTGTCGCGCGTGCCGATCCGCGAGGCGCTGCGGGCGCTCGCCGCCGAAGGCCTGGTCGAAATCCAGCCGCGCCGCGGCGCCTCGGTCGCCGAGATTTCGACGGAGGTTGCGCGCGATCTGGTCGAAGTGCGCGCGACCCTGGAGGGCTTGAACGCCCGGCTCGCCGCGCGCAATCACGATCCGCATATCGTCGAGGAGTTGCGCCAGGTCCTCGCCGCGGGCAACGCTACCGCCGGCACGCGCAACGTAGAGGAACTGGTGCGCTTGAACGGCGAATTCCACGACAAGCTGGTGAAGGCGGGGCGCAACAGCATCCTGTGGGACATCATGCGCACCTTGCGCGAACGCACCAGCCTGGTGTTCGCCTTGAACGGCGCGTCGCGGGCCGAGCAGGACTGGGACGAGCACGCGAAGATCCTGGCCGCAGTCATCGATGGCGACGAGGAGCGCGCCGCCGGGCTCGCCACGCTTCACGTGCATCGCGCGGCGGAGGCCGCACTGGAACGATCCGCCGTCCGTGGCGAAGCCGAGGACCCCGGGGGCTGAACTGTCGGAATAGTCATTCTATCGGAGGAGCGAACCCATGAATCATCCTGTTGCCCTCAGCGGCGCCCATTGGATGTATCTGTTCGGCGTGGTGGTCATCATCATCACCATGATCCGCCGGGCAAACGTCGTCGTACCGGCGATCGCCGCAACCTTTCTCGTCTCCTTCGCCTATTCCGGCAGCGTGATCTCCGCCCTCGAGTCGGTGTTCAACGGCAGCCTCACGGCGGCGAAAGAGCTGTTCAACATCTTCCTCGTCATCGCGCTCATGACTTCGCTCCTGAACGCGCTGAAGTCGCTGCGCTCCGACATCCGCATGGTCGAGCCGTTTCGCAGGATCATGGTGAACGGCCACCTCGCCTACGTCGTGCTGTCCATCATCACCTACCTCATTTCGCTGTTCTTCTGGCCCACGCCCGCGGTGCCGCTCGTCGGCGCTATCCTGCTGCCCGCTGCTATCGCGGCGGGGCTGCCCGCCATGGGTGCTGCGGTCGCCATCGCCATCGCCGGCCAAGGCATGGCGCTTTCCTCCGACTACGTCATCCGCGTCGCGCCCGGGATCAGCGCCAAGGCGTCCGGTGCGGGCGTGGCGATCGCCACCGTCGCCGACCGCGCGCTAGTGCTGTCCTTGATCACGGGCATCATCGCCCTGGTGCTCGGCTATTTCGCCATCCGGCGCACGATCACCGCGCCCGCGGCCGAACACCTCGCGCGCTGGGAAGCGGGCGGTACGCTGAAGCAGCAAATCCACACCCAGCTCGACGCCGTCGCCGAGAACGTAGGTTCATTCGACAAGGAATACTTGTCCGAGGCAGCGCCGCAGGAGCCGCTGCTCGGCGACAAGGCGATCGACGCCGAGCTGCACGCCCTGCCGGCGGCGAAGGAGCGCTGGTCGAAAGTGTTCGCGGTGGTGACGCCGCTTGCGTTCCTTGCCATCGTCGCCGCCATGATCCTGCCGAAATTCACGCCGGGGATGCCGGAGATCAAGGGGGGCGACGCCGCGGCCCTGGTCGGCGGCGCGGCCTCGGTGCTGCTCATATTCGCGACGCTGGCCGCCGAGGGGAAGCGTTTTCTCGACGTTACCGCCGACCACATCATCGACGGATTCGTCTTCGCCTTCAAGGCGATGGGCGCGGTGCTGCCGATCGCGGGATTCTTCTTCGTCGGCGGGGCCGACACCGCGGGAGCGATATTGGGCGTGCCTTCCGGCACGCAGGCGCCGAGCCTGCTATTCGAGCTGATCCAGGCGGCGCAAGCCTGGATCCCCCACAATCACTTCTTCGTCGCCTTCGGCGTGCTGCTGGTGGGCATGATTACGGGAGTCGACGGCTCGGGTTTCGCCGGCCTGCCGCTCACCGGTTCGCTCTCCGGCGCGCTCGCGCCCACCATTGGCATCGATGCCGCCACCCTGTGCGCGGTCGGGCAGATGGGCGCGGTGTGGACCGGCGGCGGCACGCTCATCGCCTGGTCCTCGCTCATCGCCGTCACCGGGTTCGCGCGCGTCCCCGTGCTCGAAGCGGTGCGCATCCTATTCTGGCCGGTGATCATCGGCCTCGCCGTCTCGACCTTCGCGGCGGTGCTTATCTGGTGAGCGCGAGGCTGGCGCGGATCTTCGCCGCGCTGGCTTCCAGCTGTTCGGGTGCGGGCTGGCGCGAATGCCAGACGAGTTTCAGGCCGTCGCCGCGATAGCGCGGCACGACGTGGATGTGGAAGTGGAATACGGTCTGGCCGGCGGCTATGCCGTTCGCCTGGTACAGCGTAATGCCCTCGGGCGAATACGCCGCTTTCACCGCCCGCGCCACGCGCGCTGCGGTGGCGAGCAGCGCTCCGGCCAGGGCGTCGTCCAAGCCGTAAATGTTCTCCACATGGGGTTTCGCCACCACCAGCACATGCCCGGGATTCACCTCGCCGATGTCCATGAAGGCGAGGGTCGAATCATCTTCGTGTACCTTGGCCGCGGGCAGTCGGCCAGCGACGATCTTGCAGAACACGCAATCGCTCATCCTATCTTCCCCGTTTGGAGCTGCAATTAATTCAGGTTGCCGGCGCATCGGAGCGCAGACGCTTCTTGTGCCGCGGAGCACGATGCTGCTCGCAGGCGACGCTGAACACCTTTCTGTCTTCCAGTCGCACGGCAGTCAGCTTGCCGCCCCAGACGCAGCCGCTATCGAGCGCGAGCAAGTCGGGGCGCAACTTCAGCCCGAGCGTCGACCAATGGCCGCAGATGGCCGTGTGGCTGCGGCTTGCGCGCCCCGGCGCATCGAACCAGGGAAGATATCCCGGGGGGGCGATCGCCGTTTCGCCTTTGGTGTGGAATTCAATCTTGCCCTCGGGGGTGCAGAAACGCATGCGCGACATGGCATTGACGATGACGCGCAGCCGCGCGGCTCCCGCCAGATCGTCGCTCCAGTAGTCGGGCTCATCGCCGTAGAGTTCGGCAAGAAACGCTCGCCAGTCTTCACCGCGCAGCGCGGCTTCGACTTCGGCGGCGAGCGACTTCGCCTGGTCCACGCTCCATCGCGGCAGTAGGCCGGCGTGCACCAGCACCCAGGTCCCTTCGACATGCAGCAGCGGCCGCTGCCGCAGCCATTCGAGCAGCTCGTCGCGATCCGGCGCCGCGAGCACGTCGTCGAGCGTATCGCTGCGGTGTTTTTTCGCATATCCCGAGGCGACCGCGAGCAGATGGAAATCGTGGTTGCCGAGCACCGTCAGTGCGCGCTCGCCCAAGCTCTTCACCAGGCGCAGCGTCGCGGCAGAATCCGGGCCGCGGTTCACCAAGTCGCCGACGAACCAGAGCCGGTCGTGGGTGCGCCGGAAGGCGCAGGCGGCAAGCAGCCGCTCCAGCGCCTTGGCGCAGCCTTGTACGTCGCCAATCGCGTAAGTTGCCACGTTTAGTACGATGCAATAAGTGGAAGGTGCATCCCCGAGAGGGGCGTTCGTTTGGAATTCTAAGAGTCTATTTGAAAGTGAGGGGATACATCCCTTCACACTCCCCTAAGTCAGCCGTTGCAAAAACAATTTTGCAACGGAGTCTAAACGCTTCGGTCCAGCTTGCGGTATTGAATCGCTTCGGCCACGTGGTTCGAGGCGAGGGTTTCGCACTGTGCAAGATCGGCGATGGTGCGCGCAAGCTTCAGCACCCGGTGGTAGGCGCGCGCCGATAGGTTCAAGCGGGCGATCGCCTGCCTGAGCAGACCTTCGGCAGCGGACTCCGGCCGGCACCAGGCGTCGACCTCGCGGGTGGCAAGCGCGCTGTTCTGCTTGCCCTGGCGTTTGACCTGGATGGAATGGGCCGCGGCGACGCGCTCGCGCACCGCCGCGCTTGCTTCGCCTGCGCTCTGACGCAACAGCTCTTCCTGCGCCACCGCCGGGACTTCCAGATGCATGTCGATGCGGTCGAGCAGCGGACCCGAGATTTTGCTGCGATAGCGCGCGATCTGGTCCGGCGTGCAGCGGCAGCGCCCGTTGAAATGGCCGAGGTAGCCGCAGGGGCATGATGGCGTTGCTCTTTTGCCGAACGTCCCTATTACCTTCAAGGTGTTGAAACCAAAGGCTCCTGAATTCGACCCCGAAACGTTGGGCGAGCACATCAGACGTTGTCGCCTAGCGCGGCATCTCGACCAAGAGGCCACAGCCAGTTTCCTTGGTGTTAAGGCTTGGACGGTTCTGAACTGGGAGAAGGGCCATACCACGCCGCCAATTGAATCCATGCCTTCCATTCTACAGTTCTTGGGTTACAACCCCTTCCCTGAACCGACAACCCTGGTTGAGCGTATGGCTGCAAAGCGCCGGGTGCAAGGATGGTCGATGAACGAAGCGGCCCGACGATTAGGGGTGGATCCGGGCACGTGGAAGGACTGGGAAAAAGGGAAAACGATCCTTTACCGCAAGCACCGGGCTTTGCTGGCACGTCTATTGGATTTGCCTGTAAGCGAGGTCAACCAGGAAATGAGGATGCGCTGGAATCAGTTGCACAAATAGTCGCGTAAGCTTCCCCGTCAAGTAGACAACTCGGAAGTAGAGTCTTGCTTTGACTG
>CAZMGP010000042.1:0-43335 GCA_964565875.1 uncultured Enterobacteriaceae bacterium
TTGCGGAAGCCATTCTCTCAAGTTACCGATGGTCCTGAAAACCTGGGCAGGTCACTCCACGATCCCGTTCATAGGCTACAAACTCGCCAAATTGCGCGGCGAATGCACGGAACTTCTCTGTGTAGAGTCGTTCGAAAACGTCCGTCTTTCCGACATCTGCCATAGCAAGCTAGTGTGCTGGTGCGGTCTAACGTTCGCGCTCAGGTGCCGGCCAGCGACAAGTTCTTTTGTAAGGCACGGTGCTGGCGGCCGGTCGCCTGCAGCGGGTTGTTAGAGTGCATTTTCAGTACCACCGTTCATACTTGTTCCACGTGCCGACAAGCTTTGCGCCTTTCTTGAGATTGCACGGCGCACAAAGCAATTGAAGATTCGTTACATCATTCAAGCCACTCTGCTGGAGTGGGATGATGTGGTCGAAATGGTCATCACTCTGCAACGAAACCAAGCCAGTGAGGTCGCAATTGCACGCAACGCACCTACCTCGATCGCGAAAGTAAACAGCACGCCTAACCCATTCTGGTACTGCCACCCTGCGCAGCACTCCTGTTGAGGCTAGGTGCCGCCGATACTCTTCTTCGACTCGTTCTGGCTCAACGTGTGACAGTGCCCCAGCAGCATAGTGATTCAGATGCGCCAGCAGGGAGCGGTTAGAAAATAGAAGAAAGAACACCTCATTCGATAGGTGCTCGAAAAGATCAGCGAGCTCGCCACTTTCAGAGAGATCTGAGTAGTAGTCACTGGCATCGTCCTCCGTAACGTCGCCTAGTTTCGTTCCCCGTTCCTTCAACCAAGCCTTGAACCCCCGGACAGAAAATCCGTGATGCCGAAGCGCCTCATCGACCCACAGATCATGACCTTTGACCACAACGCCGTCTATGGCAACGTCGTCGATTTGCTCATACGCCAACGATCGGATTATGAACTCTGCCAAGTCGTGGAGAATGCTCCACTTTGGGAACGGCGTCAAAAAAAGGGAACCCTCTCGATCCTCGTGCCACTCGTTAAGGTTTCGCAGGTACGGCTCCGTATCCTTCAGCACATCGTCAATGACGTTGGCATAGTAGTACGTCTCGTAGTACGCCATCGTCTGTAATTCTCGGAACATCGGGTCAATGCACCCTAACGTGAATTAGTTGACATTCTTAATTACCAATTTTAGGTGACAAATTTAGTTGGCACTATCGCCCCCCTGTTACGTACTAACTGCGCTCCCCGTCCCACCAAAACAAAGGTATGCCCGCAAGGCAGCCTCACTGCGCCTTGCTCCCCGTCTTCTCGATCACCCGCGCCCACTTCTCCATGTCGGCCTTCATGATCGCCGCGGTTTCGTCGGGCGTGGTCGCCGCCGCTTCCGCGCCCAGGGTCTCGAAGCGTTCCTGCATCGCCGGCGTGGCGACGATCTTCGCGATTTCGCGCTGCAAGCGCTCGGCGATCGCGCGCGGCATGCCCTTCGGGCCCAGCATCGCGTACCAGCTCTGCACTTCGTAGCCGGGCACGCCTGCCTCGGCGATGGTCGGCACGTCGGGCATCGCGGGCGAGCGCTTGGTCGAACTCACGCCGAGCACGCGCAGCTTCTGCGATTTGTAGAACGGCATCACGGTGGTGACGCTCGTCACCGCCACGGGAATGTGCCCGCCGACCACGTCGGTCATGAGCGGCGCGCCGCCCTTGTACGGCACCTGCTGCAGCTCGGTGCCGGTCATCAGCTTGAACAGCTCGCCGGTGAGCATGGTCGCCGCCTCCGAGTTGCCGATGCTCAATTTCCCCGGATTGGCTTTGGCGTAGGCGACGAGTTCGCGGATATTCGCGAACGGCTGCTGCAGGCCGGACACCAGCACCATCTTGGAAATCGCGGCGAAGGTGACCGGAGTGAAGTCCTTCAGGGTGTCGAAGGGCACCTTCTGCAGGTAGGGATTGATCACGTGCGTACCGGTGACCACCACCAGCGTGTAGCCGTCCGGCGCCGCCTTGGACACCAGTTCGCTGCCGATCGCGCCGTTCGCGCCGGGGCGGTTTTCGATCACCACGGCCTGGCCTAGCGCCGTGCCCAGCTTCTCGCCGATGGCGCGGCTCAGGATGTCGGTGCCCCCGCCGGGCGAATAGGGAACGACGACGCGTATCGACTTGCTCGGATAATCGTCGGCCGCGGCGCATTGTGCCCAAGTGAAAAGCGCGAGCGAAAGCAGGCGCAGCATAGATGCAGCGGTGCGATACGGCATGGGACTCCCCCTCCCTGGCGATAGCTGCGAGTATAGCCTCCGGCGCAGCGCGCCGTGCGAATCACAGCTCCATCAAATCCTGCGCCACGATCACCTTGCCGTCGTAGTGCTTGCGCACACCCTCGATCCAATCGGCGTCGGTGAGCGTCGGGTGGTCGGAGGGCACGAGGTGCGAGAGCACGAGGAGCTTCACGCCCGCCGCGGCGGCGACGCGGCCCACGTCCTCGGTGGTGGTGTGGCTCGCGAGCAGGTGCTCGCGCAGCGTCGCCGCGTTGTTGACGCGCTTGAGCAGGAGTTCGAGCCCGCCCAGATGCATCGCTTCGTGCACGAGCACATCCGCCCCTTGCGCGAGCTCGATCAGTGCAGGCGAGTACGCCGTATCGCCGCTGAAGACGATCGAACGATCGGCGGTGTCGAAGCGCAGCGCATAGGATTGCGCGATCGGCGGATGCGGCACGAGCGCCGCGGTGACCTTCACCTCTGCGTTCTGCAGCCAAACGCCTGGCCGGTCGAACTCGTGCACTTCGACAAGCTTGCGCAGATCGGGCCGGCCTTCGTCGCCGATGCGCGTTTCGATGTCGAAGCGGTTGAGTTCCCAGTACGACTGCATCATCGCCCGCGCCGGCGGCGGCGCGTAGGCTTCGACGCGCGTGCGCAGACCCGCCGCCCAGCCGTTGTAGATCAGGTTGCCGAAGTCGAGGTTGTGGTCCGAATGATGGTGAGTGATGAATACATGGCGCAGCGTGGAAAGCGGAACGCCGCAGCGGGTGAGCTGCTGCGACACGCCCGAGCCGCAGTCGATCACATAGGGAACGCCGTTCACTAGCAGCAGATTCGCGGGCTTGGCGCGGCCGGGAACGACGATTCTCGGCCCGCCGCCCGTTCCCAGCAAAATTACGCGCGTCCTTGAAGCGTCGGCTGCGTTAGTGCCTGAACTCAAGCTCGGAGCCCTTTCGTAAGAGGCGCAGCGTGCGCCGGCAGGCGGATTTCAACACAAATTCGCGACCCGCACTAGAATCCGCCCTGTCCACCACCGCGCAGGAGCCCCGATGAAATTCGTCCGCCTCGTATTCCTCTGTCTGGCGCTCGCATCGACCGCACACGCGCAGACTCAGTTCCCGACCAAGCCCGTGCGCATCATCGTGCCGAGTTCGCCCGGCAACTCCTCCGACATCATGGCGCGCCTCATCGCCGATCGTCTATCGCAGAAATGGGGCCAGCCGGTGGTGGTGGAGAACCGGCCAGGCGCAGACGGTCGCATCGGCGCCGAGGCGGTCGCCAAGTCCGCGCCCGACGGTCACACCCTGTTCATTCCCAACGCGGGCGTCATCACCATCAATCCAGCGCTCTTCGGCAAGATGAGCTACGACCCGATCAAGGACTTCGCTCCCATCACCGAGGTCGCGACCATCGTCATCGTGCTCGCCGCCAATCCCGGCGTGCCGGCCGATTCGCTCGCGCAGCTCGTCGCCCTGGCGAAGGCGAAGCCGGGCACGCTGCATTTTGCTTCCGCAGGCAACAGCGCCGGGATACCGTATCTCTCCGGCGCGCTGCTGCGCGACAAGGCAAAAATCGATATCGTGCACGTTCCCTACAAGGCCAACGCCCAGGCGCAGCAGGACTTGCTCGGCGGCCAGATCCAGCTCATGTTCGACACGCTCGCGGCGACCGTGCCGCATGCCAAGAGCGGCAAGCTCAAGGTGCTCGCCGTCGTCGGCAGCCGCCGCAGCAAGGTACTGCCCGAAGTGCCGACGCTCGTGGAGAGCGGCTATCCGGGCACGGACGGCGACGCCTGGGCCGGCCTCTTCGCGACCGGCGGCACGCCCAAGCCGGTGGTGGAGAAGATCCACGCCGACGTCGCCGCCATCCTGCAGCAGCCCGAGGTGCGCGAACGGCTGACCGGACTCGGGCTGGACGTCATCGGCAGCAGCCCGGAGGAATTCGCCGCGGTGATCAAGGCGGACACCGAGAAATGGGCCGCCGTGATCAAGGCCAACAACATCAAGGCGGAGTAAGCCGCAGGCGGAGTCTGCGCGCGGTGCTTAGGCCGAAGCGTTCAGCGTTTGGTCAAACCGCCGCTTTCGCCAGGCAGCATTTCTTGAACTTCTTGCCGCTGCCGCAGGGACAGGGATCGTTGCGCCCTGCCTCGCGCACCGGGGCCGTTTCTTCGGCGGCAAGGACTTGCATCAGCTTCTCCACCGATTCGCCCGAGCGGCGCAGCCAGGCCATGCGCTGCAGCATCGGCCGGCTGTGGATGTAGAAGCGCTTCAGCCCCGCGCACAGGTAGTTCAGTCCCGCCTCGCCGTCCGGGGTGGCGATGAACCGGTCCTTGGGACAGCCGCCGTTGCAGGAATCGAGCACCTCGCATTCGCGGCAGTAGCGCGGCAGGCTGTCTCGTTTCTTCTCCCCGAATGCGAGCAACGCCGGACTCTCCAGCAATTCTACCAGCGACGCATCGCGGATATTGCCGAGGCGATGCTCGGCGTTGACGAAGTGGTCGCAGGAATAGACGTCGCCGTTATGCTCAAGCACGACGATGTTGCCGCAGACCTTGCGTGAAATGCACAGCGCGTGCTCCAGGCCCAGATGCGGCCGCAGCGCCTCGTCGAAGTTCTGCACCACGATGCGCCCGAGATCGCGCCGCACCCATTCGTCGAACACGGCGCAGAGGAAATCGCCGTAGGCCGCGGCCGACACCGTCTGCTCGCTCACTCCGTCGCCGGCGCGATTCACCAGCGGCAGGAACTGCAGGAAGCGCACGCCCGCCTCCTTGAAGAAGCGGTAGACCGCGGCAGGCTGCCGCACGTTCGCCTGGTGCACGACGCAGAGCACGTCGAAATGCACGCGATGCTTTTGCAGCAGACGCAGGGCCTGCATCACGCTCTTGTGCGTCGGCTTCTCGCCCTTGCTGAAGCGGTAGCAGTCGTGCAGCTCTTTCGGGCCGTCCAGGCTCAGGCCGACGTAGAACTTGTTCTCGGCGAGAAAGCGCGCCCAGTCCTCGTCGAGCAGCGTGCCGTTGGTCTGGATGCCGTTGAGGATCTCGCGCCCTTCGGGACGATGCTTGCGCTGCAGCTCGACAATCTTGCGGAAATAGTCGAGCCCCAGCACCGTCGGCTCGCCGCCGTGCCAGGAGAAGAGCACGGCTTCCGTCGGGCTCGCCGCGATGTGCTGAACGATGTAGCGCTCGAGCAGCGCCTCGTCCATGCGGAACGTGCCGCCGCCGGGGTAGAGGTCCTTCTTCTCCAGGTAGTAGCAGTAGCGGCAGTCGAGATTGCACACCGCGCCGATCGGCTTCACCATCACCTGGAATTCGCGCGAGGCTGCGTTCATGGTTCAGTAATGCGGCGGGATGTCTTCGCGCGGATTGCCTGGCGCGGCGGGGCTTTGCTCGCGCAATTGCTTGCGCAGTGCCTTGACCTCATCCTGCAGCTCGTCGAGCTGCCGTTGCTGCTCGTACACCCGGCGGTTGAGCGCTTCCAGCAGGTCCTCGGCGAAGGCCAATTTTGCCTCGAGTTCGCTCAGGCGCGCTTCCATGTCTCAGCGCCGGCCTGCAGGAAAGATAGGGAGTTTTCGCATCGGCGCATCCTAGCATGCATCAAGACGAGCTCAGTTCTGCCGCGGCCGCGGCGGCGGCTTCGTCGAGCATCGCGCGCCGCGTCTCCGGCGTCTCCAGGCTGATGCGCCCCAATGCGCCCTCGCGGAAGTCCTGCAGCAGGATGGCGCAGGCCGCATCGTGATCGATGCCGCCGCCCTTTTGCACGCGGCCGCGGCGGCGCGCCACGGCTTCGATCACGCCCACGGCGTCGCAGGCTTTCGGCTCGAGGCCGTAGCGCGCGGCAAGCCGCTGCGGGTAGCGCGCGAGGAGGAGCTGCGCGAGGAATACCGCGACCTCGTCCTCGATCAGCGCATTGCGGCCGATGGCATGGCAGGCGGCGAGCATCAGGCCGTCGGAGGCGTGCTCGATCTTCGGCCACATCAGGCCCGGCGTGTCGGTGAGGGTCATGTGCGCGCCGAGATCCAGCATCTGCTGCGATCGCGTGACCGCGGGCTCGTCCCCGACGCGCGCCACCTTGCGCTTCAACAGCGCGTTCATCAGCGTCGATTTGCCGACGTTCGGCACACCCATGATCATCATGCGCAAGGGTTTCACCGGAACGCCGCGATGCGGCGCGAGCTGCCGGCACCAGCCGGGCACTTTGGCGACCTCGCCCGCTTTCTTGCAGGAAATCGCCGCCGCTAGCGTGCCGCGCTGACTGCTATAGAAAGCGAGCCATTCGCGCGTCGCCGCCGGATCGGCGAGGTCGGATTTGTTGAGCAGCTTCAGGCTCGGCCGCTGCCGCGCAGCGCGAAGCTCCGCGATCATCGGATTGCTGCTCGCCTCCGGGCAGCGGGCGTCGAGCACCTCGATGACGACGTCCACCCGCTCCATGGCCTGGGCGGCCTTGTCGCGAGCGGCGGTCATGTGACCGGGAAACCATTGAATCGCCATGTGCAGTCGGTGCGGGAACGAGTGCGCGATTATCGCCTGTTTCGGGGCGGGCCGAGCGCCAAGAGCGGCGAACGCCCTGCAACAACCGGATACAAATGCTTACAGATGCTGTGCACCCCCTATGCTAATTTGATTGCATGAGAAGAACGACAGAGGAAGACATGAGAACCGCAATCAAGTCCCTTGCCCTCGCCGCGGCTCTGCTGACGGGCGTGGCGGCGAGCGGCGCGGCATTCGCCTGGCACGGCCACAGCCATTTCGGCGTCTATGTCGGCGTGCCGCTGTATTCGCCCTGGTATTACCCGCCCGCGTATTACCCGCCCGCCTACTACTACCCGCCTTATGTGCCGCCGGTGGTGGTGACGCAGCCGCCGGTCTACGTCGAGCAAGCTCCCGCCGAGTCCGCTGCGCCTGCGCCGCAGCCGCAGCAATACTGGTACTACTGCAGCGCGAGCAAGACCTACTATCCCTACGTCAAGGAATGCCCCGGCGGCTGGCAGCGCGTCGCGCCGCAGCCGGGTTGAAGACGGAGAACGATCATGAACTTCGCAAGCATCAGCCGAGTTGCCCTCCTCGCACCGCTCGTCCTCGTCGCCTCCTGTACGACCATGCCGACCGGCACCAGCGTGATGGCGCTCCCCGGCACGGGCAAGAGCTTCGACCAGTTTCGCGCCGACGACGCCGAATGCAAGTCGTACGCGCAATACCAAGTGGGCGGAACGACGAGCCAACAGGCGGCCGTCGATAGCGGCGTGAAAAGCGCGGCGATCGGCACTGCGGTCGGCGCGCTCGCCGGCGCCGCCATAGGCGGACACCAGGGCGCAGGTGCCGGCGCGGCCGCAGGGCTCGTCGTGGGCAGCGCGGCCGGCGTCGGCAGCGCCGAGACTTCCGGCTACGGCGCGCAGCGGCGCTACGACAATGCCTACGTGCAGTGCATGTACGGCAAAGGCGAGCGCGTTCCGGTGTCCGGTCAGATGGTGAACGCGCCGGCACGGACGCGCTATGCGCCCAGCCCGAGTTACGCGCCGCCGCCTCCGCCACCGCCCGGCTACACCGAGGCGCCGCCTGCCTATGCGCCTCCTCCTCCGCCGGGCTACGCGCCGCCGCGCTAGCGAGGGCGCGCGCCCGGTGCGCGAAAGTCGCACTGGGAAACTTGGGAGAAACGAACATGAAGGCAAAGACAATTCTTAACGGCGCGCTTGCATGCGCGCTGCTGTTCGCGTTCGCCGGCGGAGCGAGTGCCGAGCCGCGTGGGCGCCATGAACGCGGGTGGCACGGAGACATGCGCGGCTTTCACGAGCACGATTTCGGCCGCTGGCGCGGCGGGCGCTGGCACGAGGGCTACCACGGCGGCCATTTCGGCTGGTGGTGGATCGTGGGCGGGGTCTGGTACTGGTATCCGCGCCCGGTCTATCCCTATCCCGATCCCTATGTGCCGCCGGTGTATATCGAACGGCCCGCCGTAGTCGCGCCCGCGCCCGCTGCGCCTCCCGCCCCTACGGCAGCGCCGCCGCAATCGAGCGCACCGGGAACCTGGTATTACTGCGACTCGGCGAAATCCTACTACCCCTACGTCGCCGATTGTCCCGGCGGCTGGCGCCCCGTTCCCGCCACGCCCAATCCGCCTACGCGTTAGCGGGAATTAGATATTGCCTACGCAAACAGTGCTTCGAAGCCGTCGATGGGTTCGAAGCGCTCGTTGCGATAGATGAGGTAAGACGGGCCGGGCAAGGCGCGCTCGGCAACGGGGTGATGCTCGTCGCCGGGAAAGGCGATGGCGCGGAATTCCTCGAGCTTGAACGGCTGCGGCTGGATCACCGGCGGCTCGCGCCCGCGGGTAGAGGCGAACGCGTCCGCCGCATCGCCATAGCGCGCGAGCGCCGCGATGCTCATGATCTGCGCCGGCGCGAGATTGATTTCACCGGCCCAATAGCGCTCGAGCACGACCCGCGGCTGCAGCCAGAAGCTTTCCGTCGCCTCGTGATCGTCGTGCCGTGCCTCCTGGTCGTGCGGCACACGCGCGAGGAAGAAGCGCGCGTCGAAGCGCTTGTTCAGGAGCGTCGGCACCTCGGGTGTGATCCAACGCGACCAGGGAACGATGTTGCTGCAATCGAGCCGCAAGTCGAGCCGCGCAAGGAGTTCGCCGAAGGAAAGCCCGGTGCGCGCCTGCTCCTGCGCGGCTTGCACATGCTGCGCGGTGGCCCCGCGCGCGAGCAGCACGCCCGCCTCCTCGAAGGTTTCGCGACAGGCGGCGACGAAGAATGCCGCCGCGGCTTCCGCCTCGAGCTCCGGCTCGGCGAGCGCCGCGCGCAGTTGCGCCGGAGCCGCGTCCAGCCGTGCCAGCAAAGCCGGCTCGCCGTCGGCGGCGTCGAGCTTGCCTCCCGGGAAGACGTAGGCGCCGCCCAGCACGTCCGAAAGCCCGTGGCGCTTCACCATGAACACTTCCATGCCTGCGAGGCCGTCGCGCAGCAGCACTACCGTGGCCGCCGCACGCGGAATCAAGGGAGCCGGCCGATCATTGATTTCCAAGTTCATCCTGTGTTCTCTGTAAGCGATAGATTCGACGCATCATGCGCGCAAGGATAGAGCCGAATTGTACTGAAGAATTTCGGCGTGGATCGCTTGCGCGCGGCTCGCCTGGCAATGCGCCGCGGACTCGCCGCTCGCGCGCCGGAGTAAAATAGACGCATGTCCGTGAGCGGCTCGCCCTGCTCGTCATTCGGCGCTCGTGCCATCTCATCGAACCCGCGCGCAGCGCGCCGAGTCTCTCCCAAAAGAACGCATGACTAAGCCTTCCTCAGATCAGCGGCCGCCTGCCTCGACTGCGGCAGGCGCCGACGGACTGCCTACGCCGCAGCGTTACTGGGCGGTGGCGACGGTTGCGCTCGGCATCACCATGGCGGTGCTCGACGGTTCGATCGCCAATGTCGCTCTGCCCACCATCGCCAAGGATCTGCACGCGCTGCCCGCAGACTCGATCTGGGTGGTCAACGCCTACCAGCTGGTGATCACCATGCTCATGCTGCCCTTCGCGGCGCTGGGCGAGATCGTCGGCTATCGCCGCGTCTACCGCATCGGCCTGGTTGTCTTCACCTTAGCGTCGCTGGGCTGCGCGCTGTCCGATTCGCTCGCCATGCTGAGCGCGACGCGCGTGGTGCAAGGCGTGGGCGCCGCGGGAATGCTGAGCGTCAACGGCGCGCTCATGCGCTTCATCTATCCGCCGCGGCTGTTGGGACGCGGCATAGGCATCAATGCGGTCGTCGTCGCGATCTCGGCGGCGCTCGGACCGACCGTCGCCTCCGGCGTGCTGTCGCTCGCGTCCTGGCCGTGGTTGTTCGCAGTCAACGTGCCGGTCGGCATCGCCACCATGGTCGCGGCGCGCAGGCTGCCGCGCACGCCGCGCTCGAGACGACGCTTCGACCTGGCGAGCGCCGCATTGAACGCCTTGTTCTTCGGCCTGCTGATCGTCGCCATCGACAGCCTCACTCACGGCGGTCGCTCGCTCTACATCGCGCTCTCCTTTGCCGGCGCGACGCTTGCCGGCGTCGCACTGGTGCGGCGCCAACTACCGCTCGCCGCGCCCTTGCTGCCCGTGGACCTGCTGCGCATCCCGATTTTCGCGCTTTCGATTTCGACCTCGATCTGCTCCTTCATGGCGCAGATGCTCGCCTACGTCTCCATCCCCTTCTATTTCCAGTACGTGCTCGGCCGCAGCGACGTCGCCACCGGACTGCTGATGACGCCCTGGCCGCTCGCGGCCGCCGTGACGGCGCCGCTCGCCGGCCGGCTCGCCGATCGTCATCCCGCAGGCTTGCTCGGCACGCTCGGGCTTGCCATCTTCGCCGCCGGCCTGGGCCTACTCGCGCTGCTGCCGGCTACACCGGCCGATGCCGACATCGCCTGGCGCATGATGCTGTGCGGTGCGGGCTTCGGCCTGTTCCAATCGCCGAACAACCGTACGATCATCACCTCGGCGCCGCGCGAGCGCGCAGGCGGCGCAAGCGGCATGCTGGGCACGGCGCGGCTGCTCGGACAGACGGTGGGTGCGGCGCTCGCCGCACTGATGTTCAGCCACGTCGGCGCGCGCGGAGCGGTGTGGGCGCTGGCGCTGGCGGCGGGCATCGCGCTGGTTGCCGCGGCCGTGAGCTACGCGCGGCTGGTGGAGAAGTATCGCAAAATGAAGTGAGCGCGCTGCCGGCTTTCAGGATTGGCGCAAGGAGGCGGACGAGCGCTCGTCCGCCTCGACAGCTCAACGAGCGTGCGAACCCGCAGGAGCCGCGCGCAGATACTGTTGCGGCCAGGTCGCTGTCTGGCCGAGCGCCGTCGCCGCGTTCATCGGCCAATAGGGATTGCGCAGGATTTCGCGCCCGAGGAACACCATGTCCGACTGGCCGGTGCGAATGATGTGATCGGCCTGCGCAGGCGAGGTGATGAGGCCGACGGCAGCAGTCGGCACGCCCGCCTCGCGGCGCACGCGCGCGGCGAATTCGGTTTGAAAGCCCGGACCGGCGGGAATCTTCGCCGTGGGCACCAGGCCGGCGGAGGAAACGTCGATAAGGTCCACGCCGAGGCCGCGCAGAATGCGGCAGAGTTCTACGGTTTCGTCCGCGTTCCAACCGCCTTCGACCCAATCGGTGGCGGATAGCCGCACGAGCAAGGGCAGTCGCTCCGGCCATTTGGCGCGAACGGCGGCGACGACCTCGCGCGCAAGTCGCGTGCGGTTTTCGAAGCTGCCACCGTAGGCATCGGTTCTGCGATTGGAGATCGGCGACATGAACTGATGCAGAAGATAGCCGTGCGCGCCATGGATTTCCACCATCTGGAAGCCGGCTTCGCGCGCGCGCTCGGTCGCAGCCACGAATTGCGCGATCACCTGGCGAATGCCCGCCTCGTCCAATGCCTGCGGCACGGCGTAGCCCTCGCCGAAGGAAATCGCCGAAGGGGCGACGGTGGTCCAGCCGCCTTCCTTCGCGTCCAGGCTCTTCTGCGCCTGCCAGCCACGCGCCGCGCTGCCCTTGCGGCCGGCGTGCGCGAGTTGCACCGCGGGCACGCAGCCCTGCGTCTGTGCAAAGCGCGCGATGCGTGCGAGCGGCTCGATCTGCCGGTCTTCCCACAGCCCGAGATCGCCCGGGCTGATGCGCGCCTGCGCCGTGACCGCGGTCGCCTCGACGATCAGCAGCGCAGCGCCGCCGACCGAGCGGCTGCCGTAATGCACGAAATGCCAGTCGCCCGCCATGCCTTCGTTTGCCGAATACTGGCACATGGGCGGAATGCCGATGCGGTTGCTCAAGACGACGTCGCGCAGCTTCAATGGTTCGAATAGATGGGACATGGATTGCCTTTGGCTAGGAAGAATCTGTATGCAGCGCCCACGGGATGGCCGGGGCGCTCGACACTGACGGGTGGGATCAGCCGCTTTTCTTTGCGCGTTGAGACTGTGAGGTGTCCGAATTGATGGCGTCGAGCCAGCGTCCGAGATCGCGGCATACCAGCACGATCATCCGCAGCTCGTCCCCCGACCCGTGCACCGGATTGCCGACGCATTCCACCACGCGCCAGGAACCGATCGACGGGACGATGCGCAGTTGCGTGCGCCTGCTCTTGCTGGCATCGCGCAGCCCTTCGAGGAAACCGCGCGCCGACTGGCGGTCTTCGGGGTGAACGAGGTCCAGCCAGTCGCGGCCCTCGCCCACGCTCAGGGAATCGAAATAGTCGCGATACGAGGGGCTGGCATAGCGGAAGCGGTGCTCCGGCGTCAGCACGCACACCAGATCGCCTGCATGCTCGGCGATGAAGCGGAACTGCTCTTCGCTGGATCGCAGGACGTTGCGCGTGGCGAGCAGCCGCCGATTCTGGCTGTAGAAGAACAGGGCGAGCGTCCAGCCGTTGAAGCCGCGCTCGGCGAGCAGCGCGAGCAGCACCAGGAACGAGAACGCGAACGAGCCGGTCCGGTTCGGATAATTGATCCGTGCAAAGCGGTGTGCGGGTGGCAAGCGCATCTACTCTCCCTTGGCGCGCCGGATGCGCCCGCGCGGCATGAGCGCGCGGCCGGTCTACTGTCGAATTCAAGCTACCAGAACGAGGAGCAGTTGGGAATATGCTGTCGGGCTTCCGCTCTGGTCAGCCGGCGGAGCGCTCTTTTCTCGTTGGCGGAGAGGGCGGGATTCGAACCCGCGTTAGGGTATTACCCTAAACACGCTTTCCAGGCGTGCGACTTAAACCACTCATCCACCTCTCCGTATCCACCTCTGCGCTTTTGGCTCCGGCCAGGCCGTGCCAGTCACCCTCGCTTTCAGCCCGGCACGAAGGTGCGGAGCATACGCGATAAGCCCTTGCGAAGCAAGGAGAAAGCGCAATTCGGCCGCGTTCTGGGGCGCGGCCGAGGCGGGACTATGCGACCGGCTGCTTCAGTTGCTCGAGGATGGCCGGATTTTCCAGGGTCGACACGTCCTGCGCGATTTCCTCACCCTTGGCGATCGAGCGCAGCAGCCGGCGCATGATTTTGCCCGAGCGCGTCTTCGGCAGATTGTCGCCGAAGCGGATGTCCTTCGGCTTGGCGATGGCGCCGATTTCCTTGCCCACCCAATCGCGCAGTTCCTGCGCGATCTTGTGCGCCGCCTCCCCGGTCGGGCGCGGCCCCTTCAGCACGATGAAGGCGCACACCGCTTCGCCCGTCATCTCGTCCGGCCGTCCCACCACCGCCGCCTCCGCCACCAGCTGCGTATTCGCGACCAAGGCGGATTCGATTTCCATCGTTCCCAAGCGGTGGCCGGACACGTTCAGCACGTCGTCGATGCGGCCCATGATGCGGAAATAACCTTCCAGGTCGCGGCTCGCGCCGTCGCCGGCGAGGTAATACTTGCCCTTGAAGTCCTCCGGATAATAGGCCTTGCGGTAGCGCTCGGGATCGCCCCAGATGGTGCGGATCATCCCCGGCCAGGGGCGCTTGATGACCAATATCCCGCCCTTGCCCTTTTCCACGTCCTGCCCGGTTTCGTCGACGATCGCCGCCATGATGCCGGGCAGCGGGAAGGTGCACGAGCCCGGCTTGGTCGGTGTCACGCCCGGCAGAGGCGAAATCATGTGGCCGCCGGTTTCGGTCTGCCACCAGGTATCGACGATGGGGCAGCGCGAATCGCCGACTACAGTGTGGTACCACATCCACGCCTCGGGATTGATCGGCTCACCCACGGTGCCGAGGATGCGCAGCGACTTCAGGTCGTATTTCTTCGGCAGATCATGCCCCGCCTTGATCAGCGACCGAATAGCGGTGGGCGCGGTATAGAACACGCTCACCTTGTGATCCTGGATGAGCTTCCAGAAGCGCCCTGCGTCGGGATAGGTGGGGATGCCTTCGAACATCACTTCGGTCGCGCCGACGGCGAGCGGGCCATAGGTGATGTAGGTGTGGCCGGTGACCCAGCCGACGTCAGCGGTGCACCAGAACACGTCGCTGGGCTTGTAATCGAACACCCAGCGCATGGTCATGATGGCTTGCAGCAGATAGCCTCCGGTCGAATGCTGCACGCCCTTCGGCTTGCCGGTCGATCCCGAAGTGTAAAGAATGAACAGCGGATGCTCCGCATTCACCCATGTCGGCTCGCATTCCTCGGACTGCCCCTGGATCACGTCGTGCCACCACTTGTCGCGCGGCGCCTGCATGTTGACCGCGCTGCCAGTGCGCTTGTAGACGATGACATTGCGCACCTTTTCGCAGCCGCCCATGGCGAAGGCTTCGTCCACCGCGGGCTTCAAGGGAATTTCCTTGCCGCCGCGCAGCTGGCCGTCGGCGGTGATCACTTCCGTCGCACCGGCGTCGACGATGCGCTCCTGCAGGCTTTTCGCCGAGAAGCCGCCGAACACCACCGAGTGCGTGGCACCGATGCGCGCGCAAGCCTGCATCGCCACCACCACTTCGATCGACATCGGCATGTAGATGAGCACGCGGTCGCCCAGCTTCATGCCGTGCGCCTTGAGCGCGTTGGCGAGCTGGCACACCTTGTGATAGAGCTGCTTGTAGGTGACGCGCGTGACCTTGCCGTCGTCCGCCTCGAAAATGATCGCGGTCTTATCCGGCTGGGTCTTGAGATGCCGGTCCAGGCAGTTGTAGGAGGCGTTCAGCTCGCCGTCGTGAAACCACTTGAAGAACGGCGCTTTCGACTCGTCCAGCACCTTGGTGAAGGGTTTCTTCCACAGGATGTTTTCCTTCGCCAGCCGTCCCCAGAACCCCTCGAAGTCGCGCTCCGCCTCGTTGCACAGCGCCTGGTAAGCGGCGATCCCCGGGACGTTCGCTTGCTTGACGAACGTCGCGGCAGGCGGAAATACCCGCGTTTCGTTCAATACCGATTCGATTTGCGCAGACATGACTGGGGTCTCCTCACTAATTTGGCTATTTGGACTGGATATGCATTAGTTGATTCCCGCCGGCCGAATGTTGCGCACCCGCGGTAGTTGTTCAGCGATTATGGAAAGCCACGCTTACACCACGCTTACACCGCCGTAGCGGCGCGCAAATCAAAGCATTTATTCAAGGATTTGTAAAGCGACGCCGCGGCTGTGCCACGCTCCCGTAGCGTTGACGCAAGGTGCGAAATGGGCGAAACTTCGTGCGCTGCAACACCGCACCATGCCCTGTCTCGCCTCCTCCCCGAACCGAAATGACTAGGCCGCTCGATGGCATTGTCGTCGTAGCATTGGAGCATGCGGTCGCCGCGCCGCTCGCCACCCGTCACCTCGCCGACAACGGCGCGCGCGTGATCAAGATCGAGCGCCCGGGGAGCGGCGACTTTGCGCGCGCCTACGACACCCGCGTGCGCGGGCTCGCCTCGCATTTCGTCTGGACCAACCGCGGCAAGGAAAGCGTCACGCTCGACCTGAAGCACGCGCAGGCGACGCAGGTGCTCGCGCGGCTGCTCGAGCGCGCCGACGTGTTCGTGCAGAACCTGGCGCCGGGAGCGGCGGCACGCCTGGGCCTGGATGCGGCTTCGATTCACCGCATCAATCCGCGCGTAGTCGTCTGCGGCGTCTCCGGCTACGGCGAAGGCGGCCCCTACCGCGACAAGAAGGCCTACGACCTGTTGATCCAGGCCGAGGCAGGACTGCTCTCGATCACCGGCGACGACAACGGTATGGCCAAGGCCGGCATTTCCATCGCCGACATCGCCGGCGGCATGTATGCCTACAGCGGCATTCTCAATGCCCTGCTGCTGCGCGAACGCAGCGGCAAGGGCAGCAGCATCGAAGTGTCGCTGCTCGACTGCCTCGCCGAGTGGATGGGCTATCCGCTCTATTACGCCTACGACGGCGCGCCGCCGCCCGCGCGCACCGGCGCCATGCACGCGACCATCTATCCCTATGGGCCGTTCCAGGCCGGGGACGGCAACACGGTGATGATCGCCATCCAGAACGAGCGCGAATGGCTCCTTTTCTGCGACAAGGTGCTCGGCGCGCCGGAACTCGCGCGCGATTCCCGCTTCGCCACCAATGCCGCGCGCAGCGCCAACCGTGCAGCGCTCGCGCCCATCCTGCACGCGCGCCTCGCGGAGCTCGATTCCGCGGAGCTGATCGCTCTGCTCGATGCGACTGGCATCGCCAACGCTGCCGTCAACACGCTCGCCGGCCTGCACGCGCATGCGCAGCTAGCCGCGCGCGAGCGCTGGGCCGAAGTCGCGACGCCCGCGGGTGCGATCCGGGCGCTCAAGCCGCCGCCGCTATCGGACGCCTACAGCCAGAGCATGGGTGCGATCCCCGCGCTCGGCGCGCATACCGACGGCGTGCTCGCCTGGCTCGGTTACGGCGCGGCGGAAATCGCCGCAATGCGTGCGGGTGGCCTGACGTGAACGCCCGGCCCGGCGCGCTCACCCCGCGGAGTATACTTGCCGGCGAACCCGCGATCGAATTTCACCGCGCAGCGCTGCACTAGGCTGCGCATCATCATGCCAAGAGGATCCAAATGACCGCCATCAAGCAGGAAGATCTAGTTCAGAGCATCGCCGACGCGCTGCAGTTCATCAGCTACTATCATCCGAAGGATTACCTGGCGCACCTCGCACGCGCCTACGAACGCGAGCAGGCGCCTGCGGCCAAGGACGCGATCGCGCAGATCCTCACCAATTCGCGCATGTGCGCCGAGGGCCATCGCCCGATCTGCCAGGACACGGGCATCGTCAACGTCTACCTCAAGGTCGGCATGGAGGTGCGCTGGGACGGCTTCAAGGTCTCGCTCGCCGACGCGGTCAACGAAGGCGTGCGCCGTGCCTACACCAATCCCGACAATCCCTTGCGCAGCTCGGTGCTCGCCGATCCGATGTTCACGCGCAAGAACACCAAGGACAACACTCCGGCGGTGCTGCACGTGGAAATCGTGCCGGGTAACAAGCTCGACGTGACCGTGGCCGCCAAGGGCGGGGGTTCGGAAGCGAAATCGAAATTCGCCATGCTCAACCCTTCCGACTCGGTGGTCGACTGGGTGCTGAAGACTGTGCCCACCATGGGCGCCGGCTGGTGCCCGCCGGGCATCATCGGCATCGGGGTCGGCGGCACGTCGGAAAAAGCGATGATGATGGCGAAGGAAGCGCTGATGGCCCCGCTCGACATGCACGAGTTGCTCGCGCGCGGAGCGAAGAACAAGGTCGAAGAGATGCGCATCGAGCTCTATACCAAGATCAATGCGCTCGGCATCGGCGCGCAGGGCCTGGGCGGCCTGTCGACCGTGCTCGACGTCAAGATCGCCGACTATCCGACCCATGCGGCGAACAAGCCCATCGCGATGATCCCGAACTGCGCGGCCACGCGCCATGCGCATTTCGTGCTCGACGGCTCCGGCCCGGTGGCGCTGGAGGCGCCTTCGCTCGATGACTGGCCCAAGGTCACCTGGACGGCAACTGCAAGCGCGAAGCGCGTCAACCTCGATACGCTCAAGCCGGCCGAAGTCGCACAGTGGAAGAGCGGGGACATCCTGCTGCTCTCGGGCAAGATGCTCACCGGCCGCGACGCCGCGCATCAGCGCATCCAGGACATGCTCGCCAAGGGCGAGAAGCTGCCCGTCGATTTCACCAACCGCGTGATCTACTACGTCGGCCCGGTCGATCCGGTGCGCGACGAGGTCGTCGGCCCCGCCGGCCCCACCACTTCTACGCGCATGGACAAGTTCACCGACATGATGCTCTCCAAAACCGGGTTGATCGGCATGGTCGGCAAGGCCGAGCGCGGGCCGGTCGCGATCGAGGCGATCAAGAAGCACAAGGCCGCCTACTTGATGGCCGTCGGCGGCGCCGCCTATCTCGTGGCCAAGGCGATCAAGAAGTCGCGCGTGCTCGCATTCGGCGACCTCGGCATGGAAGCGATCTACGAATTCGAGGTGAAGGACATGCCGGTGACGGTGGCGGTGGATTCGAGCGGCGCCTCGGCCCACATCGCCGGCCCGGCCGAGTGGGAAAAGCGCATCAAGGAATTCAAGATTCCGCTCGCGGTGGCGTAACGGTGGCGTAGGGTGCATGGCGGCCTTAAGGCCGCCATGCACCAACGCACGCGCAAATCGGCTACGCCGATTGCGCCCTACAGCTTTCGCCATGCCGCAGGCCTTGTCGCCAGGACGACGCCCACGAGAATGGTCGCGATGCCGGCGAGATGGAACGGGCGCAGTTCTTCGCCCAAGAACACCATGGCGAGCACCGTGCCGAAAGCCGGCAGCAACGGCATGGAAAAACCGGCGATGTTCGCGCCCACCTGCGTCACAGCGCGATTCCAGCACGTGAACGCCCCCACCGAAGCGAACAACCCGAGATAGAGCACGCCCACGATCCCCGCCGCGCTCGGCGCTTTCGGCGGCACGAGCAGCGACTCCACGATTGCGGGCGCGAACAATAGCGGCACGGTGAGTGCGGCGAGCACGCCAAGAAATCCGCTGCCGCGCAATTCCGCCGGAAGGCGCTTCAACAACACCGAATACAGCCCCCACATCGGCATCGCGAGCAGGATCCAGGCGTCGCCGCGGTGAAATTGCATATGCAGCAGGGCGTCGAGTTCGCCGCGGCCGAGGATGATGAATATGCCTACCCAGGAAAGGATCATGCCGATCACCTGCTGCCCGCTCGCCGCTTCGCGCTCGAGCAGCCAGGAGCAAAGCAGCACGAATAGCGGCGCGGAGGAATTGAGCAGCACGGCATTCACCGCCGTGGTGGTCTGCAGGCCGACATAGACCAGTGCCTGAAACAGCACGCCGCCAGTGAGCGCGAGCACGAGCAGCAGCCCGAGATGGCGCCGCAGCAGCGCGCCCTTGCCGCGCAGCGCCGCGAGCGCAAACGGCGCGAGTGCGAGCGCCGCCACCAGCCAGCGTAGAAAGCTCAAGGTGAAGGGCGAAAACGACTCGCGCATCGCCCGTCCAATCACCCAATTGCCGGCCCAGAACAAATTGGCGAGCGCGAGCAGCGCGTAAGGCTGCCAGCGCCGCGCTTGCCCGGGAGCGGCGCTCACGCCTCCCTCTGCGCGATTTCTTCGCACGCCGCTGCTTCTTGGGTCTCGCTCAAGACTCTTCCCGGTTGCATCGAGGCTCTCAAAATTTCGCTGCGGCTACGGCGCAGCGGTGCTCACGAACATACCTGCGATCTTGCCGGCGCACAAGCAGGTACGGTGTGTTTCGCGCCGCGTGCGCGGCGAAAAGGATGCTAAAGTGCGGCCTCCGAATTTTTCCTGGAACAGCATTGTCCGGCAATCCCTTTCCGCGCTGGGCCGCCGTTGCGACCCTGATGACCATTGCCACGGTCTTCGGCAGCAACCACATCGCCGCGCGCATCGCCTTCGATCACGGCGTCAACATCACCACCGCGGTCGCCGTGCGCTCCATCGGTGCCGCAGCGTTCGTGCTGACGCTGCTGCTTGCACGCCGCGTGCCGCTTGCGCTGCCGGCGGCGACGCGCCGGCGTGCCATCGGCGTCGGCATGCTCATCGCACTGCAAAGCTATTGCCTGTACTCCGCCGTCGCGCGCATTCCGGTGGCGTTGGCGCTGCTCGCCTTCAACACCTTCCCCATGATGTTCACCCTGCTCTCCTGGGCCACGGGCGGCGAGCGCCCCGCGCGGCGCGCGCTCATCGCCATGCCGGTCGCGCTGTGCGGGCTCGCGCTGGCGCTCGACGTTTTCGGCAAGAGCGGTGACATCGCCGGGCGCTGGGCGGAGATCGGCGCGGGCGTCGGCTTCGCCTTGGGAGCGGCTGTGACCTTCGCCGCCGCCCTGTATCTCACTTCGCGCTGGCTGAAGGATGTCGACGGGCGGCTGCGCACCTTCATCACCATGAGCACCGTCGCCGTGCTGCTGCTCGCAGCCGGTGCGTTTGCGGGCACGCTAGCGCTGCCGCGCAATCCGGGCGGCTGGCTGGGACTGGGCTTGCTGACGCTGTGCTATGGCACTGCATTCACCGCCCTGTTCGTGCTGCTGCCGCGCCTGGATGCGTTGAACAACTCCGCTGCGCTCAACTTCGAGCCCATCGCCGTGCTGTTTCTCGCTTGGCCCATTCTCGGCCAGAGCGTCGCGCCGCTACAGATCTTGGGTGCGGTCATCGTGGTCGCGGCGGTCGTCGCCCTGGGCACGGCAAAGCGCTGATCCCGCCATGCAATCCTCAGACACGCATCTGCTCGCCATCCGCCACGGCGAAACCGAATGGAATAGCGAGGGCCGCATCCAGGGACACCTGAACAGTGTGCTCAATGCGGAAGGCTTGGCGCAAGCGAGCGCGCTGGGTGAACGCCTCGCGCATGAGCGCATAGACGTCCTGATCTCGAGCGACTTGGGCCGCGCGCTGCAGACCGCGAGCGCGGTCGCCATGCGCACCGGGCACGAAATCGTGGTCGACGCGCGCCTGCGCGAGCGGCGGCTGGGAATATTCGAGGGGCTGACCGCGGCGGAAGCCGAGCAGCGCCATCCCGGCGAATACGCCCGTTTCCTATCTCGCGATCCGGAATACGCCATTCCGGATGGTGAAAGCGCGCGCGAATTCTACCAGCGCTCGATCGCCTGCTTCGACGAACTCGCACTGCGTTACGCCGGCCTGTGCTTCGCCGTGGTGACCCACGGCGGCGTGCTCGCCAATCTCTATCGCCACGCCTGCGCGCTGCCTCTCGCTGCACCGCGCGACTTCCCCCTGCACAACACCGGCGTCAATCGCTTTTGCCGCCGCGAAGGCGGCTGGAGCTTGCTCTCCTGGGGAGAGATCGAACACCTCGAGCGCTCGCTCGACGATCTGTAGCAGCGACATCCGCGGCGGCGCAACCGCCGTCCGGCGATGCTAGAATAACCCTGTCGTCGGGTAGCACATCGTCTTGCTGTCGTCATCGAGAGGAAGAGGAACGTCATGCCGAACTACGTGAGCGAAAACCTTCGTACCATCGCATTGGTCGGGCACGGAGCGGCAGGCAAGACGACATTGGCGGAAGCGCTGCTCGCGCGCTCAGGCGCGATCAAGGCGGCGGGCAGCGTCGAGCGCGGCAGTACCGTCTGCGACTTCGATCCGCTGGAGAAAACCTACGGCCATTCGCTCAACGCGTCCCTGGTAAATTTCGCCTGGCGCGACACCCACATCCACCTGATCGACACCCCGGGATATCCCGATTTCACCGGCCAGGCGATCGGCGCGCTCGCAGCGGTGGAGACGGCGCTCGTCGTCATCAATGCGCAAACGGGCATCGAATTCTCCACTCAGCGCATGATGCGCTGGGCGCAGTCGCGCAAGCTATGCTGCATGATCCTCGTAAACAAGATCGACGCGGAAAACGTCGATCTGGAAAAACTACTCTCCGACGTCCAGCAAAGCTTCGGCAAAGAGTGCCTGCCGATCAATCTGCCGGCGCACGGCGGCAAGGACGTCGTCGACTGCTTCTTCAATCCGGACGGCGACTCTGATTTCTCCTCGGTCAAGGCCGCGCACGCCGCGCTGGTCGACCAGGTGGTCGAAGTCGACGAAGAACTGATGGCGCTCTATCTTGAGCAGGGCGAGGTGAGCCCCGAGCAGTTGCACGCCCCCTTCGAGAAGGCGCTGCGCGAACGGCACCTGATACCGGTGTGCTTCGCCTCGGCGAAAAACGGCGCGGGCGTGGGCGAGTTGCTCGACGTCATCGCCAAGCTGGCGCCCAGTCCCAAGGAAGGCAATGCGCCGCCCTTTCTCAAAGGCGAGGGCGAGGCGGCGGTGGAATTTCACGCCGAGCCCGATCCGGCGAAGCACGTGCTCGCCCACGTGTTCAAGATCATCGTCGATCCCTATGTCGGCAAGCTCGGCGTGTTCCGCGTGCATCAGGGCACGGTCAAGCGCGATTCGCAACTGTTCATCGGCGACGGCAACCGTCCGTTCAAGGTCGCCCACCTCTATCTGCTGCAAGGCAAGGAGTACGTCGAAACCGACGCGCTGGTTCCGGGCGACATCGGCGCCGTGGCCAAGGTGGAGGAAATCGAGTTCGACGCCGTGCTGCACGACTCGCACGACGAGGACCACATTCATCTGCGGCCGCTCGAATTCCCGGCGCCCATGCACGGCCTCGCCGTCGAGACGAAGAAGAAAGGTGATGAGCAGCGCCTGTTCGACGTGCTCCACCGATTGGAGCTGGAGGACCCGTGCTTTCGCGTCGAGCGCCACCCCAGCACCAACGAGACGGTGATCCGCGCACTCGGCGACCTGCACCTGAGGACCAAGCTGGAGAAGCTGACGCAGCAGTACAAGCTCGAGCTCTCGACCAAGCCGCCACGCATTCCCTATCGCGAGACCATCAGCCGCAAGGCCGAAGGGCATTGCCGCCACAAGAAGCAGACCGGCGGCGCCGGTCAGTTCGGCGAAGTGTTCCTGCGCATCGAGCCCTTGCCGCGCGGCGCGGGCTATGAATTCGTCGACCAGGTGAAAGGCGGCGTGATCCCGAACGTATTCATTCCCGCGGTGGAAAAAGGCGTGCGCATGGCATTGGACGCCGGTGTGATCGCCGGCTATCCGGTGGAAGACCTGCGCGTCATCGTCTACGACGGCAAGCATCACCCGGTGGACTCGAAGGAAGTCGCATTCGTTTCCGCCGGCCGCAAAGCGATCATCGACGCCTGCAGCAAGGCGGCGCCGGTCCTGCTCGAGCCGATCGTCGACATAGACATCGCCGCGCCCGAGACGTACATCGGCGATCTCACCGCCGATCTCGCCACCAAGCGCGGCCAGATCACCGGAACGCAGCAGCAGACCAGCGATCTGGTCTCCATCACCGGCCAGGTGCCGCTATCCGAGCTGCCGGACTTCCAGAGCCGACTGCGTTCGATCACCGGCGGCCAGGGCAGCTATTCGCTCGAATTCAGCCACTACGCTCCGGTGCCGGCGCAAATCCAGCAGCAGCTCATGTCGCAATTCAAGACGGCGCACGAGGAAGACTAGCGCCGCGCCGGGCTGCTCTCGCGCGTTGATCCCCCTTGGGTCTTCCCCGCGCGCCCATCTTCGCGTGGGGGTTAACCCCCAGGTCACGTGAAAAACTTCACATTCGCGCGCAAATTCCTGCGCCATTAACGGCTGCGTATCGGTTGCTAATCAATGTGTTCGTAATAACATTCCTCTCGCGCATCGCGTGTCGAGTCGCATCGACGCGAGTCCAACTTGTTCGGGAGGTAAAATGGATACGACGCTGATCTACGTGATCGTGCTGTTGTCGCTCGCCATCTGCGCGTTGGGCGGATTCTGGTTCTATCGTGCCGCCCAAGCAAACAAGACAATCACTCACCGCACCCAGCAGGCTGCGCGCGGCATGCCGAGTCGTGATCCCTGGATGCACGCCGCGCGTCCTGCGCGCGACAAGCGCTGAAAGCCGCCGGCGCGGGTCGCGGCGGCTCAGTCGACCCGAACGCCGTCTTCGAAACGCTCGCCCGTGTCGGTCCCGGCAAAGGCGCTCGCGGGATAGAAGGCGCGAAAATCCGCTTCGACTTTCTCGTAAGGAAAATCCGACCAGCAGCCGTGATCCTTGACGTATTCCATGTGACGGCGCCGATAGGCATCGTAAGGCTGAAAGATCGCATCGCCGCGACCGTCGAACTCGGTGGGCAGCACGCCGAAGCGCGTGCATAGCTCGATATTGAAGGCGGGCGCCGCCTTCACCCACTTGCCTTCCAAATACAGCACCGCATAGCCGTGGTGCATGAAGTAGCTGGTGCCGCCCATCAATGCTTTGAGCTTCTCCGTGGTCAGATGATTCACCACGTCGGACAGTCCGATGGCGCAAGGGATGCCCTGGGCGCGCGCCGCCGCCGCAAGCAGGATGGCTTTGGGAATGCAATAGGCGGATTTCGCATCGAGCACGTGGCTCGCGACGTAGATGTCGGGAACCAGGCGCATGGAAAACGGATCGTAGCGGATGCCGTCGCGCACGGCGTAGAAGAGCTTCACCGCCTTGCCCAGCGCGCCCGACTCGCCGCCCGCGACATCTTGGGCAAATCGCCGCACGGTTTCAGTGTCGCAATCGATGAAACGCGTGCTCTTCAGGTAGTCCGGACCCGGTTCGGGTTTACTGCCAGCAGGTGTATGGATCATAGGCCGACATTGTAGCAATTCGGCAGCCGCAGAAACGCGCTTGCGGCCGCGGCTTCCGCAGCGATTCAGACGCCAGGCGCATTGCCGGTCATCGTCTCCGGCCGTACCCAAGCATCGAACTCTTCCGCCGTGACATAGCCTAGCGCCAGCGCCGCCTGCCTGAGATTCGTCCCATCGTCATGCGCCTTCTTCGCGATCTCGGCCGCCTTGTCGTAGCCGATATGGGGGCTTAGCGCCGTGACCAGCATGAGCGAGTTCCCGACCAGCTCGGCGATGCGTTCGCGCCGCGGTTCGATCCCAGCCACACAGTGCGCTTCGAAAGTCGCAACGCCGTCCGCGAGCAGGCGCGCACTTTGCAGGAAGTTGTGGATGATGAGCGGTTTCGCCACATTGAGTTCGAAATTGCCCGCGGCGCCGCCGATGTTGATCGCGACGTCGTTGCCCATCACCTGGGCGCAGAGCATGATGAGCGCCTCGGCCTGGGTCGGATTGACCTTGCCCGGCATGATCGAGCTACCCGGCTCGTTTTCAGGCAGCGCCAACTCGCCGATACCACAGCGCGGACCGGAGGCGAGCCAGCGCAAGTCGTTGGCGATTTTGGTGAGCGAGGCTGCCAAGGTCTTGAACGTTCCGTGCGCGTGCACCAGCGCATCGTGCGCGGCAAGCGCCTCGAACTTGTTGCGTGCGGTCACGAACGGCAGCCCGGTGCGCTGCGCGAGTTCTTTCGCCACGCGCCGGCCGAACTCCGGGTGCGCGTTCAGTCCCGTGCCGACGGCGGTGCCGCCGAGCGCGAGTTCGCACAAATGCGTCTGCGCCGCCTGCACGTGGGCGATGCCGTGCTCGATCTGGGCAACGTAGCCGGAGAACTCCTGCCCCAGGGTAAGCGGCGTCGCATCCTGCAAATGGGTGCGTCCGATCTTAACGATAGCCTCGAACGCGGCCGATTTTGCCGCCAGGGTGTCGCGCAGTCGCCGCAGCGCCGGCACCAGCGAGCCGTTGATCGCCTGCACCGCGGCGAGGTTCATCGCTGTCGGCATCACGTCGTTAGAAGACTGTCCGCGATTGACGTCGTCATTCGGGTGCACCAGCCGGCCCTCACCGCGCGCGCCGCCCATCAGCTCGGAGGCGCGGTTGGCAAGCACCTCGTTCAGGTTCATGTTGGTCTGAGTGCCCGAGCCCGTCTGCCACACGAGCAGAGGAAATTCCTCGTCCCATTTTCCCGCCAGCACCTCGTCGGCGGCGGCGGCGATCGCCGTCGCCTTCTCCGCTGCGAGCAGGTGCAGTTCGGCGTTCACTGTGGCGCAGGCACGCTTCACCAGAGCGAGCGCACGGATCAGTTCGCGCGGCATGCGTTCGCCCGAAATGCGGAAATTCAGGAGCGAACGCTGCGTCTGCGCCCCCCACAGGCGCTCGGCCGGGACTTCGATCGTCCCGAAGCTGTCACGTTCGATGCGGTTCGCGGCCATGGTGGTCTCCCTTTCGCTAGGACCGGCGAGGCGCCTGTTTGGTTCGACCGCTGAATGCGCGTCTAGCCGCCTGGCTCCACCCGCAGCCAGATGGTGACCGGCCCGTCGTTGGTGAGGCTCACCTGCATGTGGGCGCCGAAGCGCCCGGTTTCCACAGTGGGATGCACTGCGCGCGCCTTGGCGGCGAGGAATTCGAACAGGCGCTCCCCCTCCTGCGGCGGCGCGGCCGGGGTGAAGCTTGGACGCATGCCCTTCTTGGTATCGGCGGCGAGGGTGAATTGGGGCACGAGCAACAAGCCGCCTTGGACCTCGCTCAAAGACAGGTTCATCTTCCCCTGCGCGTCGGGAAACACGCGATAGCCCAGCAAGCGCTCGAGCAGGCGCTCGGCCTCGGCCTCGCCGTCGCCGCGCTCGGCGCAGACGAGCACCATCAAACCGGGACCGATCGCGCCGACACAGGCACCTTCGACCTGGACTTCGGCGCGCGACACGCGCTGCAGCAAGCCGATCACGCGCAATCAGTCCGTATAGCGGATTGTCAAATTCTGCGCCGGCAGGCCGATAATTTCCGTGGACCAGGTTTCGCCCGGCTTGACCGGCAGCGCGTCGCTGATGGTGCCGGTGCTGATCAATTCGCCCGCCGCAAGCGGCTGCATGAATGGCTGCTTCGCGAGCAGATCGGCGAGAAAACCGAGCGCGTGCGCCGGACTGCCGAGCACGTTGGCCCCGACGCCCTCGATGCGCTTCACCCCGTCCTTCCACAGCGCCGCCTTGAGCGCAGGCAGGCGCTTGGCGAGCAGTGCCCGGTCCGCGGCGCGCACGGCCTGCGCTTCGCCGATGATGAGGCAGGCATGGCAGGCCCAGTCGGCGGCGGCATCGGCAAGCTTGAATTTCCAGTCGAAATGGCTGTCGACGATCTCGACGCTGTGCGCATACCACTCGACCGCTTCGAGCAGCTGCTCGGCATCGCTGCAGCCTACCGGCACCGGAGCGCGCAGCTTGAACAGGATTTCCGGTTCCATGCGCGGCGACACCCTGCCCTGCAGCGACACTTCGGCGCGACCGTTCTGCGCATAGTGCACCGTGTCCTCGTACACATGCGCCCACATCGGCGCATCGACGCCGTAGAGCGCCCAGATGCTACGGTTGGTGAAGCCGATCTTGCGTCCTATCGGCCGCCTGCCGCGGCTGCGCGCCTCGCGCATCAACTCCGCTGCGACTTGGTAGCCCGCGTCGAGATCGAAATCGGGCTCGCGTGCGGCGATCGATTCGAGCAGCTTCGCGCCGTCGCGCGCCGCCAGCAGCTCGCGCGCAATCGCTTGAATCCGCTGAGGTGACACCTCGCGCTCTCAGCCGGCGAGCGCTGCGGCGCCCGCCTGCGCGATCTGCTCGTCTTCGGGCGAAGCTGCGCCCGAGACGCCGATGGCGCCGACACAGACGCCCTGGTGCATGAGCGGAATCCCACCCTGCACCGCCATGATCGGCATCGACAGCGTCCCCATCCTGCCGGCGACGACGCGGTCTTCCCACACCTTGGTCGAGCGCCGCGACACCGCGGCGGTGCGACCCTTTTGCGTCGCGTTCTCGACATTCGAGGGCGTCGCACCGTCCATGCGTTGCAGGTAGAGCAGATGCCCCCCGTCATCCAGAATCGCGATCACAACTTCCCATTTGTTGCGGCGCGCTTCTGCCTCGCAGGCGGCGGCCATCCTCCTGCAATCGTCCAGCGTAAGGCAAGGTTTGTTCTTCACATCATCTCCCTTGATTCATGTGCTACTAATTCTTCCCCGCCAGCGCGTCGCGCACCTGCTGCAGCGCGCCGGCGTCTTCAATGGTGGTGAGATCGCCCGGATCGCGTCCCTCGCACAGCGCCTGGATCGAACGGCGCAGCACCTTGCCCGAGCGCGTCTTGGGCAACAGGGTGACGAAATGCACCCGCGCCGGGCGGCCGATCGCGCCCAATTGCTGATCCACGGTCTTCATCACGTCGCCTTCGAGCGCCATGCGCTGTGCGCTCGAGGCGACTGCGCCCGCGTCCTTCAGCACGGCGAAGGCCACCGGCACCTGCCCCTTCAACTGATCGGCGACGCCGATCACCGCGACCTCTGCGACGGCCGGATGCGAGCTGATCGCCTCCTCGATTTCGCGCGTGCCCAGACGGTGCCCGGCGACGTTGATCACGTCGTCGGTGCGGCCGAGGATGAAGTAATAGCCGTCCTTGTCGCGTATACCCCAGTCGAAAGTCGAATAGGCGAGTTTGCCCGGGATGGTGGTGAAATAGGTATCGACGAAGCGCGCATCGTCTCCCCACACCGTGCTCATGCAGCCGGGAGGAAGCGGCGGCATCACGGCCACCACGCCCTTCTCGTCCGAGCCGACTTCTTCGCCGCTGGCCTCGTGCAGCAGCTTCAGGTTGTAGCCGTAAGCCGGAAACGACGGGCTGCCGAATTTGATCGGCGTCTGCTCCACGCCCGGCACCGCCGTCAGAATCGGCCAGCCGGTCTCGGTCTGCCAATAGTGATCGATCACCGGCCGCCCAAGGCCGTCGGCGATCCAGCGGTGGCTGGGCTCATCCAGCGGCTCGCCGGCGAGGAACAGATAGCGTAAGGAAGACAGATCGTATTTCTTGAGAAACGCCTGGTCCTGCTTCTTCAGCACGCGGATGGCGGTGGGCGCGCTGAACATGACGCTGACCCGGTACTTCTCCACGATCTTCCACAGGATGCCCGCGTCCGGACGCACCGGCGTTCCTTCGTACATGACCGTCGCCATGCCGGCGAGCAGCGGACCGTAAATGATGTAGGAGTGGCCCACCACCCAGCCGATGTCCGAAGTGGAGAAATAGGTCTCTCCTGCCTGGCCGCAATAGATGTGCTTCATCGACGCCGCGAGTGCGACCGCATGGCCGCCGACGTCGCGCTGCACGCCTTTCGGTCTGCCGGTGGTGCCCGAGGTGTAGAGGATGTAGGACGGCTCGTTCGACTCCAGCCAAGCGCAGGGCACCTGGGCGTTCATGTGCTCGCCACGCAGCTTCGCCCAGTCGAGGTCGCGTCCGCTCACCCAGGCCATGTCGCGGTCCAGCCCCCGGTTCACCAGGATCACCTTCTGCGGCGGGAACTTCGCCAATCGTATCGCTTCGTCCAGCAGCGGTTTGTACGGCACTATTTTGCCCGCGCGCGAACCGGCGTCCGCGCTGACGACGAGCTTCGGCTTCGCGTCGTCGATGCGCGTCGCCAGGCTATGCGAAGCGAAGCCGCCGAACACCACGGAGTGAATGGCGCCGATGCGGGCGCAGGCGAGGATGGCGAAGCAGGCCTCGGGAATCATCGGCATGTAGATGAGCACCCGGTCGCCCTTGCCCACGCCCAGGCTCTGCATGGCGGCGGCGCAGCGGTTCACTTCCTGGTGCAGTTCGCGGAAGCTGTAGACCTTCTCGGTATCGGTTTCGGTGGAGACGAATACCAGCGCGTTCTGCTCTGCGCGCTTGGCCAGATGTCGGTCGATGGCGTTGTAGCACAGGTTCGTCTCGCCGCCGACGAACCACTTGGCGAAAGGCGGCCGGCTGTAGTCGAGCACCTTCGTGAACGGCTTGTGCCAGTCCACGAGCTGCGCCTGCTCGCCCCAAAATCCTTCCGGATCCTCGATCGAACGCTGATGGAACTGCTGATACTTGATCGACATTGCTCTCCTCGCTCGGGATGGCCGGGCCCCCGCCCGACTCCGAAAACTATGCTACACCGAGCTTACCCGGGACTTACGCCATCCGCGCGCGTCTACGCCGCCGCCTCCGAACCCTTAATGTGATTTCGCGAGAGAGGTGGTCGGCGTCCGGCGGCAATCGCAGTCGGTCGCATCCCCGCTGGGGGCAGCGGTCGGCGACGCAGAGCAGGGGCCCCATCGGATAGATGGGGATGCGACCGGAGCCCGACCGCAAAGGGGCGCCGACCGCTTGCGGTCGCCTCCGGGGTCAGATCCCCGGCTCTCGCCGGGGCCCCTCTTCCGCCCTTCGGCGCCCCCTGCTCCCTGCTCATGCCGCCAGATCCACCACGATGCGACCCTTCGCTTTGCCCTTGATGAAATCGTCGAACACGCCGGGCAGGTTCTCGAAGGCGATGGTGCGCGTCATGCCGGCGAGATGCCGCGGCTTCATGTCGGTCGCGAGGCGCTGCCACACCTGCTGCCGCAGCGGCATGGGCGTATAGCCGGAGTCGATGCCGAGCAGACAGGCGCCGCGCAGGATGAAGGGCATGACGGTGGTGTTGAGCGACGGGCTCGCGGCGAGTCCGATGCTGGCGATGGTGCCGCCTTGCGCCATGGTGCTCGCGATCCAGGCGAGGACCTCGCCGCCGAGGTTGTCGACCGCGCCCGCCCACAACGCTTTGTCGAGTGGCCGGATCTTCGCGAGATCGAGGCTCTGGCGAAGCTTCACTTCTTTCGCGCCCAGCCCTTTTAGATAGTCAGTCTCGGTTTCCTTCCCGGTGAGCGCGGTCACCTGGTAGCCGAGGCCGGCAAGGATGTCCACCGCGATCGAGCCCACCCCGCCGCTCGCGCCGGAGACGATGACCGGGCCGTTGGCGGGTTTCAAGCCGTTTGCTTCCATGCGCACCACGCCGAGGGCGGCGGTATAACCCGCGGTGCCGAGCGCCATCGCTTCGAACAGATTCAACCCCTTGGGCATGGGCACAACCCAATCGGCCGGCACGCGCGCGTATTCGGCGTAGCCGCCGTGGTGCGCCACGCCGATGTCGTAACTGGTAGCGATGACCGCGTCGCCCTTCTTGAAGCGCGCATCGCTCGATTCCACCACGGTTCCGGAAAGATCGATGCCGCCGACACAAGGGTAGCGACGGATGACCTTGCCGGCCCCGGTTGCGGCGAGCGCATCCTTGTAGTTCACGCCGGAATAGGCGACGCGAATGACGACATTGCCAGGATCGAGGTCCGATAGCTGCATGTCGACGAAACCGCCGACCGTCTTCTTCTCCACCTCGTTGATGCGATACGCTTTGAACTTTTCCATCTCTCTTCCTCTGATCAAGAATTCAACTTAGAGGCCATTTCAGAATTACCAAAATGGCCTCCGATTTAGGGGAGCATGAGGGGATGTATCCCCTCATTTTGCAATAAGCTCTTAACTGTGAATCGCGCGCCGATCGACCGCCAGCGCCGCCTCGTGCATCACCTCCGATAGGGAAGGATGCGCATGGCAAATGCGCGCGATGTCTTCCGAGCTCGCGCCGAACTCCATCGCCATCACCGCCTCGGCGATCATTTCCGAGGCGTGGGAGGAAATGATGTGAATGCCCAGCACGCGGTCGGTCTTGCGCTCGGCGAGGATCTTCACGAATCCCGCGGTCTCGTCCTGGCCGAGCGCGCGCCCGTTGTGCGCGAACGGCACCTGGCCGACACGGTAGTCGATTCCTTCGGCCTTCAACTGCTGCTCGGGCTTGCCCACCCAGGCGATTTCGGGCGCCGTGTAGATCACCCAGGGAATGGTGTCGAGGTTGACGCAGCCCGCCTGGCCCGCGATGCGCTCGGCCACCATCACGCCCTCGTCCATGCCTTTATGCGCGAGCATCGGCCCGCGCACCACATCGCCGACAGCATAGACATTGGGCAGGTTGGACCGGCAGTAGTCGTCGACTTCGATGAAACCGCGGGCGTCGATCTTCAGACCGACGGTTTCCGCGCCGAGGTCGCGCGTGTTGGGCGCGCGCCCGACCGACACCACGAGTTTGCTGCAATCGAGCGCCTGCTTGCCGTCCGCGGTTTCGTATTCGACCGTGACGCCGCGTTTGCCGCGGCTCACTTTGCCCAGTTTCACCCCGAGCTTGATCTCCAGTCCCTGCTCCTTGGCGAACACCCGCCACGCCTCCTTCGCCACGGCATCGTCCGCTGCGGCAAGGAAATTCGGCAAAGCCTCGAGCACCGTCACCTTCGCCCCCAGTCGCCGCCACACGCTGCCCAATTCCAGGCCGATGACGCCCGCGCCGATCACGCCCAGCGACTCCGGCACGGCATTGAATGCAAGCGCGCCGATGTTGTCGCAGATGGTGTCGTTGTCGACCGCCACGCCAGGCAGGGTCCGCGCAGTCGAGCCGGTCGCGACCACTACGTGATTCGTCTCGACGATTTCCGATTTGC
Organism: uncultured Enterobacteriaceae bacterium; assembly: GCA_964565875.1. GTDB lineage: Bacteria > Pseudomonadota > Gammaproteobacteria > Burkholderiales > SG8-39 > 2-12-FULL-64-23. The sequence continues at coordinate 31,854 of CAZMGP010000042.1, forward strand.
CGCCGTCGACGACCTCGATCTGATATTTCTCGCCGCTGCCGTTGAACTTGCCGTGGCCTTTCAGCCAGGTGATCTTGTTCTTCCTGAACAGCATCTCCAGGCCGCCGGTGAGTTGCGAGACGATCTTCTCCTTGCGCGCCTGCATCTTGGCGACGTCGATCTTCGCCCCGGTGACGGAAATGCCGTGGTTGCCGAACTTGAACGCGACGCGCTCGTAGTTCTCCGACGATTCGAGCAGCGCCTTGGACGGAATGCAGCCGACGTTCAAACAGGTGCCGCCGAGCTTGGCTTCGCCCTTTTCGTTCTTCCATTCGTCGACGACCGCAGTCGAGAAACCGAGCTGCGCGCAACGGATCGCCGCGACGTAACCCGCCGGGCCCGCACCGATGACCACTACCTCAAAGGATTTCAGCATGATGGAAATGTCCGGTTGGTCGCAGGAACAGCGCTTCTTTCCCGCTCAAGGCCTGCCGCCTGCGGCAATCAAAGCTCGAGCAGCAAGCGTACGGGGTCTTCCAGCGCCTCCTTGATCGCCACCAGCGACAGCACCGCCTCGCGGCCGTCGATGATGCGGTGATCGTAGGACAGGGCGAAATAGTTCATCGGCCGGATCACGATCTGGCCGCCCTCCACCACCGGCCGCTCCTTGGTCGCATGGATGCCGAGGATGGCCGACTGCGGCGGGTTGATGATGGGGGTGGACAGCATCGAGCCGAATACGCCGCCGTTGGAGATAGAGAACGTGCCGCCGGTGAGTTCCTCGATCGTGAGCTTGCCTTCGCCAGCGCGCTTGCCTAGGTCGGCGATGGCCTTCTCGATCTGGGCGAAGCTCATCTGGTCGGCATCGCGCAGCACCGGCACCACCAGGCCGCGCGGGCTGCCCACGGCCACGCCGATGTCGAAATAGCCGTGATAGACAATGTCGTTGCCGTCGACCGAGGCGTTGACGACCGGGAACTTCTTCAGCGCATACACCGCCGCCTTGACGAAGAAGGACATGAAGCCCAGGCGCACGCCGTGTTCTTTTTCGAACTTGTCCTTGTGCTTCGCGCGCAGGTCCATCACCGGCTGCATGTTCACTTCGTTGAAGGTGGTGAGGATGGCGGCGTTCGCCTGCGATTGCAGCAGGCGCTCCGCCACGCGCGCGCGTAGGCGCGACATCGGCACGCGCTGTTCCGGCCTATCGGCATGCAGCTTGTCGACATTGATCGGCGCGCGCACTTCGGCGAGAGGCGGCTTCGCCGCCGGAGCGCGCGCTGCCGCCGCGGGCTTGGCCGCAGCGCCCTCGATGTGGGCGATGACGTCGGCCTTGGTCACCCGGCCGTCGCGGCCGCTGCCGGCGATCGCCTTGGGGTCGAGCTTCGCCTCCTCGACCAGTTTGCGCGCGGCCGGCATCAGCTTGCTCTCGTCCGCGACGCGCTGCGCGGCCTGCGCCACCGGCGCAGGCGGCTTGTCCGCCGCCTTTCCCGCCGCGGCGGCCGAACTCGCCGCCGTGTCGATCATCGCGATCACCTCGCCCGACACCACGGTGCCGCCGTCGCCCTTGTCGATGCGCGTGATCACCCCGTCGGCCGGTGCCGGCAGTTCCAGCACGACCTTGTCGGTCTCGATGTCGATGAGATTTTCGTCGCGGGCGACGGCATCGCCCGGCTTCTTGTGCCAGCTTAGCAGGGTCGCTTCGGCGACCGACTCCGACAGCTGCGGTACTCGGACTTCGATTAGCATGACGGCTCCGTTCAGTTTTTTCGCAGCCCTCGGGTAACCCTGCGGCTGCGTACTGCAAAAACAGTGCGCGTATCGCGCCCGGTTATCGCCCCAATCGCCTGCCCCGGCGCTGCCAGGGGCGATTCGAGCGTTGTCAAAACTACATTTTAGCGCGAAGCGCTATGGGCAGCTCCTGCCTGCCACCGGCGCTTGCGCTCCGGCTATTTCGCGGACCCCTTGGCCTTGCCGAGCGCTTCCGCGATCAACGCCTTCTGCTGCTCCTGATGCTTGGAGTAGTAGCCCACCGCGGGCGCAGCCGATGACGGGCGGCCCGCGTAGCTCAACTTCTGGTCTTCGCGCATGTTCTCGACGAAGTAATGCCGCGTCTGATACCAGGCACCCTGATTCTGCGGCTCTTCCTGGCACCACACCACCTGGGTCGCATTCGGGTAGCGGCGCATCTCCGCCGCAAACGCCTTGTGCGGAAATGGATAGAGTTGCTCGATACGCACGATCGCCACGCCCTTGATGTCGCGTTCGCGCCGCTCCGCCAGCAGCTCGTAGTAGACCTTGCCGCTGCAGCAGACGATGCGCTTCACCGATTCCGCATCCAGATATCCGACTTCGCCGATGACGGTCTGGAACTGCCCTTTGGCAAAATCGGCGAGCGGCGACATCGCCTCTTTGTGGCGCAGCAGCGATTTCGGCGTCATGATCACCAGCGGCTTGCGGAACAGGCGGATCATCTGCCGCCGCAACAGGTGAAACATCTGCGCCGCATTGGACGGCACCACTACCTGCATGTTGTGCTCGGCGCAGAGTTGCAGATAGCGTTCGAGCCGCGCCGACGAATGCTCCGGTCCCTGGCCCTCGAAGCCGTGCGGCAGCATCAGCGTGAGTCCGCACACCCGCCCCCACTTGGTCTCGCCCGAGGAGATGAACTGGTCGATGACGACCTGCGCGCCGTTGGCGAAATCGCCGAACTGCGCCTCCCAAATGACGAGTTCGTTGGGTTCGGCAGTCGAATAGCCGTATTCGAAGCCGAGCACCGCCTCTTCCGACAGCACCGAATCGATCACCGTGAACGGCGCCTGCTTCTCGCTCACGTGCTGTAGCGGGATGAAAGTGCCGGAATCCCATTTTTCGCGATTCTGGTCGTGCAGCACGGCGTGACGGTGGACGAACGTGCCGCGCCCGGAATCCTGTCCGGAAATGCGCACGGCGTAGCCGCTCGCCGCGAGCGTCGCATATGCGAGATGCTCGGCCATGCCCCAGTCGACCGGCAGCCTCCCCTCGCCCATCGCTTTACGGTCGGCGATCACCTTCTCCACCAGCGGATGCAGCTTGAAGTCGGCCGGAATCGCCGTCACGCGCTGCGCCATGCGCTGCAGTTCCGCCAGGGGCACCGCGGTGTCGGCTGCGTCGGTCCACTTGCGGTTGAGGAACGGCACCCAATCGACCGCGTACTGGCTCTTGAAATTGGAGATCACCGGGTCGGCCGTATGCTGGCCTGCATCGAGCGCTGCGCGCAAACCGGTGATCAGGCCTTCGGCGTGCTTCTCCTCTATCACGCCCTGGGCGAGCAGCCTGTCGGCGTAGAGCTTGCGCGTGCCCGGATGCGCGGCGATGCGCTTGTACATCAGCGGCTGGGTGACCGAGGGGGTGTCCTGTTCGTTGTGGCCGAGCTTGCGAAAACAGACGATGTCGACCACCACGTCGCGGTGGAATTCCATGCGGTAATCCAGGGCTAGCTGGGTCACCAGCACCACGGCCTCCGGATCGTCGCCGTTGACGTGGAAGATGGGCGCCTCGACCATCTTCGCCACATCGGTGCAGTACAGCGTCGAGCGCGAATCGCGCGGGTCCGAGGTGGTGAAGCCGATCTGATTGTTGATCACCACATGCACCGTGCCCCCCGTGCCGTAGCCGCGGGTATTGGCCAAATTGAGCGTCTCCATCACCACGCCCTGGCCGGCGAAGGCCGCATCGCCGTGCAGCAGGATGGAAATCACCTGGGTACCGTCCATGTCGCCGCGGCGGCGCTGACGCGCGCGCACCGAGCCTTCGACCACCGGATTGGCAATCTCCAGATGCGAGGGGTTGAAGGCGAGCGACAGGTGCACCGGGCCACCGGGGGTGGACACATCCGAAGAAAAGCCCTTGTGATACTTGACGTCGCCCGACTGCAAGTCGTCCGCGTGCTTGCCCTCGAACTCCGCGAACAAGTCCTTCGGCATCTTGCCCAGCACGTTCACCAGCACGTTGAGCCGCCCGCGGTGCGCCATGCCGACGACGATCTCCTGCACGCCCTGGCTGCCCGCGCGCTGGATCAGCTCGTCGACGCAGGGAATGACGCTCTCCCCGCCTTCGAGCGAAAAGCGCTTCTGCCCGACGTAGCGCGTGTGCAGGTATTTCTCCAGCGTCTCCGCCGCGGTCAGGCGCTCGAGGATGTGGCGCTTGGTCTCGGCGGAATAGGTCGGCGTGGAGCGGATCGACTCGAAGCGCTGCTGCAGCCAGCGCTTCTGCGCCGGGTCGCGGATATACATGTATTCGATGCCGACCGTGCCGCAATAGGTCTCGCGCAGGCCCTTGACGATTTCGCGCAGGGTCATGCGCTCCTGCCCGAAATACAGGCTGGTGGCGTCGAACGGCGTGTCCATATCCGCCTCGGACAAGTCGTAGAAGGCGGGTTCCAGTTCCGAGATCTGCGCTCGCTCCTGGCGCTTGAGCGGATCGAGCTGCGCCCAGCGCGAGCCGAGTATGCGGTAGGCGGCGATCAGCTGCTGCACATAGACCTGCTTGCGCGCGGCGCTGAGGTCAGTCTGTGTCGCCCCGGGCCGCAAGCTGCCTTCTTTCGCGCGCAGGGCGAAAGATTCGACGATGGGCGCATGCGCCACGTCGCGCCCCTCCGCGTTCGCGCCGGCGGCGGGCGCAAGCTGCAGTTGGTCGAAGTATTCGCGCCATTGCTCGGGCACCGACCCCGGATTATCGAGGTAAGACTCGTACAGCTCCTCGACATAAGGGGCGTTGCCGCCGAACAGATAGGAATTGCTTTGCATTTGTTTCATCATGGCTGGGGCTCACATGGCGCGGCGGAATACGCCGGAGGTACTCCAAACGCGAAGCTCGGCAGGGAGCGCAGCGGGTCGAACGGCTGCGCGCCTTGCGCTCTTCGCAATAGACGCGTTTATCTTGTCAGGCTTTTCGCCGTTTGTCGATGGCCTCGCCGCGCGGGGAAACGGCTGCCGCCGGCGCGGCTATTTCTCTTCCGCCGACAGCCTTTGCCGGGCAAGCACGTCGAGCGGAAACGGATCGGTGCCCTGCGCCTCAGGCAGCGCGGCGAAAAAGCGCGATGCGCTCGCCAGATGCACCTGCGTCTGCGCATTCATTCCCGTGGCGATGAGCTTGCGTGCGATGCGTACGGCCTCGTCGCGCACCATGCGCGTGAACAGATCCAGGCCGCGGTCGGCCTCGGGAATTTCCTTGAATTCGAAATATTCGCGCACGCTCTGCGGCGGCTTGAGGATCAGGATCGGCCGCTTCAGCTCGTCCTCCTCCAGGCGCCCGCGATAGGTCGCCTGGAAGTGCATGGGCGAGAGATCTTCGTGCGCGATGTCCCAATCGCGCTCGTAGGGCTTGACCGTGAACATCTCGACCCGGTTTGCCTCGGTGACGGCCATGGCGAAGATGCTGCCGGGAAACTGCGCCCTGGAATGCTTGTAGGCCTCGAGGATGAGCGCGCCGCAGGCGCGCTCGCGCACTTCGCCTTCCGCAGCGCTCGGCTCCGCGTACACTTCCACCGGGCGGCTCGGACTCGGCTGCGCTGCTTCGACTGGCGCGGTGATCGCGGGCCGTTCCACCAGACCCGCGCCCGTACCGATGGAGCGGTATTTCTGCGGCAGGCGGTACTTGTCCCGACGCGATATCCCCAACGACTCGGCCGTCCGGCCCGGCAAGTAGGGCAGGTACAGCGTCATGGTCGTGCCCTTGCCCACGGCGCTGTCGATCGACAGGTCGCCGCCGAATTGCGCCACGGTCTGGCGCACGAACACGAAACCGAGAGAGTGGAGTTCGCCATCCAGCGTATTCCGGTCGGTCAGCAGCTGCTGGATCTTTTCCTGCGGCATGCCCATGCCGTCGTCGCGCACGCGCAGGGCCACGCGGTCGCCTTCGACCGCGGCGCTCACGTTCAACACGCCCGCCCGGCGCCCGCTCATGGCGTCGACGGCATTCATGATCAGGTTGAAGTACATGCGGCGGAAGCGCTGGCGATTGCCGACGATCACCGCCGGATCCAGCCGGTCGAGCTGCAGTTCGACGCGGGATTCGGACTTCTCCACCACGTAGCCGACGATCACGTCACGGGTGAAGTCGCGCACGTCCTCGGAGATGTCGAATTCCTCCTGCGCCCCCGGCTTCTCCAGCTCTTCCAGAAACGCCTCGATGCGCCAGTTCACGCCGTACAACCAAACGATGCAATTGCGGTAGTGGCGCCGCGAACGCACCGAACGCGCCTCGTCGGGAAGAAACGACAGCACCTTGTCCGACCTGCCCCAGAGCGGATTGAGGATGAGGTCGCAGGCTTCGCGGATGGAGTCGATGTAGCGGCGGCCGAGGAGCAGGATGGTGCGATCCGGCGAAAAACTCTTCACCGCGTTCGAGTAATCCTGATAGGCGCGGCGCAGCGCGCCCAGCTTCAGCTTCAGTTCCTGAACGTCGGCATCGTGCAGGACCTGCGCCTGCTCGATGTTGTAGATTTCGAGATCGGTGTTGAGGGTGACGTGGTAGTGAAGGATGTCGTTGAAAAAACCCTCGACGCGGAGGTCGTGGATGAGGAACTTGACCTCGGCGACTTCCTTCTTGATCCCGTCCCCGTAGTCCGGCAGGTTCGGGGATGAAGCGCTACGTCGATCTGTCGTCACCGTTAGACTCAGCCTGGATTTTCAATCCGCATCTGCGTGAACGCGGCGCCGGTTCGTGTTCGCCGAGTGGCGCTGGCGCAGCGTGACGCGAGACCAGTATATCCGCTCGCCGGCACCGGCGTCAGCGCTGCGGGGGCGGCGAGTCCGCGCCCGCGCAGGCGGCGGTTTAACGGTGGCGCCGGCCCCGGTCGCGGGGCCAGCGCGCGCCGAAGACTACTTCCGGCCGCCTTCCGCTGCCCACTTCTCCAGCATGTCGGTGGTGACCGACTTGGGACGCTCGAGCGCATAGCCCAGAGCGCGATCCCAGGTGATGTTCGCCATGCAACCCAGAGCGCGGCCGACACCGAACAGAACCGTGTAGAAGTCCCAGTTCTTGAGGCCGTAGTACCACTGGATGACGCCGGACTGCGCATCGACGTTGGGCCAGGGGTTCTTGGTCTTGCCGTGCTCGGAGAGCACGCCCGGTGCCACTTCGAAAATCATCGACACCAGCTTGAACAGCGGGTCGTCCTTCAAGCCCGGCGTCTTGAGGCAGAACTCGCGCTGCGACATGTAGCGCGGGTCGGTCTTGCGCAGCACGGCATGGCCGTAGCCGGGAATGACCTGGCCGGAATTGAGGGTATCCCACAGCGCCTTGGTGATGAGTTCACGGGTCGGCTCGACGCCCTTGCAGTATTTTTCCTGGAACTTCATGGTCCAGCTGAGCACTTCCTGGTTGGCGAGGCCGTGCAACGGGCCCGCCAGGCCGTTCAGGCCGGCTGAGTACGAATAATACGGATCGGACAAGGCCGAGTGCACCAAGTGGGTGGTGTGCGCTGAAACGTTCCCCGATTCGTGGTCGGAGTGCAGGATGAAGTACATGCGCGCCACATCTTTATACTGCTCGCTCTGCCCGATCATGTGGGCGAAGTTCGCGCCCATGTCCAGCTTCGCATCGATACCGGTCTGTTGATCGTTCTTGTACTTGAGGTTGTAGATGAATGCGGCAATGACCGGAATGCGCGCCACGAGGTCGCTCGCGTCCTCATAGACGTATTCCCAGGCGCTGTTCTTGTTGAACTTGCCGGAGTTGTAGTAGCCGCAGAACTTGGAATCCTTCTGCAAAGCGAGGATGCCCGTGGACAGCATTACCATCGGATGACTGTCCCGCGGCAGGGCGCGGATGACGTCGAACACGTACTTGGGCACGTCCTGGCGCGTCTTCCACTGCGCGACGACTTCGTCCACCTGCGCCTGCGTCGGCACTTCGCCGGTGAGCAGGAAGTACCAGAAGGACTCCACCGTCGGATAGGTGGAGCCGCCGGCCTTGGGCAGCGCGGCGAAAGTTTCGGGGATGGTCTTGCCGCGAAATCGGATCCCTTCCTGCGGATCGAGATAGGAGATATCGGTGACCAGACACCTGACGTCGCGGGCGCCGCCGATGCACTGACCGACGTCGACCTTGTCGATGACGATGTCGGCAAATTCCTTGGTGAGCTTGGCGGTGCGGCGACGATGCGCCTCGATTTTTTCCGACAACTTGTCTTTTAGCTGTGACATTTGCCTCATCTCCTGTTGCTGGCTGGGGTTAAATTAGTGGCCGAGCGGGCTGTTCCCGACTCAGCAATCGCGCAACCATTGCACCACTTCCGCTAGCCGCGCATCGCCGCACTCGCTGCGCGCGCGGATCAGATCCCATAAGTCGTCGTCTCTATAGGTGAGTAGCGTCTGGAACGACTTGAGCGCCTCGCCCGTGAGGCGCTCGCCATACTTTTCCAGGAACCGCTCCAGCACCAAATCCAGTTCAAGCAAGCCGCGGCGGCACTGCCAGCGCAGACGATTTCGCTCCTCCGGGCTCATGCGCCTATTCTGCTCCTATGCCACGCTTCCTTACGCATGGCGCGAGAAGGAAATGCAGCGCTCGGCGCTGCCTGTCCCTTGTCGCGGCCGACACAATGACACCGACCGCGGCGAGCGCGTCGACCACGGCCGATTGTCGCCGAAGATGGGGGGGCAAGTTTGATTTGCGTCAAAGTCCACCGGAATTGTAAGGGAAGCTCCAAGCAGGTGTTGCCGAGCTGCACGGCCTCGATCGGGTTCCCTACGTTCAGACAGCAATGGCCGCGCCGGAACTCCTGCGACGCCCCGCGCATCCATGCGCATCTTGTGTCTGATGCCGATCCGCGCCGCATCGCGGTTGACACTCGTTGGCGACAAACTTAGAATTTCCCTCGCTTAAGCGGGGATATCCGGCAGCGTTTTTGCGACGCACCAGAGCGTTCCGCGCGAGTCTCAATCTACCTGCACACCTCAACCCCACTCCACCCAAGAATTCCGCCCACGAGTTTCCGTCTCAACCTTACCTTTCGGGAGTCCGCACATGTCCAAAGCCCCTGTTCGAGTCGCAGTCACCGGCGCCGCCGGTCAGATCGGTTACAGCATCCTGTTTCGCATCGCCGCCGGTGAAATGCTGGGCAAGGATCAGCCGGTCATTCTGCAAATGCTCGAGATTCCCGACGAAAAAGCGCAGAAAGCGCTCAACGGCGTGATGATGGAACTCGCCGACTGCGCCTTTCCGCTGCTCGCCGGCATGGTTCCCGCATCCGATCCGATGGTCGCGTTCAAGGACGCGGATTACGCCATCCTCGTCGGCGCGCGCCCGCGCACCGCGGGCATGGAGCGCAAAGACTTGCTCGAAGCCAACGGCGCCATTTTCGTCCCGCAAGGGAAAGCCTTGAACGCGGTCGCGAGCCGCAAAGTCAGAGTGCTGGTCGTGGGCAACCCGGCCAACACCAACGCGCTCATCGCCATGAAGAATGCGCCCAGCCTGTCGCCGCGCCAGTTCACCGCAATGATGCGCCTCGACCACAACCGCTCCTTGTCGCAGATCAGCGCCAAGCTGGGCAAGCCGGTGACCAGCCTGCGCAAGATGACGGTGTGGGGCAATCACTCGGCGACCCAATATCCCGACCTGTTCCAGGCCGAATGCGACGGCAAGAAAGTATGGCCGCTGATCAACGACCAGAGCTGGCTCGAAACCAACTTCATCCCCACGGTGCAGAAACGCGGTGCTGCGATTATCGCGGCGCGCGGCCTGTCCTCTGCGGCCAGTGCCGCGAGCGCCGCCATCGATCACATGCGCGACTGGGTCCTCGGCACGCCGGCCGGCGATTGGATCACCATGGGCATCCCCGCCGACGGCAGCTACGGCATCGCCGAAGGCGTGCTCTACGGCCAGCCGGTCACCTGCAAGAACGGCGAGTACGAGGTGGTCAAGGGCATCGACGTCAGCGAATTCGGCCGCACCCGCATGAACGCGACGCTGAAGGAACTGCACGAAGAGCGCGACGGCGTCAAACACCTCCTGGGCTGAGCCAGCCCGTTGTACCGATGCCGCATCCGGAACGCCTGCTAGCCTTCCGGATCGGCCGCATCCTGCGGCGGGCATCGCCGCGCGGGCAAGGGGCATGAGCCGTCTGGTGCATCCGGCGGAAGCACTCTACGGATCGCAGAAGCCCCTGCCCGTCATTCCTTCCTGCGACCATTACGCCGGCAGCGAAAAACTGATCCTGCGCGCACTCGCACTGCAGGATCAGCTCGGCCCGATATTCAACATCACTTGCGATTGCGAGGACGGCGCGCAGACGGGCGGCGAAACCGAGCACGCGGAGATGATCGTCGGCGTGCTCAACAGTCCGGCCAACAAGCGCAAGATGGCCGGCGCGCGCATCCACGACCCCACCCATCCGCACTGGAAGCGCGACCTCGACGTCCTGGTGGGCGGTGCGGGCGACCTGCTCTCGCACCTCACCCTGCCGAAGGTGACGAGCGCGAAGCAAGTGGCGGAAATGATCCGCTACGGCCAGGAAGTCGCCGCGCGCTACCGCATCGCGCGCCAGATACCGTTCCACGTGCTCATCGAGACGCACGGCGCGCTGCGCGAGGCCTATGAAATCGCCGCCCTCCCCTCGGTGCAGGCGCTCGCCTTCGGGCTGATGGACTTCGTTTCCGATCACCACGGGGCGCTCGGCGCCAGCGCCATGCGCAGCCCGGGTCAATTCGAGCACAAGCTGATCGTGCGGGCGAAGACCGAGGTCGTGGCGGCGGCGCTCGCCAACGACGTGGTGCCGGTGCACAACGTGTCGCTCGAACTGAAGGACATGTCGCAGGTGCACGCCGACGCCAAGCGCGCGCGCGAAGAATTCGGCTTCCTGCGCATGTGGTCCATTTATCCGGCGCAGATCGAACCCATCGTGGAAGCGATGAAGCCCGACCTTACCGAGGTCGAGACGGGTGCCGCCATCCTGCTCGCGGCACAGAAGTCCGACTGGGGCCCGACCCAGTACGCCGGAAAACTGCAGGATCGCGCCACCTACCGCTATTACTGGGCCCTGCTGCAGAAGGCGAAAGTGACCGGCGTGCCCATCCCCGCGCTAGCGGATAAGGCGTTCTTCCGCTAGGGAAGATCTGCTCGCGTTTGCGCAAAACAGGGACTTAATCAGAGCTTCCTTAGACCTCGCCGCCAACTCTGTCGCGTCGGCGACAATGGCAGGCTAAGGCGCCGGGATTTGATTTACATTAAACTGATTGGCTCGCAATAACGTAAGCTTTTTCCTCTCATTTCCGCGAAAGGTCCACATGGCAAGCCAGGTCTCCGCAGGGGCGAAATTCCGCGCTGCGATGAAGGAAGAACAGCCGCTGCAAGTGATCGGCACCATCAATGCCTACCACGCTCGGCTCGCCGAACGCAGCGGCTATAAGGCGATCTATCTTTCAGGCGGCGGCGTCGCCGCCGGCTCCCTCGGCCTACCCGACCTCGGCATCAGCAACCTGGACGACGTGCTCACCGACGTGCGCCGCATCACCGACGTGTGTTC
>CAZMGP010000043.1:0-43246 GCA_964565875.1 uncultured Enterobacteriaceae bacterium
CGATCTGCGGCTGCACCTGCATCTGGTTGAACGAGGGCTCGAGCATCTCGATCGGGTCCTCGATGGTGCAGACGTTGACTTCGGACGTCGCGAGGCTCTTCAGCGTCGAGTACAGCGTCGTCGTCTTGCCCGATCCCGTCGGGCCGGTGACGAGGATGATGCCGTGCGGCGCGCCGGTCATCTGGCCCCAGCGCGCCTGGTCGTCTTCCGAAAACCCGAGTTCGGCGAAATCCTTCACCAGCACGTCGGGATCGAACACACGCATCACCAGCTTTTCGCCGAAAGCGGTGGGCAGGGTCGACAGGCGCAGCTCGATTTCCTCGCCGTTCGCGGTGCGCGTCTTGATGCGCCCATCCTGCGGCCGGCGCTTTTCCACCACGTCCATGCGCCCGAGAATCTTGATGCGGCTGGTCATGGCGGACATCACCGCCGCGGGTATCTGGTACACCTGGTGCAGTACGCCGTCGATGCGGAAGCGCACGATGCCCACGTCGCGCCGCGGCTCCATGTGGATGTCGCTCGCGCGCTGGTCGAAAGCGTACTGCCACAGCCAGTCGACCACGTGGACGATGTGCTGGTCGTTCGCGTCGTACTGGCGGTTGCCGCCGCCCACGTCCACCAGCTGTTCGAAGTTGCCGATGCCGCTACGCTGGTCGCCTTTTTCCGCCGCCCCCTTGATCGACTTCGCCAGGTTGTAGAACTCGACTTGATAGCGCGCGATGTCCAGAGGATTGGCGATGACGCGCCGGATTTCCAGGTGCAGGATGGGCTTGAGCTCCTTCTCCCATTCCTTGAGGTAGGGCTCGCAGGTGGCGATCACCGCCTCCTTGGTGTTCACCTCCACCGGCAAAATCTTGAAACGCTGGGCGTAGGCGTTGGACATGATGTCCGTCACCGCGGCGAAATTGATCTTCAGCGGATCGATGTGGTAGTAGCCGAGATTGACCTTGGCCGCCAGCCACTCGGTAAGGAACTCAAGGTGCAGCGGCTTGTTCGGCGAGGCGAGCGACTTCCATTTCTGATCGGCGATGACGGTGAGCGGATGGTGCTCGGCGCGCTGCATGCGCCGGTCGGCAATCAGCTTGTCGGCCGCGGCGCGCGCGACCATGCCCTCTTCGACCAACTCGTTCAGCACCTCGGACAGGGTGAGCTTGCGATCGGAGGCGGCTTTCTCGGCGGGCTGCATGGGCGCACTATAGCGGCATTGCTTCGCCGCTTCAAATTGCGCGGCGCGCACCCTGCCCCGGTCATGCGCCGCGCCGACTGTGTTAGGATTCATTCCCCTCGCCGCGGCCGACGCCGCCCGCGACGAGTCCAGGCAGTCAGCCGAATTTTGCGCGAAGGAGGGGGGCGACCCCCTGCGCAGCCATCACTAACAGGAGAACAGCATGATCAAAGTTGGAGACCAAGTGCCCGACGGCAAATTGAGCGAAGCGACCGAATTCAACGAAGCCGCCGGCTGCCCGCTGAATCCCTACGACATCAGCGTCGCGCAAGCGACCAAGGGCAAGACCATCGCCATCTTCGCCCTGCCCGGCGCCTTCACTCCGACCTGCTCGGCCAAGCACGTGCCGAGCTACGTCGCCAACTACGATAAGCTGAAGGCAAAAGGCGTGGACGAAATCTGGTGCGTCGCCACCAACGACGCCTTCGTCATGGGCGCCTGGGGCCGCACGCAAAAGGCCGGGAACAAAGTACGCATGCTGGGCGACGGCAGCGGCATCTGGACCAAGGCCCTCGGCCTGGAACTCGACCTCACCGCGCGCAACATGGGCGTGCGCTCGAACCGCTATTCCATGCTGGTGCAGGACGGCGTGGTCAAGCAATTGAACGTCGAAGGTCCGGGCAAGTTCGAGGTGTCCGACGCGGAGACGATGCTGAAGCAGATGTAATGCAGCGGGCGCAATCGGGCTCGTGCCCATTGCGCCTACCCATTTGCGGTTTCGCGGCAGAGATTCACCGCGTCGCTTGGCGCGGCACCCTTTCCCTCGCCGCCGCCCCGTTGGGGTACCCTGCGCGCCTCGGCCTCGCGCGCCGGTCGCGCAACTCGGGCCTAACGGCCCTCACACACGCGCGACCAGACAACTCTCGCTGCGGCCTCGTCGCTCGGCGGCGCCGGAAGGGTCCCTTGGGTGCCGCGCCGAGCAGGCGCTGGAGACAGCCCGACGTATGCTGGCTCCAGCGCGTGCGAGGGTAGCCCGGAGGGCAGCGGCACAGGGAAGGAGGCGGCGCCGAGCGACGACGCCCATGTCACTGACAGCTCGAACTTGAGGATAAGCGCGCTAGATAAGCGAAGCCTAAGCGCCCTCGCTCAATTCCCGGGCGTCCAGATCTTCGAGCCGCCGCCAGAGAGCGTCAGCATCAGCTCGTTCAGGCGCTTGACGAAGCCCGCCGGATCATCGAGCTGCCCGCCTTCGGCGAGCAGCGCCTGATCGAACAACACCTCGCTCCAGTCGGCGAAATGCGCTTCCTCGTATTTCAGCCGCTGCACCAGCGGGTGCTCCGGGTTGATCTCCATGATCGGCTTGGTCTCGGGCACCTTCTGCCCCGCGGCCTTGAGGATGCGCGCGAGGTTGCCGCCCATGTCGTATTGATCCGATACCAGACAGGCGGGTGAGGAAGTGAGGCGCAGCGTCACGCGCACTTCCTTCACCTTGTCGCCGAGCGCGCCCTGGATCTTCGCGGTGAGATCCTTGTTCTCGCCGGCCTGCTTTTCCTGCTCCTTCTTTTCCGCCTCGTCCTCGAGCTTGCCCAGGTCGAGGTCGCCCTTCGCGACGGAGACGAGCGCCTTGCCCTCGAATTCGTGCAGGTTCGCGACCAGCCATTCGTCCACGCGCTCCGCCAGCAGCAGCACTTCGATGCCTTTCTTGCGGAACACCTCCAGATGCGGGCTGTTCTTGGCGGCGAGGAAAGAGTCCGCCGTCACGTAATAGATGCTCTCCTGCCCCGGCTTCATGCGCGCGATGTAATCGGCGAGCGACACGCTCTGCTCTTCGCTGTCGGCGTGCGTGCTCGCAAAGCGCAGCAGCCCCGCGATCTTGTCCTTGTTCGCCTGGTCCTCGCCCACGCCTTCCTTCAGCACCAGGCCGAATTCCTTCCAGAAGCTCGCATACTGCTCCTTCTGGTTCTGCGCCATGTCCTCCAGGAGCGCGAGCACGCGCTTGGTGCAGCCGGAGCGGATCGCCTCGATGTCCTTGCTTTGCTGCAGGATCTCGCGCGACACGTTGAGCGGCAGGTCGTTGGAGTCGACCACCCCGCGTACGAAGCGCAGATAGGCCGGGAGCAGCTGCTCGGCGTCGTCCATGATGAACACGCGGCGCACGTACAGCTTCACGCCGTGGCGGTGGTTGCGGTCCCACAGATCGAAGGGCGCATGCGCCGGCAGATACAGCAGTTGCGTGTACTCGTGCCTCCCTTCGACGCGGTTGTGCGTCCAGGCGAGCGGCTTGTCGAAATCGTGGGCGACGTGCTTGTAGAACTCCTGGTACTGCTCTTCGCTGATCTCCGCCTTCGGCCGCGCCCACAGCGCGCTCGCCTGGTTGACGGTTTCTTCTTCCGCGGTCGCTTTGTAGGCTTTCTTTTCCTCGTCCCAGACGCTCTTTTGCATGCGGATGGGGATGGCGATGTGATCGGAATATTTGCGGATCAGCGTGCGTAGGCGGAAATCGTCCAGCAGTTCGTCCTCGCCCTCGCGCAGGTGCAGCGTGACCTCGGTGCCGCGCTCGGCCTTCTCCGTCGCTTCGATGCTGTAGTCGCCGCCGCCATCCGATTCCCAGCGCACCGCAGCGTTCGCCGGCGCACCGGCGCGCCGCGTCGTGAGCGTTACGCGGTCGGCGACGATGAAGGAGGAATAGAAGCCCACGCCGAACTGGCCGATGAGATGGGCGTCCTTCGCCTGGTCGCCGGTGAGCGCCTGGAAGAACTCACGCGTGCCGGATTTGGCGATGGTGCCGATATTGGCGATCACTTCCTCGCGCGACATGCCGACGCCGTTGTCCGACACGGTGATCGTGCGCGCCGCTTTGTCGAAGGCAATGCGGATCCCCAGGTCGGCATCGGTGCCGTAGAGCGAGGAGTCGGACAGCGCTTCGAAGCGCAGCTTGTCCGCGGCGTCCGAAGCGTTGGAAACGAGTTCGCGCAGGAAAATCTCCTTGTTGCTGTACAAGGAGTGGATCATCAGCTGCAGCAGTTGCTTGACTTCGGCCTGAAAGCCTAGCGTCTCTTTGGTGGTGGTTGCCGACATGGGGTCTCCCGGGGATCAAATCGTGGTGCAAGCGCACTTTTGCCGCTAGATGCGGGCTGCGGCCGGGAATTTCAAGTACCCGACCGCCGGCACGGCCCGAGCCTGGCTCGGGACGGCTAGAATGGCGCCTTTGCCGATTTTCCCATTTTGCGTCCGCACCCTCAATTCGCCGCCGCGGTCAAAGCCTGTCTGCCCGTCCTGCCCGGGGTGTTCGCCTTCGCCTCCATCAGCGGCGTCGCCATGGTCGCGGCCGGCATGCCGCATTACCAGGCGATGCTGATGTCGGTGCTGGTGTACGCCGGCAGCTCCCAGCTCGCCGCACTACAGCTCGTCGCCACGGGCACTCCCATCGCCATCGCCGTGCTAGCCGGCCTGGTGATCAATCTGCGCTTTGCCATCTACAGCCTGTCGATCGCGCCGCATCTCGCAGCCGCGCGGCCGCGCTCGCGCGCGCTGCTCGCCTATCTGCTGTCGGACAACGGCTTCGCCATGACCATCCGGGGAATGGAGCGCGCGCAGCGGCCCGCCGACAAGATCTGGTACTACCTGGGCTGCTGCGCAGCCATCTGGACCGTGTGGCAGATCGGCACGCTCACCGGCATCGTCCTCGGTACGCGCATCCCCAGCGGCTGGCACCTGGAGTTCTCCATCGTGCTCACGTTTCTTGCCATCGTGGTGCCGACCATTCGCGACCGCGCCGTCGCCGCGGCCGCCTGCGCCGCAGCGGCCTGTGCCGTGCTCTGCTGGTCGCTGCCGCTGCGCCTGGGCTTGATCCTCGCCGTCATCGCCGGCATCGCAGCTGGCATGCTGATGGAGCGCTGCGAGTGAGCGCCGTATGAATGCGACCGCGGCCTGGCTGCTGGTCCTGGGACTCGCGCTCACCAGCTTCATCCCGCGCGCTTCCTTCATCCTGTTCTTCGCGCGCTGGCAGGTGCCGCCCGCGCTCCGCCGCTCGCTGCGCTACGTGCCGGCGGCGGTGTTCTCCGCCATTCTCGCGCCCGAACTCGCCCTCACGGGCGGCTCGCTCGACCTGGGCTTGCACAATCCGCGGCTGCTCGCCGGCATGGTCGGCGCGGCAATCGCCTGGCGCACGCACAATACGCTCGCCACCATCGCCGGCGGCATGCTCGCGCTGCACCTCTTCGCCAATCTGGCAGGCTAAGCTCTAAACGACTAAGCTTGAACCAAATCTGCAATTTCCGGTCTGTCGAGCACCGCAACCAAGCAAAGGGGTCCTGATGCCGCGTCGCCTGCTGATTCTCGGCTTGAGCCTGCTGCTGCCCGCCTTCCTGCAAGCGCCGGTGGCTGCAGCTCCCGCAGTCCCCACCTCTTCTGCGCAGCGCGTGGCTTCCGTCGAGGGCATCACCGAATACCGACTGCCGAACGGCCTCAAGCTGCTGCTGTTTCCGGATGCGAGCCAGGACACCATCACCCTCAACCTCACCTATCTCGTCGGCTCGCGTTACGAGGGCTACGGCGAATCCGGCATGGCGCACCTGCTCGAGCACATGCTGTTCAAGGGCACGCCGCGGCATCCGGACATCAAGAACGAACTGCAGCAGCGCGGCGCGCGCTTCAACGCGTCCACGTCCTACGACCGCACCAATTACTACGAGACGCTGGCGGCAAATAGCCAGAATCTCGACTGGGCGCTCGCGCTGGAGGCCGACCGCATGGTCAACTCCAAAATTTCGAAGCAGGACCTCGACAGCGAAATGACGGTGGTGCGCAACGAATTCGAGTCCGGCGAGAACAGCCCCTACAGCGTGCTGCGCGAGCGCATGGCGGCGACGGCTTATCTGTGGCACAACTACGGTCGCGCCATCATCGGCGCGCGCTCCGACATCGAGAACGTGCCGATCGAGCGGCTGCAGGCTTTCTACCGCAGGTACTATCAGCCGGACAACGCCGTGCTGCTGATCGCCGGGCGCTTCGACGAGGCCGAGGCGCTGCGCCTTGCCGAGCGGCAGTTCGACAAAATCCCGCGGCCGAAGCGCCTGCTCGCGCCGACCTACACCATCGAACCTACGCAAGACGGCGAGCGCAGCGTCACCCTGCGCCGGGCCGGCGACGTGCAGATCGTCGGCACGCTCTACCACCTGCCGCCAGGCTCACATGCCGACTTTCCCGCACTCGACGTCCTCGTCGCCGCGCTCACCAAGGTGCCGGGAGGACGGCTGCACCGCGCCCTGGTCGAGAGCGGCAAGGCGGCGAGCGTGTTCGGCGGCGACGAGCAGTTGCGCGATGCCGCCTACGGCTACTTCGGTGCGAGCCTGCCGAAGGACTTGCCGCTCGCGCCGGCACGCGAAGCGCTCATCGACACGGTCGAAAATCTCGCCGGCTCTCCGCTTACCGAAGAGGAAGTGGAGCGCGCGCGCACCCAGCTCTTGAACGACATCGACATGGAGCTCACCCGCCCGCGCGAGCTCGGCATCATGCTGTCCGAATTCATTTCCATGGGCGACTGGCGCTTGTTCTTTCTTTATCGCGATCGCCTGCGCCAGGTGACGCGCGACGACGTAGCGCGCGTCGCTGCCCACTACTTCAAATCCGTGAACCGCACCGTAGGAACATTTATCCCGACAGCGCAAGCCGACCGCGCGGAAATCCCGCCTGCGCCCGACGTCGCGGCGCTGGTGAAGGACTACAAGGGGGCGGCCGCGGTGGCGGCAGGCGAAGTGTTCGAGGCGACGCCAGCGAACATCGATGCGCGCACCATGCTGCGCAGCCTCCCTGGAGGCATGAAGCTCGCACTGCTACCGAAGAAGACGCGCGGCGGCACGGTGGTAGCGCAGCTCAGCCTCCACTGGGGCGACGAGGCGAGCAAGCGCGGCCGCAGCGCGGCCTGCGGGCTCGCCTCCGCCATGCTCATGCGCGGCACCACCAGGCACACGCGCGAAGAACTGCGCGACGCGTTCGACCGGCTCAAAGCCACCGTCGCGGTCGGCGGCGAAGGTGCCTCGATCGAAACCATAGGCAAGAACCTACCCGAGGTCATGCGCCTGGTCGCGGAGATCCTGCGCGAGCCGAGCTTTCCCGCGAAAGAATTCGAGCAGCTGAGACGCGCGGCCTTGACCAGCATCGAAGCGCAGAAGAGCGAGCCGGGTGCGCTCGCCGGACTGCAGCTTGCGCGCCACCTCACGCCCTATCCCCCGGAGCACTGGCTCTACACGCCGACGCTGGATGAGCGCATTGAACGCATGCGCGGCCTGACGATCGCCGACTTGAAGCGCTGCCACGACGACTTCTATGGTGCGAGCAACAGCGAACTCGCAGTCGTCGGCGACTTCGATCCGCAGGAAATCACCCGCCTCGCCGAGCGGCTCTTCGCCGACTGGAAGAGTCCGAAGCCGTTTGCACGCATCGCCGACCGTTACTACGACGAGCCGTCGATCAACCGCAACCTGGACACTCCGGATAAGGCCAATGCGGTGTTCCGCGCCGGATTGGCGCTTAGGCTACGCGACGACGACCCCGATTACCCGGCGCTCGCGCTCGGCAATTACCTCTTGGGCGGCTCGTCCGACGCGCGGCTTGCGCGCCGCATCCGCGAGCAGGAGGGGCTTTCCTACAGCGTGCGCTCCTGGCTCGTGGCCGGATCGATCGATGCGGTCGGCGAATTCGGCGTCAGCGCGATCTACGCGCCGCAGAACCGCGCACGCATCGAGAAGGAAATCCTCGGTGTGCTGAAGGAGGCGCTCGACGCCGGCTTCGGCGCCGATGAAGTCGCCGCCGGCAAGAAGGGCTATCTCGCCTTGCGCAAGCTCAGCCGCACCCAGGACGGAACGCTCGCGGCGCGACTGGCCAACAACCTCTACCTGGGACGCAGCTTCGCCTGGGACGCGGACTTCGACGCCAAGCTCGCTGCGCTCACGCCGGAACAGATACAGGATGCGCTGAAGCGCCACCTCGAGCTGGGCAAGCTGTCGATCGTCAAAGCGGGCGATTTCGCCAGCGTGGCCGCCAACGAAGCGGCGCCCAATAAGAATTAGAGTCTGATCGGTCCGGCGCGGGCCTCCTACGGCAGCTCGATGTAGCGCACGTCCTGGATTTCGAGTTCTTCCGTCCCTGAAGGCGTGCGCAGCATCACCGTATCGCCCACGCGCGCCTTCAGCAGCGCGCGGGCAATAGGCGAGATCCAGCTTACGCGGCCGCGCGCCGGATCGACTTCATCCATGCCGACGATGCTGACCGAGCGCTCGCGGCCTGCGCCGTCCGCAACCGTGACCGTCGCGCCGAAAAACACTTGCTCTTCTTCATCCTTCCTCGTTTCGACGACTTCCGCGATTTCCAGGCGCTTGATCAGAAAGCGGATGCGTCGGTCGATTTCGCGCAGCCGCTTCTTGCCGTAGATGTAATCGCCGTTCTCGGAGCGATCGCCGTTCGATGCCGCCCAGGACACCACGCTCACCACTTCCGGCCGCTCGACGTCGAGGAGCTGCTTCAGTTCCGCCTTGAGCCGCGCGTAGCCCGCCAGGGTGATGTAATTCTTCACCCCTTTGGGCTGCTCCGGCTGCTGCTCCAGATCGTCCTCTTCCGGCGCGTCCGATTCTTTGGTAAATGCCTTGCTCAATCCCTTTCCCTCGGCGAATGCAAACTACTGATTCCACGCTTAGATTATACTAGCGCTGGCGGGCCGCACTTGCCAATCGCGGACCGTGTGCGCACAATTCCTACACCGAAGCTAAGCGGAGGGAAGTCATGGACTTTCTGCAGGCCC
Source organism: uncultured Enterobacteriaceae bacterium (assembly GCA_964565875.1). Taxonomy (GTDB): domain Bacteria; phylum Pseudomonadota; class Gammaproteobacteria; order Burkholderiales; family SG8-39; genus 2-12-FULL-64-23. The sequence goes on from CAZMGP010000043.1 coordinate 8,964, forward strand.
GAAAATACAAAGAATGGGCGCTGGTAGGCCTGGTCAGCATCGCCACCATATTCGCCTTGCTTCCGCCCAACGTGGCCGAAGAGCTGAGCATAGACCGCGGCTATATCGCAGCCATTCTCGGCATCATGCTGGTGATCGCACTTTTCATGTACCTGAAATTCGCGTTCTTCATCATGGTGGCGCTGCTCGTCATCGGCGCGAACGTGACCGATACCTGGTCCGAAACGCTGGGCATATCGAAGATACCGCTGATCATCGCGCTGATCGCCATGGTGGGCATCTCGCTCATCAATTACGTGGTAAGCATCCTGCCCACGGGATTGGAGCCCAAGCCGCGGCAGAAGAGCCCGGAAGGCGTCAAAGCGCTGTTCTACGCCATCGAGAAGGACAATCTCGTCTACGCACAGAAAGTCCTGTCGATGGGATTCGATCCGAACCTCCTGGCCGACAACGGCTACTCGCCGCTGCAGTACGCGGCCATGCGCGGCAACGCGCAGATGGTGGAGCTGATGCTGCGCAACGGCGCCGACGTCGGCATGTTGAGCAAGGATGGCGAGAGTGCGGCGGAGCTCGCCCTGAAGATGGGCCACGGCGATGCAGCCGAGGTGCTGAAGAAGGCGCGGCAGGAGGCGCTCGCCCAGCAGGAAGCCGAAAAAGCGGGAAAGAAATAGGCGGCGCACCGCCGCAAAGAAGTCGAATCGGCTAGCGGCGGCGCGCGCGCCACAGCCAGGCGTAGGGCACAAGCACGAACAGTACGCAGACGGTGAATGCGGCTTCATACCCGGCAAGCGCGTACCTGCCGTTCTCGGTCGGCCACAGGTTGATGATCAGTCCTAGGCCCCACTGCACGGCGAACGAGCTCAGGAAAACGAGCAGGTTCAGCGTACTCGTCACCCTACCCGAGAGCTCGAGCGGAAACTCCTTGGACACCATGGCATAGACCAGCGGCAGCACTTGGCCGAACAGGGTAAAGCAGAAGAGTAGCGCGAGCGTCCCGGATTTCACGCCGAGGGCGAGCAAGGCGAGGATCAGCAAGTAGCCGCTGACCCCGGCGAGCAGGACTTTCACCCCATCAATGCCGCTGCGCGCGAGCCGGTCGGCGGCGCTGCCCCACAGGCTCGCCCCCACGAACTGGCCCAGGGCGATCGCGAACAGGTGCGTGCCCACCTCTTCGCGTGACAGGCCGAGCACGTCCTTCATCCAGGGCGCGATCCATAGGCCCTGCAGCGACATGAACACGCCCTGCCCCGCTACGGCGATGAGCCCGAGGCGCAAGAAACGCGCATTGCGCAATATCAGCGGCACGCTCTTCAACAAATCGATCAGGCTCTGGCCGCTGCTTTGCGTCCTGCGCTCGGGCACCACCAGAATGATCGCGCCGCCGGCCGCGAAGGTGAGCGCCGAGAGCATCAGGAACGCATGCTGCCAATCGGTGACGCGCAGCAGTGCCTCGGCGGGAAGCGATGCCGACATCGCGCCGAGGCCGCCGCAGGCGATGAGCCAGCCATTTAGCGTCGCCAGGCGATTAAGCGGAAACCATAGCGTGAACACCTTGATGCTCGACATCAAGCAGCCGGAGACACCGAGCCCGATCAAGGCGCGCGCGAGTATCAGGCCTTCGAGATTGGAACTCATCCCAAATAGGGCGGCACCGCTGCCTGCAATCATCAGCAGCGCCGCGTTCACCCGCCGCGGCCCGTAGCGATCGAGCAGGATCCCGAGCGGCAGCTGAAACAGCGCGAAAGTCAGAAAGTACGAACTCGTCAGCAGGCCGAGCTCGCCCGGTCCAAGGGCGAGATCGCGCACGAGGTCGGGTGATATGACCGCGTTGACCGTGCGATAAAGATAGGAGAGATAGTAGGCGCCGGCAAACGGCAGGAACACCGTGAGCATGAGCCGCGCCGGCAGCGAAGGTCGATTGGGCATCGGAAGCAAGGATGATACGCGATCGGGTCACTCGATACATCCTGCTAAAATGCACCATCGCCATTCGGAGGCTCCATGGCCCAACACAAGTATCTAGGCTTCGACACGCTCAGCCTGCACGCGGGACAAGCGCCCGATCCGCAGACCGGGGCGCGCGCAACGCCGATCTATTTCACCACCTCCTTCGTCTTCCGCGATTCCGATCACGCTGCCGCGCTATTCAACATGGAGCGCGCGGGCCACGTGTATTCGCGCATCTCCAATCCCACCAATGCGGTGCTGGAAGAGCGCATGGCCGCGCTCGAAGGCGGCGTCGCGGGCATCGCCACCGCGAGCGGCCAGGCGGCGCTGCACCTTGCGCTCGCCACCATCGCCGGCGCGGGCTCGCATATCGTCTCCTCGGGCGCGCTCTACGGCGGCTCGCACAATCTGCTGCATTACACTTTGCCGAGATTCGGCGTCGAGACCAGCTTCGTCCGCCCGCGCGACCTCGACGCCTGGCGCGCCGCCATCCGTCCCAATACCCGCGCGCTCTTCGCCGAGACGCTGGGCAACCCGGGTCTGGACGTGCTCGACATCGAGAAGGTCGCTGCGATCGCGCACGAACACGGCCTGCCGCTCATGGTCGACTCGACCTTCACTACGCCGTATTTACTGAAGCCCTTCGATCACGGCGCCAATCTCCTCTACCACTCCGCGACCAAGTTCCTCGGCGGTCACGGCGTCGCCATCGGCGGCGTGCTGGTCGACGGCGGCAATTTCGACTGGGTCGCGTCGGGCAAATTTCCAGAGTTGACGAGCGCCTACGAAGGCTTCCACGACATGAATTTCGCGGAAGAGTCCACCGTCGCGCCGTTCTCGCTGCGCGCGCGGCGCGAAGGCCTGCGCGATTTCGGCGCCTGCATGAGCCCGGCAACGGCGTTCCAGATCCTGCAGGGCATCGAAACGCTGCCGCTCCGCATGGCGCGCCATGTCGAGAACACGCGCAAGGTGGTGCAGTATCTCGTCAAACATCCGGCCGTCGCCTCGGTGTCCTACCCGGAACTGCCCGAGCATCCGGATTACGAACTGGCGAAGAAGCTGCTGCCGCGCGGCTGCGGCGCGGTGTTCAGCTTCACGGTCAAAGGCGATCGTGCTGCGGGCCGGCGCTTCGTCGAAGCGCTGAAGATCTTTTCGCACCTCGCCAATGTCGGCGACGCGAAATCGCTGGTGATCCATCCAGCGAGCACCACCCACTTCCGCATGGACGCGGCCGCGCTCGCAGCCGCCGGCATCGGCGAAGGCACGATGCGGCTTTCCATCGGCCTGGAAGATGCCGACGACCTGATCGAAGACCTGGGCGCGGGCTTACGCGCCTCGCAAAAGTCAAAATGAGGCGAGCGCAATGGAACTGAAAGTCAAGGGCAAGAGTGCCTACGCCTATTCGGGCGGCAAAGAGTTCGATGCCAAGCTCCCTACTGTGGTGTTCGTCCACGGCGCGCAATGCGACCACAGCGTATGGATCCTGCAGAGCCGCTATCTCGCGCACCACGGCTACGGCGTGCTCGCGCTCGACCTCCCGGGACACGGGCGCTCCGACGGCCCGGCGCTTGCGCGCGTCGAGGACATCGCCGACTGGGTCGCCGCGGTGCTCGATGCGGCGGGCGTCGAGCGGGCCGCGGTCATCGGCCACAGCATGGGTTCGCTCATCGCACTCGAATGCGCCGCGCGCCATCCGGAGCGCGTCGCGAGGATCGCGCTCCTTGCCAGCGCCTACCCGATGAAAGTGTCGGAGGAACTGCTCGCCGCGACGCGCGACGACGAACCCATAGCGCAAGATATGGTGAACATCTGGTCGCATCTGGCTTATGCGCAGTATCCGAACAATCCGGGCCCGGGCTTCTGGGTGATCGGCGAGAACCTGCGCCTGATGCAACGGCAGAAACCGGGCGTGATGCACGTAGATTTCTCCGCTTGCAATGCCTATGCCGGCGGTACCGAGGCAGCGAGCAAGGTGCAGTGCCCCGCGCTGTTCCTCATCGCGCGACGCGACTCGATGACGCCTGCCCGCTCGGCGCAAGCCTTCGCCCAGACGGTCAAGGGCGCGCGCATGGTCATGATCGAAGGCAGCGGACACAACATGATGGGCGAAAAGCCGGACGAAGTGCTCGATGCGCTGGTGGGCTTCTTGAAGTAAGGAGACCGCGCGTCGGCTGCGCGGACGGGCCAACCGGAGGGGGCGCGGCGCGGAGGTTCCCATCCGCAATGCGCCATACTATTCGCCTCACGCAGACGGGAGGAACCGCCATGGATTTCGATGCCGTCCTGATCCCGCCGCGCCGCGACGCGATGCTGCGCCAGCGCTACTGGCACAACCGGACCATCAACGACGAGTTCGATGCCTGCCTCGCGCAGCATCCCGATAAGCTCGCGCTGACGGCGATTTCGACCGAGACCGGCACGGTTACCCGCTTCAGCTACCGCGAGATGGGCACGATGGCAGACCGTATCGCCGTCGGCCTCGCGCGCCTGGGCGTCGGCAAGAACGACGTGGTGTCCTGCCAGCTCCCGAACTGGTGGCAATTCGTGCTCACCTACCTCGCCTGCTCGCGCATCGGCGCAGTGATGAATCCGCTGATGCACATTTTCCGCGAGCGAGAGCTGTCCTTCATGCTGGCGCATGCCTGCAGCAAGATCGTGATCGTCCCCAAGGTCTTTCGCGGCTTCGATTACGAACAGATGCTCATGGGCCTGCGCGCGAAGCTGCCCGGGCTCGAACGGATTCTGGTCGTGGGCGGCAGCGGCGCGGACAGCTTCGAAGCGCGCCTGTCCGGACCGTCCTGGGAGCACGAGCCGGATGCGCAGGACATACTCAGCCGCAGCCGTCCGCAACCCGACGACATCACGCAGCTCATCTACACCTCGGGCACGACCGGCGAACCCAAAGGGGTGATGCACACCGCGAATACTCTCTTCGCCAACATCCTTCCCTACGCGGAACGGCTGCAGCTTTCAAGCCGCGACGTGGTCCTGATGGCCTCTCCCATGGCACACCAGACCGGCTTCATGTACGGCCTGATGATGCCGGTGATCCTGCGTGCGAGCGCCGTCCTGCAAGACATCTGGGAGCCGAAAAAGGCGATCGACATCATCCGCGCGGAGCAGGTCAGCTTCACGATGGCCTCGACTCCCTTTCTGACCGATCTCGCCAAAGCCGTGGCGGCAACGAAGCAGGAGGTGCCGAGCCTGCGCATTTTCCTCTGCGCCGGCGCGCCGATTCCCGGTCCCCTGGTCGAGCAGGCACGCGCCGCCTTGGGCGCCAAGATCGTCTCGGCCTGGGGCATGACCGAGAACGGTGCGGTGACGACGACCAAGCTGGAAGACGACGACGAGCGCTCGGTAAACACCGACGGTTGCCCCCTGCCCGGGATGGAATTGCGCGTCCTTGACGACAACGACGCCACGGCGCCGGCCGGGACGCTCGGCAGGCTGTTCGTGCGCGGCTGCTCCAATTTCGGCGGCTACCTCAAGCGCCCGCATTTGAACGGCACGGACGCAGACGACTGGTTCGACACCGGTGATCTCGCGCGCCTCGACGAGCGCGGCTATGTGCGTATCAACGGACGGAGCAAAGATGTGATTATCCGCGGCGGCGAGAACATCCCCGTTATCGAGGTCGAATCGCTGCTCTATCGGCATCCGGCCGTTGCACAGGCGGCGATCGTGGCCTACCCGGACGAGCGTCTGGGAGAGCGGGCCTGCGCCTGCGTCGTGCTGAAGCCGGGACAAAGTCTCGACCTTGCCATGATGATCGAATTCATGAAGGCGCAGAGGATGGCGGCACAATACATTCCCGAACGCCTGGTCGTGCTCGAGGCGTTCCCGACGACGCCCTCGGGCAAGGTACAGAAATTCAAGTTGCGCGAGATGCTGAAGCAGACGCCGGCGTAAGAGCCGACCTCAGTCGACTGGCCAAAGGCTCGGAATATCGGCGCCTAATCCGCGTCATCGCGCGATTTCGGCGCGGCGACGCGGCGGCCCGCAGTGCAACCAAAGGCGTCCGGCGCCCAAGTCAGCCTTATTTCTCTCCAAGAATTCCATGCTATCGTAGCTAGGCCTCGGCGCCTCACCGGCGCGAGGTGCACCATCACGGCGCGCAGACGCCGCAAGTCGAAAGAAGGAACTCTACGGGAGGACATCTATGGACGCAGCGCAGCGAAAAATCGACTTGGTGACGGGCGCATCTTCGGGCATCGGCCTTGCGATCGCGCGCCACCTAGCAGCGAGCGGCTACCGTGTCTTCGGCACCAGTCGCAAGGACGCGCTCGGCGAGGACGGCATCGAGCCCTTGGTCATGGATGTGGACGACGACGCCTCGGTCGAAGCTGCGATCGCGGCACTGATCGAACGCGCGGGGCGGATCGACGCCGTGGTCAACAACTCCGGTTGGGCCTTGATGGGCGCGGTCGAAGACACCTCGATCGCCGAGGCGCGAGAGCAGATGGAAACCAACTTCTTCGGCGTGCTGCGCGTCTGCCGCGCCGTGCTTCCTGTCATGCGCAGCCAGGGCGGCGGGCACATCGTCAACATCAGCTCGCTCGGCGGCACCTTCGGCATGCCCTTCTCCGGGATGTACAGCGCGAGTAAGTTCGCGCTCGAGGGCATGAGCGAAAGCCTGCGCCTGGAGACAAGGCGCATGGGCATACGCGTCGTCTTGATCGAACCGGGCGACACCCAAAGCCAGCTGCCCGCGCGGCGGCGCGTAGCCGAGGCGGCGCAGCAAAACAGCGCTTATCGCGAAGCCTTTGAGCGCTTCGGCCGCCAGCAGGCGAGCGACGAGGCGAAAGCGCCGGCACCGGACGCCGTGGCGCGCCTGGTCGCGCGGGTGCTCGCCGATACGGCACCGCACCTGCGCTACAGCGTGGGCATGCTCGGCCAGCGCATCGTGCTGCCGCTCAAACGCTATCTTCCGCAGCGCTGGTTCGAAGCGATACTCGGCATGGCAATGGGCGTATAGCCGCGCCGTCAGTGCAGGGCGCGCCGAGCTAGCGCCTGCCGCCCGCCATCTGCGCGCTCTCGCGCAAGGATCGCAGCCGCAGCGTCGCAAGCGGTCCGAGGAGCGCGCCCACCCCAAGCGCGGTCCACGCCCAACCCCAAGCGGCCGAATCGCGCGCGCCGCCACCCCCCTGCCCGAGATCGAGTACGAGGCCGAATGCCCAGGGACTCACCGCACCCGCGCCGAAGCCGAGCAGCGAACGCAGCGCCCAGGCAGCGCCCAGGCAGTGCCCTGGCACGAGTTCGGTGAGCGCGGTGGAATAGACCGAGGAGTCGCCGATCGCCGTCAGATTGTAGGCAATCGCCACCGCGACCACGACCCACACTGGCGCGGCGATCAACCAGCCGAAAGCGAAGGAACAGGCGAGGCTCGTTATCGACATGGCGAATATCACAGCAGTTCGCCCCCAGCGGTCGGAGAGTACGCCCCCGCCGACGCTGCCCGCCATGCTCAGCAGGTATGTCAGCGCCGCGATCGCAATGCCGAGGCCAGCCGCACCGGCCCCGCCCTCGCGTCCGTGGGCGAGCACGACACCGAGATAGGTCGGTAGCCAAGCCCACATGCCGAGCAGTTCCCAGGAGTGAAACACGTAAGCCCACACGGCGAGCATCGCCGCGCGGTTGCGCCATACTTCGCCAAGCGCGCGCAACGGGTTAGTGTAGCCAGCCGGATGTACGACGTTGCGCGTATCGCGCAACACCCAGGTCGCGAGCAGGCTCGCCGCCACCGGCCCGAGCGCGCAGGCGACGAGGGCGCTACGCCAGCCCGAGGCGACGACCAGCACGCTCGACATCCACATGGACGTGGCATAGCCGAGCGAAGCGGCGGCAAGATAGTAGCCCATGGCACGGCCGCGGCGCGCAGCGGGAAAGCGTTCGGCGATAAGGGTGAGTCCCGGCGTGTAGGAGCCACCCGAGCACAGGCCGGCAAGTCCGTGCAGCAGGAGGGCCGAAACGAAACCGTCGGCGAACAGCGCGAAGGCGAGCGCACTCGCGCAGGCGAGGACGCTGGAAGTGAGAAAAGTGCGCTTCGCGCCAAAGCGATCGGCGAGAAAGCCGATAGAGAAGAGCGACAGCAGAAAGCCGAGGTGAAAGGCCGATTGAATGAGTCCCGCCTGCGCCGAACTGAGGCCCCAGGTCTGCTTGAGAAGCCCGAGCGAAGCCGAGTAGGCGACGAAAATCAGCGCGAAGCCCGCTCGGGCAAGGCAGAGCAGCGCGATCCAGCGACCGTCGGTCACGATGCGCTAGTCTTTGAGCCGCAAGAGCACGGGCTGGTGATCGGAGGCATCGGTCGCCCCGTTCACCTCCACGTCCTCAATCCGGTCGGCGAGGTCTTCGGTGACGAAAATGAAATCGCAGGTATAGGGCTCGGGCCACTGGACGCGGTCGTGTACGCCGATGGTATGGTCCTGCGGCCGATCACCATGGCGCAGCTGCCAGGCGTCGCGATACGCCGGCGTGCCGTCGGAATAAGGCGCGACGATGCGTGCGTGCAGGGGATCGTCGACACGAAAATTGAAATCCGCGGTGAGGACTGCCGAAACCGGCCGCGGCATGGTCTGGAACGGCCCGCCTTCTTTCTGCGCGTGATTGCGGTCGCGGGCGTGTTCGCAGGCCTCGGCGTGCAGCTCGCGCAAGCGATTCACCTGATGGCGGCGCTGCGTCGCCGAATAGTATTCGAGGTGCGTCGTCGTCACCCGCAGCGGGCCGAAGGGAGCCGCGATCACCGCTTCGACTGCGACGCGCTGCATGCTCGGCACCGCGGCCTCGGCGGGCCAGGGAAGCAGGTGCGCGAACACCTGTAGTATCGGCAGCCGCGTGAAGATGAGGTTGCCGAACTGGCGCCGCTTGCCCTCGGGCGTAAATGCGTCGACGGCAATGCCCTCGAGCAGCGCAAATCCGGGCAGCAGTTGCGCCAGCAAGTCAAACTGATCCTCGCCCGAAGAGCCCGGCAGCTCCGGAAAATTGCGCGCGACTTCCTGAAAGCAGAGCACGTCGAGGTCGGCCATGCCGCGGCAGACGTCGACGATGCGCTTGGGATCGACGCGGCCATCGCAGCCGCGGCAGGATTGAATGTTCCAAGTGATGAGATTCATGTCGGGTCGTTGTTCTTTGGCTGGCTAGTGGCTCCCCTATTGCCCACCATCTCGGCACGCAAGGGCGAAAGAGTTATTGTAGCCCCCACGCTTCGCCGCGGAAACGCCGCCGCAGAGCGCCGATTTACAAATTGAATCGGCTGTATTGCCCAGCGTGCGGGGAGAAGCTTAGACTTCGGCTAGTTTGTAATCTGAGCGTTGTGCAAACCGGAGAGCGGCCGAGGATGCATTGGATCCCATGGGATGACACGCTGAAAACGGGAGATGCCAGCATGGACGCCGACCACGTCGAGCTGGTGGAGCTTTTTGATCTGCTTGGCGAAAGCGTAGAAAAAGCCAGAGGCAAAGACTTTTGCTGCAGTGTGCTCGATCGGATCATCGAACAAGCGAAAGCGCACTTCGCGTTGGAAGAACGGGTGATGGCGGAGCACCGCTACCCGATACGCAGTCAGCACGAGGCGGAGCACGCCATGCTGATTGCGCAGGCGGTCGACTACCGTTCGCGCTTTCAGGCCGATGCGGCGACTTTGCCCGTGGCCATCGCTCACTTTCCCGAAGTCTGGCTCGCATTTCACATCCTGTTCTCGGACAAGAAGCTGGCCGATTTTCTCGCGCACGGCGACTGACCGAGGTTTCTGTCGCGCCTCGAATGAAATTCGGCTTTATCCTCCTCGCTGCCATGCTGCTTGCGGCCTGCGCGTCATACAGCGGAGCGGGGCTCAAACCGGACGAAGCGCAGCTCGCGGACGTCGAAGCAGTAATGGGAGTGCCGGCCATGCGCTGGGACAATGCTGACGGCTCATCCCAGCTCGCGTATCCGCGCGGCCCGATCGGCCTGCACACGTTCATGGTGAGAATCCGCCCGGACGGACGCCTCGACAGCATCACCAATGTGCTGGACGAAGCGGGATTCGCCCGAATCCGCCCCGGCATGAACAAGGACGAGGTGCTGCGCGTGCTCGGCCCGCCGGATCCAAGCCGCAGCGTCTATTTTGAGCGGAGGGACGAACTGGTGTGGGACTGGCGCTTTTGCGAGATGCGCGGAACGCCGGGGCATTTCCTGGTGTTGTTCGACGCGACCGCAGGCACCGTACGCAGCACCTTGGAGCAGTCGGAGCTATTCGAGCAGCCGCGGCAACCGCTTCCGTGCAATCGTTAACATAAGAAAACGGATGCGAAGCGGCCAACGAGCTTTGCTCGATCAAGCAAGCGCATTGAGCGACGGATACGACCGAGCCTGAGTCGCCTGCAAGACACGTGGTCGCGGCGTCGAAGCCTGGTGGATTTCGCGATTCGAAATCGAACGCAAGCGGCGCAGCGCCAATCCTGCCGCGCCTGCGCCGCCGCTATTGATCAACCCGCAACAACTGCCCGGCCCAATTCAGGGCGTCGTGGTCGTCGTCGTGGTTGTGGTGAGAGGATTGCTCGTGCTGTTCGACGAAGCTGCCGCAGCCGCAACCGCAGCCACGGCCACCGCCGCCGCAACCATGCCGGCCGTGATGCCACCGGCCGCCGCCGCGCCGGCGCCTGCTGCGCCACCGCCACCGCCCGCCCCCCCAGCTGTGCCCGATTGCTGCTGCTGCGCGAACGCACCGCTCGCCGCAAACACACCGGACATGATCAAAACAGCGAGTTTCTTCTTCATCGTCATACTCCTCTACCGTGAAAATACCGCGGAACTTCAAAAATAGTTGCTCTGCGCGCGATTTGCAAGGTAAATGTTACTTTCCGCGTGAATTTTCCACGCTCGCCCGCCAGCAACGCCGAATCCTGTATACCGTCGCCAGTCCCAACAGCAACCCGCAGTTCCAAGCATCACCAATGCCAAGCACTCAAATCACACATAAAACTGATTGTTTTTGCATGGGTTTTGGAGTCTCTTGCCGTCTTCGAGACGCGTCGATTCGCGATGTCATGGTGCGGCACACCGCGTCCGCGCACCCGCTTGAAACGCGGTTTGCGACAGATGCGCCCAACTTTACCTGCCGTACATGCGCATCAGCCATTTTTCTATCTCCACGGCAGCGAATACCGATATTCCTCCCCCCATGCAAAGCAGCATCTCCATCGGCGTCAAGGCCTGCGTCTTGAATATTGCATTGGCAACCGGCAGATAGACCACCGCAAACTGCAGGACGACGGTTAGCATCACCGCCAGTAGTAGGGGAAGATTCGAGGTCAAACCCAGGCTCGCCAGGGAACGCCGCTCGGAGCGCACGGCGAGGACAAGTCCCATTTGGGCAAAAGTCAGTATGCAAAATGCCATGGTTTGCCAATGGGGTGAGCCGGACCGCAACACCGTCGCCTGCACGACGAGCGTCATCACACCGATGAGGCAGCCAATCCAGACTATGCGCTGCCACAGCCACCGGGCGAACACGCTTTCGTCGCGGGGTCGAGGTGGCTGACCCATCAGATCGCTGGTAGCGGGTTCGGCGGCGAGTGCAAGCCCGGGCAAGCCGTCTGTCACCAGATTCACCCAGAGCAGTTGGATGGGAAGCAGCGGCAACGGCAGGCCTAGAGCCGGCGCAGCAGCCACCGCCAGGATCTCACCGGTGTTGCTCGCCAACACGAACAGCACGAAGCGGCGGATATTGTCGTAGATGCGCCGGCCCTCGTGCACGGCACGAACGATAGTGGCGAAATTGTCGTCGAGCAAGACCATGTCGGAGGCTTCCCTCGCCACATCGGTGCCGACGCGTCCCATGGCGACGCCGATATCGGCACGATGCAAGGCCGGTGCGTCGTTCACGCCGTCGCCCGTCATGGCAACGCACTCGCCCTCCTGCTGCAATGCCATGACAATGCGAATTTTCTGCTCTGGATCCACGCGGGCGTAGACGCGCGCCTCGCGCACGCGGGCAGCGAGTTCCTGCTCGTCCATGTGCGCGAGTTCGGTGCCGGACACGGCACGCGCCCCCGCCTGGGCGATGCCGAGCTGGCGCGCGATGTGCAGCGCGGTCGCCGGATGGTCGCCAGTGATCATCACGACGGCGATTGCAGCCTCTTGGCATTGGCGCACCGCTTCCCCCGCTTCCGGCCGCGGCGGGTCGATCAGGGCAAACAAGCCGAGGAACTCGAGTTCGGTTTCAAGCGCTGTGTCGGCGGTCGGCAGTGTCTGAAAGCGGCGGCAGGCGAAGGCGATCACCCGCAGTCCGTCGGCCGCCATGGCGCCCGCGATGCGCAAGGACTCTGCCGGCTCGAACGGCGCCCCGTTCCCATACAGCCGCACACAGCGCTCGAGCACCCGCTCGGGCGCACCTTTCACCAGCGCAACGTATCCGCTCGATTGACGCTGGACTGTGGTCATCATCTTTCGCGCGGAATCGAATGGCAGTTCCGCGGCACGCGGATACTCGCGCTCCAGCGCCGCCTTGGAGAACCCCGCGCCCGCGGCGCAGGCAAGTAGCGCAGCCTCGGTCGGATCGCCGCGTATGTCACCCGATGCTTGGGCCTGAGCGTCGTTGTTCAGGGCAGCCGCTCGGAACAACCATTGCGCACCTTCCACCTGCGCCAGACTGTCGACGGGCACCGCGGCTGGCGCTCCGGCAAGGTAGACCGACTCTACTTGCATCCGGTTCTGGGTAAGCGTACCCGTCTTGTCAGAACAGATGAACGACACGGATCCTAGGGTTTCGACCGCTGGCAGCTGGCGGATCAGGGCCTGGTTGCGCACCATCTTTGCCGCGCCCAGGGCAAGCGCGATGGTCACCACTGCGGGCAGCGCCTCCGGTACGGCCGCCACCGCGAGGCTCACTGCGGTCATGAACATCAGCAGCGTCGGTTCGCCACGCGCAAGGCCCAAAGCGAATACTGCCGCGCAAACAGAAAGCGCGGCATAAGCAAGGCGAGTACCCAATACCGCCAAACGATGCTGCAGCGGCGTTTCCACGCCCTCCTGCTCGCCGAGCAGGCCGGCGATGCGCCCGAGTTCGGTCGCCATGCCGGTGGCGACGACCAGCCCCCGTGCATGCCCCCGCGTTGCCACCGTGCCCTTATACGCGAGGTTGATGCGGTCCGCCACGGCGAGATCGGCATCGGCCAGTTCGTCCAGCTGTTTTTCCACAGGGACCGATTCGCCGGTCAGCACTGACTCGTCGACTTCGAATGCGGCGATTTCGATCAAGCGCAAGTCGGCCGGAATCAGGTCGCCTGCCTCCAGCAGCACCACGTCGCCCGGGACGAGCTCTGCTGCCTCCACATCCAACAGCTTCCCGTCGCGCAGCACTCGGGCGCGTGCGGCAGCGAGCCGGCGCAGCGCCTGCATTGCCTTCTCGGCGCGATATTCCTGGGTAAAACCGATCGTTGCGTTTACCACCAGTATGGCGACGATGGCGAGGCTGTCCGCCAGCTCGCCGATCGCGCCTGAAAGAAGCGCGGCCGCGAGCAGCATCAAGATCATGAAATCCTGGAACTGCGCGAGAAGCATGCGCCATGCAGGGCGCTTCTTCGGCTGTGCAAGTTCGTTGCGGCCGTAGCGCGCAATCCGGTCCTGCGCTTCCTGCTCGGACAAGCCGCTGGCTAGGCTTGCGCCCGAGACACGTGCGGCTTCCGCGCAATCAAGCTGATGCCAGGCCCTGTGCTGCAAGCCGGTATTGTCGATCGCGTTCACGCCTGCTCCTCAGATCGGTTCGTCGGCTACCGACGCTTAATCGAGCGCCGCATCCCGGATCGGCTGCGAACACTGCGCGCCTTCGCATGCCAGGATGCGAAGATCGCGAGTTCCCGTTCGGGCTTGGTGCGGACCACCTCCACCGGACCAGCGTAGATGCCACCGCCCGCGCCATCGAGCGAAATAACCTGCCCCTCGCGCAGTACCCGCCCGCCGATGCTGCAGCCGCGTTTAGCCTGGTCTACCGCCAGTTCGCGGCAGCCGACCAGACACACTTTTCCCATCTGCCGCGCGACCACCGCCGCATGTGCGGTGCGTCCACCGCGTGCGGTGAGGATGCCGGCAGCGCTCGCTATACCGCGGACATCCTCGGTCGAGGTTTCTTCGCGCACCAGGATGACGGACTTGCCTGCCGCTGCGCGCCGCCGCGCCATCTCCGAATCGAGCGCAATCTCGCCCACGGCCACGCCGATGCCGGCCGAGGTGGCCCGGGCGAGCGGCGCCTGTCCGTCCTTGGCGCGAACGGATTCGGTCTGGATCGATGCGAGCTTATAGCCGTTCAAGCGCTCCATCGCCGCGGCCGGCTCCAGCACACCCTCTTCCACCAGTTCGACCGCGATGCGCAGCGCGGCGAGCGGTGTGCGTTTGCCGGTGCGCGTCTGCAGCATGAATAGCTGCCCGTTTTGCACCGTGAACTCGAACTCCTGCACATCGCCGAATTCGGCCTCGAGACGCTTGCGCGCCGCCTCGATCTGCACCATCACCTCGGGTAATAGCGTACCGATCTGAGCGCGGTCGCCGACCTCGTGCCTGCCCGACACCACATCATCGCCCTGCGCATTGAACAGGAAGTCCATGTAGAGAAGGTTTTCACCGGTTGCCGGGTTGCGCGTGAAGGCGACACCCGACCCGGAAGTACCGCCGCTATTGCCGTACACCATAGCCTGCACGCATACCGCCGTCCCCGCCGCGTCGGCGAGCCGGTGGATACGGCGATACTCGACCGCCTTTTTCGCCGTCCAGGAGCGAAATACGGCTTCTGTCGCCGCAGCGAGCTGGTCAAGGGGCGCCTGCGGAAAGCTCTCCCCGGTGATTTCGCGATAGATGTCGAGCGACTCCAGCGCGAGCTTGCGCAGTACCAGGAAGTCGAACTCGCGTGCATTGGCGAGTTGCGCCGCCTTCAACTCGCGCGCGAGCGCCTGCTCGAACGCCTCGGGCTTGGCGCCGTGCACGATCTCCGCAAACGATTGGATCAGCCTGCGATAAGAATCCCAGGCGAGCCGCGGGTTTCCGGTCATGCGCACCAGGCCGGTGACGGTGACGTCGTTCAAGCCCACGTTCAACACCGTATCGAGCATGCCCGGCATGGAAACTGCGGCGCCAGAGCGCACCGATACCAGAAGCGGCCTGCGCTCGCCGCCGAACGACAACCCGGTCATACGCTCGAGTTCGCGCAGGTTTCCGCGCAGCAGGTCGCGAAATCCCTCGGCCATGGCGCCCTTGGCCGCATAGTAGTCGCGGCAGAAACCGGTGGAGAGCACGAATGCCGCAGGCACGGGCATGCCGATGGTCGCCATGCGCGCGAGGTTGTAGGCCTTGAACCCCATTTCCTCGGGCGACGCCTCGGACGCGAGCGCGGCGCCGACGCCGATCAGGTACACGCGCCGCTCCTCCGCCTTGCGCTTTGCCGCTCGCCTGCGCCTGGCCATGGCTAGCTCGCCGCTACCGCGCCCATGACGTGGGCGCGCAGCACCAGGCCGCTATGCATCAGCGCATCAGCCGCCTCTTCCAGATTGCGTGCGACCTCCGAAACCACGAACAGCCCGCGCGCATCGCTCTCGGTCGTCACCAGCGCCGCCTTGATCGAGCGCTGCGCCTGGTCGCTCTCGTGCTCGACGGTGGTGATGCGGTGCACCGCCTCAAGAAAATCGCGCATGTCGTCGCGGTCGCCGCCGCGGCGCACGTGCCGCGCGGTGGTGAGGGCCTTCAAGTATTCCTGCGCCCCGGCCACGAGCAGGTCGGCGAGTGCGCGCAGCCGCGCCTGCGCATCGGCCGGGGCCGCGCGCGGCGGAAACAGTGTGAAGTGAAACGCTGCCTCTTCCAAATTGTCGGCGACGTCGTCCGCCGCTTCGAGCAATTCCTTGAAGAACACCGCGCCGGCGGAATGGTCGACCGCCGCCCGCACCTGATTGAGCAGCGCATCGGCGGAGGACTCCCAAGCCTTCGCGCGTGCAGCGATGCGCTTGAGCGCGCCATCGGCTCCGGCCAATTGCAGCTGCAGCACGCCGTCGCGCACGCCCGAGGCGAGTTCCACCAGCAGCCCTGCGTGCTCGCAAGCAAGATCGAAGAGATCGCGCTCCGCGCTGTGGAAATAGTTGGCGAGTTCCGCACGCACCTCGTCGCGAATCAGCGGATCGGGCTTCGCGCTCAACACGCCTTCGGCGCAGGTGCGGATGACGAACTTGAGAAACGCGACGGCGCGCTCGCGCCCGAGCATGTCGCGCAAATCCTCGCCGAAGCGCGGCGGCCCCTTGATCGCGAATTGCATGGCGTCGTAGATCAGGGTGTCGCCGCCAACCTTGAGGAAGGCCATGTGGCCGTAGCCGTTGTCGGCGCCCCATTTGAGCACCGCAATGCCGTCGCGCTTGGGCACGAAGGGGCGCAAGCGCTTGCGCGCGCGGTTCCAGTCGATCAGGAACACAATGCGCGAACCGAGGAAAGCGAGGTACTGCACCAGCTGTTCCCGGTCGCGGGCGCGAAAGCTGCCTACGCAGAGATGGTAGATGCCGCCGCGGTTGAGCCGTGCCTCCCGGCGCGAGCGCGTCTCCTCCCAAACCACGGAGAACTTCTCGAACAGGCTCTGAAAGAAGAGCAGCCGATCCAGATGCACGTCGGAATAGGTGAGCGTGGCAGCAATCCCCTCGACATGCACCACCAGCACGTGCGCGTCGGTCATGCCGATATCGTTCTGCAACACGAGCTTGCGGCCCGCCAGGGTCGCGGTGGTCCCCAGGCCGGGGTGATCGAGCTTGAGCGCCTGGGTCGAATTGAGGCCACGCATGAAAGCGCGCACCAATTCCTTATCCTGAGCGCGCAGGCCGTAGACCCGGGCCCCGTCCACGCTTTCGCGCGATAGCTCGCCCTGCAGCCGGTTCAGTTCCTTGTGCAGGTCCATCACCAGCAGGTGCGCGCTGTCGCCCGCCTTCCTCTCGCCGCTGGTCAAGGTCGAAATCAAGGCGGCGGGCACCAGGTCCTTGCGCGCGCCGCGCAGCAGCTTGGCTAGGAGCGACCGTCGTCTTGCGTAGGCGTCGAACGCGCTTTCCATGCCGAGTTGCCGCGCCAGTTCGACTGGGGCGAGCATGTCGTCGAGGCAGGCGCCGATGCGCGCGAGCAGTCCGGCAACGCCGGGAATGCGGCAACGGCCGCCGGGAAGACTGCGGCTCGCCGCGACGACCCCATCTAGCTCTGCTTCAGCCACCCCGCTCGCCTCGCGCTCGCGCGCGAGATCGGGCGGATTTGCCGCGGGCTGCTCGCACTGCTCCTTGGCGAACTGCAGCAGCGTGAACAAATACTTCACCCTGTCGTTCGCCGCGAGGCCGCTCTGCACCAGGCCGGGCAGGAGCAACTGCTTTTCCCCCAGCGAACCGATGATTTCCTGTTTGGTGGTCACGTGACCGTCCGGCGTCCGCGGCTAGGCGCGCATAAATGCCCGCTTCCATCATGCCGCCCGCCGAACGGATTCGATTGATTATTATCAAACGCGGCCTGGGGGCTGTGCCCCTTTGTTCAGACCTTCGCTAGCGGATGCCTGCGCGCATGAAGGACTGGACGAACTGTCGTTGGAACAGGATGAAAGCGACCAGTAGCGGCGCCACCGACATCAGCGTCGCCGCGGTGACGATCGGCCACTGCACGCCGGATTCGGGCGCGCCGAATATCGCGAGTCCGACGGTGAGCGGCCGCGTCGCGACCGAATTGGTGATGACCAAGGGCCAGAGGAAGTTGTTCCAGTGATAGCTCACGGACACCAGCCCGTAAGCGAGGTACACGGGCCGCGCGAGCGGCATGTAGACGCGATAGAGGATCTGCAGCATGCCCGCGCCCTCGACGCGTGCGGCTTCGTCCAGTTCCATCGGCACGGTCTTGAATGCCTGGCGCAGGAGGAAGATGCCGAATGCGCTCGCCATATAGGGCAGCGCGATGCCGGGAATGGTGTCGACTAGGTTCAAGCCGCTCATGCTGCGGTAGTTCTCGACGATCAGCACCTCCGGCATGATCATGAGCTGCACCAGGACGAGTGCGAAGGCGAGCTCGCGGCCGAAGAACTTGAAGCGCGCGAAGGCATAGCCCGCCATGGTGCACAGCACGAACTGCGCGGCGAGCGTCATAGTCACCAAAATGAAGGTGTTGAGGAAGTAGCGCGGAAACGGCGCCTGGCTCCAGGCGACGCGGAAATTCTCCAGCGTCAGCGGCGCAAGTAATCGAAAGTGCGTCGCGTACTCGGGCGGATGGAACGCGCTCCAGAACGCGTAGGCGAGCGGCGCAATCCAAATGATGCCGAGCAGCCAGGCGCCGGCGATTTCCGCCCACTCTCCCAGTCCTTTTCCGCGGCGCGCGCTCATTGGTAATGGATCCGGCGTTCGAGCAAGAAGTATTGGCCGATGGCGAGCACCGCCAGGATGGCAAGGAGCACGACCGTGAGCGTCGCCGCATAGGATTCGTCGAGGAAACTGAACGCGACCTGATAGATGTAATAGAGCAGCAGCGAGCTCGCGTTGTCGGGTCCGCCCTTGGTCAGGATGAACAGCTGGTCGACGAGCTTGAAGGAGTTGATCACGGCGTTGATGAGCACGAACAGGGTCGTCGGCATCAACAGGGGAAAGACGACGCGGCGGAAATAATGCCAGCGCCCGGCGCCCTCGAGCACCGCGGCTTCCTCGAGTTCGGGCGAGATCGCCTGCAATCCGGCGAGGTAGAAGATCATGAAAAAGCCGGATTCCTTCCAGATAGTCATCACGATCAGGCAGGCCATGACCGTGTCGGGACGGCCGAGCCAGTTGTGCCCCGGGATGCCGAACGCGGCGAGCGTCTGGTCGAGTAGCCCGATTCCCGGCGTGTAGAAGAAGAGCCAGATGTTCGCCACCGCGATCATGGGCAGGATGGTCGGGGTGAAATAGGCCATGCGCACCAGCGCCCTGCCGGGCAGCCGTCCGTTCACCCACAGCGCCATGGTGATGGCGATAGCGATGCTCGCCGGAACGGTGCCGATGGCGAACCAGACGTTGTTCGCCAGCACCTTCCAGAACACCGAATCGGCCGCCATGGCCGCGTAGTTGTCCAAGCCGACGAATTTGCTTGGGTAGAGCGCGCTTGCAGGCGAGAAGAAGCTCGCCGCGAGCGATGCCACCGCAGGATAGTGGGTGAACGCGACGAGCAGCACCGCCGCCGGCAGCAGCAGCAGCCAGCCGTATACATGAATCAGTAAGCCGCGGTGCATGTTCAAGCCGGCCGGGCGAGGTCGCTGGCCGCGACCTCGCGCCGGATTGAGGCCGTCACTTCGCCGCGCGGTAACGGCGCAGCAGCGGCTCGGCCTGCCCCTGCGCCGCCTTCAGCGCCGCCTGCGGCGTCGCCTGCTCGGTCAACACCGACTGGATGGCATCGTCCAGGAGCTTGCGCACCCGCCCGGTCTGGAAGGTCGAGAGCTCCGCGGTGGCAAAGGGCAGTTGGTCACGCGCGACCGTCGCGTAGGGAAACTTGGCGACATAGTCCTTCATGGTCTTGGTGTCGTAGGCCGCCTGCGAGGTGGCGAGGTAACCCGTGCCTATGCTCCACTTCGCTGCCTGCTCCGGCGCAGTGAGGTAGCGGATCAGCTTCATCGCCGCGACGCGCTCATCCGGCGTGGTCTGCTTGAAAATGTAGAAATTGCCGCCGCCGGTGGGCGAGCCACGGCGCTTGGCCGCGGGCAGCATGGAGACGCCGAAATCGAACTTGGCACCGTCTTTCACCGCGGTGAGGTTCCCCGTCGTGTGCCACATGATCGCCGTCTTGCCGTCGAGAAAGTCGGCGCGCAGCGTGCCCCATTCCACCGTGCCCTTGGGCATGACGCCGTACTTGTGACTGAGGTCGTACCAGTATTGCAGCGACTCGACGACGGCCGGATCGTCGTAATAAGTGCGATCGCCGTCGGCGTTCATCAGCACCTGGCCGTTTTGCATCGCGAACGCCTGGAACATCCAATAAGCGTAGCCGGTGGAAGGCACCATCACGCCCCAGCGCTGCACCTGGCCGGCGGCGTCGCGCTTGACCAGTTTCTTGCTCATTTCGGCCATTTCCGTCCAATTCTGCGGCGGCTTGTTCGGATCGAGCCCGGCCTCCTTGAATGCGTCCTTGTTGTGGTACATGACGATGGTGGAGCGCTGGAAAGGAATGCCGTAGACCTTGCCCTTGAACGTGCCGTTTGCCATCAGTCCCGGGTAGAAGCTCTTCAGCCAAGCTTTTTCTTCCGGCGTCTTGACGATGTCGTCGAAGGGGACGATTGCGTCCTGCTCGATCAGCTCGTAGATGTCGATCGAGAACAGCACGGAGAGCTGTGCCGGCTTGCCGCTCTTCAGCGCCGCGAGCGCCTTGATGCGGGCGTCATCGTAGTTGCCGGCGTAAATCGCGTTCACCTTGATGCCCGGATTCTCTTTGGTGAATCCGGCGACGAGCTCGTCGACGAGCTTGGTCAACGGTCCGCCGACGGCGATGGGATAGTACATGTTTAGTTCCACCGGGCCGGCGGCGCTGGCCGGAGCGGCGAACAATAGGCCCGCCGCGGCCGCTATGGCAAAGACGATTCGATTGACGGCTTGCTTCATGACAAAGCCTCCCATTTTCAGCGCCGGGAACGGCCGGCGCGACCGATAGTCCAGTCGGACCATTGCAGATTGGTTTCACCGCAGCTCATCGCTACGCCATCTCGAGCGCTTCGCGCCCTTCGACGCGGCCGCCCGATCCCGCCTCGAACACGTGCACGTCGCCCGCGCGCCAGGAAAGCCGCGCCGCCTGCTCTTCGGCGATGCGCACGCGCCCTGGCACGCGCACCAGCAGTTGCTGTGCGCCGATGCGCGCGGTGACGATGGTGTCGGCGCCTAGGTATTCGGCATTTACCAGGCGCGCCGGCACGCCACCGCTCGCAACCATGCGTATGTCTTCCGGGCGCACGCCGAGCTTGAGCCCGGCGCCGCTGCCGGTGAGCACCGCTCGGCCGTCCCCGCCGGGGATAGCCGCCCCGGCGGCACCGTCCGCCAGATCGAGCAGGTTCATCGGCGGCGTGCCGATGAAGCCGGCGGCGAAGGTCGACACCGGCTTCGAATACAATTCGTCCGGTTCGCCTTCCTGCTCGATGCGGCCGTCGCGCATGAGGATGATGTGATCCGCCATGCTCATCGCCTCGACCTGGTCGTGGGTGACGTAGACAACGGTCATGCCCAGGCGCCGCTGCAGCGAATGGATTTCCATGCGCATGTCGTGGCGCAGACGCGCATCGAGATTGGAAAGCGGCTCGTCCATGAGGCAGATGGGGTGTTCGGCGATCACCGCGCGAGCGAGCGCGACGCGTTGCCGCTGGCCGCCGGAGAGCTGCGCCGGCTTCCGCTCGAGCAGCTCGGACAAACCGACGAGCGCCGCTACCCGTGCCAAGCGCTGCTCGCGCTCGGCGGCGGCGACGCGCCGCACCTTCAGGCCGAACACGATGTTTTCCGCGACCGAGAGATGCGGAAACAGGGCGTAGTTCTGGAACACCATCGACAGGCGGCGTGAGGACGGCGACAGCGCGGTCACGTCCGTGCCGTGGATGCGTATCGTGCCGGAAGTCACCTCTTCCAGGCCGGCGATGAGCCGCAGCGTCGTCGACTTTCCGCAGCCTGAAGGGCCGAGGAGCACCACGAAGCGTTGTGCCGGGACCTGGAAGCTGATGGCGTCTACCGCACGGGTTGCACCCCAGTGCTTGGAGACCTGCTCAAGGGAGATCTCGCCGGTCGCCACTTAGCCTCCCTGCCGGCGGACGGCCGCACGGACGCTTGCGGGCCCGATCCGGACCGATGATGACGAAGACAATTGTTTTTCTCCACCCGGCAACCGATGATCGCTGCGCCCAGATTCGACGCATATGCGGCGGCGAACCGAGATTCGCGCCCATGATGCCGCCGCCTGTTCGGCCCCGGTTGATTATTATCAAAATGCGCCTCACGGACGCATGAGGCCCCGCAACACTAGCCGAAGCCGGCAGCGCTCGCAAGTTCGAGTACGTGCCAGCATTGTCCGTCGATCGCGCAATTACGGACGCCGCGTTGCCCGAATGATGCAGATGAGCGCCGTTCTTTGTTTGTTTGATTCGCGCGCCGGAAAGACGACTTGCAGAGGCTCGCGCGAGCGACCGCACAGACACAAACCGATGTGCCGGCAAGACGCCCGCGGAGGCCCCGTACATACCAGAAAAAGCCGACTTGCGTGCGGCCTGCAAACCGCGCATATTTGGAGTATGCTTTTATCCAATACTCCAACATTTCACCGTAAGGTCTTGATAACATGGATGTTACAAAAAAAGATATCAATGCCTCAAATGTTGCGCCGCCCCCCCTCGCCGATCAACTCATCAGCCGCGAAGTACTGTTAGAGAAATACGCCAAGGGCACCGAATCCAGCATCGAAGCGGTACGTGCGCGCATCGCGCATGCGCTCGCTGCAGTCGAACCGGAAGACAAGCGCACACAGTGGGAAAAGCGCTTCCTGCAAACCATGGAAGCCGGATTCATTCCCGCCGGGCGCATCATGTCGGCCGCCGGCATTCAGATGCAGGCGACGTTGATCAACTGCTTCGTGCAGCCGGTCGGCGACTCGATATCTGAGATCGTCGACAATAAACCGGGCATCTACACCGCGCTCCAGCAAGCGGCCGAGACCATGCGCCGCGGCGGCGGAGTCGGCTACGACTTCTCCTCCATCCGGCCGAAAGGATCCGAAGTCAAGGGAACCCAGTCGCGCGCGAGCGGCCCAGTGTCCTACATGCGGGTGTTCGATCGATCCTGCGAGACGGTGGAGTCGGCCGGCTCGCGTCGCGGCGCGCAAATGGGGGTGCTGCGCTGCGACCATCCGGACGTGGAAGAATTCATCCACGCCAAGGACAAGGGCGACCTGTCCAATTTCAACATCTCGGTCGGCGTCACCGATGCCTTCATGCAGGCGGTGGAAAACGACCTCGAAACCGAACTGGTGCACAAGGCGCGGCCGCATCGCGAGCTGATCGAAGCCGGCGGCTACCAGCGCCCGGACGGCATGTGGGTCTACCGCAAAGTGCGGGCGCGCGAGCTGTGGGACCAGATCATGCGCTCGACCTACGATCACGCCGAACCGGGGATCCTGTTTCTCGATCGCATGAACCGGGACAACAACCTAAATTACTGCGAGACCATCGAGGCGACCAATCCCTGCGCCGAACAGCCGCTGCCGCCCTACGGCTGCTGCTGCCTCGGCTCCATCAATCTCACCAATTTCGTCACCGACCCGTTCACCGACCGGGCCGCCTTCGACTACGACCGCTTCGGCGCCGCGGTGGAGACTTCGGTGCGCATGCTCGACAACGTGCTCGACTCGACCGCCTGGCCGCTGCCGCAGCAGCACGAAGAAGCGATGAACAAGCGCCGTGTCGGTCTCGGCTACACTGGCCTCGGCGACGCGCTCATCATGCTGCGCCTGCGCTACGACACCGAGGCGGCGCGCAACATGGCGGCGAAAATCACCGAGGAAATGCGCGACTGCGCCTACCGTGCGTCGAGCAACCTCGCGCGCGAACGCGGCTCCTTCCCGCTGTTCAACGCCGACATGTATCTCTCGGGCACCAGTTTCGCCACGCGCTTGCCGCCCGACATCAAGGCGCAGATCAGGAAGCAGGGCCTGCGCAACAGCCATCTGCTCTCAATCGCGCCGACCGGGACCATCAGCCTCGCCTTCGCCGACAACGCCTCGAACGGCATCGAACCGCCGTTCTCCTGGACTTACACGCGCAAGAAGCGCATGGCGGACGGCACGCTGCAGGAATTTCCGGTCGAGGATTACGCCTGGCGCCTGTACCGCCACCTGGTGGCCCACGGCGTCCTGCCCGCTGCAGCCGGCGGCGCCGACGCACTGCCGGATTATTTCGTCACCGCTCTCGCAATCTCCGCTGCCGCGCACGAAGCCATGGTCGGCGCGGTGGCGCCTTATATCGACACCAGCATCTCGAAAACCGTCAACGTGCCGGAGAATTACCCCTACGAGGAATTCCAGGGCCTGTACATGGCCGCGTGGAAATCGGGCCTCAAGGGACTGGCGACCTACCGCCCGAACAGCGTGCTCGGCGCGGTGTTGTCGGTGGAGAGTGCTCCCTCCCAACCGCAGGATTTCGTCGGCGACGATCGCAACCGCCGCATCCAGATCAAGGCCGTGCCCGAGCCCGTGCTCGCGTCCTTGCGCTGGCCCGGCCGGCCGCGGCTGGCGGGCGGCAATCTCGCCTGGAGCTACATGGTCGAACATGCGCACGGCGATTTCTGCCTGTTCGTCGGCCAAGTCGAGAACGGCAGTTCGCGCCCGTTCGAAGTGTGGGTGAACGGCAGCGAACAGCCGCGCGGCCTGGGTGCGCTCGCCAAGACCCTGTCCATGGACATGCGCGCGAACGATCCGGCCTGGCTGCGGCTGAAGCTAGATTCGCTTGCCAAGACGGCGGGCGACGACGCCTTCGAAATGCCCTTCCCGCCGAACGGCGAGAAGAAGCTGATGCCCAGCGTCGCCGCCGCCGTGGCGCAGTTGGTGCGCTGGCGCTACGAACAGTTAGACGCCCTGCCGGAAGCGAAGCACGGCCCGGTCATCGACGCCATGTTCAGCCTGAAGGAGCCCAAGACCGGAGCCGACGGCACCATGTCCTGGACGGTGGACGTCCTGAATCCCCAGGCGCACGATGATTTCGTGCTGGGCTTGAAGGAAATCACGCTGCCCGACGGCGTCACCCGCCCCTACTCGATGTGGCTTTCGGGCGAATATCCGCGAGCACTCGACGGCCTGTGCAAAATCCTATCGCTGGACATGCGCGTCATCGACCCTGCCTGGATCGGCATGAAGCTGCGCAAGCTCCTCGTCTACCCCGAGCCCTTGGGCGATTTCATGGCCTTCACCCCAGGTTCGCGCAAGCAGCAGAACTGGCCTTCGACCGTTTCCTACGTGGCGCGCCTGATCATGCATCGCTATGCCATGCTCGGCATCCTAGACGAATTCGGCATGCCGCTGCAGACCATGGGCATATTGGAAACGCCGGCGAAGGGCTCCGCGCCCAAGATGAAGGGGATGAAGTGCGTCGAATGCGGCAACTTCGCGGTAATCAAGAAAGACGGCTGCGATTTCTGCAGCGCCTGCGGCTGGGTGGGCGTGTGCGGCTGATATCGAATTGCCTGTAACCTACGCGACGTGTCGGTTACCCCATAAGGTGAGACTTTTACCGCATAAGCTGAGACTACACACCCCAAAAGCTGAGACTTGGCCTTATGCGAATTCAACAGGTTAACGGTACGACATACCGCATAAGCTGAGACTAACGTTGCAATGTGCGGAAAGCCGTAAGTCGCCACGTAGCACAGGACTGGCTCATTTTTGAGACGCTAACTGAGGCAATAGATATTCCGGCTCTAAGAGCAACTTACCTACGCTGCTGCGCCATTTGAGGCAGGTTCCCCATACAGGGAATCTGCCTTTTTTATATGTATAACAATAAGTTACATCGCGCATAACGAGCTATGCGTCCCCGGTAATAATCTCGGCCCTTCGAATTACCGGTTTTTCTGGATTCGACGCGATTATGCATTAGGAAGGCTAGAGGAGAACGCATGTCTAATCCGCCAGCGATACGCCCCCTTACAGCTCAGACCAAAGCCGGCGTCACCTATCAGCGACGTCCGGAGGTTCATGCTGAAATCGCAGCGCTACTCACGTTGGCAGAGAACGAGCTGCTGGCGCGACTTGCGATTACGAAGAAGCAGGACGGCCAGGCCATTCGACCGGAAAGTCTGGTGTATCTTGGCCGACACTTCTGGGGGTCACCCACCGCGACCTACGTGCTGGAAGCGATGCTTCGTCGAGTTGCAAGGCAAGCGCGGGGCTCGCTTCAATACCTTGACCAGGGCCGTGACGACATTTTTCAAGAGGTCAGCATCCAACTTGCTCAGTGGTTCCAAGCCGGCAGCGAACGCCTTGACTACTACGAGGTCAATTTCAATGCAGCCCTGCGTGCGTTGGTGGTCGACACAATAAGAAAGTTCCGTGATGAACGCGAGAGTGTGGTTGCAGACCCTTGGAAGCTGCGCGGTGAGCAGAAAGCGGCACTGGGGTTCAAAGATGATGCACTGGATGAGGCTTGGCTGGAAGTTTATCCTCAAGGCCTAGCCGACCCGGCACAAATCTATGAGCACAACGAGAACCTCAGTGCAGCCATGGCGATGCTCGTTTGTTTGGACCCCAAAGTTCGGGAGGCATGGATTCTCCACGTAGTAGATGGCCTTCCATTCGAATCGAGCGACCCGGAGCAAGACTCGGTATCGAAAATCCAGAACTGCTCCGAGAAGACGGCCCGAAACCGCGTGGCGAAGGCCGATGCGCTGATTAAGCACTGGAGAGAGAATCCAAATGACTAGCACCCGTTCCGACCTGACGACCGTTCTTCACCAGTTTTCTCTTGAAAGCGAACGGTTTTCGCTTCAGTTGTTGAAGGAATACTGCAAGCGCTATCCGGAGTTTGCCTCTGAACTCCGGAACTTCGCAGTCCACTGGGCTGCCGACGACCGCCTCCAGCCTGTTGAGGGAAATGTCAGCCAAGAAGAACTGGATTTCGTTACCAAGGCGATGAGTCAGTTTCAAAACGCTATGTATGCGTCTCATCGTGCTGACTCTATTGACCCCAAGTCCATTGTAAGAGCCATGCGTGACATGGATACAAATCCCAAGCTGGACATATCCCTCAAAGCAAAGCTGGCCCGCGGAAACATTCGGGCAGAAACGATTCCTCAGAAACTCGTGAAGATTATTTCGGATGCCACAAGAATTCGATTTGAAACTATGAATGAATTCTTAATCGGCATGCGCGCCGTTGGCGCTAGAGAATTCAAGGCAGACGCAATGCCAAGTGCAGGTCAGCAGGAGAGTTTCGAGGAAGCAGTCCGAGCTGCTAGTCTGAGTACGGAAGAAAAGAACGCATTACTCGCTCTCAGTCGTGATTCATGAATGCGTTTGATACCATCCGTCGAATGGCGCGCGAAGTGCGCGAATCGCACTTCGCGCCCGGCAAGCTGACGCCTGAAGACTCGTTGGGCTTAGTCAAAGCAGTACTTGCCGAAAAGGGCCTAGGCATTGACTCGCGGCCGCGAGGAGACTCGCTTCTTTGTAACGCGCAGGCCGTTCTTGACTGGCAGTGGAATACTGTCTTCTATGACGAAGGCGTCAGCGGACCTGACTTGGCCGCGCTCCTCGCCCATGAGGCAGGCCACGCGTCGGCTCACGCGAAGGAAGCAACAGCAGAAGACCCTGTCTTCGTGACCTTGGGCGAGGAAGGCCCAACGACGAACGGCGATTCAGAAGAGGTGGGCTACAGCCCGAAGGAGCGACGAGAGTTACAGGCAAACCTCTTTGCGCGAGAACTTCTCTTACCCAGAGAAGACGCACGACGCTTCTTTCTGGAAGGCAAGACCCTGCATGACATTGCTCAATACAGAAATGTACCGACCTGGCTTGCGCGCCAACAGCTAGCTGACGGCATTTTGCTCCCACCAGATATTGCGGAAGAGAATCGCTCACCGGCGGCAGAACCGACTCCGGACGCCTCCCAGCTAAAGGCAATTAACTCGCAAGCGCCAACGCTCCTCCTTGAGGCAGGTCCAGGCAGCGGAAAGACAAAGACGCTTATTGCCCGAATCTCCCAACTCATTGCCGACGGAGCGATTCCCGAGTCGATACTGGTCCTCACGTACTCGAATAAGGCAGCCGCAGAAATTTCAGCTCGGCTTGCGCTAGCCCAGCCGGTGGCAGCA
This sequence comes from uncultured Enterobacteriaceae bacterium, assembly GCA_964565875.1. GTDB lineage: Bacteria > Pseudomonadota > Gammaproteobacteria > Burkholderiales > SG8-39 > 2-12-FULL-64-23. The sequence goes on from CAZMGP010000043.1 coordinate 36,716, forward strand.
CCGAGGGTCTGGACCAGCACATTTCACGCTCTGGGACTCGAAATTGCACGGAAGTTCGCAAAGAAGATTTTGGGGAGTGAACGGATTGGCCTCATCACACCTGTCGATGCAATTGCGCTCCTAGAAGAAAATCTTCATGGACTGCCATTGAATCACCTCAAGAACATCTGGTTGCCCGGAATGTTTCTTAAGCCCGCGATGGATGCCATTTCCCGTGCTAAAGACGAGATGTGCGGACCGGAGCAATTCATTCAGTTAGCTAACGAAATGCTCGGCTCGGCGAGCGGTGAGGCCACAGCGTTGGCCGAGAAGATTGTCGAAGTTGCGCACATCTACGAGCGGTACCAACAGCTTCTAAAGGAACGAAATCTCCTGGACTTCGGTGACCTTATCAAAAGGGTTACCGAGCTGATTGAAACGGACTCTACCGTTCGCGACATGCTTCGGGGAAAGTATCGCCACGTACTGGTTGATGAGTACCAGGATGTGAATCGCGCGAGCGTTCGACTACTGCAAGCGCTTCGCGGACCCGATACCACCCTTTGGGTGGTGGGGGACGCCCGCCAGTCCATCTACCGGTTCCGGGGTGCATCGGACATCAACATGCGCGCGTTCGAGAGCGACCATGGGTTGACGGAACGCCTCCCGCTTGAGACTAACTATCGGTCGACTCAGCCTATTGTTGACCTATTCGTCGGGTTCGCCACCAGCATGCACGCTTCCGCGGGCCAATTGCCATTGCATCTGAAAGCGAAGAATAAAGCATCAGCGGAAAGACCTCAGGCACGTGTGCATGCCAGTGAAGATGCGATGCTCGCGGGTCTTGCATTTTCAGTGGAAGACCTACGCGCAAGCCGTGTCGCCTACGGTCATCAGGCAGTTCTATGCGGCACCCACGCGAGGCTCGTGAAAGTAGCCGATACGCTTGCCCGCGCGGGCATACCCAGTCTGCATTTCGGAGATTATTTTGGGCGCGCGGAAGTACGTGACCTGCTTTGTGTTCTCGACTTTCTAGGGGGCAATCGCAGTGCCATCGTGCAGCTCGCCGCGATGGCCCCGTATCGCATCGCCGGGGAGGTGGTTCTTAGTTTTCTTCACGCAACAGCCGAATCCGACGAGAGAGGGGTGCCTGCACTGAGTTCGTGGATGGCTAAGAATCCAGCAATTTGCGACGAAATGCGCAAATTGCACGCAGACCTCGCGCACCTCGACAAGAACGCCAACCCGGGGGCTATTCTCATCGAATATCTCTTCGGTCCTCCAGGCTACGCACGCTCGCTCGCAACTGCGGAAGGCGCGATAGCGGCAACGGAACGGATTGCGGTTTGGCAACTTATCAGGCTAGCCCGAGATTGTCGGTTCAGTGGCGCGGGTTCCAGGCTGCACCAGTTTACTAATTGGGTACGACGAATTATCTCCCTCGAGCGGGACAAAGATTTCCGCGAGGTCCCGGAAGAGGCGGGAACGATTGATGCCGTGCGCCTATTGACGACATTCGGTTCCAAGGGGCTCGAATTTGACGCAGTTCATTTGCCGTTCATGCAAGAGGGTGCTCTCCCTCGAACGTACAAGAGCAATGAGCGGCCGTTGGTGCCGGATAGAATGATTGCCGGCGCAGCAGCATCGGATTGGGATGCTGCGCTGGAAACTGCGGAGCAAGAATGTCTCTACTTCGTCGCCGCATCGCGCGCAAAGCGTTACTTACGTCATTATCTGACAAACAAGAAACCGTCTTCGTATCTCGAAAGAATACCCGCTTACCATGAGCGGTTAACCGGCCTCCCGGAACAAAGCTTAATGACGCCCGTCGAGCCAGACGAATGGCAGCCGAACACCGGCCAGCACGCGTTTCACGCACATAAGCTTGAAAAGTTCTCCGACTGCCCAAGAAGGTATTACTACGGGCACGTGTTGCGTCTTGGTGGATTGCCCGCCGAGGCGCCATACTTTCGCGCCAAGAACTGCCTCGATGCCGTGATATATGAGGCCCAGGAAAAAGCAGAGTGTTCTGACCTCGCAAAAATGCAAGACCGTCTAGACAAACTATGGGAAACGCGTGGCCCGGTGGGAACTCCTTACGAGGCGGAATATAAGTCGCTCGCGCGGCAATATCTGTCGGACTTCGTTACCCACAGCCGCGAAATTACATGGCAAGTTCCGTCACCCATACCGGTGGAACTCAGCTCAGGCGTTGTACACGTGACTCCAGACCAGATTGGTACTGATGCATCTGGCGTGACCCGGCTTCGTCGTGTGGTCTCCGCTAGACGAGGGAGCGCAGACCACGACAGTCCGATATTTGCACTATATCGCTTGGCCGCGCTCAACGTAGCGAACGCACGTCGGGCAATTCTTGAAATGCTGCATCTAGGTCAGGGCGAGCCACAAATCGTCGATATGACGGAGGCAAAACATCGGTTTCGCGTCGACAAGATGAGCACAGCCCGCGCCGATATTGCCGCCGGGAAGTTTCCGGTGAAATCGGGGCATGTTTGCCTAAATTGCCGACACGGCTTTTACTGCCCAAGCGGTCTGATACCGGCGTCGGAAGTTACCGGATAATCGACTGACGTCACGATTAACTCTTTGAAAGCCCCTCTTTGGTGGGCTTCAAGGAGACCAATCGTGAATGAAGTGATTTTGTTTGTACAGGCCGAAGGTCAGAACGCTCTCTTTGACCTTAAGCTCAAGGAAGAAGCAACCTGGGGTGAGCTGACCGATATTGTCCGGAAAGCTGCCGGAGACCTCGGCCCGTCAGCCATCGTCCTTCTGGAAGACCGTGACGACGAAGTAGGCCTTGAGGTCAAGGTTGGCACGCTGAAAGGGACCGACGGTACCGTTCGAGTCCATGTTCATCGTTGCCACCAAATCGCGGTCACAGTGGACTACACCGGCCGCCCGACTTTGCATCACCCGTTCCGGCCATCGACGACTGTGGGGAAGGTCAAGGCGTGGGCTGGCGACAAGCTTGGTATTGGTCCAGTGGACCTCGCTGAGCTTGTCCTGGAGGTCGCCGGTACCAACAAACGTCCGGATGCCGATATCCACATCGGGACCCTCGTTCAGCCCGGTCAATGTGCGGTTGCCTTTAACCTCGTCTTTACGAAGCGGGTCCAAGGCTGATGGAGGCCCCCGACGCAGAAGCATTGCGTCGCTTCTTCGAAGGAGCCCGATTCCGGTCGGGCGTCTGCCGAGGAAGATGGAAGCTGCACAGTTTGGATTTTCCGCACGCCGTTATCGAAATCAGATGTCCGGACGAACGGTGGCTCGCGTTGCGATTTGAATGCCGCGGTTATCCAAACGCACTTCCGACTGCGATGCCCTGGCATATCAAATCTGGTTCCGGGCTGACTCCTCGCTTGTGGCCGCGCGGGGCGAAGCGGATTAGCGCCATTTTTAATCCCGCCTGGAAAAACGGTACAGCGCTCTATATTCCCTGCGACCGCGTCTCGATTGAAGGCCACAGCCAGTGGGCTCTTGACCATCCGGAAATGATGTGGGACCCGACCAAGGGTCTGCTTGTGTACCTGGAAGCCGTGCACGCGACGCTAAACACCTCAGATTTTCAGATGGAGCGCGAATGACTGACGCCTACATACCCGCCACAAAATGGCGCCGCCTTATGAACGACCTTTGGCTACGGTCGGAAGGAGTGCATGAAAGCGGCGCTTTCCTCCTCGGATTTCGGGATGGCGCACGGCGATGCATTGTCGAGTGGATTCTCTACGATGACGTCGACCCACATTGCCTTGATACCGGCATAGTCATATTGGACGGTCAGAATCTTGGCAAGCTTTGGAAATACTGCCGCGACAAGGCGCTTGAAATTGTCGCCGACGTACATACGCACTTCGGTGCCGCGAGCCAAAGCAAGGCCGACAGAGACAATCCCATCGTAGCCATCCCCGGCCACCTCGCATTCATCGTGCCCCGGTTCGCCAAACCACCCGTCGACGTGCGTAAGCTCGGTATCTACGAGTATCTAGGTGAAAAGCGATGGCATGCGCTGCCGGCCACCGCGCTTGTTACCAATATGAGCCAAGGAGGCCGGCATGAACCACGATAGCGTTGGCTTACTCGATGTGGAACCAGAAGCAATGCACCGTGGTGTGCTTATGCTCGTTGCTCAGGGCATAGACCCTGCGAAAGCTTATGGCCGATTTCGGCAGTACGTGCTTCATGTTCGCATCGACCGAAAGAGCTTCAATTCCGCAGCTGATGAAGTCTTTCTGCTTACGGTGCTGGAGCTAGGGCGCCGCGTATTCCTAGGTGGGGTTTGCGTCGAAGATTGTCCCGACCTACCGGCACGCACACGGCTTCCAGGTAGGGCCGCCTTGCGGAAGTACATAACGGAAGGGAGCGTCTCCGTTCCACGGTCGGCTTCTGCCTGTGAGATATGTGTCGCAGATACTGCGGTCCTGTCCGATGCCACGTTCTCAGTCCGCGGTGTCTACCGAGGGTGGAAAGCAGCGTGTCTGCCCTCGGCAACTACTGTGCACATTGACGGAGAAGAGAAGACCGAACTCGCCGCGATTGCTGCAGCCGCCCTGTGCGTGGCGGAGGCTTTCATGTACCTGGCTGGTCTGCGTCGCGACGCCGGCAAGCGCGAGCAAGGCATTTCGTTATGGCAGCCGGGAATAGTCGATTGGGCTAACACTGAGGCTGGACCGGCGATAAAACGCTTGCCATCGACCTTCCTGTTCGCTGGGCTTGGCCACTTGGGACAAGCCTATCTATGGCTCGCCGCGGCGCTTCCTTATCAACACACAAATGCTTGCGAATTCTGGCTGCAGGATTTCGATAAGGCGGGCAAATCAACGCCCAGCACATCCGTGCTGACTCAACCCGACGACGTGGGTCGTATGAAAACGCGTATTGCTTCCGAATGGATGGAGCAGAGAGGATTTTCGACCAGAATTATTGAGCGACCGTTTACGAGCGAACACTCGCGCTTGGTGGGTGAACCTGCAACCCTGGTGGCAGGCTTCGATAATGAGCCAGCGCGGCGAATGCTCTGCTCCGCTGGGTATCTTGCTGTCTTTGAGGCTGGCTTGGGCAGCGGGCCGCATGATTTCAAGATGATTCGGACACATGATTTTCCTGGCGTTCGTAGTGCCCAGGAAATATGGCCCGCTGAGCCGGCACAAGAACGAGACCTTTCTGCGTTCCGCTCTTTGAAAAGTTACGGGCTTGACGAGTGCGGAATCGCACTCTTGGGCGAAAAGGCTGTAGGCGTCCCGTTCGTGGGCATGTTCGCGGCTTCGCTCCTATTCGCCAACATCTTGCGTATTCTCCACGGCGGCGTTCGCTATTATGTACAAGATGTGGATATGGGCAACCTTCGCCACCGAACGGTCGTGCCCGCGACCACAGTCCTACAAACGCCTCCTGCCTATGTGGAGCTGTAAATGTGCGCGGTAGATTAGCGTCGCTTGCCCACTGAAAGCCAAACTGGCGCCGCGAAACTCGGCTCGCAATTCAATTACTGCGAAGATTCCATTAACTAGCTCAAATAGGACCGAATCAGATTTGCTATTTGCCCCATGCCGTGCATCTCGAGATAGTCGAGAAACACCGGCCAAGGAGGAATATTGCTTAAGTACGATTTTCCCGCGCCCGTGTACATTCCTCCACCGGGTCCCGAATACAGGCCGCCACCTGGCCCCGTGTACAATCCGCCACCGGGACCGGTATAAAGTCCTCCGCCAGGTCCAGTGTAAAGTCCACCTTCTGGCCCCGTGTACAAGCCCCCGCCGGGACCTGTGTACATTCCGCCGCCAGGACCAGTGTAGAGCCCCCCTCCAGGGCCAGTGTATTGATTTCTAGGTCACATATTGGTCACCTTCGGCATTCTTCTTGTTCATCAGAACTCCTTTCTGAATCGTACCGACCTCGCAAAACTATTTCGCCTTCGGATTTAGGCGTTGCTCACGCAACTCCCTCGAGGAATAGATGCTCATCCGAAAGAAATATTGCACCCGCAACAGGGTAATTAGCTTTACCCACAACTCGCGCCGCAACAGTGGAACGCAATGTCCTTCGACTAAACATCGTGTGCGGGACCCCGTGAGCTGCGACTGGCGCAGCTGCTCACTCATAAGGCGTTTCAGAGGTCACAGCGCCCAGGGCCGGATTGCGCTTTCTAGTGTTTGACGTAGGGCCGCATACGTAGCCCGAAAGAATTCGCGACTGCTATCCACGCGAAAATTGTCCAGCGCTCGGTGCGCGGCAGTCTCAGCATCACGCCCGTCAGATACAGCCCATGCTTGCACGACAAGAAAAGGTGTCGGCGCGCCTGTCGAGCGGGAAAGCTTCAACGCGCGCTCCTCGGGGTCCCTGTCTGTATACCCAACCTTGTAGATGTCGCGGCCGTGTGCGGGGCACCGAAACACGTAGACGTATGCTCCGACAAGTCCTTCACTGACCGGGGTAGGGGCAGATGTCACGACCGTTTCTTTGCTTACGACGCGCGTACTGCCGACGCCTTGCTTAGAGTCCCGGTACTGCCCCAGTTTTCGTCGTGCAAGTGCC
>CAZMGP010000044.1:0-40992 GCA_964565875.1 uncultured Enterobacteriaceae bacterium
CAGAAATCGAATCAAGTTAACAGCCCCTCATTTCATTTTGAAACCAGTTCTTAGGGGTGCATGAGGGGAAGGATCCCCTCATGTCGTAACGCCCCTCTAACAGATCTCCCCTGTTCAATCGTCGGCGATGGTGTTGCGCAGTACGCCGATTCTATCCACTTCGATTTCGACCACGTCGCCCGGCTGCATCCACACCTGGGGATCGCGCCGCGCGCCCACCCCGCCGGGCGTGCCGCTGACGATCACGTCGCCGGGGGCGAGCGGCACCCAGGTCGACAGGTGCGCGATCAGCCGCGGGATGGAATGGATCAGGTTGTCGGTGTCGCTGTGCTGCATGACCGCGCCGTTCAGCCGCGTCGTCAGGGTGAGCTTCGCGCCCGGAGCGATATCGTCCGCAGTCACCATCCACGGACCGAATGCGCCGGTGCAGGCGAAGTTCTTGCCCGCGGTCCATTGCGAGGTCGCGTGCTGCCAGTCGCGCACCGAGCCGTCGTTGTAGCAGCTATAGCCGGCGACGTATTCCCATGCTGCGGCTTCGGCGATGCGCCGGCCGCTCTTGCCGATGATCACCGCGATCTCGCCTTCGTAGTCGAGCTTGGTCGACTCGCGCGGCCGCAGGATGGCTTCGCCGTGCCCGACCTGGGATTCGGGAAAGCGCACGAACACCGCTGGCGCCTCGGTCTTCTTGTGCCCGCCTTCCTTTCGGTGGTCGTCGTAATTCAGGCCGATGCAGAAGATCTTTCCCGGATTGGGGATCACCGGCGCGAAGCTCGTCTCGCCCAGTTTCACGTCGGGCTTCTGTCCGGCGATTGCGGCACGCGCATCGGCGAATCCGTTCATGGCGATGAGCGCGCGCAAGTCGGGATAGCGCGCGCCGATGCGGCGCGTGAGGTCGACGATGCCGTCGTCGACGACGCAGCCGTAGCAGGCGGCGCCGCGGTGAGTGTAGCTGGCGATCTTCATTCGAGGCTCCGTAAGTATGAGAGGTGATTGGCGCAGCTTGAGTCAGCGCCAGGCTTGCTCCGCCGCGGCGTTCTTGCCGGCGATGCGGCCGAAGGCGAAGCACTCGCCGATATTGCCCGTGCCCTGGTAGAGATAGGCGTAGATCGAGCCGAGTTCGCCTGCGCTGTAGAGCCGCGGGATGGGGCGGCCGTCCGGGCGCAGGATCTGTGCGCGCTCGTTGCGCCGCGGCCCCCCTTGGGTGTTCAGCATCGAGGGCGACAACTCGACGGCGTAATAGGGGCCGGCCTCGAACGGGGCAAGCATCTTGCTCCTGCCGAAATCGCCGTCCGCGCCGGCACGGCAATGCGCGTTCCAGCGTTTGACGCTTGCTTCCAGGGCGTCGGCGGGCAGGCCCAGGGTCTGCGCCAGCGCGGCGATGCTCGGCGCGCGCTTGATCCAGCCCTTGGCGAGTTCCGCTTGATTGTTCTCGCTCCAGTCGTAGCGCTCGACCACCTGGGTCCAACCCTGCCGCGGTTCCTTGTCGTAGAGCGGGCCGTCGGAAAAAAGCGTGTGGTCGAACACCATGTACATGGGGCAGGGCGTGGCGAGCGGGGCCCAGCGCCCGTTCGCCTTCACTTTGCCGTGCAGGGTGCGATATTTCTCGTCGGTGAAGCGCTTGCCTTCGGGGCCGACGACGATCATGCCGCCGCGCGGCTCCTTGGAGAAATGCAGCGCCGCCATGGAAAACGTCGTGCGCACCTCGGGTACCTTGAGCGCCATCGAGGGGCCGGCGAAATTGTTCATGTGCCACAGGTCCGCGCCCACCGACAGCGCCATGGTGATGCCGTCGCCCTCGTTGTAGGGCGTGCCCGAGGTGTAGCAATAGGGCAGGCCCGGCAGGTAATTGCGGATCATGTCCTGGTTGTTCTCGAAGCCGCCGCAGGTGAGGATCACCGCTTTCGTCGCCTCGATGTAATAGGCCTCGCCCCCGCGCTCGGCGCGCACGCCGAGGATTTCCTTGGTCATCGCGTTCTGCACCAGTTCCTTACCCGGCGTCGCGTACAGCACCTCGATCGGGCGCGCGCGCACCGCGCGCGCGAGCATGTCCCAGGTGTGGGAATAGCCGAGGGTTTCGCCGTGATGGAATTTGTGCACGCAGTCCGCGCCCGGCAAATCCGGGAATTCGATGCCTGCCGGCGGATGCTGGTGCTCCTGCGGGTCGCCGCCGATGCTCTTCACCCAGTCGTTGTTGCGGCCCATTTCCTCGGCCCAGACGCGCACCATGGTTTCGGGCACGCGGTGGTGCCCGGCCATGGCCTTGAAATAGGTGATGGCGCTCGCGACGGAAGAAGTGTTGAGATAACCCTGCGCCGCGACGCGGGTGTTGCCGCCTTCGTAACCCTCGGGCGCCTTGTCGAGCAGGATCACCGATGCGCCCGCGTCGCAGGCGGCGATGGCCGCTGCCGCTCCCGCTCCGCCGAAACCGACCACCACGACGTCCGCGCGTTTGTGCCAGGCGCGCGGTAGCCAAGACTGCTGCTGCATGAAACCTCCTCCGTCGTTGTTCTAGGGCGCGTCTCCATTCGCGCCCGTTCCTCGTTCGGGCGCGTGGCCGCACCCGAACCTGTCGCGTCCGCCTCAGCCGCTCAGGGCGCGGCGATCACGCCCTCCTTGGCCAGTCGTTCGATCTCGGCCTCGGCGTAGCCGCATTCGCGCAGCACGCTGCGTGTGTCGGCGCCGATCGCTCCGCGTCCGGCCCAGCGTATTCTCCCCGGCGTGCGGTAGAAATGCGGCGCGATGCCGGGAATCCGCAGTTTGCCGAAATCGGGATCGTCCAGGGTGGCGATGCTCTCGCGGGCGATCACGTGCGGATCCTTGGCGAACTGCTCGATGTCGTTGATCGGGCCGGCCGCCACTTCCGAGCGGTGCAGGATATCGAGCGCCTCTTGTTGCCTGTGCCGCGCCATCCAGGCGGCGACGATGCCGTCGATCTCCTCCAGGCGCTGCGCGCGCTGCACATTGGTGGCGAGGCTGGGATCGTCGGCGAGGTCGGCGCGGCCGATGGCGCGAAACAGCCGCCGCGCGGTCGCGTCCGTGGTCGAGGACACGACGATCCAGCGCGAATCCGCCGTGGGATAGGCGTTGCGCGGCACGCTAGATTTCGACCGGTTGCCGCGGCGCTGCTGGATTTCACCGGTCTGGTCGTAGTTGATGACCATGTTGCCCATCAGGGCAAGCAGCGATTCGTACAGGTTGAGTTCGATTTCCTGCCCGCGGCCCGAGCGCGTGCGCTCGTTCACCGCCGCGAGCACGGTGTAGCAGCCGATCAAGGCGGTGACGCAATCGGCTACGGGGAAGGCGGGCAGCGAGGGCGGCCCCTCGGGCTGGCCGTTGGTGTAGGCGAAGCCGCTGAAGGCTTCGGCCAGGGTGCCGAAGCCGGGATAATCGCGGTAGGGGCCGCTGCGGCCGTAACCGCTGATGTGCAACAGGATCAGCCCCGGGTTTTCGGCCGAGAGCTTGGCGTAATCGAGGCCCCAAGTTTCCATTTTTCCCGGCCGATAGTTCTCGATCACGATGTCGGCGTCGCGCGCGAGCCGAGCCAGGATCTGCGCGCCTTCCGCGCGGGTGAGATCGATCGCGGCGAGGCGCTTGTTGCGCGCGACCACTTTCCACCACAGGCCGATGCCGTCCTTCTGGGTGCCGAGTCGGCGCACGTCGTCGCCGCGCGGCGGTTCGATCTTGATCACGTCGGCGCCGAGATCGCCGAGCTGGGCGCCGATCATCGGCCCGGCGAAAATGGTGCCGAGATCGAGGATGCGCAAATTGGTGAGAGGACCGGCGGGAGCGTTCATGCTTTTGTCGCTCGCATTGTAATATACGACTGTCGCGAATCGAAACTCGCGCTGCGAATACCACGCGCTTTCGCACTGCAGCATGCGCGGCTGAATTCGGATTCATTTCCGGTCCATAATCGAACATCGCCTAGGCCATCCGATCCCATGCTCAATCCAGACGAATCCGCACTTGCCGACCAGACCGCGGAATTCGCGCGCGATTACGTCGCTCCGCGCGCCGCTGCCTGGGCGCGCGGGAGCGGGCCCGAACGCGAAGCGCTGCGCCGCGCCGCCGAACTCGGCCTCACCGGCATCTGCGTGCCGCGCGAGCACGGTGGACTGGGGCATTCGTTTTCCTGCAAGGCGCGTATCGCGGAGATCCTCGCCGGCGCGGATTTCGGCTTTGCCATGGCGGTGACCAACACTCAGAACGTCGCCGACAAGATCGCGCGCGAGGCACATGCTTCCGTGGCCGCGGCGTTCGTGCCGGCTTTGCTCGCGGGCGAGCGCTTCGGCTCGACCGCGCTCACCGAGCCCGGCGCGGGCTCGGATTTCGCCGCCATCGCCACCACGGCGACGCCGCAAGGCGACGGCTGGCGCGTGGACGGCAGGAAACTCTGGATCATCAACGCGGCGATTTCGGACGTCATGATCGTCTATGCGCAAACTGCACCGGGCTCAGGCGCCAAGGGCATCGCCGCATTCGTCGTCGACGGCACGCGCGCGGGTTTCCGGCGCGAACTGGTCGCCGGCCTCGCGGGACAGCAATCGATCGGCACTGCGGGCTTCAGCCTCGAGAGCTATGCAGCTAATGCGAAGGAAATGATGCAGCCGCCGGGCGAAGCGTTCAAGGCGGCGATGCGCCTGATCAACGGCGCGCGCACCTATGTCGGCGCCATGTGCTGCGGCATGCTGCAATCCGCACTCGATTGCGCCGAGCGCTACGGGCACACGCGCCGCACTTTCGGCAGGCCCTTGCTCGATCACCAGGGCTGGCGCTGGAAGCTCGCGCTCGCCGCGACCGATCTGGCGGCGGCGCGTGAACTGGTGGCGTGCGCCTGCGAACAGATCGACCAGGGCGCCGACGCGCAGCTCGCCTCGGCGCAGGCGAAAGCGTTTGCGACGCGCATTGCGCTCGCGCACCTGGTCGAACTCGAGCACCTCATGGGGGCCGAGGGCTTGCGCGATGCCTATCCGTTGGGGCGGCATATCCTGGGCGCGAGGATGGCGAGCCTCGCCGACGGAGCGAGCGAAATCCTGCTAGAGCGCATCGCTGCGCTACTGTTCCGGCAGCGGGAGAGCTGAGCGGCGGGAACGCGCGTCACAGGGAACGCGGACGACCTGTGCTGGTCCGCAGTCACATCGGGGCGAATCGATGCTCGCAATTGCGGCGCTGACGCTGAAGAAGACCATCGCCTTGTTCGCGCTGGTCGGTCCGGTATCCATGATTCCGATCTTCCTCGCCACGGTGGAAGGGCGCGCGCTGCCGGCGAAGCTGCGCTTCGCGCGCCTGATCGGCATCAGCGTCACGATCGCGCTGCTGGTGGCGGCGTTCCTCGGCATGCCGCTCCTCGGACTGCTCGGCGTGTCGCTCGGCGCCATGCAGGTCGGCGGCGGCATTATCGTGCTCTTGCTTGCCATCGCCATGGTGCTGGGCAAGGAAACGAGCTTCAAAGGCTCGCCGCCGTCCGCGCTCAATTCGCCGCGCGAGGTGGCGATCGTACCTTTGGCCGTGCCGCTGCTCGCCGGCCCCGCCGCCTTCAGCTATGTCATGGGCAACAGCGATTGGCACCGTTACGTCGATCTGATCGACATCCTGGTGCCGATCCTCGTCGTCGGCGTTTCCTGTTGGGTCACGTTTCGCATGGCGGTGCTCGCCGGGGGGCGGATCCGGCAGTCGACGCTCGACGTGGTCGAGCGCGTCGGCGGCTTCGTGCTCGCCGCGATGGCGGTGGAGATGATGGCGACGGGGCTGCGCGCACTCTTTCCCGTTCTCACTCCGGCATAAGTGCCGCGCGGCGGCGCCGCGCGCGTACAATCGTGATCTAGCAGCAAGTGCACAGTTCCCAATAGAGGAGGCAACAAAAAATGTTTAAATGGATGAAGCAAGTTGCAGTGCTGTTGTTCGCAGTCGCAGCCGGCGCCGCATCGGCGCAGCAGTTTCCGACGAAACCGATCACCCTCATTTGTCCCTGGCCCGCGGGCGGCTCGAGCGACCTGGTGATGCGCGCCTTCGCCGAGTCGGTGGCGAAGCAGCTTGGGCAGAATGTAGTGGTTGAAAACCGGCCGGGCGCATCCGGCACCATGGGCGCGGTCGCGCTCGTGAACGCAGCGCCCGACGGCTATACGCTCACGCAGTTGCCGATAAGCGTGTTCCGCCTGCCGCTGATGAACAAGACCCCGTTCGATCCGCTGAAGGACATCACTTACATCATCAACGTCACCGGCTATACCTTCGGCCTCGTCGTCAGGGCGGATGCGCCGTGGAAGGATTTGAAGGAATTCGTCGCCTACGCCAAGGCGAATCCGGAGAAGATCACCTACGGTACGCCGGGCACGGGGACGACGCCGCACCTCGCGGTCGAGCAGTTCACGGCCAAGGCCGGCATCAAGTTGACGCATATCCCGTTCAAGGGATTTGCGGAAAACGCACAGAGCCTCTTGGGCGGGCATACGCTCGCGCTGTCGGATTCGACCGGCTGGGCGCCGCACGTCGATGCGGGCAAGATGCGCCTGCTCGCGACCTACGGCAGCAAGCGCACCAAGCGCTGGCCGCAGATACCGACGCTGCTCGATGCAGGCTACGAGACGGTGTCGGATTCGCCGTTCGGCTTCGGCGGGCCCAAGGGCATGGACCCGAAAGTGGTGAAGATCCTGCACGATGCCTTCAAGAAGGCGATGGACGATCCGAAGGTGATCGCCATGCTGGAGAAGTTCGACCAGCCGGCGATCTACCTGAACGGCGAGGATTACACCAAGTTCGCGAAGAAGACGATGGAGGAGGAGAAGGCCTTGATCGATCGCCTGGGCCTGGGCATCAAGTAGGCGCGGCGCGCGCGGCAGATGGCGCTACTGGGAAAGCGGTTTCGCGACGCCCTGGTGTGGGCGGCGGAATTGCACGAGGATCAGTTGCGCAAGGGCGGCGACATTCCCTACGTCGCCCACCTTCTCGGAGTCGCCGCCATCGTGCTCGAGCACGGCGGCGGCGAGGACGAAGCGATCGCCGCGCTGCTGCATGATGCGCTCGAAGACCAGCTGCACAAGATGACTCCGGGAGAAATCAAGCAACGCTTCGGCGAGAAAGTCGAAGCGATCGTCGAAGCTTGCACCGACGGCGACCCGGAGGAGCAGCGCGACCGCGATCCGACCAAATGGCGGCGGCGCAAGGAGAAGTACATCGCCGACATTCCCGCAAAGCCCGCCGGGGCGATCCTGGTGTCGATGGCGGACAAGCTGCACAACGCCCGCTCGATCCTGGAAGACTACCGCGTCATGGGCGATGCGCTCTGGCCGCGCTTTACCACGGGCAAGGAAGGGACGCTGTGGTATTACCGCGCGCTGCTCGAAGCCTACGCGGCGCGCGGCAAAACGCGGCTGTGGCACGAGTTGGAACGCACCGTCGCCGCGATCGAAGAGCGCGCTTGAGCCCAGACTGAGCTGCTGCTGAATCTCCCCTTAGGGCCGGACACAAGGTCCGGCCTATTGCGCGCCTAATCGTCCCGGCCGCGGCCGCCGCCAATGCGCGTGAGTGTGCGCGAACGGTGGCAGAAACGGTACTCGTCGACGTTGCCGTTCGAGTCGGTCACCGTTTCGAGCGCGCTGCTCGGATTGTTCGGATCGACCGCAGATGTCGCGATGACGATGGTGTTGAAATCCTGCGAAACGTGGCCGTCCACTCGGAGTCCGGTGGTAATCGAGCTTCCGTTCGGCGTGCCGGCGCCGGGACCAAACACTTGAACGCTGGTCATCGGCCCGTGCTCGATATGGATCGAGCGATCGGCTGCGACCGAATAGGTGAAATTCGCGCTGAACGTCGCATTGTTGACCGGACCGAAAGGAACCGGGCCGCCAGGCTTAACGTTGATGCCCACCACGCGCCCCTTGACGCTGCCGGTACCGTCCCCGTTGAACTGCCGCACCCCTTCTACGGCAAAGGTTTCCAGGTGGGCGCCGAAGGAGGGCTGAAAGCCGTTCCAGTTCGCGCTGGGCGGCGCGCCGACGCAGGTGCCCTCGCCGGAGAAGGCATAGGCGCCGCGCAGCGCCCGGGTGAGGTCGTCCGCGCCGGCATTAGCTACAGCGGACAGCGACGATGCGAGACACACTGCGGTAATGCATGCCAGTTTTTTCATTTCTCTCCATCCTTCCGGGTTATTGTGTCCGGGCCATGCACGCGCCGACGTAGCTCGCCGCGCGGATCGGCGAAAGGCGGGGCGGCGGTGTGTGCCCAGGTTCAGTCCGCGCGGCGAAGAGTGTAGAAGCATCGCGGGGCCGAGAGTAATAGTGCAAATGCATCATGGCGCACGCGGCTGCGGCGCGGGGGCGTGCTGGACGCTACCGCGCCTGGCCCGTACACTCGGGAAAATAACAGGGAGGCAGCGCTGCAGCCATGATCATCCGTTCCGTTCTTTCCCAGGACTTGCCGCAATGGCAGGTGCTGTGGGACGGCTATAACGCCTTCTACGGCCGGGAACGCGCGACGGCGCTGCCGCCGGAGGTGACGCGCACCACCTGGGCGCGTTTTTTCGATGCCTACGAGCCGATGCATGCCCTGGTTGCAGAAGAATCTGGAAAGCTGCTGGGCTTAGCGCATTACCTGTTCCACCGCAGCACCATTTCGATCGCGCCGAGCTGTTACCTGCAGGATTTGTTTACCGCCCCCGCTGCCCGCGGCAAGGGCGTAGGGCGGGCGCTCATCGAAGCGGTGTACGAGCGCGCGACGGCGCAGGGGTTGGGGCGCGTGTACTGGCAGACCCACGAATCGAACGCGACTGCGAGGCGCCTGTACGACAAGCTGGCCGAGCAATCCGGGTTCATCGTCTACCGCAAAAGCTTGTAGCTTCGCCGTCCGGGGCCTGCCGCTTCGCCGCCGAACCAGGCGGCTATTGTCCTGGTCAAATCGAATCGAGCCGTCGCTGCTCCCGAGGGAGCGGGGCGCTCTCGATCCCAGCCGTTTCCGAACCGAACGCTAGCGAAGGAGCACCACATGGGCGAATTCGACGCCGTCATCATCGGCACCGGCCAATCCGGAAAACCGCTCGCGCTGGCGCTCGGCCGCGCCGGCTGGAAAGTCGCGGTGGTCGAGCGCGAACACGTGGGCGGGACCTGCATCAACACCGGCTGCACGCCGACCAAGACCATGGTGGCGAGCGCGCGCGTCGCCTATCTGGCGCGGCGTGCGGGCGGCTATGGCGTACAGACGGGGCCGGTGTCCGTAGACATGGCCCGCGTCGTGGCGCGCAAGGCGAACATGGTCGAGCGCTTTCGCAGCTACGGCCAGAAATCGCTGGAGAAGGCGGCCAATGTGGAGCTGATGTTCGGAGAAGCATCCTTCGTCGACGCGCATCGGGTGCAGGTCGTGTTGAACGCCGGCAGCACGCGGCAACTGCAGGGCAAGCGCATCGTCGTCAACACCGGCGGCCGGCCTGCCCGACCGCCGCTTCCCGGCATCGACGCCGTATCGAGCCTCGACTCCAGCAGCATCATGGAATTGCAGGAAGTGCCGGCGCATCTGCTGGTCTTGGGCGGAGGCTATATCGGGCTCGAGTTCGCGCAGATGTTCAAGCGCCTCGGCGCCCGCGTCACCGTCCTCAACCGCGATCCGCGACTGATCCAGCGCGAAGATCCGGATGTCTCGGCCGAAGTCGAGAGGATCTTGTCGGAAGACGGCATCGAAGTGTTGAACGCGGCGCAGGTGCTATCACTTGCGCGCGGCGCGGGCGGCGGAATTTCGGTGCGGCTTGCGCAGGCGGGCGGGGAATCCACGCTGCAAGGCAGTCACCTGCTGCTTGCGCTGGGGCGGGTGCCGAACACCGAACGCCTCAACCTCGCCGCAGCCGGGATCGAGACCGACCGCGCAGGCTACATTCGTGTCAATTCGCGGCTGGAAACCAATGTGCCGGGCATTTTCGCCATCGGCGACGTGAAGGGCGGTCCGGCCTTCACCCACATCTCCTACGACGATTTCCGCATCCTGCGCGACAACTGGCTGAACGGCGGCGCGGCCTCGACCGAAGGCCGCGCGGTGCCGAATTGCATGTTCATCGATCCCCAACTCGCGACGGTGGGATTGAACGAGACCGAGGCGAAACGGCGCGGCCTTGCCTACCGCGTGGCGAAACTCCCCATGACGGGCGTGGCGCGGGCGCTGGAGACGGGCGAGACGCGCGGCTTCATGAAGGCGCTCGTCGACCCCGCGAGCGGGCAGATACTCGGCTGCACCATGCTCGGCGTGGAAGGCGGCGAACTCATGTCCATGCTGCAGATCGCGATGATGGGGAAGCTGCCGTACAGCGTAATCAAGGAAGGGATCTTCGCCCACCCGACGCTCGCCGAATCGCTGAACAATCTGTTCATGACGCTCGATGGGCCATGAATGCGGGTGTGGCTTGCGCGACTCCTGGAGCCAGTCCAGATCGCTTTACTTCGCTGCGACTAGGGGTTATATAACAGCCTGGTGCATTGCCCGTGCACCGCGACTAAGGGGAAGAATCGGGCGCCCGACCAATTGCCGGGGAGGACTGACGTGGAAGTCGATCAAGAGTCTTCGCAGGTCGTCACAGGCTTTGTCATCGGTATTTCCATCCTGCTCGCCCTGATCGTGATGTCGGTGCTGCTTTAGCAGCGCTCATTCGGGCGTCGCGGCCGGGTTCACGGACCCGGCGTCGCCTGCGCCGTGCTCGACGCGTTCGAGCAGGGCGAGCAATCCTTTCAGCAACGCAGTCGGCGAGGGCGGACAGCCGGGAATATGCAGATCGACCGGCAGGACGCTCGACACCCCGTCGACGCAGGCATAGCCACCGGCAAACGCGCCGCCATCCTTGCCGCAGGCACCCACCGCCACCACCCATTTCGGGTGCGGCGTCGCCTGATAGGTGCGCTCCAGCGCCTCGCGCATGTTGAGCGTGACCGGGCCAGTGACGAGCAGCACGTCGGCGTGGCGCGGCGAGGCGACGAAGTGCATGCCGAAGCGTTCCAGATCGTAGAGCACGTTGTTCAGCGCGTGGATCTCGAGTTCGCAACCGTTGCAGGAACCGGCGTCGACCTCGCGGATGGAGAGCGTGCGCCCGAGCCGGCGCCGCGCGGCCTGCTCGACCAGCGCCGCCAGTTCGGCCACGGCCGCATCGTCTTTCGGCGGAGCCGTCTCGGTCAGCGGCCCGTGTATCAGGCTCTTGAAAAGCAGTCTGCGCATGTGCGATCAGCTCAGAGATCGTGCCCCGAGTAGGAACAGTTGAACGACTTATTGCACAAGGGGAAGTCGGCGACGATGTTGCCTTCGATCGCCGCCTCGAGCAGCGGCCACAAGAACCAGGAAGGATCGCGCAAGTGGCAGCGCTCGATCCCGCCGTCGGCTCCTATCCTCACCCAGACGAACACGTCGCCGCGGAAGCCTTCGACCAAGGCCGCGCCTTCGCGCGCTTCCTTGCACGGCGGCAAATCTGCGCGAACGGCGCCCGAGGGCAGCCCGGCTAGGATCTGGCCGATGATCGCCAGGCTCTGTTCGATCTCCCGGGTGCGGATCCAGACGCGTGCGTTCACGTCGCCCGCCTCGAGCACCGGCACCTCGAACTGGAGCTGATCGTAGGGCGCATACGCGGCTGCGCGGCGCGCGTCGAAATTGCGCCCGGAGGCGCGGCCGACGTAGCCGCCGGCGCCGAACTGGCGCGCGAGCGCCGCCGACAGCAGACCGGTGCCGACGGTGCGGTCTTTGAGCGAGGCGGTGTTGTCGTAGAGTTCGACCAGTTCGGGAAAACTCTTGCGCACGGTGGCAACGAGGTCTGCGACGGCTTTTGCGCCGGCAGGAGGGATGTCTGCGCGCAGGCCGCCGGGAGCGATCGCATCCATCATCAGCCGATGGCCGAAGGCGGCGTCTGCGGCGCGCAGCACGAATTCCCGCAACAGACCGCACTGCGCGTGCATCATGGCGAAGGCGGCGTCGTTGCAGATGGCGCCGAAATCGCCGAGGTGGTTGGCGAGCCGCTCCAACTCGGCCATCAGCGCGCGCAGCCATGCGGCCCGCGCCGGCACGGCGATGCCTTGCGCAGATTCGACTGCGCGAGCGAAGGCGAGGGAATAGGCGACCGTGCTGTCGCCCGAGACGCGTGCAGCGAGTTCGGCGCCGCGCGCAAGCGTCTGCCCGGCCATGAGCGACTCGATGCCCTTATGCACATAGCCGAGGCGCTCTTCCAGGCGCACCACGGTCTCGCCGCTCGCGCTGAAGCGGAAATGTCCCGGTTCGATAATGCCCGCGTGCACCGGCCCGACCGGAATTTCGTGCAGGCTCTCGCCTTCGGCCGGCAAGAACGCATAGGGCCTGGGCTTGCGCTTGGCGGCGGGCTGCGACTCGCCGAGGGGGTGCTGCAGCGGCCATTTGCCGTGATCGAGCCAGGCACGCGCATCCGGCAGACCTTCGGCCTCGATCCCGCACAAATCGTGCAGGGCGCGTTCGAGCCGGATCGCCGGCGCATGCGCGCGCCCGACCGACGGATAGCTCATCTCGTCGCACTCGAAGCTGACTATGCCCGGCTCCCCGCCCTCGGCGTCGATGAGCGCCATGTGCACCACATCCTTGTCGCCCCACAGTCCAAGCAGGGTGCATTGCCCTTGCTCGAGCAGCCTGATCGCCTGCGCCCAGCCTTGTTCGCCGACCACGGCGCGCGGCCAGGGCCGATGCGTCGCGACGAGCCGGCCTTCGTCGATGAGCTTGCGCAAGGCGTTCGCGGCCATGATCGCTTAACCCAGCAAAATCGCCACGTGTTGGAACCAGGTGACCAGCGCCGTCGGCAGCCAGATCCCGGCGGCCAGCACCAGCCCGAGGTGCGCGAACATCGGCACGAAGGACGCGTCCGAGGGCGCGTCCTTGCCATGTGGTTCGCCGAAGGCGATGCCGTTGAGCCGCAGCAGCAGCGCCCCCAAAGCGACGAGCAGCCCCAGTCCCAGGGCGACCGCGAGCACCGGCTGGCGCGCGAAGGTGGAACTGATGATCAGGAATTCGGTCATGAACACCCCCGTCGGGGGTAGGCCCACGATCGCGACTACGCCGAGGACCAGTCCCCAGCCCAGCACCGGATGCGACACGGTCAGTCCGCGGATGTCGGCCATGCGCTGCGTGCCCTTGATCTGCGCGATGTGCCCGACGGAGAAGAAGATCGCGGATTTGGTGAGGCTGTGATAGATCATGTGCAGCAGACCGGCGAAGTTCGCCAGCGGCCCGCCCATGCCGAAGGCAAAGGTGATGATCCCCATGTGTTCGATGGAGGAGTAGGCGAACATGCGCTTGATGTCGTGCCGCCGGTAGAGCATGAAGGACGCGAACACGACCGAGAGCAGGCCGAGGGTCACCATCAACGGACCTGGCGCGAGGGCGGCGAGGTTGGCGGACATGATCATCTTGAAGCGCAGCACGGCGAACAGCGCCACGTTGAGGAGCAGCCCCGAGAGCACGGCGGAGATCGGCGTCGGGCCTTCGGCATGCGCGTCGGGCAGCCAGGCGTGCAGAGGCACCAGGCCGACCTTGGTGCCGTAGCCGAGGAGCAGGAACACGAAGGCGAGATTGAGCAGATGCGGATCGAAGGCCGGGGCCTGCACCACGAGCACGTTCCAGGCCATCGCATCGAGCCCCTCGCCGACCACCGAACGCGCGGCGAGGTAGACGAGCAGCGTCCCGAATAGCGCCAGCGCGATGCCGACGCTGCCGAGCAAGAAGTACTTCCACGCCGCCTCGATCGCCGCCGGAGTCCGGTACAGGCCCACCATCAGCACCGTGGTGAGCGTCGCGAGTTCGATCGCCACCCACATCAGCCCCATGTTGTTCGCGAGCAGCGCCAGGTTCATCGCAAACATCAGCGTCTGGTACATGGCGTGGTAGAAGCGCAGGTAGGTCGGCGTCAGGCGTCCGGTCTCCAACTCGTGGGCGATGTAGCTCGCGCTGAACACGCTGGTGGTGAACGCGACGAAGGTGGTGAGCACGATGAACACCACGTTGACGTCGTCGACGATCAGGAACGATCCCGTCTCCGGGCGGAAGAAGAACAGCGAAATCGAAGCGAGGAAAGTGAGCAGCGATGCGAGCGCGTTCAGGCGCCCGGTCAGGCGATCGTCCGGGAACAGCGCGAGCAGCGCCGCGCTGCCGACGGGCACGAGCAGGATCGCGTTCAACAGCATCGGGCCCAGGTCGCTCACGGCTGTCCCCCGCGGAAGCGTTCCAGCGCATGCACGTCCATGGTGTCGAAGCGCTCGCGAATGCGGAACAAGAAGATGCCGATGACGATCAGCGCGATGATGATGGAGAAGGCCACGCTGATCTCGACCACCAGCGGCATGCCCTTGGCCGCGGTGGCGGCGAGGATCAAGCCGTTCTCGATCGACATGAAGCCGATGATCTGGCTTACTGCGTTGCGCCGCGAAATCATCATCAGCAGCCCGAGCAGGATGACCGACAGCGAAAAGGCGAGGTCCTCGCGCGTGAGCGTGCCCGCCTCGGCCGTGATCGGCATCATCACCATGATCGACAAAGCCACGAGGCCGATGCCGGCGAGCATGGTCTGGCCGATGCCGCCGACGGTATCGATGGTTCGATGGATGCCCAGGCGCACCATGATGCGGCGCAGCGCCACCGGGATGATGATGGCTTTGACCACCAGTGCGATGGCCGCGGTGATGTACAGATGCGGCGCGAGCTGGATGTGGGCCTGCCACGCCACCGACAGCGACACCACCAGCGCGTGCAGGGCGAACACGTTGAGCAAGCCGAACATGCGGTCCTGGTAGAGAAGCATGAAGCTCACCAGCACCAGCCCGCCGGCGAACATGTGTGCGACATCGAGTGCCAGGTGGTCCATGTCAGGTGCTTTGCGAAACGAACAGGAGCAGGGCGGCGAGTAGCCCCAGCATCAGCGCGGCGCCGAGAAAGTCGGACACTCGGAACACGCGCATCTTGGCGGTCGCGGTCTCGAATACGGCGAGCAGCAGTCCGCCCATGGCGAGCTTGGTGACGTAGCTCACCAAGCCGATCGCAAATGCGGTCACGTCGCTGTCGGCGCTCGCGATTCCCCAGGGCACGAACATGCAGGAGATGAGGGAGAAATAGAGCAGCAGCTTGAGCGACGCGGCCGCCTCGATGACCGCGAGATGGCGCCCCGAGTATTCGAGGATCATCGCCTCGTGGATCATGGTGAGTTCCAGGTGCGTCGCCGGGTTGTCCACCGGAATGCGCGAATTCTCGGCGATGGCGACCATGATGAGCGCGAGCAGCGACATGGCAAGGGACACGCGCAGGCCGATGGTGGGGCCCTGGACGAATACCGCGACCCAGGATAATTGGGTCGAGCCGGCAAGCAGCGACAGGGTGAACACGATCATCAGCATCGCCGGCTCGGCGAGCGAGGCGATCATCATTTCGCGGCTGGAGCCGATGCCGCCGAAGCTGGTGCCGACATCGAGGCCGGCGAGGGCGAGGGCAAAACGCGCCGTGCCGAGCAGCGCCACGATGGCGATGAGGTCGGCCGCCGGGCTGAACAGGAGTCCGGTGGCGAAGGTGGGCACCAGCGACGCCGCGATCAGCGTGGTGGCGAAAATGAGATAGGGCGCGGTGCGGAATATCCACGAGGCGTTTTCCGCCAGCACTGCTTCCTTGCGAATGAGCTTCAACAGATCGCGGTAGGGCTGCACCAGCGGCGGGCCGCGGCGCCGCAGCAGATACGCCTTGATTTTGCGGATATAGCCCGTCAGCAGTGGCGCGAGCGCCAGCATCAGCAGAACCTGCGCCAATTGCACCAGGATGTCGTGGGTCAATGCCATACGGTCAGCACCATCAACAGCACCACGACGCTAGAGAACACCATGGTCAGGTAAGCGCGTATGGTCCAGGATTGCACTTTGTCCAGCCGCGTAGCGGCGAAGCCGACCACGCCTTCGATCGGCGCATACAGCACGTCCCACACCAGATCGCGCATGGACAGATGCAGTTGCGCCGGCTGGGTCTGTCCCGGTGGGGGAATGTAGACCTGTTCGCGCGCGCGGAAGGCGACGCTGCCGAACACTCGCCGGATCGGCTGGGCGAAACTGCCGGCCGTGTATTGAGTGATGGCGCGCGCGTCGGGAAAGCCGCAATCCCAGGCGGGCGCGCGGCGCACGGCGTGAGAGGCGAAGCGGTGGATGACCCAGGCGCCGAACCAGCCCGCCGCGGCGATGAGGACAAACAGCAATAGCCCGTTGTAGGAACTGCGGCCGGCCTCGATGGGAACGATGGTGAGCCATTGAAGCTGGGTCTGCTGCGGCAGCTCGGCACCCAGCAGCGCGCTCGTCACCGGCGCGAGCGCATCGATGAAGTAGGCGGGCAGGATGCCGGCGAGAAAGCACAATAGCACTAGGATGAACATCGCCGTGAGCGAGTAGGCATCGGTCTCTTTCGCCTCGGCGGCGACGGCAGAGCGCGCCCGGCCGAGGAAGCTCGCGCCGAAGGCCTTGACGAAGCAGCCGGCGGCAAGCGCCGCCGACAGGGCGAGCATGGCGCCGACCGCGGGAACGAGGAACTTGAGCAGCCACTGCGGCAGTTTCGGGCTCACCAATATCGCCTGGAAGGTGAGCCATTCCGAGACGAAGCCGTTGAACGGCGGCAGCGCCGAGATCGCGGTGGAGCCGGCGAGGAAGGCGATGCCGGTGAGCGGCATGCGGTGAATCAGCCCTCCCAGTCGCTCCATGTCGCGCTCCCCGGTCGCGGTGAGCACCGCGCCGGCGCCGAAGAACAGCAGGCTCTTGAACAGCGAATGATTGAACACGTGGAACAACGCGGCGGTCAGCGCGAGCGCCGCCGCCTGGCCCATGGCGTTCGCTTGGAATGCGAGCGCGAGGCCGAGGCCGATGAAGATGATGCCGATGTTCTCGACGGTGTGATAGGCGAGCAGGCGCTTCAAGTCGTGCTGCATCAGGGCGTAGAGCACGCCCAGCACCGCGCTCACGCCGCCCAGGATCAGCACGCCCGCGCCCCACCACCAGTGCGGGGGGCCGAGGAGGTCGAAGGCGATGCGCACGAAGCCGTAGACCGCGACCTTGGTCATCACCCCGCTCATCAGCGCCGAGACGTGGCTGGGCGCGGCGGGGTGGGCGAGCGGCAGCCATACGTGCAGCGGCACCAGGCCCGCTTTGGAACCCGCGCCGATGAGGGCGAGAGTGAGCACCGCGGCGGCGATGCCAAACGAAGGCTTTGCCGCGCGCATCGCCTCGAAGGCGTAGCCGCCTTGCGCCCCGGCGAGCAGCCCGAAGGCAAGCAGCAGCGCGAGCGTGCCGAAGCTCGCCATCAGCAGATAGATGTAGCCCGCGCGCGCGTTGCCGCTTTCGCGGTGATGCGCCATCACCAGCGCCCAGGAGGACACCGACATGAACTCCCAAGTGAGGAGGAAAGTGAAGGCGTCGTTGGCGAGCACGACCAGATTCATGCCTGCGAGAAACACCGGGAAGAAGGGCAGCACGCGTCCGGGTGTCTCTTCGTGCCGACCGTAGCCGATGCCGTAGAGGCTGGCGGTGAAGGCGCCGAGATTGACGACGACGAGGAAGAAGGCGCTCAGGCTGTCCAGCCGGAAGTGCGCGCCCAGCCAGGGGAGACCCAGCGGCAGTTCCAGTCTTGCCACGGCGTGCGCGCCGATGAGCGCGGACAAGGCCGTCGCGAGCGCGACCGCGCTCGCGATGGTGGCGACTGCGTAGACAATAAAGCTCGCCGCACGCAGGCGCACCCCTGCCGCCGCCAAAGCGCCCGCGCCGAGCAGTAGCCCGGCGCACGACAGAAGCACTGTCAACGCCATTGTCCCGTTACCCCCTCCTGTCCGCGCGGGCGGGGCGTGCGCCAGGCCCGCGCCGGGGATGCGCAAGGGGAGAAACGCCTAACTCTCCTTCGCCCTTCCCCGCGTCGGGGACCGCATCGCAATTGGCGAAACGGCCCCGAGAATGTGTTGGGAAATGAGGGGATACCTCCCCTCATGCTCCCCTAAATCAGCCGTTGCAATTTCAGCTTTGCAACGGGGTTCAAGAAGGATCGAAACGTCAATGCGGCTTGAGTCGCACTCCGCGCCCGCCGCCGTTACTGGCCGCACCTTCGTTGATGAGCTCGATTCCGGCCGCGTCCAGCGCGCCGATCAGCTTCATCAAGGACTCCACCTGGCCGCGAATCACGCCTTCGCTGGCTTCCATTCTTTGAATGGTCGGCAGCGACAGGCCCGAGGCCTCGGCCAGGGCGCGCTGGTCCATCCCCAGCAAGGCCCGGGCAGCCCGGAGTTGGGCGGCAGTGATCATGTTCCCTACGTGAGTAGTTGGGTACAGACCGTAACAATTCAATCATAAAACTTGAGTTCTTCAGGCGCAAGCCGAGGTCGAAAACCGTGCTGGGTCAGGGCCTTGCCGCGCGCCGGCGCTCAGGCCGATTGGCGTACGGCTAGTACGGCCTGGTTGCGCAGGGTGCGCAACAGCTTGATTTCATCCGCCGCGAGACCGATGGCGTTCGCGCCCGCCGCATCCGCATAGATCATGCCGAAGGCCTTGTCGCGCACGATGATGGGCAAGAGCAGGAACGCGCCGGCGGCGAAGCGCTTGCGATACCACTCGGGGATGCGCGGCGCGATCCGCGCTTCGCGGCTGTCGCTGATGAAAATGTCGATGTTTTGCCGCAGGGCGACGTGAAACACGTCGGGCGCGAATTCGAGCGGAAAACGCAGGCCCTCGACCAGGGCATCGATGTCCTCGCCCAGGCCGAAGCGCCCATGCATCTCGTCGCGTTTGGGATCGCGTACGGCGAGGATGGCGTGATCGAAGCCGATGCCGCGGTAGATGGTCTCGATGATGATGCGCAGGATATCGTTCAGGTTGCTGCCTTCCACCATGGCGTTGGTGATGTCCTGGATGCCGGCGGAGAGTACTTCGCGCTTGCCTCGTACCGGCGCGTCTGCAGGCGCGGGCGATGCGACAGGGAGCGGGGGCGGCGGCTCGAGGCGCAGGGTACGGTCGAGTTCCTGCAGATCGGCAGTTGTGGTGCCGGCGCTCGGTGCGGTCTTCTCGGGATTGCGCCCGGCCTGCTCCAGCGCGCCCAGCGTCTTTGCCAAGCCCGGCTCCAGCGTCCATGCGGCGGCGACGGTGTATTCGCGAAAGTTGGCGAGCGAGCGATGGAGCACGCCTTGCGCCGCTTTGGCGTCGAGCTTCAGCCGTTCGCGGTATTTGCCGAGCGCCTGTTCGGCGCGGCGTTCGCGTTCTTCGGGCTCAGCCGCGAGCGCCGCCGCCGACAGGTCGGCGGCCATGCAGGCGATGAGCCGCGCCGTCTCGTCCTCGCCGGCGGGCGCGCGCGCACCGTTTTGCGGCGGGCGTTTGTCCATGCAGGCGATGATCTTCAGCGGAAACCCCCAGGAGCGCGCCACGCCCTGGCCGAGCTCCGTGTAGCTCGCCCCCAGCACCTTGCGCGATGCCTGGTCTTCGCTCGCTTCGCCGAGGGCGAGGAGCTTGCGGATTTCGCCGGTTTCGTCGGGGAAATAGTAAAGCGACAGCATGCGCCCGAGGTTGTGCAGCATGGCGCACACCGAGGTCTCTTCTGCATTGGCATAGCCGCGTGCGATGCAGATTTCCATGGCAATGGCGCCACCGAGTACCGCCTGCACGCACTCGGCCATCAATTCCTTCGCCTGGCCGCGGTCCTTCAGGTGATCGAACAGCAGCAGACCGAGGACGATGTTGCGTATGGTGTCGAAACCCAGCCGATATACGGCGCCGGAGATGGTGCCGATATTGCCGCGACCGGAGCGGTTGTAATAGCTCGAGTTGGCGAGCTTGATGATCTTGTTGGTGAGGGCGAAGTCCTTGAGCACGGCATTCGCCAGGGCGGCGACGCTGCCGCTGTCGGAAAAGATGATGGCATTTACTCTGGAAATCGCCTGGGATATCGCCGGGAACTCCTTCTTCAGCCGCATCCTGCGCAGCAAGAATTCCACCGTGCCGCGGCCGTCCGCCGCGCTCGGTGTCTGCGTTTCGGCAAAACCCGGCATGGCCTCCTTCATCGCCGCCGCGCTCGCATGGCGCGCGGCCGGATCCTTGGCCAAGGCCTTCAACAGCCAGGCGACGATCTTCGCATCCAGGCCATGACCCGCCGGCAGTTCGACCGGATCGCGCACGATCCGCGCCAACAACCCCGGCACTCCGCCCGCATCGCCTTGGTACATTCGTTCGCCGGTCAGCATCTCGCAGCAGACGAGCCCGGCGGCGAACAGTTCGCTTGCCACGCCGTATTCGCCGCGCTCGATATATTCCGGCGCCATGTAGGCCGGCGTGCCGAGCAAGGCGCTTTGATCGGCGGGGACGGCGACCAGGCTTCCCGCGGTGTGCCTGCAAGCGGCGCCGAAATCCATGATGCGCGGATTGCCGTCACGGTCGAGCATGATGTTCGCGGGCTTGATGTCGCGGTGGAGCACGCCGTGGCGATGGGCATAGTCCAGGCCGTCGAGCACTTGCGCGGCGATCTTCAGCGCACAGTCGGCCGGCAGCGGGCCGCTGCGCTTCAGCAACGCGTCCAGTGTTTCGCCGGTGACGTACTCGAATACGAGGTAGGCGGCGCCGCAGAACTCCGCCGCCTCGAAGATGGGCACGATGCAAGGGTGCGCGAGCGCGCTCACCGTGCGCGCTTCCTGCAGCAGCGCCTGCGTGTCGCTCCTTGCCTGCGCCGCCAGGGTCTTGATCGCCACCTCGCGTTTGAGCCGCGGGTCGTAGGCGAGGTAGACGATGCCTTGACCGCCTTCGCCGAGGACGCGCCGGATTTCGAAGCGGTCTATGGTCCTAGCGGAGATTTCCAGTCGATTTCCCAATGGCGGTCCTATGCGGCGAGCTGCCGCGATCGCAGCGCGGCACATCTATAACGTCACCGCGGCAGCGGAACTTGAATGCCTAAGGACCCGTAACAAAAGCCATTTTGTTACGGGCCGAGTTAGGGGAGCATGAGGGGATACCCCCCGAAGGAAGTGCCCTTGGGGCATATCCCCTCATTTCGTAACGCACTCGGAATTGCTGCGGTCGGGCAAGACGGGAGCGGGGCGGAGTTCCTCCGTCAGCGCGACGATCTGGTCGGCGCTGATATCGAGCGTCTTCAACACGAACTGCTCCGCACCGATCCAGTCCGGGCACAGGCCTTCGTCGCGGTGCAGAGCGGCGATCTGCTCGGCGAGCAGGCCGAAGGCGACGAGCTTGCGGTCGGCGCCGTCGGCGACGGACGCGGATTTCGCAGCCGTGTCGAAATCGTGATGGTGCAGAATCGACAGCGCGATCGGCTCGGGCAGCGACCAGCTGCGCGCCAGCGCGCAGGCGACGCGCGCGTGGTCGAAATTGAAGCGGATATTCTCGATGCGCGCGAGCTGCACGCCGGGGGTATCGGCCACCTTTTCCATCAATTCGACGTAGTCGGGAAACTTGCGCAGCATGGTGAGCATGCCGCAGTCGCGGAACAGCACGTAGGTGTGGGCTTCGTGCCGGTTCATTTCGGAAAAGCGCGCGGCGATGCCGGCGGCGAGGCGGGCAATCTGCGCCGATCGGTCCCAGAAGCGTTCGAGTGCCGAGCCGGAGGCGGCGGCGAAGGCGCGCCGCAGCAGCAGGCCGGCGATGAGATTTGCTGCTCCGTGCAGGCCGAGCACGGCAAGCGCCTGTTCGATGCTCGTTGCCTTCTTCGTCAGCCCATAGAAAGGCGAGTTGACCGTCTTAAGCAGCGTGGCGGACAAACCGATGTCGCTGCCGAGCAAGGCAGCGAGCTTGCGCAGATCGGGCTCGGGGGCGAGGAACTCCTGCCGGAAGCGCAGGAGCACGGCCGGGCAGGGCGGCAGGTCGAGCTCGCGCGCGATGCGTTCGGCTTCGCGCTCT
The DNA here is from genome assembly GCA_964565875.1 of uncultured Enterobacteriaceae bacterium. Taxonomy (GTDB): domain Bacteria; phylum Pseudomonadota; class Gammaproteobacteria; order Burkholderiales; family SG8-39; genus 2-12-FULL-64-23. Next base: position 21,867 of record CAZMGP010000044.1, read on the forward strand.
ATCTGCGCGAAGCTCGCCGGGTAGCCGTTCGTGGCGGCAAGGTTGGCGCGCGCGTCCATTTGTCAGTAGCAAAGTTCCGTCTCCAGCTTGGCCACGAGCGAGCGCCACATGCGGATCTGCATGGGACTGCCGGCGGGCCGATTCTGGCGGGCGAGCAGAACTTCGTCGTCGTTGAAGCTGTAGACGGGGACGAGGTCGGGACGCTCGCTAGCCGGGCGCACCCGATCGTCCAGATTGTCCAGGATGAGCGGCTCGGCCTCGGGCGTCGGGTAGTAGGCGAGCACCATGTGCGCCTGGTCGAGCTGCACCGCTTTGACGTAGGTGATGCGCAGCCGCTCGAGCGGCACGCCGAGCTCCTTCAAGGTGAAGTATTTCGCGATGGAAAAGTCCTCGCAATCTGCGCCGTCGCTCGCCAGCATTTCCGCGGGCGAGGCCCAGTAGTCGTCGACGCCCCATTGCTCGGCATCGGAGGCGTAGGGCACGTCGTTGAAGAAGGAATTCACCGCGGCGAGCAGTGCAACTTCGCCCGGGCCGCGCCGTTCCTGGGGCACGGCGCGCACGAATTTCTGCCACTTGCCCAAGGCGGCGCGGTCGCCGTGGCGGAACAGCGCGGCATAGCGCGCGGCCAAGCCCGGCGTGACACTGCGCGAGTAGCCGAGATCGTGCGCCGCCCCCAGCGCGACACCGGAGCCGAGCGCGATGAGCGCGAGCAGCGATGCGAATGCGGCGAGCAGTGCGGGCATGGCGCTTGCTACAACGTGTCCGCGCGCTTAGCGCAGCGCCTGCGCCGTCGTGAGCGGCGCCAAGGCGGGCGCCGGCAAATGCGCGGCCCACGGCGCAGGCGCGGGAGCGCGCCCGCTGCGGGCGAGGATGCGGCGTTCGAAATCGCGGGCGAGCATCTCGCCCTTCTTCGCCACCAGTTCCGTCACGCGGGTCAATTCCTTGACCGGGAAATAGCGTGGATTGTCCTTGTGCGCGAATTTGACTTCGACCACGTCGCCCACCTGGACGCCGGTTTCCGCGGGTTCGAGCACGGCGCGCACCGATTCGATCTCGTCTGCGAGCAACTCGGGAAACTCGATGTCGACCCAGCGCTCGCTGCTGCGGCGCATTTGCTCGGGGGCGCGATCGGCCGCGACATACACGTTTTCCGCAGCCCGGACATACACTTCGGCGACGCGCCCGGTGGCCTTGGTGCCGCCCAGATAGCTTGCCGGGCTGGTCGACGCGTGCGGCGACGGAAAGCCGGCCGCCGACGGGGGCAGGGAGTTCAGGTAATCCTCCGGTGCAACGCCCTTTGCCGTGCCCGGCATCCCCGCCTGCGGCAGCAGCGCGAGCAGGCCGACGATGGCACTTATGGCGAATACGCCGATGGTGGAATTCGATTTGTCGTTCATGGACTTGCCTCCGAATGGTCGATCTGCCGCCTCACCAGTGCTGCGGCAACTTCTTGGCGATGGTGATTCGTTTCTGTTCCAGCTGGATGTAGCCGCTGGAGACGAGGTGCTTGAACACGCGGCTCGCCATTTCGCGCGTGGCGCCGACGCGATTGGCGATGTCGCGCTTGGAGAGCTTTTCGGTGATGATGAGTTTGCCGTCCTCCTCCGTCGCCATATCGAGGAGCAGGCGCGCCACCCTGTCGGAAACGTCGAGCAGCGCGAGGCTCTTCACGCTTTTCAGCAATCGGCGCGTGCGCGCGATGAGCTTGAGCATGAGTTCGAACGCGAATTCCGGATTCTCGGCCAGGCAGCGCTTGAATTCCGCTTGGTGCACGACGAGGAAGCGCGACGGTGCCAGAGTCAACACCGACGCCGAGCGCGGCCCGGCGTCGAGTTCCATTTCGCCGAAGAAGTCGCCCGGTTCGAGTACGTCGAGGTCGACCTCCTTGCCGTCGGCGCTGCACAGGAACACCTTGACCCGTCCCGAGTCGATGAAATAGATCGAGTCCACGTTGGACTCGCCCTCGGAGAAGAGCAGCGCGTGCTTGGGATAACTCTTCGCCGGCGCGTGGGCGAACAGGGCGTGGAGCGGGCTGCCCTGATTATCTTCTGCGCTCGAACGGCTGCGTGCGAGGCTGGTCACGGCGCGACCACCGCGCAATTTCCGGTTCGCCGCAGCCAACGCGAATGCAGCGTTCTGTTCCGACTTGGCATGGCACCAATCCTTTGTTGCGGCTTGTTGTCTGGATAACTTGGAGCTCGCCCGGCGGATGAACCTTCGCCCCTTCAATCCGCTCCGCACGGCTGTTCGCCTGCAAGGGCCGGTTTCGACGCAGGCTCCGCCGTCACTTCCATTTACGGCCGGGAGCGCCGAAAGTTGAGGCACTCGCGCATGCGGCGGCGTTGCAACAGACTCTTAGGACCCGTAACAAAAGTCGTTTGTTACAAACTCTAAAGTTCCGACGCGCCGTGCCGATAACGCTTCGACCGTGCGCATTTCGAGACCCCATTGACCGCCGCCCAAGCCGAGCTAGAAACGCAGGCCCTGCCTTTAGCCGAGGAGCTTGCGGAAGCAACGCCCGAGTGTTCCAAGCGGGGATTGGCACTTCTCACCGAGCGCCTGCTCGAACTCGGCGGCCGCGTCGACGCTGCGCTGTCCGGCTTTGCCGGCGCTGCATTCGATCGCTTCGGCGCGTTGCGCGCGCGGCTGCGTGCAGCGGCGGGCGGAAAAACCGACGTCGCGCCGGACGATGAGGGAGAGACGGTCGTTGCAGCCGCGGAGTCCGCGCTGAAGCCGCCGGGGCGCGGGCGGCGCGCCGTATTCTATTTGTCGATGCTGTCGGTAAGCGCGCTCGCCGGCGGTGCCGTCAGCTATGGCCTATTTGCGCGGGGGCTGGAGCAGGGCACGACGGCATCTCACGCGGGCGCCGGCATGGCGCAATGGCAAGCGCGCCTCAAGCTGGAGCAGGCCGGGCGCGCCGAGGTCGAAGCGCGGCTCGCCGCCACCGTCGCCGCCGATCAAAAGCAGCTCGCGGCGGAGCAGGCGAAGCTTGCCGCCGCCGAGCGGCGGCTCGCGCGCGGCGCAGCCGGACAGCCGCCGCCGAAAGCGGCGGACTGCACTTTGGGCAGCCACGACGTGCGTTCCACTCTCATCGACTGCATCGAAGCGCTTAACCGCGATTGAATCGGCCGGCAGGGCGAGGGTCCATCGGGGCCAGCGGCGAAGTTGAGCAGATCCCTAAGAGCCCGTTGCAAATTGAATTTGCAACGGCTGACTTAGAGGAGCATGAGGGGATGTGTCCCCTCATTTCGTCACACACGCTAAAGTATTCCACCCGCATGCCGATAAGCACTGCCAGGAGCGGTGTTTCTATCGACTGACGTGGCGATGAGGCAAGCGAGCAACAAATTACCGATGAATCGATCGCCGCGGCACTGCGCCGGGAGCGCGCTGCCGACGCGCCGTCGCGGCGCCGCTTCGCCCTCAATTTACTTATTCCGCAATTCGATGCAGCCATGAGCAATCAACCCCTGCGCCTGCTATTGGTGGAAGACTCGGAAGACGACGCGCGTCTGCTGTATTCCGAACTGCGCCAGACGAACAGCGAAGTGAGCTATCGGCGCGTGGACTGCGCCGAAGAGATGCGCGCGGCTCTGCTCGAAGCGGAATGGGATATCGTCATTTCCGACCACTCCATGCCGCGCTTCAGCTCGCTCGAAGCGCTGGACCTGCTTAAAGAATGCGGCAAGGACATCCCCTTCATCATCTATTCCGGGGACGTGAGCGAACACGTCGAGGTCGCCGCGATGTGCAGTGGCGCCCAGGACTCGATCGAGAAAGGGAATTTCGCCCGCCTGCTGCCGGCGATCGAGCGCGAAATCCACGGTGCCGCCATCCGCCGCGCCAAGGAGCAGGCCGACGCGCACGTGCACAAGCTCGCGTTCTACGACAGCCTCACCGGGCTGCCCAACCGCAACCTGTTCTGCAACCATGTAAACGGCAAGATCGCGCAGACGACGGGGCGTTCGGCCACGATTTGCCTGCTGGACATCGACCGCTTCCTGCGCGTCAACAACTGCTTCGGCTACAAGGTGGGAGATGCCTTGATACGGCAGATCGCCGAGCGGCTGCAGCAATGCGTGCCCGAGGACGGCATGGTGGCGCGATCGGGAAGCGACGAGTTCGCCGTGGTGCTGGACGGCGCCGCGAGCGAAGACGAGGCGCGCCTCGCCACCGACCGCATCCGCCAGGCATTCGCCAAACCGTTCACCGAAGGCGGGCTCGAGTTCTATCTCTGCGTCAGCATCGGCATCGTCACCTCTCCGCGCGACGGGAACGATGTGCAGGAGCTGCTCATCAACGCGGAAACCGCGATGTTCCGGGCGAAGAGCCTGGGAGGCAACAACTACCAGTTCTATGCGCGAGAGATGGGCGTGGCCGCCGGCGCCCAGCTTGTGCTCGAGTCCGGATTGCGCAAGGCGGTCGCGCGCCAGGAGCTCGTGCTGGAATACCAGCCCAGTCTCGACGCCGCAAGCGGGCGCTTGACCGGCGTGGAGGCGCTGGTTCGCTGGCAACATCCGGAAATGGGCGTGCTGCTGCCGGACGACTTCATTCCGCTCGCGAACGAATCCGGCCTGATTATGGAAATCGGCAACTGGGTGTTGCGTACAGCCTGCCGCCAGGCCAAGCGCTGGCACGATAGCGGCCATCCCGGCTTACGGCTGGCGGTGAACATCTCCGCGGTCCAGTTCTGGCAACCGGGCCTGGTGCAGAGCGTGGCGCAGGTGCTGGCCGAAACCGGGCTCGAAGCGCAATGCCTCGAGCTGGAAATCAGCGAATCGGTGCTGATGCGCAACGTCGACGCGACGTTGATGACGCTGCAGGCGCTGAAGAGCATGCACATCAGGATCTCCGTCGACGATTTCGGCACCGGCTACTCGTCGCTTTCCTACCTCAGGCGTTTTCCCATCGACATCCTCAAGATCGACCGGTCCTTTTCCTGCGAGGTCGTGCGCGATCCGGAGAGCGCGGCGATCGTGCGCGCGATCGGAGCACTTGCGCGCGGGCTGGGATTGATGACCGTGGCCGAAGGCGTCGAGACCGCGGAGCAGTTCGAGTTCTTCCGCGGGCAGCAGTGCGACCGCGTGCAGGGTTTCCTGTTTTGCGAGCCGCGCCCGGTCGAGGAGATTTCGGAATTGCTGGTCGCGCATGCGGGCGGACACGGCGCGTCGCGGCGCATCGCGAGCACAGCGGATGCGGCGGCAGCCGATCGTGTAAGACAATTTCCTACACAAGAATTCGCCCGGGGGGCAGCCTAAAAACGGACAAATTCGTATATCTCCTGGATGCGAGCGCGCCCACAATGCGGTCGTGCCCCGTGGCTTGAGGGCGAACGAGAAAAATGCGACCACAGGAGAATATGAAGATGAACATGTCCGACATGCTGGGAGAGATCAAGGAGCTCAATCTTACGTACCTGATGCTTGCGCAGCACATGATCCGGGAGGACAAATCGGCGGCCGTGTACCGCCTAGGCATCAGCGAGCAGATGGCCGACATCCTTTCCGATCTGACTGCGGCCCAGGTGCTGAAAATGGCGGGCGCCAACGTGCTGCTCTGCCGCATGCGCTTTGACGACCGGCTGATCCTCGGGCTGCTCACCAGCCACGGCAAGGAAGCGGCCATGCCGCAGTCGCACGCGGCGATTCTGCTCGCCGGGCAAGCGGTTGAAGAATTGGCCTGAAACCGAGCCGAGGCCCAGCGATGCGCAACAAGAGCGTGGTATCGGAAGGCAACGAGATCCAGCTCGCAATCGAGCTGATCAAGCTCGGCGCGCGGCTGCAGGTGCTCGAGTCCGAAACGGGACTGAGCCGGGAGCGGCTGCTGAAGCTGTACAAAGAGGTCAAGGGCGAATCGCCGTCGAAGGGAATGCTGCCGTTTTCGGCCGACTGGTTCTTAAGCTGGCAGCCCAACGTGCATTCGTCGCTGTTCGTCGACATCCATCAGTATTTGACCGCGCATACGCAGTTGCGCGGCGTGCAGGCGCTGATCAAGAGCTACCGCCTGTATCTGGAGCACGTGCACGCGAACGGCCTCGAGCCCATCCTCACGCTGACGCGCGCCTGGACGCTGGTGCGCTTTCTCGGCAGCTTGCTCGAGACCGTGCCGTGCACGCGCTGCGGCGGCAAGTTCATCACCCACAAGCTGGAACTCAACCGCGACTACGTCTGCGGCCTTTGCCGCCCGCCTTCGCGCGCCGGAAAGTCGAAGAAAGCCGCGCACGCGGGGCACGCGATCGGCGCGCACGCCTAAATCCGGTTCGCGGCGCGAGTTGCGCCGCGCGTCCGTTTCTCAACGATGGTCGCAAATACGGGGCGAATTCGCCCCTAATTCCCGCATGGCCGCAAGCGCGCGCCTGTTACCTTCCAACCATGAACGAAATGCTGCCGCGCACTGCGCGCGGCAGGCGATGGGGCGTGCGAACGCAGGGAGGCATTCGTGCTGGTACTGGTAGGTTATGTGGTAATCCTCGGAGCGGTGTTCGGCGGTTTCGTCATCGCCGGCGGTCACATCGCGGCACTGCTGCAGCCGGTGGAACTGCTGATGATCGGCGGATCCGCAGTCGGCGCGTTCCTGGTCGCCAATCCGAACAAAGTGATCAAGGCCACGTTCAAGGCGCTGCCGAGCGTGCTGCGCAGTTCGCGCTACAGCAAGGCGCTTTACCTGGAAACGCTGTCGCTGCTCTACGACATCCTGGCCAAGGTGCGCAAGGAAGGCCTGATGTCGATCGAGGCGGACGTCGATGCGCCCGAGCAGAGTCCGATTTTCGCCAAGTATCCAAAAGTCGCCTCCGATCATCACGTGATCGAATTCCTCACCGATTACCTGCGGCTGATGGTGGGGGGCAACTTGAACGCCTTCGAGCTCGAGAACCTGATGGACAACGAAATCGAGACCCATCACGAAGAGGGGAACATCCCCGTCGCCGCGCTGGCAAAGATGGGTGACGCGATGCCCGCGTTCGGCATCGTTGCCGCGGTGATGGGGGTGGTGCACACCATGCAGTCGGTCGGCATACCGCCCGCCGAGCTGGGGAAGCTGATCGCCGCGGCGCTGGTGGGAACCTTCCTCGGAATCCTTCTTTCTTACGGCTTCGTCGGGCCGCTGTCGATCCTGCTCGAGCACAAGCTCGCCGAATCGACCAAGATGCTGCAATGCGTGAAAGTGACGCTGCTCGCGAGCCTGAACGGCTATGCGCCGCAGGTGGCGGTGGAATTCGGGCGCAAAGTTCTGTATTCGACCGAGCGGCCGAGCTTCAGCGAACTCGAAGACGAAGTGAAGCAGCGCAAGGCGCGTTGAACCTCGCGCCCGGGTGAGACATCCAGCATGAGCGACGAGACCCAGCGGCCGATCATCGTCAAGCGCGTGAAGAAGAACGCGCACGGCGCCCACGGCGGCGCGTGGAAGATCGCGTATGCCGATTTCGTCACCGCGATGATGGCATTCTTCCTGCTCATGTGGCTGCTCGGCTCCACCTCGGCCGGCGACCTGAAGGGCATCTCGGAATACTTTCAGACGCCGCTCAAGGTGGCGCTCGCCGGTGGCAGCGGCAGCGGCGACAGCTCGAGCGTGATCAAGGGCGGCGGACAGGATCTCTCGCGCAGCGAAGGCCAGTCAAAGCGCGGAGAGAACCCAGCGGAGAAGAAGATCATCGACCTGAAGGCGGCCGAAGCCGAGCGCGCGCGCCAGGAACGCACGCGCTTGAACGAACTGAAGAGCAACATCGAGCACGCCATCGAAAGCAGCCAGGCGCTGCAGGCCTTCCGCAAGCAGATCATGCTCGACATCACGGCCGAAGGCCTGCGCATCCAGATCGTGGACGAGAACAACCGCCCCATGTTCGCGAGCGGCAGCGCGCAGCTGCAGCCCTACAGCCGCGACATCCTGCGCGAAATCGGCAAGGCGCTGAACGACGTGCCCAACCGCATCAGCATTTCCGGACACACCGACGCCCAGCCCTATGCCGGAGGGGCGAAGGGCTACAGCAACTGGGAGCTATCGGCCGACCGCTCGAATGCGGCGCGGCGCGAACTGCTCGACGCCGGCCTGGCAGAAGGGCGCATCCTGCGCGTGGTCGGATTGTCTTCGGCCGTGCCCTTCGACCTCGGCAATCCGCTCAATCCGATGAACCGTCGCATCAGCATCATGGTCATGAACAAGGCGACCGAGGATGCGGTGAGCCGCGACGGCGGGGCCCTGGAACCCGAGGCAAAGACGCAGCCGGAGAACGCGAGTGATAAGCCAGAAAAGTCCTGAGGCTGAGACGGCCGCCTACGCGCCGCGGGTGCCGCTGGCCTTCAGGCAGCGCGAGCTCGCGGGTGATGAAGGCGCCGCAGCCTATGCGCCACGGGTGCCGCTCGCGCGTGCGCTCGCCGCGCAGCTTGCAGCCTTCGCCGTCGCTCTCGCGCTTGCACGCCTCGTCCCCGCCGCAGGCGAATTGGATCTGATGGGCTGGGCGCTCGCGCAAGGGGTGATCGCGGCACGGCTCGCGCGCGGCCTCGGCCTGCAGCCGTGGTGGCTGCCGATGCAGGCGCTGTTCGCGCCCGGGCTCGCGTGGGGGCTGCAGCACAGCTTCCCGCCTTCCTATGCGCTCGCTGCGTTCCTGCTCCTCGCTTCACTCTACGGCGGTGTCGCGCGCAGCCGCGTGCCGCTGTTTCCGTCCAGGCGCGCAGCGCTCGATGCGCTTGCCCGCCTGCTGCCGCGCGAGGGGCGCTTCACCTTCCTCGATCTCGGCTGCGGGCTAGGAGGCGTGCTCGCGCATTTGTCGCGCCAACGTCCGGCCGGATGCTACGAAGGCGTCGAGTCCGCGCCGGCGCCGTTCATTTTCGGCCGCTTGCGCTCAGCGCTGTCGAAGAGCGCGTGCCGCATCGCCTGGGGCGACTACCGGCAGCTGGATTTTCGCCGCTACGACGTCGTCTATGCCTATCTTTCGCCGGCCGCCATGCCGGCACTGTGGCGCAAGGCGCGCAGCGAAATGCGCCGCGGCAGCCTACTCGTCTCCAACAGTTTTGCGGTTCCCGGCGTGCCGCCCACGCGCACCATCCGGACCGGGGGCGCGACGCTCCTCGTCTGGCGCATGTGAGCTCCGACGATGCTGATCGATCCTGCCGCGCGAAACGAATCGGCTTGGGTGCACGCACTCGACGACGCGCAAATCCCGGTGTTGCAGCGTACGATCGACGAACTCGCACGCTTGCGCGAGAACGAGGAGCGGGTGGTGCCGCGCGACATCGCGCGCGTGCTGCTGCACGATCCCATGTTCACGCTGCGCGTGTTGCGCTACCTCGAAGCGCATCGGCACAAAGCCCAGGTCACCGACGTGACGACCGTCGAGCATGCCTTGATGATGCTCGGCGTCACGCCGTTCTTCTCCCATTTCTGCGAGCTGCCCGCGGTCGAAACGACTCTGGCGGCGCAGCCGCTCGCATTGTCGGGCCTGATGCGCGTCATCAACCGCGCCCACCACGCGGCCTTGTATTCCTACGAGTGGGCGGCGCAGCGCCACGATTCGAGGGCGGACGAGGTCGCCATCGCATCGCTTCTGCACGACCTCGCCGAAATGCTGCTTTGGTGCTTCGCTCCCGAACTGGCGCTGAGGATCGACGCCATGCTTCGCGCCGACAGCCACCTGCGTTCGAGCGCGGCCCAGTCCGCCGTCCTCGGCTTCAAGTTGCAGAACCTGCAGGCGGCCTTGATCGCCGAATGGAAGCTCGCGCCCATGCTGCAGCAACTGATGGACGAGGCCAAGGGGGCGCATTCACGCGCGGTCAACGTGAGGCTGGCGGTCAATCTGGCGCGTCATTCTTCCGAGGGCTGGGTCAACCCGGCGCTGCCCGACGACTACGAGGAGATCGCGCGCTATCTGAAGCTCGCGCGTCCCGAGGTGCTGGCGCGCATCCGCCATGTCGCGGTTCAGGCTGCGGCGGGCGTGAGTTGGTACCACCTGGAGGCGGTAGCGGTTCCCGAGCGCCTGGAGTGCACGCCCGGGGCTCAAGATCGCGCCGATTCGGACGATAGTTAGCACATGGCGGCCACTCCAGGCGAGCAAGCGGGCGAGGGCCGAAGGCGGAGCGGATGGGATGCGCTATCGCTAGAACGTTGATATGGAGCAAGGCATGGCAGATCCGAATACGAAGTTCCTGGTGGTCGACGATTTTTCGACGATGCGCAGAATCGTGCGCAACCTCCTGAAGGAACTTGGCTTTCACAATGTCGACGAGGCCGAAGACGGGTCCGACGCGCTGGGGAAGCTGCGCGGCGGCAATTTCCAGTTCGTCATTTCGGACTGGAACATGCCCAACATGACCGGCCTCGACCTGCTGAAGAACATACGCGCGGATGAGGCCTTGAAGGACCTGCCGGTGCTGATGGTGACTGCGGAAGCGAAGAAGGAGAACATCATCGCTGCCGCCCAGGCGGGAGCGAACGGTTATGTAGTGAAGCCCTTCACTTCGGCCACGCTGGACGAAAAACTCAACAAGATCTTCAAGACGCTGGAAAGCAAGGTGAGCGCATGAATGCCGTAGCTGAGGACACCGACGAACTGCAGGCCTTGTTCGACAGCATCGCCAGCGAGAAATCGGCAAAGGCAGTTCCGAGTGCCGCGCCGGCGGCGACCGGGCCCGCGGCAACGGGCAAGGAGAACGAACCGGCCGCGCCGGGCGATGTCATGAAACGCATCGGGCATCTGACGCGGACGCTGCACGATGCCTTGCGCGAACTGGGCTATGACCGGCTGCTGGAAAAGACGGCGGCTTCGATTCCCGATGCACGCGATCGCCTCGATTACGTGGTGAAAATGACCGAGCAGGCGGCCGTGCGGGCGCTCAATGCCACCGAGGCGGCGCAGCCGATCCAGGAACGGCTCGGCGAAAAGGCAGAGTCGCTGTCTGCCGACTGGCAAAGGCTGTTCGACGGCAAAATGGGCGTGGACGAGTTCAAGAGCCTGGTGGCAGGCACGCGCACCTATCTGGCCGAGGTGCCGGAGCAGACGCGCGCCACCAATGCGCAGCTGCTCGAGATCATGATGGCGCAGGATTTCCAGGATCTCACCGGGCAGGTGATCAAAAAGATCACCGCGCTCGCGCAGGAACTGGAGAAGCAGCTTGTGAATCTGCTGGTCGATCTCGTTCCTGCCGGGGTGCGCGACGAAATCGACGTCGGCTTGCTCAACGGCCCGGTGGTAAACGCCGCCGATCGCAGCGACGTCGTCACCAGCCAGGATCAGGTCGACGACCTGCTGGAAAGCCTGGGCTTCTAGTCTCGAAGTTCGTGCCGCGCTGCCGCAGGGCGGCGCGCACGTCACCGACTCCGGCGGCAGGCCGAATTTCTCCTCGCGCGATTGCCGTGAATTGCGCGGCAAAACACGCATTGTTCGACTGATTAGGCCACATCGCAGCGCTCGATAATCCCGTTCAATCAGCCAAGGACGGGAAATGGCGGAAGAATCCGGCTTCGAACGCACAGAACCAGCCTCGCAACGCAGGCGCGAGCAGGCGCGGGAAGAGGGGCAGGTCGCGCGTTCGCGCGAACTGTCGACGCTCGCGCTGCTGCTCGCGGCAGGCGGCGGCCTGTCGTTCATGGGCGGCGGCCTCACCGAGCGCTTGTCGGGTCTCATGCGCCACGGACTGCGGCTGGACCGCGCGCTCGCCTTCGATACCGAGCTGATGCTCGAGCAATTGAAGGACTCCTCGATCGACGTCCTGATGGCGTTTCTCCCCCTGTTTGCACTGCTGATCGTCGCCGGCATCGCCTCCGCCTTGCTGCTGAACGGCTGGATGTTCAGCGTCAAGCCGCTGATGCCCGACTTCGCCCGGCTCGATCCGCGCCAGGGCCTCGCGCGCATGGTCTCCGCGCACGGACTCGTCGAAATGCTCAAGGCCATCGGCAAGGCGCTGCTCGTCGGCGGCGTCGCCGCCTGGGTGATATGGAAGAACAGCGGCGCCATGCTCGCGCTCGCATCCGAGCCGCTCGCCGCCGGCATGGTGCACTTGACGCAGTTCCTCGGCACCAGCTTTCTCCTCATGGCGGGCAGCGTCGCCCTGATCGCCGCCATCGACGTTCCGTTCCAGATCTGGGATCAGGAGAAGAAACTGCGCATGACGCGCGAAGAAGTGCGTCAGGAGAACCGCGAGACCGAGGGCGACCCGCAGGTAAAAGCGCACATCCGCAGCCAGCAGCGCGAGATCGCGCGCAAACGCATGATGGCCGAGATACCCAAGGCGGATGTGGTCGTCACCAACCCGACCCATTACGCGGTGGCGCTGCGCTATCAAGACGGCAGCATGCGCGCGCCCAAGGTCGTGGCCAAAGGTGCGCATCTGCTCGCTGCGCGCATCCGCGCGCTCGCCGAAGAGCACCGCGTGCCGGTGCTGGAAGCGCCGCCGCTCGCGCGTGCCCTCTATCGCCACGCCGATCTCGGCGACGAGATTCCCGCTGCGCTCTACACCGCGGTGGCGGAAGTGCTCGCCTATGTCTATCAGCTGCGCCGCTATCGCTACGGCGGCGGGCCGGCGCCACGCGAGCCGGAATTCGTACCGCTGCCGGCGGGCCTTGATCCCGGAGCGGGCGCGGCGTGAACGGCACCTTCAACCTGAGGCTGCTCCTCACCGGCTTGGGCCTGCGCGCCACCGCCGTGCCGGCGCTGATCATCATGATCCTCACCATGATGGTCCTGCCGCTGCCGCCATTCGCGCTCGACCTGTTGTTCACCTTCAACATCGCGCTGGCGATCATCGTGCTGCTGGTGAGCCTGTATACCCTGAAGCCGCTCGATTTTGCCGCCTTTCCCACGGTGCTGCTGCTGACGACGCTGCTGCGGCTGTCCTTGAATGTCGCTTCGACGCGCGTGGTGCTGCTGCGCGGCCACTCCGGCGCGGACGCGGCGGGCAAGGTGATCGAGGCCTTCGGCCAGTTCCTGGTCGGCGGCAACTACGCCGTGGGCCTGGTCGTGTTCGCCATCCTGGTGGTGATCAACTTCGTCGTCATCACCAAGGGCGCCGGCCGCATCGCGGAGGTGAGCGCGCGTTTCACCTTGGACGCAATGCCGGGCAAGCAGATGGCCATCGACGCCGATCTCAACGCCGGCCTGATCGGCGAGGACGAGGCGCGCCGGCGCCGGCGCGAGATCGCACAGGAAGCCGAGTTCTACGGCGCCATGGACGGCGCGAGCAAGTTCGTACGCGGCGACGCCGTGGCCGGGATCATCATCCTCATGGTCAATATCATCGGCGGCTTGGTGGTGGGCGTGCTGCAGCACGACCTGGACGTCGCCACCGCAGGCAAAATCTACACCCTGCTCACCATCGGCGACGGGCTGGTGGCGCAGATCCCGGCGCTCGTTATCTCCACCGCGGCGGGCATCGTCGTCAGCCGCGTCGGCAGCGGCGAGGATATCGGCGAGCAGCTCGTCGGACAGCTCTTCTCCACCTCGCGCGTGCTGATGATCACGGCGGGGATACTCGGTCTGATGGGCATGATTCCGGGCATGCCCAACCTCGCGTTCTTGCTTTTCGCCGCGGCGCTCGGCGGCGGCGGCTACGCCATCGCCAAGCGGCCGAAAGCGCAGGAGGCGGCGCCGCAGGCGGAACCCGCTGCGGCGGCGAACGCGAACGTGGAGGCGAGCTGGAACGATGTCATTCCGGTGGACACCCTCGGGCTCGAGGTGGGCTACCGCTTGATACCGCTGGTGGACAAGGCGCAGGACGGGGAATTGCTCAAGCGCATCAAGGGGCTGCGCAAGAAGTTCGCCTCCGATGTCGGCTTCCTCGCCCCGGCGGTGCACATCCGCGACAACCTGGAACTGCGCCCGAACGGCTACGTCATCACCTTGAAGGGCGTGGAAATCGGCCGCGGCGAAGCCTATGTCGGCATGTATCTCGCCATCAATCCGGGTCATGTCGCGAACGCGCTGCCGGGCGCGACGACGCGAGATCCGGCCTTCGGGCTACCCGCGGTCTGGATCGACGGCGGCATGCGCGAACAGGCGCAGACCTTCGGCTACACCGTGGTCGATGCGGGCACGGTGATCGCGACCCATCTGAACCACGTCATGCAAGGCCATGCGGCGGAACTCTTGGGCCGGGTCGAGACGCAGCAACTGCTCGACCACGTCGGACGCGAGTCGCCCAAGCTGATCGAGGACTTGGTGCCGAAGCTGTTGCCGCTCGCCACGGTGCAGAAGGTGCTGCAGCGCCTGCTCGAGGAAGGGGTGCATATCCGCGACATGCGCACCATCATCGAAGTCCTCGCCGAGCACGGCGCGAAGGTGCAGGACGCGGGCGATCTCACCGCGCTCACGCGCGTGGCGCTGGGACGCGCCATCGTGCAGCAGCTCTATCCGGGGGTGAGCGATCTGCAGGTGATGGCACTCGATCCGGGGCTGGAGCGCGTGCTCTTGCAGGCAGTGCAGGCAGGCAGCGGCGATGCCGCGGGCATCGAGCCGGGTCTCGTCGACACGCTGCTGCGCGAGGCCGGCGCGGCGGCGCAGCAGCAGGAGCGACTGGGGTCTCCGCCGGTACTGCTGGTGCCGGCCGAATTGCGCGTGCTGCTCGCGCGCTTCCTGCGCCGTGCCGTGGCGCAGATCAAGGTCATCGCGCATAGCGAAGTTCCGGATTCATGCAACATCAAAGTCACCGCCTTGCTCGGGGGGAGCAAATGAACGTCAGAAAGTTTTTCGCCAGCACCTCGCGCCAAGCCTTGTATCTCGTCAGGCAAGGCCTGGGTCCGGATGCGCTGATTCTGTCGAACCGACCGGTCGAGGGCGGCGTGGAGATCCTCGCCGTGGCGGCGGACGAGATGCCCGCGGCTACCCAGACGGGCACGCCCCGTCCCGCGAAGCCGCAGGAAATCGCGCGGGCGAAGGAACGCGCCGCGCCGGCGCCTAGCCCCGCCGCCAAGGCCCAGCCGGCCGCGGCTGCGGCCGAGGACTTCAGCGCGCGCAGCCTTGCGAGCGAAATCAAGTCCATGCGCGGCATGATCGAAGAGCAGCTCGTGTTCCAGGCATGGGACGCCGCGCAGCGGCGCGAACCCGGCAAGGCGCGGGTGCTGCGCGGCATGTTGCACGCCGGCTTCAGCCCCGGGCTCGCGCGCCAGTTTCTCGCCAAGATGCCGCAAGGCCTCTCCGCCGAACAGAAGCTCGCCTGGGTCAAGGCCGTGCTCGATCGCAATCTGCACACCGTGGGCGGGGCAGACGAAATCGTCGAGCGCGGCGGCGTCTACGCTTTGGTCGGGCCGACCGGGGTGGGCAAGACGACTACCGTCGCGAAAATCGCCGCGCGCTGCGTGGTGCGTTACGGCGCCGACAAGCTCGCGCTGCTCACCACCGACGGCTACCGCATCGGCGCGCACGAACAGTTGCGGATCTACGGCAAGCTCCTCGGGGTGCGCGTATTCGCGGTGAAGGACGCCTCCGACCTGCAGTTCGTGCTCGAAGATCTGCGCGGCAAGCACCTGGTGCTGATCGACACCGTGGGCATGAGCCAGCGCGACGAAATGGTCGCGGATCAGCTCGCCATGCTGTCGGCGCCCGGCACCGGCATCGAACGGCTGCTGCTCTTGAACGCCGCCGGCAACGGCGAAACCCTGGACGACGTGGTGCGTGTCTATCGCGGCGCAGGGGTGCGCGGCTGCATCGTCACCAAGACCGACGAAGCGGTGGGCATCGCCACTGCGCTCGACGTCGCGATAAGGCATCGCCTGCCGCTGCATTACGTGACCGACGGCCAGCGGGTACCGGAGGATTTGCACCTTCCCGACCGGGAGGCGCTGCTCGCGCGCGCACTGCGCTCGGTGAGCGCTCCCACGGTGCATCACCTGGATGCGGCCGAGTGCCAGCTCGTGCTGGCCACGGCCGACGCGAGCGGCGCGGGAGCGGCCCTTGCGTAGCCCGCGTCACGACCAGGCCGAAGGGCTGCGCCGGCTGCTCGAGCGCGGCTCGCCCAGGCTGCTGACGCTGCGCATCGGTGGCGACGGTAGGATCGGGGCGATGATGCATCTCGCCGCCGCGCTGGCCGAAGCGGGCAGCGAGGTGCTGATCCTGGACGCAGGCGTGCCGGGGCAGGGCATCGCCGCGCAACTCGGACTCGCGCCGGCCTTCGATCTCGAGGACGTGATCCGGCGCGGCCGCGCAGCAGAGGAAATCGTCCTGCATGGACCCGCCGGCATCCGGCTCCTGCCGCTTGGCCGCGGCGCGCGCCCGTTCGCGCAACTGCCGGCGGCCGAGCAGGAACAACTGCTCGCGCGCTGCGCGGGCTCTGCGGTGGACACCGTGTTGACGGAATTAGCCTCCGGCGGCGCCGGCAGCGAGCCCTGGCCGGGCAGCTTGACGGAGGAAATCATCGTCGTGTCGGGATCGAGCGCGGCGGCGATCACGGCGGGCTACGCCGTGGTCAAGCAGCGTGCGCAGGAAGCCGCGCGCCGCGAATTCCACCTTCTGGTCGCCGAAGTGGCGGATGAAGCGCAGGCGCGCGCCGTGTCCGACAACATGGCGCGCGTAGCACGGCGCTACCTTCAGGTCTCCCTTTCGTTCATCGGCCATGTGCCGGCAGAGGAGAGGCGTAGCCGGGCGGCGCGGTCGCGGCTGCCACTCGCGAGCGCGTTTCCTGCTGCAACCGTCGCCGCGGCCTACCGCCGGCTCGCGCAGGCAATTCGCGCCTTGCCGCGGGTAGGGGAGGATGCCGCGGGCTTTGCCCCTTCCATGCGCCGCCTCATCAACGTAAGCCGCGAGCGCGCTGCCGCCGCGCCAGTCAGTCTTTAGGAGTGCCACGATGTATACCGCCGCAGGAATCCGCGACACCCAGCACTACCTGACCGAGTACGCGCCCTTGGTGAAACGCATCGCGCATCACATGATGGCGAAGCTGCCGGCGAGTGTCGAGATCGACGACGTCATCCAGACGGGGATGCTCGGATTGCTCGATGCGGTCAACCGCTACGAGGAGTCGCACGGCGCGCAGTTCGAAACCTATGCGGCGCAGCGCATCCGTGGCGCCATCCTCGACGGCTTGCGCCAGGCAGACTGGCTGCCGCGCAGCTTCCGCCGCGATCTGCGACGCATCGAGACGGCGATCGGCAAACTCGAGCAGCGCCTGGGCCGAGCTCCGAGCGAGCACGAGGTGGCGCAGGAAATGGGCCTCGCGCTCGCCGACTACCAGAAGATGCTGCAGGAGGCGCGCGGCTATCAGCTGGTATCGATCGAGGACTTCAACCACGCCGACGGCGACGACTTTCTCGAGCGCCATTGCGAGGACAAGGGCGCTGGGCCGCTGGAGACGCTCGCCGATCGCAAGTTGCGCGAACGCCTGATCAAGGGCATCGAAGGGTTGCCCGAGCGGGAGAAACTGGTGATGGGGCTCTACTATGAGGAAGAGCTCAATTTCCGCGAAATCGGCGAAACGCTGGGCGTGAGCGAATCGCGCGTGTGCCAGCTGCACAGCCAGGCGATTGCGCGGCTGCGCGGCCAGCTCAGAAACCTCTGAGCTGTGGATTTCGGCAGCCTCATCGGCATCGGGATCGCGCTCGCCGGCATCATCGGCGGGCAGCTGCTCGAGGGCGGCTACGTCGGTTCGTTGCTGCAGAGCGCGGCCTTCCTCATCGTGTTCTGCGGCACCACCGGCGCGGTGATGGTGCAATGCCCGATCAGCGTATTCGGGCGCGGAGTCGTGATGGCGAAGTGGATGCTGCTGCCGCCTGCCTTCGAGCCGGAGCGGCTGATCGCGGAGATCCTGCGCTGGAGCCACGTGGCGCGGCGCGAAGGCCTGCTCGCCTTGGACAGTCAGGCGGAATTCGCCGAGGACCCGTTCGTGCGCAAGGGCTTGCAGCTCCTGGTCGACGGAGCGGAACCGGACAAACTGCGCGATGCGCTCGAGGTGGAGATCGTGACCTTCGAGGAATACCACCGGCAGGCGGCGCGCATTTGGGAGGCGGCGGGCGGCTACGCGCCCACCATCGGCATCCTCGGCGCCGTGCTCGGGCTGATCCACGTCATGGAGAACCTCACCGATCCCTCCAAGCTCGGCGGCGGCATTGCGGTGGCCTTCGTCGCCACCATCTACGGGGTCGGTTTGGCGAACTTGGTGTTTCTGCCGGTGGCGAACAAACTGAAGTCGCTGATCGCGCGGCAGGTGCTGGCGCGCGAAATGCTGGTCGACGGCCTCACCTGCATCGCCAACGGCGAAAATCCGCGCATCATCGAAAACCGGCTGCAGGGCTACGTCTCCGACCGCCGGCCGCAGGCCGCAACCGCCTGAGCGTGCCATGCGCCGCAGAAGGAAATACCTGGACCAGAGGCAGTCGGACAATCACGAGCGCTGGCTCGTGTCCTATGCCGACTTTATCACCCTGCTGTTCGCGTTCTTCGTCGTCATGTACGCGCTGTCGACGGTGAGCGAAGGCAAGTACCGCGTGCTGTCCGAATCCCTCATCACCGCCTTCGGCAGCAAGGTGGTGGAGCGCATCCCGGCTCCGGCGACGGGCGTCATTCAGTCGCTGCCGGTGCGTCCGATCACGCGCGTCGCGCCGGGCGGCGAGGGGCAGGGCAAGCAGCGCGAGCAGATGCGCGCCATTGCGCAGGACATCGGCAAAGTACTGGGCGGCCTGGTGCGCGACGGCCAGGTGAAGGTGACGCAGAGCAATCGCGGCATCGCCGTCGAGATCAATGCCGCGGTGCTGTTCGCATCGGGCCAGGCACAGTTGCGCAGCGAGTCGGGACGCGTGCTGCAGGAGGTGGCGCACGTGCTCGCGGGCACGGAGCAGGCGATCCAGGTCGAAGGCTACACCGACGATGCGCCGATCAGCACGCCGCAGTTTCCTTCGAACTGGGAACTCTCGGCGGCGCGTGCGGCGAGCGTGACGCGGCTGTTCATCGACAACGGCGTCGCGCCGGCACGGCTATCGGTCATCGGCTACGGCCCGAACCGCTCGGTCGCCGCCAACGACAGCGCCGAAGGCCGCGCGCGCAACCGCCGCGTCACGGTGATGATCCTTGCCGAGGCATCCGGCAAGGTGATCGACATTCCGCTCGAAAGCGCCGTGCCCATGCGTTAGGGGGTGGTAGCGGAGAAACGGCAGCAGGTCGGCCAAGGACTAAACCGCTCGCGCGGTAGCCTTCTGCAAACGATATCTGTGA
>CAZMGP010000045.1:0-40969 GCA_964565875.1 uncultured Enterobacteriaceae bacterium
TGCCGATCTGGGCGCAGGAGCCGACGGTGGCCCAGGTGTCGACCATGGTGCCTTCGTCGACGTAGGCTCCGATGTTGACGTAAGAGGGCATCAGCACCACGTTCTTGGCGATGAACGCGCCGCGGCGCGCGACCGCGGGCGGAGCGACGCGATAGCCGCCGGCGGCGAAGTCGGCCTGGTTGAAGCCGCCGAACTTGGTCGGAACTTTGTCGTAATACTGAGTCGAGCCGCCCGCCATCAGCTGGTTGTCATTCAGGCGAAACGAGAGCAGCACTGCCTTCTTCACCCATTGATGCGTGACCCATTCGCCGCCGAGCTTTTCCGCGACCCGCAGCCGACCGGCGTCCAGTGCGGCGATGACTTCCTCGACGGCATCGCGGATGTTTCGGTCGGCCGTCGCGGGCGTGAGACTGGCGCGGTTCTCGAACGCCGTCTCGATGGTTTGTTTGAGTTTTTGCATGTTGTTTCCGTTTGACTTGTTATGAACTGCCGAATCGACTCTGCGCGGAGTCCATCCGTTCTTCCCTTCGCTCCCCGGCGCAGATCGCGATCAGCGCCGCTTAGAGCGTTTTCACGAACTGGCTGATCCGCCGTGCGGCTTCCACGCACTCGTCCAGCGGCGCCACCATGGCCATGCGCACGTAATTCGACCCTGGATTGCGTCCGTGGGCCACGCGTGCAAGATAGCTGCCGGGAAGCACGGTGACATTATATTCGCCATACAGTGCCGCCGCGAAATGCTCGTCGTCGATCGGCGTCTTCGTCCAGAAATAGAAGCCCGCTTCCGGCATTCGCGTCGCGAGCGGGGCCTGCAGCAGCGGCAAGATGGTTTCGAACTTCTGCGCGTACAGGCGGCGGTTTTCGATCACGTGCGCTTCGTCGCCCCAGGCGGCCACGCTCGCCGCCTGCATCGGCAGCCCCATGGCGCTGCCGTGATAAGTGCGGTAGAGGAGAAACGCCCGGATCAGTGCGGCGTCGCCGGCGACGAAGCCGGTGCGCATGCCGGGGACGTTGGAGCGCTTGGACAAGCTGGAGAACACGATGAGTCGCGCATAGTCCTTGCGGCCGAGCGCCTGCGCGGCGGCGAGCGCACCGAGCGGCGGATGGCCTTCGTCGAAATAGATCTCCGAATAGCATTCGTCCGAAGCGATGACGAAGCCGTAGCGGTCCGAGAGTTCGAACAAGGCGCGCCAGGCCGCGAGGTCCATCACCTTGCCGGTGGGGTTGGCGGGCGAACAGGCGTAGAGCAGTTGGGTGCGCGCGAGCATCTCGCCCGGAATAGAGGCGTAATCGACGGCGAAGTCGTTTTCGGGGAGCGCGTTGACGAAATAGGGAGTGGCGCCGGCGAGCAACGCCGCGCCCTCGTAGATCTGATAGAAGGGATTCGGGCAGACCACCACCGCATCGCCGCGGTTGGCGTCGATCACCGTCTGTGCTAGCGCGAACAGCGCTTCCCTCGATCCGTTGACGGGCAGCACCTCGCTTGCCGCATCCAGGTGTTCGAGCCGGTAGCGGCGCTTCGCCCAAGCGGCGATCGCGTCGCGCAGCGCCGGCGTACCGGCAGTGGCGGGGTAGCTCGCCAGACCCGCCAGGTTGCGGCGCAGTTCCTCGCGGATGAATTCCGGGGTCGGGTGCTTGGGCTCGCCTATGCCCAGATTGATCGGCACATGGCGCGGGTTGGGCGCGATGTCCTTGAACAGCAATCTAAGTTTTTCAAAGGGATAAGGCTGTAACCTGGCCAGATTGGGATTCACGGACTCGATAGTTATTGTCAATTTAGATGCGAAGGATCGGAGCTTTCATCGAACCGCTGCAGGTCGACCGCCGGCTGCGGCTTCCAGCCGCGCTTGCGTTGCTCGGCGACGATAGTGGTGAAAATGCCGCCGCGCACGTAGAATTTTGCGGCGAGGCGCATGAAGCGAGGGCGCACCGCGTCGGCAAGATCGCCGAGAATACGATTGGTGACCGCTTCGTGAAACGCGCCCTGGTCGCGGTAAGACCAAATATAGAGCTTCAAGCTTTTCAGCTCCAGGCATTTGCGGTCGGGAATGTAATCGAGCACCAGACGCGCGAAATCCGGCTGTCCGGTGATCGGGCACAGGCAGGTGAATTCCGGGATTTCCATATGAATCAGGTAATCCCGCGCGGGATTCGGGTTGTCGAAAATGCCGAGTTTTTTGCTGGGTTTGGCAGGCATGCGGGGCTCGGAAACGAAATTCAGCGTGGTATTATACCGGCTGCCTATTAGCCAAAATAAATCCGGTCGAAAACCGGTTTTCTGAAGAAAATCCAGTGCGCCTTACCCAAATCAAGCTAGTCGGATTCAAATCCTTCGTCGATCCGACCAACATTCCCGTTCCTGGGCAGCTCGTCGGCATCGTCGGACCGAACGGCTGCGGCAAATCGAACGTCATCGACGCCGTGCGTTGGGTGCTGGGGGAGTCGAAAGCCTCGGCCCTGCGCGGCGAATCGATGCAGGACGTCATATTCAACGGTTCGGCGCTGCGCAAGCCCGTGGCGCGCGCGAGCGTCGAGCTCAGTTTCGACAACAGCCTGGGCAAGGCCGCCGGTCAGTGGTCGCAGTACGCCGAAATCGCCGTCAAACGCGTGCTCACGCGCGAGGGCGAGTCGCTGTACTACATCAACAATACCCACGTCCGCCGGCGCGACATCCAGGACATATTCATGGGCACCGGCCTGGGGCCCCGCGCCTACGCCATCATCGAGCAGGGCATGATTGCGCGCATCATCGAGGCGAAGCCGGAGGAACTGCGCGTGTTCCTGGAAGAGGCGGCCGGCATCTCCAAATACAAGGAGCGGCGTCGCGAAACCGAGCACCGCTTGCACGATACGCGGGAGAACCTGTCGCGCGTCGCCGACATCTGCCAGGAGCTCACTGTCCAGATCGACAAGCTCGACCAGCAGGCCAAGGTGGCGATGCAGTTCAAGGAGCTGCAGGGCGATATGCAGCGCAAGCAGAACCTGCTGTGGCTGCTGCGCAAAATGGAAGCCGAGAACGAGGCGCAGCGCCACGCTCGCGAAATCGACAAGGCGGCGAACGAGCTGGAAGGCGAGACCGCGCGGTTGCGCGAAATCGAGCAGCGGCTGGAAAAAGTGCGCAGCGAGCACTATGAGGCGGGCGATACGCTGTCCGCCGCCCAGGGCGAACTCTACGCGGCGAATTCCGAGGTGCAGCGCCTGGAGACCGAAATCCGCTACATCGGCGAGAGCCGCGCGCGGCTGGAGAGCCAGATCGCGCAGCTCTCGGCGCAGAGCGAGCAATGGCAGCAGCAGGCGGGCGAGCTCGAAGCCGCCCTCGCCATGTGGCAGGAGCGGCAGGGTGGCGCCGGCCAGAAGCTGCGGCAGGCGCACGAGCGCGTCGCCATGGAAGCGGCACGGCTACCCGAGGCCGAGCAGGCATTCCGCGCAGTGCAGGCGCAGTTGGCCGAGGAGCGCGCGGCGCTCGCCCGCGCCGAGCAGTTGCTCAGCGTCGAGCAGACCAATATCGGCCACGCCGAAAGGAATTTGCAGAGTCTGGGTGGGCGCCAGGACCGCCTGAATGCCGAGCACGAAGGACTGGCGAAGCCCGACGAAACGGCAATCGCGGAGCAGGCGGTCCGGGTTGCCGCGCTGGCGCAGGAGCTGGCGCAAAAGGAGGCGCAGCTTGCCGCTCAGCTGGAACAGCTTCCGGCCCTCGAGGCCGCGCGCAAGACAGCGCAAGAGAAGCTGGACACGATCCAGCGCGAGCAGGCCGGCCTGGAGGCGCGGCTGGCGACGCTGAAGCAGTTGCAGGAGCAGGTCGAAAGCAATGCCCAGATCCACGCCTGGCTGGCGAAGCACGGACTCGCGTCGCTGCCGCGGCTGTGGCAGAAGGTGCGGGTGGAAGCGGGCTGGGAGACTGCGTTCGAGGCGGTGCTGCGCGAAAAGCTGCACGCCATCGAGGCGGCCGCGCCCGAGCTGCTGCAGGGCATGCTGGCGGACGCGCCGCCGGCCAAACTCGCCGTGTATGCGGCGACCGCGGCGGCGACCGACCCGGAGATCGACGGCCTGAGGCCGCTCGCGTCGCTACTCAGCATTTACGACGAAGCGGTGCGCGGCGTCCTGCACGACTGGCTGCGCGGCGTATATGCAGTTGAATCGGCGCCGAGCACCGATATGCGCCAGGCATTGCCGCCCGGCGCGATACTCGTCAGCCGGGAAGGGCACCAGTTTGCCCGCGGGGCAGTGAGCTTCCATGCGCCCGATCCGAGCGACACCGGCATCCTCGCCCGGCAGCGCGAAATCGAGGAATTAGGCGCCCAGTTCGGCGAGCGCGAATCAGCGCTGCGCCAGACGCGGACCGAGCTGCATGTCGTCGAAGCCGCGCTCGGCGGGCACAACCAACGCTTGGCCACGCTGCGCAGCGAGGCTGCGGCGCTGAAGCAGCAAACGCATGAGCAGCAAATGGAAAACCTGCGCCTGTCCCAGGCCCTGGAGCGCTTCCGCGAACGCAGCCGCCAGATCCAGCAGGAATTGGATGAAATCGCGGCGCAGCAAGAGCAGGAGCGGGCGAGCCGGGTTACCGCAGAGGAGCAACTCGCCGCGCACCAGCAGGCACGGGACGGCGTGGCCGGGCGGGTCGAGGCGGCGCTTGCTGCCCACGCCGAAGCGGAAGCGCGGCTGAACGCCCAACGCCAGGCGCTGCAGCAAGCCGAGCACGAAGACCAGCAAGCGGCATTCTACGAGAAAGAATGCTCATCTAAAATCAATGAAATAAATTCGTCTGTTCATGTAATACATGAACAATCGAGCGCGGCGGGCCAGCAGTTAGAGCAGCTCCGAGCGGAGCTTGCGGGGCAGCAAGACGAGGATTTGCGGCAGAATCTGCAAACCCAGTTGGAACTGCGAGTTGCGCGCGAGCAGCGCCTAACCGATGCACGCACGCGGCAGGACGAACTGGCGCAGGGCCTACGTGGAGCGGAGGAGGAGCGGCTGGTGTGCGAGCAGAAGCTCGAGCCGCTCAGGAACCGCATCAACGAGCTCAGGCTGAAGGAGCAGGCGGCGCGGCTCAACAAAGAACAGTATGCGAACCAGTTGTTCGAAGCCGGAGCCGACGAGGAAGTGCTGGCGGGTATGCTGGAAAAGGGCATGCGCCCGAACGCGCTGCAGACCGAGATTAATCGCCTGGCCCAGGCCATCACCGACCTGGGCGCGGTTAACATGGCGGCGCTGGAGGAATTGCAGTCCAGCCGCGAGCGCAAGGGCTTTCTCGATGCGCAGGCAAGCGACCTGACCTCCGCCCTGGAAACCCTCGAGGCGGCCATCCGGCGCATCGATCGGGAAACCCGGGAAATGCTGCAGCAGACATTTGATACCGTGAACGGACATTTCGGCATGATGTTCCCGACTCTGTTCGGCGGCGGCGAAGCGCGTCTGCTGATGACCGGAGAGGAGATCCTCGATGCCGGCGTGCAGGTGATCGCGCAGCCGCCGGGCAAGAAGACCTCCACCATCCACCTGCTCTCGGGCGGGGAGAAGGCGCTCACCGCGCTGGCCCTGGTGTTTTCCATGTTCCAGCTGAATCCCGCTCCTTTCTGCCTGCTGGACGAGGTGGACGCACCGCTCGACGATCCCAATACCGAGCGCTTCTGCGATTTGGTGAAGCGGATGTCCTCGGACACGCAGTTCCTGTATATCAGCCACAATAAGATCACCATGGAAATGGCGGCGCAGCTGATCGGCGTGACCATGCAGGAATCCGGGGTGTCGCGCGTGGTTGCCGTCGACATCGAGGAAGCGCTGAGGATGAAAGAGGAGCTAGCCGCGTGAGCCGCGGAGCAGTGGACGCCGGAGGGTGGAAGAGGGGCCCCAGCGGGAGCTGGGGATCTGACCCCGTAGGCGGCCATGTGCGACCGGCGCCACACGCGCCCGGACTCAGGTCGCATCCCCAGCCCACGGCCGGGGGCCCTGCTCCGCTTCGCCGGTCGCCCCGGCGCAGCCGGGATGCGACCGGCGAAGGCGGCAGGACGCCGACAGAGAGAACGACGTGAATTACGATGGTTCGGAGGCGGCGCGCTTAATGGCACGTGCACGGACGCAAGCGAGGCGGCGCACATGAGCGAGCTGCAGCTCGGCCTGCTCGGGATCGGCGTGCTGGTCGTGGCCGGGGTGCTCGCATACAACAAGTGGCAGGAGCTGAAGCTCAAGCGCGAATCGCAGGAGGCGTTCGGGTCGCGCCACGACGACGTGCTCCTGGGGGCGAAGAGCGAGGGTGCCGATCGTCCGATGGAGGCGATCGAGCGCATCGAGCCGACCCTTTCGGTGCCGGCGTCGCGGGCGGAGGAGAGGCAGGCGAACCTGCTCGACGGTCGCATCGATTACGTAGTGACGCTGGAAGCCGATCAGCCGGTGAAAGGCGAAGCGATATCGGCGGCGATCGTGGACAGCGCGCAGGAGCCGACGAAAGCGGTCAACTGGGAGTGCTACAACGGCCAGGCGGCGTCGTGGCAACCTCTGGACGCGGACGGAGACTACGATCGCTTGCGCGTAGGGATTCAACTCGCCGACCGCAACGGTGCGTTGGCGCGTCAACAGCTGTCCGAGTTCGGCGCCATGGCGCAAGGGGTAGCGGAAGCGATCGGCGCGCGCGCAAACCTGGCAGATATCGATGCGGCGCTCGGTCGTGCGCAGCAACTCGACACGCTGTGCTCGGAAGTGGACGTGCAGATCGGCCTCAACCTGATTTCCCGCGGCGGGCCGGTTCCGGGCACGCGCATTCGCGCCCTTGCCGAGGCGCATGGGCTCGCGCTCGAGCGCGACGGCAAGTTCCACCGCCGCGACGAAGCGGGGCATGAACTCTACACCCTGTGCAATATGGAGCAGACGGCGTTTGCTGCGGAGCGCATGAAGGAAATCGCGACCAAGGGCGTGACCCTGCTGTTCGATGTCGCGCGCGCGCCAGGCGCGCTCGCCGGCTTCGACGCCTTCGCCGCATTCGCGCGCGACTTGGCGGAGTCCCTTTCGGCAGGCATCGTCGACGACAACCGTCAGCCGCTGGACGATGCGGCGCTGGCGAAGATCCGCGCGCAGCTGCAGGCTCTGTACGCGAGCATGGAAGAACAGGGGATTTCCGCCGGCGGCCCGCTGGCACTACGACTGTTCGCCTGATGGCCGCGCCCAAGGCGGCTAGGGCCCGGGCGCAGGAACTGCGCGCCGAAATCGAGCGCCACAACTACCAGTATTACGCGCTCGATCAGCCGCTCGTGAGCGACGCGGAATACGACCGTCTGTTCCGCGAACTGCAACAAATCGAGAGCGATTATCCCGACCTGTCCGATGCGGAGTCGCCGACGCAGCGCGTGGGCGCGAAGCCGTTGTCGGCATTTGCCCAGGTTACGCACCGCAGTCCCATGCTCTCGCTAAACAATGCTTTTTCCGAGGAAGAGGTGGCTGCCTTCGACCGACGCGTGCGCGAGGGCTTGGAAGAGGAGGCGGTCGCCTACCTCGCCGAGCCCAAGTTCGACGGCCTCGCCATCAGCCTGACCTATGCAGCGGGCCGCTTCGTGCAGGGCGCGACGCGCGGCGACGGCTATACCGGAGAGGAGGTGACGGCCAACCTGCGCACGGTGAAGAGCATTCCCCTGCGGCTGCGCGGCAAGTCGCCTCCGGAACTGCTCGAAGTGCGCGGCGAGGTGCTCATGTATCGGCGCGATTTCGAGCGCATGAACGAGCGGCAGCGTGCAGGCGGGGAGAAGGAGTTCGTCAATCCGCGCAACGCCGCGGCCGGCAGCTTGCGCCAACTCGACTCGCGCATCACCGCCGCGCGGCCGCTGCGTTTCTTCGCCTATGCCGTGGGGGCGATCGAGGGCGCCGCCACGCCGCCCACGCAGGGCGCGCTGGAAGACTGGCTGCAGGAATTCGGACTGCCGGTCTGCGGCGAGCGCCGCCTGGTTCACGGCGTGCGAGGGCTGATGCAGTTCTACCAACGCATGGGCGA
Source organism: uncultured Enterobacteriaceae bacterium (assembly GCA_964565875.1). Classification (GTDB taxonomy): domain Bacteria; phylum Pseudomonadota; class Gammaproteobacteria; order Burkholderiales; family SG8-39; genus 2-12-FULL-64-23. The sequence goes on from CAZMGP010000045.1 coordinate 7,976, forward strand.
GGCGAGGCCCAGCCTGCCCTACGACATCGACGGCGTGGTGTACAAGGTCGACGGCCTCGCCGCACAGCAACGCCTGGGCTATGTCTCGCGCGCACCGCGCTTCGCCATCGCGCACAAGTTTCCGGCCGAGGAAGCTACCACCGAGGTGCTGGCCATCGACGTGCAGGTGGGGCGCACGGGAGCTCTGACCCCAGTCGCTCGGCTCAAACCGGTGTTCGTGGGAGGCGTCACGGTCACAAACGCCACGCTGCACAACCTCGATCAGGTGCGGGTCAAGAACGTGCGGGTGGGGGATAGCGTGGTAGTGCGCCGCGCAGGTGACGTCATTCCTGAAGTTGTACGCGCGCTGCCGGAGAAGCGCCCACCCGGCGCGGTCGAGTTCGAGATGCCGGGCATATGCCCTGAATGCAAATCCAAGGTTGAACGCCTTGAGAGCGAAGCGGTGTATCGCTGCACCGGCGGACTGTTTTGTCCGGCGCAGCGCAAGCAGGCTTTGTTGCACTTCGGCTCACGCCGTGCCATGGATATCGAAGGTCTGGGAGAAAAGCTGGTCGACCAGCTTGTCGATGCCGGCGCAGTCCATACGCCCGCCGATTTGTACGACCGCGACAAATTGAACGAAACCCGCCTCGCCGAACTGGAGCGCATGGCCGAAAAATCGGCATCCAACGTCATCGCTGCGATCGAAAAAAGCAAGCGCGCTCCGCTTGCGCGATTCATTTTCGCCCTGGGCATCTATCATGTCGGCGAAGAGATCGCTAAGATTCTGGCGAAACATTTCGGTTCCCTTGGCAATCTGCTGGATGCCGATTGGGACGCCTTGATCGCGGAGAAGGAACGCGTGCAGAAAGAAAATACGCGACGGCGCAATAAGGACGAAACGCTGCTCGCCCCGGTTCTCCCTGGTGTCGGCCCGGAGATCATCCAAAGCGTCGCCAATTTCCTGCGCCAGCCGCACAACCGCGACGTGATAAGGCAATTGCGGGCAAGTGGCGCGGTGAGCGAGAAGGAAATAGTGCCGTCGGTCAAGGCCGACGGGGCGCTTCGCGGCAAGACTTTCGTGCTTACTGGAACGCTGCCCACGCTCGGCCGCGAGGAGGCAAAGGAACTGATCGAGACGCAGGGCGCCAAAGTGTCGGGATCGGTGTCCAAGAAGACGGATTATGTCGTTGCGGGAGCCGATCCCGGCAGCAAGCTTGCCAAGGCGGAAGAACTCGGCATACCCGTACTGGATGAGGCAGGATTGCGTGAATTATTGAAAGGATTGCAATGACACGCGTGCGCAAATGCGTCTTTCCGGTGGCAGGCATGGGCAGCCGGTTTCTGCCGGCGACCAAGGCGAGCCCCAAGGAAATGATGCCCATCGTCGACAAGCCGCTGATCCAATATGCCGTGGAAGAGGCAGTGACGGCGGGCATGACCGACATGATCTTCATCACGGGGCGCAACAAGCGCGCCATCGAGGATCATTTCGACAAGGCTTATGAAATGGAAGCCGAACTCGCGGCGCGCGGCAAGGACGCGATGCTGGAACTCGTGCGCGGCATCATCCCCAAGCACATCAATTGCGTCTACATCCGCCAGGCGGAAGCCCTGGGCCTGGGACACGCGGTGCTGTGCGCCGAACCGGTGGTCAATGGCGAGCCTTTCGCCGTCATCCTGGCAGACGACCTGATCGACGGCGAGCCGACCGCGCTCAAACAGATGACCCAGCTCTACGGCCAGTACCAGTGCTCCATTCTCGGCGTGGAGGAGGTGCCGCGCGAACACACTAGACAGTACGGCATCGTCAAGACCGACAGCGGGGAACCGGGCGTGGTGAGCGCGATCGTCGAGAAACCCAGGCCCGAGGATGCGCCGTCCAATCTCGCCGTCGTTGGACGCTATATCCTGCGCCCGCGGATCTTCCACCATCTGAACCACGTGCGCGCGGGAGCCGGGGGAGAAATCCAGCTGACCGACGGCATTGCCGCCTTGTTGCAGGAGCAGAAGGTGCTCGCCTACCGTTTCCAAGGCAAGCGCTACGATTGCGGCTCCAAGCTGGGTTATCTGCAGGCGATGGTCGAGTACGGCAAGAAACACCCGGAAATCGGCCCCGAGTTCAGCGCCTACCTCAAATCGTTTTAGGATTCCCCAGCCATGGACCGGACGGCGCGCGCCTGGAAGCTGCTGCAATCGGCGCAGCTCATCCATAGCGCGGCGGCGGTGGACGGGGCGATTGCGCGCATGGCCGCGGAAATCTCCGCAAAACTCGCCGGCGAATATCCGCTGGTGCTGTCGGTGATGGGCGGAGCAGTGGTGTTCAGCGGGCGCATTCTGCCCATGCTCAACTTCCCGCTCGATTTCGACTACATCCACGCCTCCCGCTACGGGGATGCGACGAGCGGAGGCAGCGTCGCCTGGAAAGTGGAGCCCACGGGTAACGTCGCCGGTCGGGTGGTGCTGGTGCTGGACGACATCCTCGACATCGGCGACACCATGCTCGCCATCCGCGAGCGCGTGCTTGGCCTTGGTGCGCGCGCCTTCTACTGCGCGGTGCTCACCGACAAGCAGAAGGTTCGCCCCAAGCCCATCTATGCGGATTTCGTCGGTCTCTCGCTTCCCGACCGCTACGTATTCGGCTGCGGTATGGATGCCTACGGCGCTTGGCGCAACCTGCCTGCCATTTACGCCCTGGACGAAGCGGCAATCAAGGCCGAAGCATGAATCGGGCGCGGCGGTTTCCGCAGCTGCGCATGCACCGCTACGGCCATGCTAACATCGCCGCGATGTTCGCCATGAATCGCCCGGTTTTCTGTCCATGTTAGCCATCATCGGCGGCAGCGGTCTCACCCAGCTGTCCAATCTCGACGTCACCCGACGCCTCGCCGTGCGCACCCCCTATGGCGAGCCCTCGGGCGCGCTGACCTTCGGCCGCATCGCCGGCGCCGAGGTGGTGTTCCTCGCCCGGCATGGCTACGGCCACACCATTGCGCCCCACGAAGTCAACTATCGCGCCAATATCTGGGCGCTGCACGAACAAAAGGTGGAAGGCGTCGTCTCGGTCGCCTCGGTGGGGGGGATCCGCGCCGACATGCGGCCCGGGGTCATCGCGGTGCCGCACCAGATCGTCGACTACACCTGGGGCAGGAAGAACACTTATTTCGAGGGCGGCGAGCAGCCGGTGACGCACATCGATTTCACCGAGCCGTATTCCGAGCCGCTGCGTCGCCGCATCATCGGCGCGGCGCACGCCTGCGGCGAACCGATCGTGGAGCGCGCCGTCTACGCCGCAAGCCAGGGACCGCGCCTGGAAACGGCGGCGGAAATCGATCGCCTGGAGCGCGACGGTGCCAACCTCGTCGGCATGACCGGGATGCCCGAGGCGGCGCTCGCGCGGGAAGTCGGGCTCGATTACGCTGCCATTGCGGTGGTGGCGAATTTTGCCGCCGGCCGCGGCGACAGCCTGCACGGCATACGCCTCGATCTGGTCGGCGACGTGCTGCAACAGGCACTCGCGCGGGTGCGGCGCATCATCGAAGCGTTGATGGCGGAAAAATGATCCGTGAAGTCCTGAAAATGGGCGATCCGCTGCTGCTCGCGAAGGCGCAGCCGGTGGCCGCATTCGACACGGCAGAACTGCATGCCTTGCTCGCCGATATGCGCGACACCATGGCGCATTTGGATGGCGCGGGACTCGCCGCGCCGCAGATCGGCGTCAGCCTGCAGGTGGTGATCTTCGGCGTGGCGCGCAATCCGCGCTATCCGCAGGCCGAAGAGGTTCCGGACACGGTGCTTATCAACCCGGTGCTGACGCCGCTCTCCGACGAAATGCAGGAGGATTGGGAAGGCTGCCTGTCGCTGCCGGGACTGCGCGGCATCGTGCCGCGCCATTCGCGCCTGCGCTACCGGGGTTATGACGAGCGCGGCAATGCCATAGATCGCAGCGTCAGCGGCTTTCATGCCCGTGTGGTTCAGCATGAATGCGATCACCTGGAAGGCATCCTCTATCCGATGCGCATCCGCGATTTCAGCCGCTTCGGCTTCATCCAGGCGCTATTCCCGGGCGAAGAAGTCATCGACGAATAGCGCCGCCTCGCTGCCCGCTTCTATTTGAGCTGCAGCGACTCGATCAGGTCGGCTTCGAGCTGCAACACCGTCTTCGGATTATCCAGCGCATCGCCCGAGATCAGGAACACGTCTTCGGCGCGTTCGCCCAGGGTCACGATTTTGGCCGTGATCAGATTGATGTCGTACTTGCCCAGGACCAAAGCGATCGAATAGAGCAGGCCAGGCCGGTCACCCGCGATGATCGACAGGGCGTGGCTCGCCCCCTTCTCGTCGGGCCGGATATTGACCTCGGGCGTGATGGGAAAGTGCTTGAGCTGGCGCGAGACGCGTCCACGCGCGGGCGGATGCAGCGGCGTCTGACGCAGCAACCGGTCGGCGAGCTCGGTCTCGATCAGGTTGATCATGTCGCGGTAGTGCGGATTGCTGCCGGGACCGAGCAAGAGGAAGGTATCCAGGGCGTAGCCGTGGTGCGTGGTGTGGATGCGCGCGTCGACGATGCTGTAGTTGATCTGCTCGAAGTAGCCGCAGATGCGCGCGAACAAGTCGCGCTGATCGCGGGTGTAGATCATGACCTGCAGGCCCTCGCCTATGGGCGAGAGCCGCGCCTTCACCACCGGACGGTCGGTGTCGACGCGATAGTGCAGGGTGCGCGTCTGCCAGGAGATGTCCTGCGCGTCGTGACGCAGGAAGTAGGCGACGTCGAGCTGGCACCACAGCCGGTCCTTCACCTCGTCGGACAGCGCGTACAGGCGCAGGATGCGCAGCGCCTCGTCCTGCTTCGCCTGGATGTCCTGCTCGAAGCCGATGCTGTCGCCGCGCAACAGCCGCTGCGTGAGGATGAACAGGTCCTCGAGCAGCTTTCCCTTCCACGCATTCCACACCTTGGGGCTGGTGCCGCGCACGTCGGCCACGGTCAGCAGATAAAGCGCGGTGAGCCGGCGCTCGGACTGCGCCTTCGCGGCGAAGGCGCTGATCACGTCCGGGTCGGACAGGTCCTGTTTCTGCGCCACCGCCGACATGGTGAGGTGGTTTTCGACCAAGAAGGCGACGAGCTCGGTATCTTCGCGCGAAATGCCGTGGGCGCGGCAGAAGGCACGCGCGTCTGCCGCGCCGAGCGAGGAATGGTCGCCGCCGCGGCCCTTGGCGATGTCATGAAACAGCGCCGCGACGTAGAGCAGCCAGTGGCGTTCGAACCCCGCCATCAGGCGGCTGCACTGGGGATATTCGTGGGCGAACTCGACCATGGTGAAGCGGCGCAAATTGCGGATCACAGTCAGGATGTGCTGATCCACGGTGTAGGCGTGGAACAGGTCGTATTGCATCTGGCCGACGATCTTGCCGAATGCGGGCAGGTAGCGGCCGAGGATCGAGTACTGGTTCATGCGCCGCAGTTCGTGCACGATGCCGCGCGGCTGCTGCAGGAGGCGCAGGAACAGCGCCCGGTTCGCCGGGTCGCGCCGAAAGCGCGCGTCGATGCGCATGCGCGCGCGCCACAGCGCACGCAGCGTCACCGCACTCATGCCTTTGAGCTCCGGATGCTGCTGCATGAGGAGGAAGCCCTCCAGGATCGCCCGAGGTTCGCGCTCGAACAGATCGGGGTCGAGCGCTTCCAACAGCTCGTGGTTCGCCTGAAAGCGTTCATTGAGGATGTCGGGCGCGGTATCCTCGCCGGAGAAAAGCTGCACCGCGATGTTCTGCAGCACGAGCGCATTCAACTGGGTGACGGCCTTGGCAGTGCGGTAATAGCGCTGCATCAGCTGTTCGCTCGCGCGCTTGGAAGGGGTGTCGACATAGCCGAATTGGGCCGCGAGCCCGGCCTGATAGTCGAACAGCACGCGGTCCTCGCGCCGCGCCGCCGCATAATGCAGTCGGATGCGCAGTTCCGACAGGAACCGGTGGTATTTGGCTAGCTGGCGCGCTTCTTCCCTGGTAATCAAGCCGCGCGCGGCGAGCTCTGGCCAGCTCGTTCCCAGGCCGGCGGAGCGGCTCGCCCAGAGGATGGCCTGAAGATCGCGCAGTCCGCCCGGCGCCTCCTTCAGGTTGGGCTCGAGGCTGTAGGGACTGTCCTGGAATTTGCCGTGCCGTTGCTCCTGCTCCAGGCGTTTGGACTGATAGAACGCCTGGGCATCGAGGCTTTTGCGCATGGCGGCCGTGAACGCCGCAAACAGCGAGCGGCTGCCCGCGAGCCACCTCGCCTCGAGCAGGCTCGTCTGCACGGTGATGTCCTTCGCAGATTCGGAGACGCACTCTTCGATGGTGCGCACGCCGTGCCCGGGCTCGAGCCCCGCGTCCCACAGGCCGCCGATCAGGCTTTCGAGCTTGCCTTTGAGCAGCGCGTCCGGTGCATGCGGAAGGAGGATCAGCAGATCGACGTCGGAATGGGGAAAAAGCTCGCCTCGGCCGTAGCCGCCGACTGCGACAAGCGCAAGGGAGGCCGGCAGGCCAGCGTCGCTCCACAGCGACTTCAGCGTGCGATCGATGAGCTGGCGGTGTTCGCGCAGCAACTGGACCGGCTTGCCGTCGCGAGCGAAGCGATCCTGCAGCCGGCGCCGCCCCGCCTGGAGCCGTTCCCTCAGGCTGGTCCCGGGCGCGGCGGCCAGCGGCGCCAAGCGCGCTTCCTGCATCACGCCGGCCGTTGCAGCTTCGGTGGTGGCGGTGTTCCGGCCGATACGGTGAGCACTTCGTGGCCGGTTTCGGTGACGAGCACGGTGTGCTCCCATTGCGCCGATAGGCTGTGGTCCTTGGTCACGATGGTCCAGCCGTCGGACAGCTCGCGTATGGCAGGCTTGCCAGCGTTGATCATCGGCTCGATGGTGAAGATCATGCCCGGCTGCAGCGTCACGCCGGTGCCGGGGCGGCCATAATGCAGCACTTGCGGGTCTTCGTGAAACTTGCGGCCGATGCCGTGGCCGCAGAATTCGCGCACCACGCTATAGCCGTGGGCTTCGGCATGCTTCTGGATGGCGGCGCCTATGTCGCCCAGGCAGCCGCCGGGTTTGACCGCCTCGATGCCCAGCCACATGCACTCGTAGGTGGTTTCGCAGAGCCTGCGCGCCTGGATGGCGGGCTCGCCGACGTAGAACATGCGGCTGGTATCGCCGTGATAGCCGTCCTTGATCACTGTGATATCGAGATTGACGATGTCCCCGTGCTTGAGCTGGCGCTCGCTCGGGATGCCATGGCACACCTGATGGTTGATCGAGGCGCAGATTGACTTCGGGAACGGTTGGTAGCCGGGCGGGGCGTAATTGAGCGGCGCGGGCACCGTCTTCTGTACTCTGACCATGTAGTCGTGGCACAGGGTGTCGAGTTCTTCGGTGCTGACCCCGGGCTTGACGTGCGGCTGGATGAAATCGAGCACCTCGGCCGCAAGGCGCCCCGCGACACGCATTTGCTCGACATCTTCCGGGGACTTGATCTGGATGCTCATTTGCGACCTGTTCTCAAAGGGTGGGAAGCATAATGGATAGTGCTGAGCAATGGAAGCGCGCAGCGGCCAAGCTTGGGCCTCGGCGGCACGGCCGCGTCGGCCCTCGCAAGCCAGGTCTTCGCGGCAACAGCCTGGAGTTCGGCGCCGCGCCAAACGGCCAGCCGAGCTCGGCATAAGTCGCTATTTAGTCGCATATTTCTTGAAGCTGCTACAGGCGGCATGGTATACTTCGCAGCTAGCCAATCCTTGGCTAAATTTGATCCGCCCCTCATTAGGGTGCCCCTTGCAGGGTTATAACGAGTCGGGCGGCTATGACCAACCCTAATTGGAGAAGTTCGTATGTCCACCACCATGCGTCAAATGCTGGAAGCCGGGGTCCATTTCGGCCATCAAACCCGTTTCTGGAACCCCAAGATGGCCCCGTACATTTTCGGCCATCGCAACAAGATCCATATCGTCAACCTGGAAAAGACCCTGGTCATGTACCAGGAGGCGATGAAGTTCGTGAAGAAGCTCTCCTCGAACAAGGGCACCATCCTGTTCGTAGGCACCAAGCGCCAAGCGCGCGACATCATCAAGGAAGAAGCGCTGCGCTGCGGCTCGCCTTATGTGGACCAGCGCTGGCTGGGCGGGATGCTTACCAATTTCAAGACGGTCAAGCAGTCGATCAAGCGGCTGAAGGACATGGCGACCATGGTCGAGGACGGTAGCCTGGACAAGCTGGCGAAGAAGGAGGCGCTGGGGATCCAGCGCGAGCTGGTGAAACTCGAGCGCAGCCTGGGCGGAATCAAAGACCTCGCCGGCATTCCGGACGCGCTGTTCATCATCGACGTCGGCTATCAGAAGGGTGCGGTGGTCGAGGCAAACAAGCTCGGCATACCGATCATCGGCGTGGTCGACACCAACCACTCGCCCGAAGGCATCACCCATGTGATTCCCGGCAACGACGACTCGAGCCGAGCGATCCGCCTGTATGCGCGCGGCGTGGCCGATGCCATCCTGGAAGGACGCAGCATGTCGGTGCAGGAGATCATCTCCGGTTCCAGCGACGAATTCGTCGAAGTGGAAGCGCAGGACGAATCGGCCGAATAGAAAGGACCGGCAGTACGGTATCCCGGCGTGCAAGCCTCGGCTTCGGATCGCGCAGGGCGCGCCGCAAGCGCGGCCTGCATCAAGGCAGGAGTGCTCGGGGCGAAACGGCGCGACTAGGCGCCGTTTCCCGCCGCCGGCCTCGTCGATTAGCAATGAATTACTAGGAGCAAGTAGATGGCAGAAGTCACTGCAGCCGCGGTCAAGGAGCTGCGCGAAATCACCGGCCTCGGCATGATGGAATGCAAGAAAGCGCTGGTCGAGACCAATGGCGACATGAAGGCGGCAGAGGATCTGCTGCGGGTGAAAAGCGGCGCCAAGGCGAACAAGGCGGCGGGCCGCATCGCGGCAGAAGGCGTGATCGGCGCCTACCTTGCTGCCGACGGCAAGTGCGCCGCCCTGGTCGAAGTCAATTGCGAAACCGACTTCGTCGCGAAGAACACCGATTTCCTGCAGTTCGCCGGGGCCTTGGCGCAGATCGTGGCGAAAGAGAATCCCGCGGACGTGGCCGCGCTCGCTGCGCTCGCCATGGACGGGGCCAGCGTCGAGGCCAAGCGTCAGTCGCTGGTGCAGAAGATAGGCGAGAACCTGAGCATCCGCCGCTTCCACCGCGTGCAGACTTCGGCCAAGATCGCCCAGTACCTGCACGGCGTGAAGATCGGCGTGCAGGTCGAATTCGAAGGCGAGGATGAAGTGGGCAAAGACCTCGCCATGCACATCGCCTTCGCCAAGCCGCAGTTCCTGTCGCGCGCCGAAGTCGATCCGGCGGTGGTCGCGCGCGAGCGCGACGTGCTCGCTGCCCGCGCGAAGGAATCGGGTAAGCCGGCGAACATCGTGGAGAAGATGGTCGAAGGGGGGCTCAACAAGTTCTTCGCCGACATCACGCTTCTCGGCCAGCCGTTCATCAAGGACGACAAACTGACCATCGAGAAGATGCTCGCGGCGCGCAAGGCGAAGCTCCTCGGCTACAAGTTCTTCGTCGTCGGGGAGGGCATCGAGAAGAAGTCGAGCGATTTTGCCGCCGAAGTCGCGGCCCAGGCCAAAGCCGCGGCGGGTTGAAGCCGTGGCTGCCGCGCCCGCATACAAACGCATACTCCTCAAGCTGTCGGGCGAAGCCCTGATGGGCGAGGATGCCTACGGCATCAATCGTTCGACCATCGATCGCATCGTCGCCGAAATCGCGGTGGTCGCGAAGATGGGGGTGGAGATCGCGGTGGTGATCGGCGGCGGCAACATCTTTCGCGGCGTCGCCCCCGCCGCTGCAGGCATGGACCGGGCCACGGCCGACTACATGGGCATGCTCGCCACGGTGATGAACGCGCTCGCGCTGCAAGACGCCATGCGTCGCGGCGGCTTGAACGGGCGGGTGCAGTCCGCGCTCAACATCGAACAGGTGGTGGAACCCTATATCCGCGGCAAGGCGATGCGCTATCTCGAAGAGGGCAAGATCGTGATTTTCGCCGCCGGCACCGGCAATCCGTTCTTCACCACCGATACCGCCGCGGCGCTGCGCGGCACCGAGATGGGCTGTGATATCGTGCTCAAGGCGACCAAAGTCGACGGCGTCTACAGCGCCGATCCCAAGAGCGACCCGCAGGCGCAGCGCTACGCCAAGGTGAGCTTCGACGAGGCCATCAACCGCAACCTCAAGGTGATGGATGCGACCGCGCTCACGCTTTGTCGCGACCAGAAGCTGCCGGTCAACGTGTTCAGCATCTTCAAGACCGGCGCGCTCGAGCGAGTGGTGAGGGGCGAGGACGAAGGCACGCTGGTGCATAGCTGAAGGAGGAGGGATCCATGATTGCTGATGTCAAGAAGACCGCTGAGCAGAAGATGCACAAATCGCTCGAGGCGCTGAAGACCGACCTCGGCAAAGTGCGTACCGGGCGCGCGCATACCGGCATCCTCGACCACGTCACGGTCGACTATTACGGCACGCAGATGCCCATCAACCAGGTGGCGAACGTGACGCTGATCGATGCCCGTACCATCGGCATCGCGCCCTGGGAAAAGAAGATGGGAGCAGTGATCGAGAAAGCGATTCGTGAATCCGATCTCGGCCTCAACCCCGCCGCGCAAGGCGATCTCATCCGCGTGCCGATGCCTCCCTTGACCGAGGAGCGTCGGCGCGACCTGATCAAAGTGGTGCGCAGCGAAGCGGAAAACGCCAAAGTCGCGGTGCGCAATCTGCGGCGCGATGCGAACCACCACCTGAAGGATCTGCTCAAGCAGAAGGCGGTGTCCGAAGACGACGAACGGCGCGCGCAGGAAGAAATCCAGAAGCTCACCGACAAGCATATTGCCGAAATCGACAAGGTCCTGGCCGCAAAAGAAGCGGACCTGATGGCCGTCTGATCGACGACGCCCATGTCCCTGTTTTCCAGCTCGACCCGCGAAATCCCGCCGGTGAACACCGTGCCGCGCCATATTGCCATCATCATGGACGGCAACGGCCGCTGGGCGAAGAAGCGCCTGTTGCCGCGCGCCGCCGGACACAAGCGCGGGGTGGAAACCGTGCGCAGCGTGGTCAAAGCCTGCGCTGCACGCGGCGTGGCGTACCTGACGCTGTTTGCATTCAGCTCCGAGAACTGGCGCCGGCCGGCCGAAGAAGTGTCGATGCTGAAGCAGTTGTTCATCGTCGCCCTCGAGCGCGAGGCGCAGAAGCTGCACCGCAACAACATCCGGCTCAAGATCGTCGGCGACATCGAACCCTTCGGCAAGAACATCGTCGACTTAGTGGCGCGCGCCGAGGAACTGACCAGCCGCAATAGCGGTATGACGCTAAGCATCGCGGCAAACTACGGCGGACGCTGGGATTTGTTGCAGGCGATGCGGCGCATGGTCGAATCGCGGCCGGAGCCGCGCGGCGCGTTCACCGAGGAGCAGCTGGCGAGCTTTCTCGCCATGGCGTACGCGCCCGAACCGGATTTATTCATCCGCACCGGCGGCGAGCAGCGCATCAGTAATTTTCTGCTGTGGCAGCTTGCTTACAGCGAGTTCTATTTCACCGATACCCTGTGGCCCGACTTCGATGCCGAGTCGCTGGATGCGGCGATTGCGTCTTACCAGCGACGCGAACGCCGCTTCGGCCGCACCAGCGAACAGCTCGGCGTTGTGGGCACGGCAGCGCCGCCGGCGAAGGTAATCGCCTGAGCGCGCAAGCCGGCCAGGCGCACTGAGCCATGCTCAAGACGCGGGTCATTACGGCGCTGGTGCTGTTGGTCTGCTTCTTGGCTGCGTTGTTCTGGCTGTCCGCGCTCGGATGGGCTGTGTTTGTCGGCTTGCTCGTGGTGCCGGCGGCTTGGGAATGGGGCAGATTGATGAAATTGGCGCGCCCGGGCTGCATCGCCTACGTCGTCCTGATCGTCATCTTGTGCGCGCTGCTCTATGCTCTTACGCAAACCGCGGACTCCAGGCAAGCCGCGCTGACGCAATCGGCGGTGTACGCCGTTGCCTGCCTGTTCTGGCTGGTGCTGGTACCGTTGTGGCTGCCTCGCCAGCGGCAACGCGAGAGGCAGGGCGTCGCGGCGCTAGCGGGACTGATCGTACTGGTACCTACCTGGTTCGCGATGATACAGCTGCGCAAGTTCGATCCCATGCTGCTGCTCATGCTGATGGCGGTGGCCTGGGTTTCGGATATCGCCGCCTATTTCGCCGGACGCAAGTTCGGGCGGCATAAGCTCGCTCCGGCGATCAGCCCAGGAAAGACATGGGAAGGGGTGGCGGGTGCCGTTCTCGCCGTCACCCTGTACGCCGCGCTGTGGAGCTCGGTCTGGACGTCGCAATTTCCTCCCTTGTTGCGATCGGCGCCGTTCGGAGCGTTCGGCATGCTGCTGTTTCTGTGGCTGCTGACGGCAATCGGCATCTACGGCGATCTGTTCGAATCGGCGTTGAAACGCCGCGCCCAAGTCAAGGACAGCGGCACGCTGTTGCCCGGACACGGAGGGGTGCTCGATCGCATCGACGCGCTCACGGCAGTCCTTCCCGTCGCGGCCCTGGTGTATTCACTATGAGCCGCGCACAGAACCTCGTCATCCTCGGCGCGACCGGAACCATCGGCGCCAACACCCTCGACGTGGCCGCGCGCCACCCGCAGCGTTTCCGCATTTTTGCGCTGTCGGCGAACGAACGGATGAGCGAACTCGCCGAGCTGTGCCTGCGGCATCAGCCGCGCTATGCCGTGGTGTCGCAGCCGGCTCAAGCCGAAGCGCTGCGCGTGCGGCTGAAGTCGAGTGCGCCGGAAATCCTCGTCGGTGCGACCGGACTGGCGCGCATCGCCTCCCATGCGGAAACGGACACCGTGATGGCGGCGATCGTCGGCGCGGCGGGTCTCGCTCCGACGCTCGCGGCGGCGCGCGCGGGCAAGAAACTGCTGCTCGCGAACAAGGAAGCCTTGGTGATGGCCGGTCCGATCTTCATGGAGGCGGTGCGGGCACACGGCGCGACCCTCCTGCCCATCGACAGCGAGCACAACGCCATATTCCAATGCATGCCCAATTTCGTCCACGGCGAACTCGGCCAGCTCGGCGTGCGCCAGGTGCTGCTGACCGCGTCCGGCGGCCCGTTTCGCGAGGCGACACCCGAGCGGCTGCAGAGCGTGACACCGGAAGAGGCCTGCGCGCACCCGAACTGGGTGATGGGACGCAAGATATCGGTTGATTCCGCCACCATGATGAACAAGGCGCTGGAGATCATCGAGGCGCACTGGCTGTTCGGCGCGCAGCCGGAGCAGATCAAGGTAGTAATCCATCCGCAGAGCGTAGTGCATTCCATGGTGGAATACGCCGACGGCTCGGTCATCGCTCAGCTCGGCAATCCCGACATGCGCACGCCGATCGCGCACGCACTCGCCTACCCTGAGCGCATCGACGCAGGGGTGGGTTCGCTCGATCTGTCCCGAATCGGCCGCCTGGAATTTTCGCAGCCGGCCTTCGACCGCTTTCCGGCACTGCAACTGGGGTATCGCGCCTTGCACGAAGGCGGGACCAGTCCGGCGGTGTTGAACGCCGCCAATGAAGTCGCGGTAGCCGCTTTCCTCGGGCGGCGCCTACCGTTCCTTGCGATCGCCGCCGTGATCGAGGCGGTACTCGACGAAATGCCGCCGCGGCCGATCGCGACGCTGGAAGACGTGCTCGGCGCCGACGCCGCCGCCAGACGCAGCGCCGCAGCGCGCATCGAGCCGATGGCGCTCAAGGCATGAGCTTCCTGCACACCGTCGTCGCCTTCGTGCTGGCCCTCGGCGTCCTGATCGTGGTGCACGAATACGGCCACTATTTGGTGGCGCGGCTATGCGGTGTCAAGGTGCTGCGCTTCTCCATCGGCTTCGGCTCGCCCTTGTGGAAACGGCGCATCGGCCGCGATCAGACCGAATGGGCGATCGCTGCGGTGCCGCTCGGCGGGTACGTCAAGATGCTGGACGAGCGCGAAGGGGAGGTGATGCCACAGGAGCTGCACCGCGCGTTCAACCGGCAAAGCGTATGGCGGCGTTTCGCGGTGGTCGCCGCCGGCCCCGTCGCCAACCTGCTGTTCGCCATTACGCTTTATTGGCTGCTGTTCATGCACGGCGTGCAGGAAGCGCGGCCGATCGTCGCGGCGCCGTCGGCGGGCACGCCGGCGGCGAGCGCCGGACTGCGCGCGGGCGAGACCATCCGCGCCATCAATGGCGAACCGGTCGCATCCTGGCAGGACGTGCGCTGGCGCGCGCTGCAACTCGCACTCGAACACAAGCCCGTCAATCTGGAAGTGATCAACCGCAACAACGAGATCAACTGGCGCACACTCGATTTCGCATCGTTCGATGCGGCGCAACTGGAAGGCGACACGCTGGCTGCGCTCGGTCTGAAGCTGTACCGCCCGCAAGTGAGCCCGGTGATCGGCCAGATCGTTGCAGGAAGCGTGGCGCAGCAAGCAGGCTTGCAAGCCGGTGACCGCATTCTCGCCGTCGATCACAGGCCGATCGAATCTTGGGAAGAACTGGTGCAAAGCGTGCGCAGCCATGCCGGCAAGAGCTTGCACCTCGTGTTCTTGCGCGGCAACGAGCGGCGCGAGCTCGCGCTCGTTCCCGAAGCGGTGCAGCAGAACGGCGTCAGCATCGGCCGCATCGGTGCCGCGGCCAAGCTTGACCAGCATGCGCTGGACGAGTTCGTGATCGTGGTGCGTTACGGTGCACTGACTGCGCTCGCCAAGGCCGCCGACAAGACCTGGGACACGACTGCGTTCAGCCTGAAGATGCTGGGACGCATGCTCATCGGCCAGATTTCGTGGAAAAACCTAAGCGGGCCCGTCACCATCGCCGACTACGCCGGCCAGTCGGCGCAGCTCGGCATCGTCGCGTATCTGAATTTCCTGGCGCTGATCAGCATCAGCCTGGCGGTACTCAACCTGCTGCCGATCCCGTTATTGGACGGTGGACATTTGATGTATTATACGGTCGAAATTTTCAAAGGCAGCCCGGTGTCGGATCGGGCAATGGAAATCGGCCAGAAACTCGGGCTGTTGCTATTGCTGGTCCTCATGGCGTTTGCCTTCTACAACGACGTACAAAGATTGATCTCCGGCTAACCCTGAACATGATCAGACATTTCGTCGTCGCATTGGTCTGCCTGTGGGCCGGTGCGGTGCAGGCGTTCGAGCCGTTTATCGTGCGCGATATCCGCGTCGAGGGCATCCAGCGCATCGAGGCCGGCACGGTGTTCAGCTATCTGCCGGTCAAAGTCGGCGAAACCATGACCGAGGACAAGGCGGCGCAGGCGATCAAGGCGCTGTTTGCGACCGGATTCTTCAAGGACGTGCGCCTCGAAGTCCAGCGCGACGTGCTGATCGTGATGGTCGAGGAACGCCCCGCAGTGTCGCAGATCGCCTTCATCGGCAACAAGGAATTCGACAAGGACGCGCTGCGCAAGGGATTGCGCGAAACCGGTTTGGCCGAAGGGCGCTCGTTCGACAAGGCGCTGCTCGACCAGGCGGAACAGGAGATCAAGCGCCAATACCTGGCGCGCGGTCGCTACGCCGCGAGCGTGGTGACCACGGTGACGCCGCTCGAGCGCAACCGCGTGGGCATCAGCTTTTCCATCAACGAAGGCGACGTGACCAAGATCCGCCAGATCAACATCGTCGGCAACCGGGCGTTCAAGGAAAAAGATCTGATCAACCTGATGGTGCTGCAGACGCCGGGGTGGCTCACCTGGTACACCAAGAACGACCAATATTCGAAGCAGAAGCTCTCCGGCGACCTGGAGACCTTGCGTTCGTTCTACCTCAATAACGGCTATCTCGAATTCAATATCGATTCGACGCAGGTGTCGATCACGCCGGACAAGAAAGACATCTACATCACCATCAACATCAGCGAAGGCGAGAAGTACACCGTCTCCGACGTCAAGCTCGGCGGCGAGATGCTGCTGCCGGAGGCGGAAGTGCGGCGGCTGGTGCAACTGAAGGCGGGGGAGACCTTTTCGCGCGAAAAGCTGAACGAGAGCACGAAGAGAATCACCGACCGGCTGGGCAACGAGGGCTACGCCTTCGCCAACGCCAATGCCGTGCCCGATCTGGACAAGGAAAAGAAGACCGTCGCGCTCACCATCATGATCGATCCGGGGCGGCGCGTGTACGTGCGCCGCATCAACGTCTCCGGCAACAATCGCACACGCGACGAGGTGGTCCGGCGCGAGTTGCGCCAGCTCGAGGGCGGCTATTACGACGGCGACAAGATCCAGAAATCCAAGCAGCGTCTGGAGCGCCTGCAATACTTCTCCGAGGTCGACGTCGAGACCCCGGCCGTTCCCAATACCTCCGACCAGGTCGACGTGAACTTGAAGGTGAAGGAGCGTGCGACCGGGGCGATCATGCTGGGTGCGGGCTTCTCCACCACGGAGAAGCTGATCCTCTCCGGCTCGATCGTGCAGGAGAACGTATTCGGCAGCGGCAAGCACATCGGCCTGAATCTCAATACCAGCAAGATCACGCGCAACATCGGCTTGAGCTACACCGATCCCTATTACACCGTGGACGGCGTGAGCCGCGGCTTCGATGTCTACAACCGCCGCATCAATGCGGCATTCCTCGGCCTGGGCTTTTACACCACCAATACGCTGGGCGGCGGCGTGCGCTTCGGCGTGCCCATCACCGAAGTCGACAACCTCGGCTTCGGCCTCGGCCTGGAAAACACCCGCATCGGCATCGATCAGACGAGCCCGCAGCGCTATCAGGACTTCGTCAATATTTTCGGCAACAACAACAACGCGATTCCAGGAACGTTCGGTTGGATACGCGACCAGCGCGACAGCGCTTTCCTGCCGACAAAGGGCATGCTGATTCGGGCAAACGTGGAAGCGGGACTCCCCGGCGGGACGATCAAGTACTACAAGCTCACCGAGCAGGTGACCTGGTACCGGCCGCTGTCGCGCACCTACACCCTGATGCTGAACGGCGAGATCGGCACGGCCGACGGCATGGGCGGCAAGCCCTTGCCTTTCTACAAGAACTTGTACGCCGGAGGACCGACATCGGTGCGCGGCTATGCCGCTTATTCGCTCGGTCCGCGCGACAACCAGGGAGCGATCTTAGGCGGGACAAAGCGCGTAGTCGGAAACGCGGAAGTGCTGTTCCCGATGCCGGGTGCCGGAGCGGATCGCTCGATGCGTTTAGGCCTATTCCTCGACGCGGGGCAGGTGTACGGCCCGGAAGACAAGATCCGCCTGTCTGATCTGCGCTATTCGACCGGCCTGTCGTTTACCTGGAGTTCGCCGATGGGACCGCTGCGCCTGAGTTTCGGCCGTCCGCTCAACTCGAAACCGGGCGATAATATCCAGCGCCTGCAGTTCCAGATGGGGCAGGTCTTTTAAGGATTTAGGAGATAAGGTTGAGAAAGCTCGCATTCATCGCGCTCATGGCATTCTTGGGCGGCAATGCCGTCGCTGCCGATTTCAAGATCGGCTTCGTCAATACGGAGCGGGTATTCCGCGATGCGGCGCCAGCCGTGCGCGCGCAAAAGAAGATCGAGCAGGAGTTCGCCAAGCGCGACCAGGACATGCAGAAGATGGCGGAGCAGATCCGCAAGCTGCAGGAGAACCTGGAAAAGAACGGCGTCACCATGTCGGAAACGGAGCGACGCAATAAGGAACGCGAATTCGGCGATCTGAACAAGGATTTCCAACGCAAGCAGCGAGAATTCCGCGAGGACCTGAATCAGCGGCGCAACGAGGAACTCGCGGCGGTGCTCGAGCGCGCCAACCGCACCATCAAGGCCATCGCCGAGGCAGAGAAGTACGACATCATCTTTCAAGAGGCCGTCTACGCCAGTCCCCGCATCGACATCACGGACAAGGTGATCAAGGCACTGGAAGACAAGCCGGCAGGGAAATAGCCCGCATCGATGGCGAAGGCCAAGACATTCAGCCTGGCCCAGATCGTCGAACGCTTCGGTGGCGAAATCCTCGGCAATCCGCAAACGCCGATCACCCAGGTCGCGACGTTAGAGAGCGCAGGCGAGAAGCACATCAGCTTCCTGGTCCACGGAAAGTACCGTGGGCAGCTCGCATCGAGCCGGGCAGGGGCCGTGATCGTCTCGCGGGCAAATCGTTCCGCGACCGAGCGGCCGCGCATCGTTTGCGACGATCCCTATCTGTATTTCGCCAAGGTGTCGGGATTGTTCAATCCGCAGCAGACGGCGAAGCCGGGGGTGCACAAGAGCGCAGTGATCGAGCGCGGCAGCCGGATTCCGGCAAGCGCGAGCATCGGCGCCGGTGCCTACGTCGGGCGCGGAGTGAAGCTGGGCAAGAGCGTCGCGATCGGCCCGGGTTGTCACCTCGGGGACGGCGTCGAGATCGGTGACGAAAGCGTGCTCGACGCCCAAGTATGTGTCTACGCGCGCTGCCGCCTGGGACGCCGCGTCTTGGCGCATTCGGGCGCGGTGATCGGAGCGGACGGCTTCGGCCTCGCGCCCGAGCAGGGGGCCTGGCGCAAGATTCCGCAAATTGGCCGGGTCGTGATCGGAGACGACGTCGAAATCGGCGCGAACACCTGCATCGACCGCGGCGCGCTCGACGACACCGTGCTGGAAGATGGAGTGAAGCTGGATAATTTGATTCAGATCGGGCACAACGTGCACATCGGCGCGCACACGGCCATTGCCGGCTGCGTCGGCATCGCCGGCAGCTCCCGCATCGGCAGTCACTGCATGATCGGCGGCGCGGCGGTCATCGTCGGTCATCTGAGAATCGCCGATCGGGTCACCATCCATGCCGGAGCCCTCGTCACCAAGTCGATCCCGCGTGCGGGCACCTACGGCGGCTTCCCGGCCGAGCAGAGCCGGGAGTGGCTGCGCAACATGGCGCAACTGCGCCGCATGGACGCGCTCGCCGCACGCGTCGCACACATCGAACAACAGCTGTCACAGCGGAAGGAGAAAGCTTGAACATCCACGAAATCCTCGAATATCTGCCGCACCGCTATCCCTTCCTGCTGATCGACCGGGTGATCGAACTGGAACTCGGCACGCGCATCCGCGCACTGAAGAACGTCAGCATCAACGAGCCCTTCTTCAACGGCCATTTCCCGTATTACAAGGTGATGCCCGGCGTGCTCATCGTCGAGGCGATGGCCCAGGCCGCGGCAATCCTGTCGTTTCGCACCATGGGCATCAAGCCCGACGACAAATCCGTCTACTACTTTGCCGGCATCGACCGCGCACGCTTCAAGAAGCCGGTAATGCCCGGCGACCAATTGGTGCTGGAAGTGAGCATCGAGCGCAATGTGCGCAACGTCGTCAAGTACGCGGGCAAAGCCTATGTCGGCGACGCGCTGGTGGCGGAGGCGGAGCTCCTCTGCACCCTGCGCCCGATAGAATGATCCATTCGAGCGCGCTCGTTCATCCCGGCGCCTCGCTCGGCGCCGGCGTCGAAATCGGCGCTTATAGCATCATCGGCGAGCATGTCGCCATCGGCGAGGGCACGAAGATCGGACCGCATGTCGTGATCGAAGGCCACACGACGATCGGCAAAGGCAACCGCATATTCCAATTCTGCTCGCTCGGCGCGGTGCCGCAGGACAAGAAGTACGCAGGGGAGGCGACGCGCCTGGACATCGGCGACGGCAATACGCTGCGTGAGTTCTGCACCTTGAACTGCGGCACGGCGCAGGATGCGGGCGTCACCCGCCTCGGCAACGACAACTGGATCATGGCCTACGTGCACGTGGCGCACGACTGCCAGATCGGCAGTCATACCGTCTTCGCGAACAACGCCCAGCTCGCAGGCCACGTGCACGTAGGCGACTACGCCATCCTCGGCGGATTCACCGGTGTGCATCAGTTCGTGCACATCGGCGCGCACAGCTTCACCGCCATCGCCACGGTGCTGGTGCACGATCTCCCGCCCTATGTCATGGCCGCCGGCGACACCGCCAAGCCCCACGGCATCAATTCCGAGGGCCTGCGCCGACGCGGCTTCGGCGCGGATGCGCTCGCCGCCATCAAGCGCGCCTACAAGACGCTTTACAAGTCCGGTCTGACCCTCGAGCAGGCCCGCGCCGAACTCGCCGAACAGGGAAAGACCTGCGCCGAAATCGCGGTGCTCGCGGACTTCTTGCGGAACTCGACGCGCGGGATCGTGCGCTGACGTGGCGGCGCCGGCTATCATCGGCATGGTCGCGGGCGAGGCCTCCGGCGACCTGCTCGGCGCACATTTGATCGAGGCGCTACGCGCGCACCTGCCGCAGGCGCGATTCTTCGGCATCGGCGGCCCGCAAATGCAGGCACAGGGCTTCGAATCGCTGTTTCCCATGGAGCGGCTCGCGGTGAGCGGCTACGCCGAAGTTTTGCGCCATTACCCCGGACTCTTGTCGATGCGGCGCCAATTGCGGCGCGCACTATTGCGGGCGCAGCCGCAGCTATTCATCGGCGTCGATGCGCCAGACTTCAATCTCGGACTGGAGGCGCACCTCAAGCGCGCGGGCGTGCCGGTCGTGCACTATGTCAGCCCTTCGATCTGGGCCTGGCGCGGCGGGCGCCTGCGCTCGATCGCGCGATCGGTCGACCGCATGCTGACGTTGTTTCCGTTCGAGGAGGCCATCTATCGCGATGCCGGCGTCGCGGTGAACTACGTCGGCCATCCACTCGCCGACTTGATCCCCGAGGAGGATCAGACCGCCCGTACGCGCGCGCAGCTGCGTATCGCGCCCGAGCGCAAAGTGATCGCGCTGCTGCCTGGCAGCAGGCAGTCGGAAGTGCGCTACATGGGGCGCGCCTTCATCGACACGGCAAAGCTCCTGGCGCAGAAGATCGAGCGGCCGTTGTTTCTCGTTCCGCTGGTAAGCCGCGAGACGCGCGAACTGTTCGAAGCGGAACTCTACCGCGCCGAAGCCGCGGAGCTTCCGCTCACCATCCTCTTCGGCCATGCACGCGACGCCCTTGCCGCGGCCGACGTGGCGCTGGTCGCAAGCGGCACGGTCACGCTCGAAGCCGCGCTGCTGAAGAAACCGATGGTCATCGCCTACAAGATGGCAGAAATGAATTACCAGATCATGCGCCGCATGGGCTATCTACCGTACATCGGTTTGCCGAATATCCTGGCGGGGGAATTCGTCGTGCCGGAGCTGATCCAGCACGAAGCGACGCCGGAAAATCTGGCACAAGCGACGCTCAATGCGCTCAACGACGGCGTGGTCCGCGCCCGCATCCGCGAGCGTTTCGCCGCCATTCACCGCCTGCTCAAGCGCAATACGGCGGAGCAGGCCGCCGCCGGGGTACTGCCGATGCTCAAGGGTGCGGCGGCATGAGCAGAGAGCCGGGACTTGTGGGGGCGGCGCCCTCGCCGCGATCGGTGTCTGCTCGACGAGATCGGCCCGAGGACGGGCCTCCCACTGAGGCGGCGGCATGAACCTCGTCTGCGGCGTGGACGAAGCCGGCCGCGGGCCGCTCGCCGGTCCGGTCTACGCAGCGGCGGTAATCCTCGATCCGGACCGCCCCATCGCCGGGCTGGCCGATTCCAAAACGCTGTCCGCGGCGCGCCGCGCCCAGCTCGCTGCAGAAATCCGCAGCCGCGCTTTCGGCTGGTGCGTTGCGTCGGCTTCGGTCGCGGAAATCGATGCCATCAATATCCTGCAAGCAAGCCTGCTCGCCATGCGCCGCGCCGTGGAAGGACTGCGCCCGACGCCCGACGAGGTGCTGGTCGACGGCAAGCATTGCCCGCGCCTCGCCTGTCCGGTGAAGGCGATCGTGAAAGGCGACAGCAAGATTGCGGCGATTTCCGCCGCGTCCATCCTGGCAAAGACCGAGCGCGACGCCGAAATGCTGCGCCTGCATGCGCTCTATCCCCAGTATGGACTGGACCGGCACAAAGGCTATCCGACGGCCGCGCACCTCGCCGCGCTCGAGCGCCACGGCGTGATCGAAATCCATCGGCGCAGCTACGCGCCGATCCGCCGCTTGCTCGAGCGCTGAGATCGTACTCGGGCGCGCGCTCAGTCTAACTCGCGCAGCAGCCGCGCGAGGCTCGCCTGTTCGCTCTGCGGGCGGAACAGATGGCGCCGCGCAGCGATATCGCGCTTGAGCGAGTGGTAATACGCCTGATGGCGTAGCGCCTTGTCCAGCAGCTTGGCGAGCGCGCGTTCGTCGCCGAGCGGGTAGTAGCCGGGATACGCCGCGCCGAGCATGCCGATATTTCCGGGGACGGCGGAGGCGAGAACCGGCACGCCGATGCATGCCGCTTCTACAATTGCGTTCGCGCCGCCCTCCATGCGCGAACTGATCACCATTAGATGGCTGCGGGCGAGCCAGCGCAGCGCGCGCCAGTGGGGCTGGCCGTCGAGCCAGCGATAGCGGCGATCCGTGGCCATCAGCGCTCTTGCTTCGGACGCCATCGGAACCGACAGCGCCTTGCCCAGATGCACGACTTCGATCGGCTGCGCAGATGTAATCAGCTTCAGCGCCAAAGCGGCGCGGAAGGGGTCTTTTTCTTCGCGCAGGTGGCCGAGCACGCACACGCGAAAAGTGCGCTTAGGCGGACTCGCGCGCAGGCGGACCCGCGCCGATTGATAGATTACGCGCGTCTTGGCGCGCAGCGGCCGCGGCAGTTCCTTCAGCCCTTCATCCTGCAGCACCACCAGCCGCTGCGCGAGCTTGAGCGAGGCCTGAGCATCGGCATCGAAGCGGATGTCGCGATACAGATCGGTTCCCGTGAGCACGACGACGAGTCTACCGTCGGGATGGAGTTCGCTATAGCGCCGGATCGAGGCGTGGCTGCGCCGCGCGTGCAGCGCAATGAGGGCATCGACCGGGGTCGGATCCCAGGCGGTGCTCACGCTCACCTTATGGCCGGCGGCGCGCAGCATGCCCGCCCAGCGCTGCGCCGTGTGGCGATTGCCGGTGCGCTCGCCGGCGGCTGCAGGGGTGACGATCGCAATCTTCACGTATCTTCTTTCAGTTAAACTTATTGCCCTTGCATGTCGTCACGGAGCGCGGAGCCGCATTATGTCATCCGGCCGGTACCGGAGCGCAGCTTATTCGCCGCGCAATCCACGGGAGTGCCTGCACCGGCGATGGGCATATTAGAGCAATTCGATAGTGCGGACCAGGCAGTACAGCTGCGTGAAAGCCGAGCGCGGCTGCGTGCGCTGACGCAGGACATCGACGGCGAACGGCTGTTCGGTCCGCGTCTACCCATCGTCAATCCTTTCCTGTGGGAGCTCGGTCACGTCGCCTGGTTTCAGGAGCGCTGGTGCCTGCGCCATAAAGGCGAGGCGACGCTTGCGGCGTCGCTCATGGCGGGCGCGGATTCGCTCTACGATTCGAGCGCCATCGCCCATGATTTGCGCTGGGATCTGCCGCTACCCAAGCTGGCGGCCACGCTCGCCTATCAGGACCGCGTGCTCGAAGAAGTGCTCGGACGCATGCAGCGCGAACCCGACGATCCACGGCTTGCCTATTTCGTGCAGCTCGCCATTTTCCACGAGGACATGCATGCGGAGGCGTTCCATTACATGCGCCAGACGCTCGCTTATCCTGCGCCGCAGCTGGGCGAGGCAAAGCCGACATCTGCGGGTGTCGATGCGGCGCCGGGGGACGCCTGCGTACCCGGCGGGACTTATATTCTCGGGGCCGGCCGCGGCGATGGTTTCGTCTTCGATAACGAGAAATGGGCACATGAGACCGAACTCGATCCCTTCAGGATCGCGCGCAGCGCGGTGAGCAATGCGCAGTTTCTCGAATTCGTCGAGGCAGGCGGCTACGCCCGGCGCGAGTTCTGGTCCGATGCCGGCTGGCGCTGGCGCGAACGGAACGCCGCCAGTGCACCGCGCTTCTGGCACAGGCAGGACGGCCGCTGGCAGCAGCGGCGCTTCGATGCCTGGCTGCCGCTCGTTCCGCAGGAGCCGATTCTGCACGTCTGCTGGTATGAAGCCGAGGCGTATTGCCGCTTCGCCGGCAGGCGCCTTCCCTCGGAAGCCGAATGGGAAGCAGCGGCGGCACGCTCCGGCGCGGGTACGAAGCGGCGCTATCCCTGGGGTGCGGCGACGCCCGACGCGCAGCGCGCCAATCTGGGGGGCGCAGCGCCGATCGCCGTCGGCGCGCTTGCCGCGGGGGCGAGCCACGACGGCTGCCGACAGCTCATCGGCAACATCTGGGAATGGACCGGCACGCCTTTCGCACCGTTTCCCGGCTTCGTCGCCGATCCCTATAAGGAATACTCCCAGCCCTGGTTCGGCACGCACATGGTACTGCGCGGCGGCAGCTTCGCGACGCCCGCGCGCCTGATCCGCAACACCTGGCGCAATTTCTACACGCCGGACCGCGGAGACATTTTTGCCGGCTTTCGCACATGCGCGATCGACAGCTGATGCACGTGCATTCGCGCGACAATGCGCGCTTCAAGGCACTGCACCGCCTCGCCACCTCGACACGGGAGCGACGCAAGCTCGGGCTCGCGCTTCTCGACGGCGCGCATCTGATCGCCGCCTACCGTGCCAGCGGCGGCAGGCCGCAACAGCTCATCCTGAGCGAATCCGGCATGGACAACGCCGAGGCGGCCGAACTCGCCCGCGGCGAATTCGGGCAGGGCGCGCTGGTGCTCGCCGATGCCCTATTCAACGACATCGCGCAGGTGGCGACGCCTACGGGGGTGATCGCGCTCATCCACACCCCGGTTGCGGGGCCGCTGCCGGCGTCGATCGAGCGCTGCGTTATGCTGGAAAACATCCAGGACGCTGGCAATCTCGGCTCCATCCTGCGCAGCACCGCAGCCGCCGGCATACGCAGCGTGCTGCTCTCGCGAGGCTGCGCCTTCGCCTGGTCGCCCAAGGTGCTGCGCGCAGGGATGGGCGCACATTTCAGCCTCGACCTATTCGACAACTGCGATCTCGCGCTCGCTGCGGACAGGCTCGCCGGGCGGCTCATCTGCGCGAGCGGTCATGCCGCGAAATCACTCTACGCAACGGATCTGCGCGGACCGCTCGCCTGGGTGTTCGGCAACGAAGGCGCAGGCGTGAGCGCCGAACTGAGCGCATTGGCGGCGGAACAGGTGCGCATCCCCATGCCGGGAAAAACCGAATCGCTCAACGTCGCCGCGGCGGCAGCGATCTGCCTGTTCGAGCAGCTTCGCCAGCGGGGTTGAATCTTCCTAACTCTTGCTCGCGGAGCGCATGAGGCGCTGCTTCTCGCGGTCCCAGTCGCGTTTCTTTTCGGTCTCGCGCTTGTCGTGCTGCTTCTTGCCGCGGGCGAGCCCGATCTCGATCTTGATCCTGCCGTTCTTGTAGTGCATGTCCAGGGGCACCAGGGTGTAGCCGGCGCGCTCGACCTTGCCGATCAGGTGTTCGATCTCCTCGGCGTGAAGCAGCAGCTTGCGCGTTCGGGTGGGATCGGGATGCACATGGGTCGACGCCGTGGGCAATGCGCTGATATGGCCTCCCACCATATACAGTTCGCCGCCGCGAACGAGAACGTAGGCGTCCTTCAACTGCACACGCCCGGAACGGATGGCCTTGGCTTCCCATCCTTCCAGCACCAGTCCGGCCTCATAGCGTTCCTCGATGAAGTAGTCGTGGAATGCTTTCTTGTTTTGAGCGATCGTCATGGGAGGAGTATTGGTACAATCCTATAATTTTAACAGCTGCGTCGTGCCGTCATGGCCGTAGTGGAAAAATCCGTCCTGGTCGGGCATAGCGCCGCCGAGATGTATGCGATGGTCGGAGACGTGGAGTCCTATCCGCAATTCCTGCCTTGGTGCAGCGCCACCGAAATCAAGCGCGCGGACGAGCGCAACGCGCTGGCTACGCTGCATGTGAATTATCACGGACTGCGGCTGCATTTCACGACCAAGAACCAGATGGAGCCCGGCGCGCAAATCGACATGACGCTGGTGAACGGTCCGTTCAAGCATCTGGACGGCTTTTGGCGCTTCATCCCGCTCGCCGAGCATGCCTGCAAAATCGAATTCCGCCTCAGCTACGAGCTCTCGGGCAAGCTGGTGGACAGAATCGCCGGACCGGTGTTCAGCCACATCGCCAATACCTTCGTCGAAGTCTTCGTCAAGCGCGCGCTGCATCTTCACAGGGCGGGATGAGCATCGCGATCGAGGTCGTCTATGCCCTGGCGGAGACGCAAGCGTGCGTGGCACTGGAGCTTCCGGACGGGAGTACGGTGCTCGACGCAATCGAGGCGAGCGGACTACTCGATCGCCTAGCAGAGATAAGACTCGAACGGGTAGGGGTGTGGGGACGGCCGGTGACGCCACAGACCAGGCTGCGTCACCGCGACCGCGTCGAAATCTACCGGCCCTTGATCGCGGATCCCAAGGAAGCGCGGCGCGCGCGCGCCGCGAAGCGGCGCAGCTAGACCCTACTTGCAGGCCTGCGCCACTTCCTGCTGTGCGCGGGCGGTTTCCTGGGCAATCTGGGCGTCGTCGAGAAACACGCGCTCGCCTTTCTCGTCGATGCGCATCTGCCGCCCGCCGATCTGCAGGTTGGTGAGCGCGGCACGCGCGCGCCGGCAATTCTCCGCCTCGCGTGTGGCTTCCGCCTGTTTCTGCTCCTGCTCCTGCTCGGCCTTGGACGAATCGAGTTGGCGCTTGCGGAATGCCTGCTCCTGCTCGGCCGTCGTCTTCGGGCCGCCCTTGGCTGCGTCCTTCGCCGCACCCTTGGCAGCGCTCGGCGGCGGTGCGTCCGGCGCATGCGCCGGAATGCGCAGGCGATCGGACTTGATGTTGCTCGGCGGCGGGGTATCCGAGTACTGGACCTTCCCGTTCTGGTCGATCCATTTGTACGTCTGGGCAAACGCGGGCAAGCCGAACATCAGGACGAGCCCAATTGTCAGCGCGAGTCGTTTCATGAGATCTGGCCTTGTGAGTTCTTAACTGATTCGAAAATAACGGCTTTCCGCCATCGCGTCAAATGCATCCGCAGGCAAGAATCGGTCTTTTTTTGGGGGCCGCCCATTTGCCCGCTTCGGGTAAGCGCGTATAATTTCGTTTTGTGGCTAGGAGTTCTGCCCTATGCGCGTCATTCAGAAAGCGCTGACCTTCGACGATGTCCTGCTCGTTCCCGCCCACTCGACAGTCCTCCCGCGCGACGTCTCCCTCAAGACACGGCTGACGCGCAAGATCGAACTCAACATTCCGCTGGTTTCGGCGGCGATGGACACCGTGACCGAGTCGCGCCTGGCGATTGCCATCGCCCAGGAAGGCGGCATCGGCATCATCCACAAGAATCTCTCGGCCAAAGCGCAGGCGGCCGAAGTGCTCAAGGTCAAGCGTTTCGAATCCGGCGTGGTGCGCGACCCGCTTACGGTTTCCCCCGACATCACCGTGCGCGAGCTGCTCGCGCTGACGCAGCAGTACCGCGTATCCGGTTTCCCGGTGGTCGAGCACGGTAAGGTCGTCGGCATGGTCACCAACCGCGACTATCGCTTCGAAACCAATCTGGATGCGCCGGTGCGCGCCATCATGACGCCGCGCGAGCGCCTGATTTACGTCAAGGAGGGCGCGAGCGCCGAGGAGGCGAGGTCGCTGCTGCACAAGTACCGGCTCGAGCGCGTGCTGGTGGTAAACGACGGCTTTGCGCTGCGCGGGCTGGTCACGGTGAAGGATATCCTCAAGGCGACGGAGCATCCGCTTGCAAGCAAGGACGAGCAGGGCAAGTTGCGCGTGGGCGGAGCGGTCGGGGTGGGCGAAGGCACGGAGGAGCGCATCGAACATCTGGTCGAGGCGGGAGCCGACGTGATCGTGGTCGACACCGCCCACGGCCACGCGCAGGGCGTGCTCGACCGCGTGCAGTGGGTGAAGAAGAACTATCCGCAGGTGGAAGTGATCGGCGGCAATATCGCCACCGCCACGGGCGCCAAGGCGCTCGTCGATCACGGCGCCGACGGCATCAAGGTCGGCATCGGGCCGGGCTCGATCTGCACCACGCGCGTGGTCGCCGGCGTGGGCGTGCCGCAGATATCGGCCGCGCAGAACGTCTATTCCGCTTTGAAGGACACCGACGTGCCATTCATCGCCGACGGCGGCGTGCGCTACTCGGGCGACGTGGCGAAGGCCATCGCGGCCGGCGCGAACACGGTGATGATGGGCAGCATCTTTGCCGGCACGGAAGAGGCGCCGGGCGAAACCATTCTCTACCAAGGGCGTTCGTACAAGCTCTACCGCGGCATGGGTTCGCTCGCGGCGATGCAGGAGGGCGCGGCCGACCGCTATTTCCAGGATCCAGCCAATAACGCCGACAAGCTCGTCGCCGAAGGCATCGAGGGCCGCGTGCCTTACAAAGGCAGTGTGGTCAGCATCATCTTCCAGATGGTCGGGGGCTTGCGCGCGAGCATGGGATACTGCGGCTGCGCCACCATCCGCGATATGCGCACCAAGACGGAATTCGTCGAAATTACCTCGGCGGGCATGCGCGAGTCGCATGTGCACGACGTGCAGATCGTCAAAGAGGCCCCGAATTACCAAATCGAGTAAGCCCGCACGGCTTGACCATGAAGGCCGATCGTGACCGAGGCGCACGACCGGCCTTTGTGTTTTTCGAAATGCCCGCAACGAAGGTCGTTGCGGCCCGAATTAGGGGAGCACGAGGGGAAATATCCCCTCGTGTTGTTACAGATTCCCGAGAGCGAAAAATGCACCAGAAAATCCTGATCCTCGATTTCGGCGCGCAGTACACCCAACTGATCGCGCGGCGTGTACGCGAATCGAAGGTGTACTGCGAGATCCATCCCTACGACGTCGGTGAGCGCTTCGTGCGCGACTTCGGGGCGAGTGGCGTGATCCTCTCCGGCAGCTACATGTCGGTGACCGAGGACACCACCGCGCGCGCGCCGCAAGCGGTATTCGAACTTGGCGTGCCGGTGCTCGGCATCTGCTACGGCATGCAGACCATGGCCGAGCAACTGGGCGGCAAGGTGGAGGCGGGCAAGGTACGCGAATTCGGCTACGCCGAGGTGCGCGCCCGCGGCCACACGCGACTATTCGAGGGCATCGAGGATTTCCGCACGCCGGAAGGGCACGGCATGCTTAAGGTGTGGATGAGCCACGGCGACAAGGTCACCGAACTCCCGCCGGGCTTCAAGCTCATGGCTTCGACCGAGGCCTGCCCCATCGCCGCGATGGCGGACGAGGCGCGGTGCTTCTACGCCGTGCAATTTCATCCGGAAGTGACGCACACGCTGCAGGGCGCGGCGATGCTCAGGCGCTTCGTCGCCGACATCTGCGGCTGCGGCGGCGACTGGAACATGCCCGATTACGTGGCCGAGGCGATCGCGCGCATCCGCGAACAGGTGGGCAAGGACGAGGTGATACTCGGCCTCTCGGGCGGGGTCGACTCCTCGGTCGCAGCAGCGCTGATCCACCGCGCCATCGGCGCGCAGCTCACCTGCGTCTTCGTCGATCACGGCCTGTTGCGACTGAACGAGGCGGAGCAGGTGATGGCGACCTTCGCGCGCAACCTGGGCGTGAAAGTGATCCACGTCGATGCCAGCGCCGATTTCATGGGCAAGCTCGCCGGCTTCGCCGACCCGGAGCAGAAGCGCAAGATCATCGGCCGCGAATTCGTCGAAGTATTCCAGCGCGAAGCTGCCAAGATCAAGAACGCCAAGTGGCTCGCCCAGGGCACCATCTATCCCGACGTCATCGAATCGGCCGGCGCGAAGACGAAGAAGGCGACCAATATCAAGTCGCACCACAACGTCGGCGGCCTGCCCGACACGCTGCATCTGAAGCTGCTCGAGCCGTTGCGCGAACTGTTCAAGGACGAAGTGCGCGAACTGGGCATCGCCCTCGGCTTGCCGCACGACATGGTGTACCGTCATCCTTTCCCCGGGCCGGGGCTGGGCGTGCGCATCCTCGGCGAAGTGAAAAAGGAGTATGCGGAGCTGCTGCGCCGCGCGGATGCCATTTTCATCGAGGAGTTGCGCGCGGCGCAGGACGAAAAAGGCGCGAGCTGGTACGACAAGACGTCCCAAGCTTTTGCGGTGTTCCTGCCGGTGAAGGCGGTCGGAGTGATGGGCGACGGCCGCACCTACGAATACGTCGTCGCCTTGCGCGCGGTGCAGACGCAGGACTTCATGACTGCGCACTGGGCGCACTTGCCGCACGAGCTCCTCGGCCGCGTATCCAATCGCATCATCAACGAAGTGCGCGGCATCAACCGCGTCGTCTACGACATCTGCGGCAAGCCGCCCGCGACGATCGAATGGGAGTGAGGCCGGCGGCATCGGCTCGCGGCATCTGGGGAATCCGCGCCGATTTCGGTCGCAGCTGAACGCCAGCGAAATGTCGGCTAATATTGCGCCCTTAGCCCGGCCGACCGGGCGCTAAGCGAACTCGCATCACCGGCGCCAGCAGAGCGCGGGGATGCGCGGATTCCAGCCAGAAGGAGCCACTATGCAGAATCGTCCGTCTGCCGTTGCCAAGACGGTATCGCGTTTCGGCGCCGTCGACGACGCGGTGCGCGCGGGCCGCTGGCTCGCGGCCGAAGCGGCCATACGCGAAATGCTGTCGCACGAGCCGGAAGATGCGCAGCTGTGGAACCGGCTGGGCAATGCGCTGTGGGGCCAGATGCGCATCGACGAAGCGGCGGCGGCGTATTACCGCGCCCTGTCGCTCGACCCGTCATGGAGCGAGGCGCTCGCCAATCTCGTGCAAGCGCTGTTCCGGCTGCAGCGGATCGAAGAAGCGGTCGCGACTTGCGCTGTTGCCGCGCACGCCGAACCGAACAGCTACACCGCGCATTACTACCTCGGTCTCGCGCTGGTGCAGCAGCGTCGCCATCGGGCGGCGGCCGGCGCGCTCAAGGAGGCGGTGCGGCTGAAGCCGGACAGCGCCGACGCCTTTTACGCCTTGGGCGATTCCTTGTTGGAAACGGACAAGGAAGATGCGGCGGCCGATGCACTGCGTGCGGCCGTCAAGCTGCGCCCCGATTTCGCCGATGCGCTCATCGGTCTCGGACGCATTGCTTACGGGCACGGCAGCCTCGCCGAGGCAGAGGACTACTTGCGGCGAGCCATCTCGGCGTCGCCCGATGCGGCGACTGCCCATTATTATCTGGGCCTGGCGCTGCGCCGGGGAGAAAAGACCGCCGAATCGATCGCCGCTTTTCAGCGGGCGGTGGCGAGCAGTCCGCGTTGGATCGAAGCGCATATCGAACTGGCTTACGCCTTGGCTTCCTATGGCCGCACTCAAGCGGCCGAAGCCGAGGCGCGCGAGGCAGTTTCGCTCGAGCCGAGCTTCTTCCCCAGCCAGCTTGCCCTGACATCGATCCTGGTGCAGACGCGGCGTTACGCCGAAGCGGAAGCGGTCGCGCGCGAAGCCGCGCGTCTTGCGCCCGAGGATGCGGGAATTCATTCGCGCTTGGCCGAAATCCTGTTCCACCAGGAGAAGCGCGACGAGGCAGAGGCGGAGGCGAACACCGCATTGCGCCTGGACGACAGCCTGCCCTATCCACACTACCTGCTGGGCGTAGTCTGCATCGACCGCGGCGAGCGCGAACAGGGGCTCGAACACTTCCGGCGCTATATGGACTCGAGCCCCGATGACACCATGGGCGTCGGGCTGTATCTCGCTCATCTGGGCATCGCCATCGCACCAGAGCGCGCGCCGGATAACTACCTTGGCCGGCTCTACCATTCCCGCGCCACCTATTGGGACCAGACCACGGCGTCGGAGCGACCCTATCGCGGGGCCGACATGGTTGCCAACGCCCTGGCGCGACTGAAAGAGGGTGCGACGCAGAAGATGAGCATCCTCGATGCCGGCTGCGGCACTGGGCTAGTGGGGATTCTCGTGCGCGAGCGCGCCACCCGACTGGACGGCGTCGATCTGTCCGCGCCTATGCTGGAGAAGGCGTCCAACAAGAAGATCTACGATAGTTTGGCGCAAGGCGACCTGGTCGCTTACATGGAGTCCAAGCCGCGTGCCTACGACGCGATCACTTCGGCGGCAACCTTGATCCACATCGGCGACTTGCGGCCGGTGTTCGCAGCGGCCGCGAGGGCCTTGCGCTCGGAGGGGCTCTTCATCTTTACCCTGTTTCCCTACGATGAAGGGGAGGGCGTAACCGTCAATTCCTATTCCTGCTACTCGCACAGCCTGGGCTACGTGCGCGAGCAGGCTGCGGCGGCAGGTTTCGCGGTCGAACTGGCCGAGAAGGACATCCACGAATACAACGGCGAAACGCCGGTCATGGCCTGGATCATCGCTCTGCGACTGAAAGCAGGAGCGAAGGCGGCAGATGGCGCCTAGCGCTAGATATTGTGCTTGATTGTTTAATAAAAATTAAATAATTACACAATATATTTAACGTTGATTGGTAATCTTGCCGAATTCGGCCTACGACCGTACTCATTATCTGGCGCAGTCGAATGCTGGCTCGAATTCGAGCGTGAAATATTTCACAGTTCTTTGTTGATATAGTTGCTGGAGTTAGTATACATTTCGATTTCCGATTAAGAGTTAGTCTCAATCGGATTTTGGACCGGATGCCGGCCGGGACTGCATATCCGGCAACCCGAAAAACCGCAAAAAACAACATGGAGGCAAACAAATTTGCTAAGGATAGGGGCTCACATGAAGGCGAAGGTGATCATCAAAGGAAACAAGCAGACGAACTGAGCGCGGACGATTTGGATCGGGTTGCTGGCGGAGTCGGCAGCACCAATCCGAAACTAAACGACGGAGGGCGCTCTCCGCAGGACATAGCGCATCACCTGCAGGACTTGCTCGGGCACGGGCACCACGGCCACGATCCCTTCCACCATGGGCATGGCCACGGGCATCACCACATTCCGCCGCATCACGGACATGATCCGCACCACCATGGCCACGGGCACCATCTGCCTCACGGCCATCATGGCCATGATCCGCACCACCACGGTCACGGGCACCATCTGCCTCATGGCCATCATGGCCATGATCCGCACCACCACGGTCACGGGCACCATCTGCCGCACG
>CAZMGP010000046.1:0-40556 GCA_964565875.1 uncultured Enterobacteriaceae bacterium
ATGCTCGACTTCGCCGACTTCGTCGCCATCAACAAGTTCGACCGCAAGGGCGCGGCCGACGCGCTGCGCGACGTGCGCAAGCAGTACCAGCGGAACCACGACGCCTTCAAGTTTCCGCCCGAGACCATGCCGGTCTACGGCACCATCGCTGCGCACTTCCACGACGACGGCGTCACCGCGCTGTATCAGGCGCTGCTGCCTGGCCTCGTCGAGCACGGACTCAAATCGAAGCCGGGCAAGCTCGCGCATGTCTCGGTGCATGCATCGAGCGGCCAGGCGGCGCTGGTGCCGCCGGCGCGCGTGCGCTACCTCGCCGAAATCGCCGAATGCCTGCGCAGCTACCACGCTCACGCCAAGGAACAGGCGAAGCTCGCGCGCGAGCGCCAGCAGCTGCGCGAGACCGCGCGCATGCTGCACGACGACGACTCGACGCGCGACGGCGCGAAGAACACGGTCCTGAAGCTCGCCGAAGCGCGCGAGGCGAAGCTCGAGGCGCGCTCGAAGAAGCTTCTCGAAATGTGGCCGCAGATGCAGGCCGCCTACGCGGGCGACGAGTACGTGGTGAAGATCAGGGAAAAGGAGCTGCGCACCAAGCTCACGACTCAATCGCTCTCCGGCACCACCATCCGCAAGGTAGTGCTGCCGCGCTACGAGGACCACGGAGAGCTGTTGAAGTGGCTTTTGCTCGAGAACGTGCCCGGGTCGTTTCCCTACACCGCGGGCGTGTTCGCCTTCAAGCGCGAGAACGAGGACCCGACGCGCATGTTCGCGGGCGAGGGCGACGCCTTCCGCACCAACCGCCGTTTCAAGCGCGTGTCCGAGGGCATGCCGGCGAAGCGCCTCTCCACCGCCTTCGACAGCGTAACCCTCTACGGCTACGAGCCGGACGAGCGCCCGGACATCTAC
This sequence comes from uncultured Enterobacteriaceae bacterium, assembly GCA_964565875.1. Lineage (GTDB taxonomy): Bacteria > Pseudomonadota > Gammaproteobacteria > Burkholderiales > SG8-39 > 2-12-FULL-64-23. The sequence continues at coordinate 907 of CAZMGP010000046.1, forward strand.
GGCAAGGTGGGGAATTCCGGTGTGTCGATCGCGACGCTCGACGACATGAAAGTGCTCTACGACGGCTTCGACCTGTGCAGCCCGAACACCTCGGTGTCAATGACCATCAACGGCCCGGCGCCGACCATGCTCGCAATGTTCCTCAACACGGCGATCGACCAGCAGGTTGAGAAGTTCCGCGCCGACAACGCGCGCGATCCGACCGAGGACGAGTACGACAAGATCAAGGCGTGGACGCTATCGACCGTGCGCGGCACGGTGCAGGCCGACATCCTGAAGGAAGACCAGGGGCAGAACACCTGCATCTTCTCCACCGAGTTTTCGTTGAAGGTGATGGGCGACATCCAGGAATACTTCGTTCACCACAACGTCAAGAACTTCTACTCGGTGTCAATCTCGGGCTATCACATCGCCGAGGCCGGCGCGAACCCGATCTCGCAGCTCGCCTTCACCCTTGCGAACGGCTTCACGTTTGTGGAAGCCTACCTCGCCCGCGGCATGCACATCGACGACTTCGCGCCGAACCTGTCGTTCTTCTTCAGCTACGGCATGGACCCTGAGTACACCGTCATCGGCCGCGTCGCGCGCCGCATCTGGGCGGTGGCGATGAAGAACCGCTACGGCGCGAACGAGCGCAGCCAGAAGCTCAAGTACCACTCGCAGACGAGCGGCCGCTCGCTGCACGCCCAGGAAATCGCGTTCAACGACATCCGCACCACGCTGCAGGCGCTGATCTCGACTTACGACAATACCAATAGCCTCCACACGAATGCGTACGACGAGGCGATCACCACCCCGACCGAGGAGTCGGTGCGCCGCGCCATGGCGATCCAGCTCATCATCAACCGCGAATGGGGCCTGGCGAAAAACGAAAACCCGAACCAGGGCGCGTTCGTCATCGAGGAGCTCACCGATCTCGTCGAAGAAGCGGTGCTGAAGGAGTTCGAGGCGATCTCGGAGCGCGGCGGCGTGCTCGGTGCCATGGAGACCGGCTACCAGCGCGGCAAGATCCAGGAAGAGTCGATGTATTACGAGCACAAGAAGCACGACGGCTCGTACCCCATCATCGGCGTCAACACCTTCCGCAATCCGCACGGCGAGCCGGTGCCGCAGAAGATCGAGCTCATCCGCTCGACCGAAGAAGAAAAGCAAAGCCAGTTGAAGCGCCTGCGCGACTTCCAGGCGCGGCACAAGGACGAGTCCGGCCCCATGCTCGCGCGCCTGCAGCAGGCGGTGATGGCGAATCAGAACGTGTTCGAAGTCTTGGTCGACGCCGTGCGCTGCTGCTCGCTCGGGCAGATCACCAATGCGCTGTTCGAGGTGGGGGGGCAGTACCGGCGGAGCATGTAGCAGTCTCGCTGCTCCGCTTTCCGGTACGTTCAAGACTTGTAACTTCCGGAAGTGTGTGAATCCTAATTGTCCGGGTTCGAGCCCGGATCGGCGAGCCGACCAGGGCTCGAACTTAACGTCTGAGCTGATCAGTAATCGCCTAACTTTGTCGGACGCGAACTACTTTCCCTTATTCGGATTGATCAGGTACTTCGCCCCCGTCGCGCGTTTGCCGTACACCGCGATCTCTTCCAGGCTCAGTGTTTCCGCCAGCGAAATCTCTTTGGTGTAGTGGCTGGCAAAAGTCGTCTTGAGTTCTGCGACCACGCGCTCCCTCAACTTCTGCGCGCCGGCAGGACCGATCCTTTGCATGAACGGCCACAGCAGCCAGCCGCCCACGCCCCAGGCCATGCCGAAGGCGCGGTTGATGATGACCGGGCCGGTGTCTAGGCTGCCGTAGATGTAGACCTGCTTATGGGTGGATGACCCGTAGCGGCTGTACTCCTTGGCCGATCGGTTGAGCGCGGCTTCCATGCAAGTGAGGATCTGCCCGGCGAGCTTGCCGCCGCCGATGGCATCGAAGGCCAGGGTCGCTCCGGTGGCGGCGATCGCCTCGGTGAGGTCCTGCATGAAGCTCGGTGCGCTGGAGTCGCAGACATAGCGTGCCCCCAGGGCCTTGAGCAAATCCGCCTGCTCGCGCGAGCGCACGATGTTCACCAGGCCAACGCCGTCGGCCAGGCATATCTTATTGAGCATCTGGCCCAGGTTCGACGCGGCCGCGGTGTGCACCAGAGCCTTGTGGCCTTCGAGCCGCATGGTCTCCACCATGCCCAGCGAAGTGAGCGGGTTGACGAAGCAGGAGGCGCCTTCGGCGGCGGTCGTTCCCGCCGGGAGCACGAGACATTGCTTGGCCTTCGCGCTGCGGTACTGGGCGTACATGGCGCCGCCGACGGTCGCCACCATCTTTCCGAGCAGCGCCTGCGCCTCGTCGGACGCGCCGGCGGCCACGACCACGCCCGCCCCCTCGTTGCCGACGGGCATGGACTGGTCGACGCGGCCGGCCATCCCCTTCATCATGGCTTCGGGAATGCTCGCCGTAATCACCGGCGACGCGGCCGAGCCGGAGCGCCGCGCCGTGCTCATGTCGGCTGCGCCGAAGAGCAGCCCCAGATCGGAGGGGTTGATCGGCGTGGCCTCGACGCGAATCACGACTTCGTCCGCCTGCGGGACCGGCATCTGGACGCTGATCAGCGAAATCTCCAGCTCGCCGCTTTTCTTGACCAAGGAACGAAGCTGTAGCCCCGTCTTCTCCGTAGCAGAATTCATATTTGCTGTCTCCTTGAAGGGCTTGCAGTAGGAATATCGGAAAGCGTAGCCAATTTCTTTTCGACGCCTTGTCGCGGTCGCCCGAGCGCGTCGCCCGGATCTCGGGCGGGCGCCGCCGGAACGCCTTCGGCGCCGTCGGCGGGCTTGCCTGGGGCTCCGGGCAAGAGCGCGGCCATTGGCCGACGCGCAGCCTGCAAGCTGGGCTTCGTCTTTCTCCTGCCGTGGCGGCGAACGCGTGGAATTGTACCTCGCAGGTGCAGCCGGGCCGGGTTAGGCGCTAGAATCCCGGCCATGTCCCAAGCCAAGGCGCCGCACGAAGTAGAAGAGCTGTTGCAGCAGCTGAACCAGGACTTCATGGGCTGGGAGGATCCGCCCAAGCGGCTGTTGCGCGCGCTCGAGCGCGACGAGCTCGTGCTCTATGCGCAGCCCATCCTCGCGCTGCGCGGCGAGCAGGGCTTCCCCATGGCGGAGGTGCTGGTGCGGCTGCAGGAGGACGAGGCCGTCTATCTGCCCCCCGGCGGCTTCCTGCCGCTATTCGCACATTTTCGCCTGCTGCCCAAGCTCGACCGCTGGGTGGCACGCCAGTCGCTGGCGCGCCTCGCCCGAGCGCCGCGCGTGCCGCGCTTGTGCATCAATATCTCCGCGCAGACGCTTGGCGACCCGGAGTTCGTCCCGGAACTCGTTGCGGAGTTCGCGCGTTCCGAGGTGTCGCACGAGGCGCTCGTCATCGAAATAAGCGAGGACCACGCACTCGACCGTCCGGAAGTCGTCGATGCGTTCATTGCTTCCCTGAGGGCCGTGGGTTGCCGGTTTGCGATTAGCGGTTTCGGCCGTCGCTCCGTGTCGCTGTCCTCGCTCGCGGCCATGCGGCCCGACTTCGTGAAAGTGGACGGCGGGATCGTGCGCAGTCTCCCGTCCAGCCCGTCTTCACGCAAGAAACTCGGCGCGATGGTGAGCATTGCGAAGGCGGTCGGGTTCGAGCTGATTGGCGAATTTGTCGAAACGAACGAGATCCTTGCCCATCTGCGAGAAGCTGGAGTCGATTACGCACAGGGGTTCGGCATACAGGTTCCGGCTCCAATCAATCTCATCATCGACCACTGAGCGTGTTTGCGCGGCAAACGGCTTGCAGCGATTCGCCACAAGCTCGCGTGTCTACAGCAGGCTGTGATCGCCAAGCAGAACGTGTTCGAAGTGCTGGTCGACGCCGTGCGCTGCTGCTCGCGCAGGCAAGTCACCAATGCGCTGTTCGAGGCGGGGGCAGTATGGGATCACATGCTGCCCGAGGAATATAAGGACGAACTGGTTCGGAAGGCCATTCGCCATCGCATTGCACGTCCCCTTATGGCCATTTACAGATCCTTGCGTTCGAATACGGCACTCGCGCCGATTCAACAATCGTCATGAGTCGTCGAATTTCCTGTCGAACCGCAACCCGACAATACGTGTAATGCAGAATGATCGGCAATGCATACGCGCAGCTGCTTGAAAGCATTTTCCGCTTCACGCTAAAGTGCGATCTGCAGTAACTTGGAGAGACAGATGAAGGCAGTATTAGTGACTCGGACCGGAGTTGAAGCTCGGGAGATGCCGGCGCCAATCCCCGCACCCAACCAAATCCTCGTGCGCGTGCGCGCCTGCGGACTCAACCGCGCGGACCTGGGCGTCGCCGCGGGGCACAAGCACGGCTCGATCGGCGGGCCGGGGACGATCGTCGGCATGGAGTTCGCGGGCGAGGTGGCCGAGGTCGGCGCGGAAGTGCGCGAGATCAAGCCAGGCGATCGCGTGATGTGCGCGGGCGCGGCGGGCTTCGCCGAATTCGCCGTCGCGGACTGGGGCCGCGCGACGCCCATCCCAGCGAACATGAGCTTCGAGCAGGCGGCGACGCTACCCGTTGCGCTGCAGACCATGCACAACGCGCTCGTCACCGCGGGCCGGCTCGCCGCGGGCGAGAGCGTGCTGATCCAGGGCGCGAGCTCGGGCGTCGGCCTCATGGCGCTGCAGATCGCGAAGCACATGGGCGCGGCCCTCGTGATCGGTAGCTCGACTAACGAGATGCGGCGGGAGAAGCTCAAGCAGTTCGGCGCCGACCTCGCCATCGACACCGCCGATCCTGCCTGGCCCGATGCGGTGCTCGCCGCGACCGATGGGAAGGGTGTGCATCTCATCATCGACCAGGTGTCGGCGAGCGTGGCGAACGCGAACATGCGCGCCGCGCGCGTGCTCGGCCGCATCGTCAACGTCGGCCGGCTCGGCGGCGCGAAGGGAGAGTTCGATTACGACCTGCACGCCTTGAAGCGCATCGACTACATCGGCGTCACCTTCCGCACGCGCTCGGTCGAAGAAGTGCGCGAGATCAACCGCCGCATGCGCGCCGATCTGCGGGACGCGATCGAGGCGGGGAAACTGCGCCTGCCGATCGACCGCGCGTTTCCCCTGCCCGAGGCCGCAGCGGCGTTGGCGCACATGCGCGCCAACGCGCATTTCGGCAAAATCGTGCTGACCGTCGGCTAGCCGCTCCGGCCTCAGGACGTTCCAACCACGCCGCCGTCGCAGGCGATGACCTGGCCGACGACGTATTCTCCGGCGCGCGAGCAGAGGAAGATCGCGAGGCCCGCGATGTCCTGCGCGTTGCCGACGCGGCCGCTCGGGTTGCGTTGTCCCACCACGTTCCAGTCGACGCCTTCGGTCTTGCCGCCGAAACCCACACCGGTGGAGAGCATCCAAGTCGGGAACGGCCCGGGCGCGATGGCGTTGAACAGAATGTGTTCCTTGGTGAGGTGCGAGGCCATGAAGCGCGTGAGGTGGTGCACCGCGGCCTTGGATGCGCCGTAGGAGAAGGCGTCGAAGATCGAAGACTTGAGTCCGTCGATCGAGCCGATGTTGACCACGCGCGCCGGGCTCGCGGCGCTCGCCGCGGCGCGCAATAGCGGCAGCAGCTTCTGCGTGAGGAAGAATATCCCCTTCACGTTGGTGTCCATCACCTTGTCCCAGCCGACCTCGGGGAAGCTCTCGAGCGGCGCACCCCAGGACGCCCCTGCGTTGTTGATCAGGATGTCGAGTTTCGATTCGCGCTCGGCGAGGCGCTTCGCCAGTGCTTCCACGCCCGCCATCTGCGACAGGTCCGCCGGCAGCGCGATGCACTCGCCGCCGTATTCCTGGGCGAGGCGCTTCGCCGTCGCTTCGCAGGCATCGGCCTTGCGCGAAGAGATGTAGACCTTGGCGCCGCTCGCGAGAAAGCCCGCGGCGATCATCTCGCCGATGCCGCGCGATCCGCCCGTCACCAGGGCTGTCTTGCCCTTGATGGAAAATAGATTGTTGAACTGCTCTGCCATAACCTCCTCCAAATTAGATTTCGCGTCGAAAGTCTATAACGAAACGCGGAGCCGGTCGCCGGCAATGAGCGCGAACGGCTGAGCCGCGGACCGATGGTTTCAAGCGATGCTTGCGCCGCCGTGGCGCGCGAGGCGCTCGGCCGCCTCGGCCACCATGCGCTCGACGATGACGCCAGCCGGTTCGATGGCGCCGATCATGCCCGCTGCTTCGCCGAACCAGACGGCGGCGTTGTCGGGGTCGCCCGCGGCGAAGGCCTGGCGGTAGCGCGGACCTTCGACGGCAACGTTCTTTTCCAGCTCTTCTTCGCGGCCGTGCCAGCGCTCGGTGAAGGCGTTGCGCCGGATGCGTGCGGTGAATCCCCGCGGCCAGGGGAGCTGGCGCGCGATGTCGGCGACGCGGGTGCGCAGCGTGCCGTCGCCGTTCGTCTCGACGATCGCCTGATGATGGCGCTCCGCAACCAACGCCTCCTTGGATGCCCACAGGCGCGTGCCGATCAGCACCCCGTCCGCGCCGAGCACCAGCGCCGCGGCGAGGCCGCGTCCGTCGGCTAGGCCGCCAGCGCCGAGGAGCAGAGTTTCCGGCGAATGCGCGGCGATGAAATCCGCCGCCTCGGGCACGATGGTGAGCGTGCCGCGCAGCGCGCCGTGCCCGCCGGCCTCGGCGCCCTGCGCGACGACGACGTCGGCTTTGACGTCGAGCGCGTCTTCCACATGCTCCATGTTCTGGCACTGGCAGATGAGCTTCGCGCCGGCGGCGCGGATCTCGTCCACGAAGGGGCGCGGATCGCCGAAGGAGAGCATCACCGCGGCGGGTCGGTGCTTCAGCGCGTCGGTGAGGAGAGAGGGCGACTTGCGCAGCGACCAGGTGATGAAGCCGATGCCGATGCGCTCATTGCCCGCAGCGGCGAACTGCTCCTCGATCCAAGCCGGATCGCCGTAGCCGCCGCCGATCAGGCCCAGGCCGCCTGCGCGGCTGACGGCCGCGGCGAGCGCACCGCCGCCGGCGAAGGCCATGGGCGCGGAGACGATCGGATGCGTGATGTTGAAGCTGCGGGTGAAGCGGTTCGAAAGCGTCGCCATTTCCAACTCCTGTCGCGGACCTTCAATTCGAACGCTCGCCGGTGTTCAGTGAAATCGACGAGCGGTGGTGGTCGATAGCCGCGCTGCTATCGGCACAAAGAGATCGACTACAGCAGCGCCGGTTTGTTCGTCGCAAGCCACGCCTCCACGTCCGCGAGCAGTTATTGCGCCTGGGCTAGACACTCCGTCGCAGTTTGCGCAGGCACCGAGTCGCCCTCGTAGTCGGCAAGGTTGCGCTCCGCCGCTGCGAGCAACCGTCCGATGCTCGCCCGGTCAGGCGTGACGGCTTCGAGGCTGCGCCCGACGAGGTTTTTCAAGCTCATCTTCGCTTCCGATCACAAACATCTTCGGCCTGCCGAGCACTTCGCGCAGAAAGGCGTCCGGTGCGGCGCGCTTGCTTGCCCATTCTTTCAGCGAGTAGACCTTGGGATTGACTTCACGGCCAAGCGCACTTTGCGAGCCATGGAGCAGCTTGACCGCGTCGGCAAAGCCGATGTCGCCGATGATGATTAGATCGACGTCGCTGCCGGCACGTTCCTGCCCGCTGGCGATGGATCCGTAGATGAATGCAGTCTTGATGCGGTCTTCAGCAGGTGCGAGGGCTTCGGCGAGGACTTCGACTACACCCGAGGTCTTGCGCAGAATGCCGGCCAGCTCTTCGAACACCGGGCAATCGCGCGCCGCGCTGTAGAGCAACTGGTTACCGCGTTTCTCGCGCTTGAGCAGGCCCACTCGCGCGAGACGCACGAGTTCGCGCGTGAGCGTGCCCGAGGGGAGCCCCGTGCGGCGCGCGATCTCTCGTCCGTGCAGCGCCTCGTCCGGATGCAGCAGCAGCAGGCCGAGCACGCGGCGACGATAGCCGGGGAAAAGGACGGAAGAAAGCGTCTGCTGCATAATTGGCAGCGATTGTCGCCTTTTTTGCAGCGGCCGGCAAGTTGCTTTTCCGCCGCGAGCGCTAGTTACGCTCAGTAGCCGTTCAGTGCCGCGACGCAGTCGGCGTGGAAGCCGGCATCGCCGAAGAGCTCCTGCAGCGTGCGCGCCCGCTTCATGTAGAGGCCGATGTCGAATTCGTCGGTCATGCCGATGCCGCCGTGCATCTGCACGCCTTCCTGCACCGCGCGGTTGGCCGTGGTGCAGGCGTGCGCCTTGGCCTGCGCCACGATCAGCGCGCTCTTTGCCGGGTCTGCGTCGATCGCCTGCAGCGCGGCGAGGACGAGGGCGCGCGTGAGCTCGATGTCGATGTAGAGCTCCGCGGCGCGGTGCTGCAGCGCCTGGAATTCGCCGATGGCACGGTCGAATTGCCGTCGCTCCTTGAGATAGGCGAGGGTGCGCTCGAATACCGCATCGGCGATGCCGAGGAGCTGCGCTGCGACCACCGCGCGGCCGAGGTCGAGCGCTTCGGCGAGCACGGCCTCGGCGGCGTTTCCCTCCGCGAGCAGCGCATCCGCGCCTAGGCGCACAGCGTCGAAGCGCAAGCGCGCGGCATTGTGCGCGTCGACCATTTGCGTGCGCTCTATCGCCACGCCCGTCGCATGCGGATCGACGACGAGCAGCGCGAGTCCGCCTTCGGCTGTGCGCGCGGCGACGATGAAGCGCTCGGCTACGTGGCCGTCGAGGACGAAGCTCTTCGCGCCGGAAAGAAGCCAGCCGCCGCCCTCGCGCGTGACCTTCGCCGCGATCGCCTCCGGCCGGTGTTTGCTGGTCTCGTCGACGGCGATGGCGATCACGGTTTCCGCCGCGACGATCGCCGATAGGAGCTGTGCTTGCGAGCCGCAGCGAACGAGTGTGCGCGCGGCGAGCACGGCGGTCGAAAGGAAAGGCGTGGGCGCGAGCGTCCGCCCCAGCGCCTCGCCGATGATGCCCGCCTCCACCGCGCCCAGGCCCAGGCCGCCGTTCGCTTCGGGCACCAGTACGGCGCTATAGCCCTGCTCGGCAAACTGCTGCCACAACTTGCGATCGAAGCCGGTCGCATCGCGGGCATCGCGGAGTTTCCGCAAATGCGCGACCGGCGCGCGCTCGGCGAGGAAGGCGTTGACGCTGTCGCGCAGCATGCCCTGTTCTTCATTCAATACGAGTGCCATCTGCTTCTTCCCTAAATTAAACGCCGGGCAGACCGAGGATGCGCTTCGCGACCACGTTAAGCTGGATTTCGCTGGTGCCGCCCTCGATGGAATTGCCTTTGCTGCGCAGCCAGGTGCGCGCCACATCGCCTTCGCGCGAGCGCTCGCCTTCCCACTCCAGGCCGTCGGCGCCGGCGGCCGCGACCATCAGCTCCCAGCGGCGTTTGTTCAACTCCGCGCCATAGAACTTCAACGCCGAAGACATGGCGGGATTGCCCATGCCGCGGCGCGCGCGGTCGCCGCTGGCCTGCATCAGGCAGCGGAACGCTGCCTCGTCGATTTCGAATTTCGCGATCTGCGCGCGCAGCGTCGCCTCTTGCAGCCGGCCGCGCTCGTCCAGGCCGACCGCGTCGGCGGCGAACTTCCCGAGCGGCTTGGTTCCCGCGCGCTCGCCGATGCCGCCGATCATTTCGCGCTCGTGGGTGAGCAGGTACTTGGCGATGGTCCAGCCCGCGTTCATCTCACCCACCACGTTGCGCAAGGGCACTTTGACGTTGTCGAAGAAGGTCTCGCAGAACGGCGACTTGCCCGAGATCAGCACGATGGGGCGCGTCGACACGCCCGGCGTTTCCATGTCGAACAGCACGAAGCTGATGCCGGTGTGCTTTTTCGCCGTGCTGGTGCGCACCAGACAAAATATCCAGTCGGCCTGGTCGGCGTAAGAAGTCCAGATCTTCTGGCCGTTGACGACGAGCTCGCCGCCTTGCACTTCGGCTTTGGTCGCAAGCGAGGCCAGGTCCGACCCGGCATTGGGCTCCGAATAACCCTGGCACCAGCGGATTTCGCCACGCGCGATTTTCGGCAGGTGCTCGAGCTTCTGCTCCTCGGTGCCATGCGCGAGCAGCGCCGGCCCCAGCATCCAAATGCCGAAACTCGCCAGCGGCGGGCGGCAGCCGAGCGCGCGCATTTCCTGATTCAATATCGCAGCCTCTTCCTTGGACAGGCCGCCGCCGCCGTAGGCCTTGGGCCAGGCGGGCACGGTCCAGCCGCGCTCGGCCATGATCTGCATCCAGCGGCGCTGCGCCTCTGACTGGAACTTCGGCCGGCGTCCGCCCCAGCAGATGTCGTATTCGCTCGCGACCGGCCGGCGCATCTCCGGCGGGCAATTGGCCTCGAGCCAGGCGCGCGTCTCGCGCCGGAAGGATTCGAGTTCGGACATGGACCTGCTCCTCGGAATGGTTCTGGAACCGACAGCAATAGTAGACGCTATGGCCCGACTTGGGGAACGCGAGGCGAAGAGTGCGTTACGAAATGAGGGGATATCCCCTCAGGGGACTTGCTTCGCGGCGCATCCCTCATGCTCCCCTAAGTCAGTCGTCGCAAAATCAATTTCGCGACGGGCTCTTGGCATGCGCTCACCTCGTCAATGCGTTTCGGCGAGGGCGAACTTCACCCCGGCAAGCGCGAACGTGCCGTTCTTTACCGCATAGCCGCGCGCTTTGGCAGCATCGAGCACTGCAGCGCGATCGCGCACTTCGAGTTCGATGCGCGCGAACAGGGCTTCCTGCTTCGCGTCGGCGGTCTTGCGGAAGCGGATGTCGCCGCCGTCGAGCGCGATGCGGCAGCGGCGGTCCTCGACCAGCCTGGGCCGCTGCAGCAGCGCCGCCCAGCGCGCGCCGAAGGCCATCGGGTCCGGGGCCTCGATCTCGACCGCGACAAGCCGCAACGTTAGCGCATCGCTCACCGCGCTCTGCCAGTTCGGACCGGCGGGATGATATGGACCGTCCAGACGCTCGCCGCCGCGGGTGTGGTTGAACTCGATCATCGCCGCGCCGGTGTCGCGCGGGTGGAGCTGCACCCCCGTGTAGTCTTGGTACTCGATCAGATTCGCGATCCGGATGCCCATACTCTCGGCATGCGCCCGCCTGCGCTCGGCGTCCTCGCAGTCGAGGATCACCATGTAGCCGCCGCGCCCGCCGTGGCGTTCGAGAAAGCGCCCCGCCGCCGTGCCTGCGCGGGTCGGCGCGACCACTTCGATGAAGGCCTCGCCGGCGGGAAAGAGCGCGTTCTCCAGTCCGTAGCGCGCGACGTTCGGATCGCGATGGCAGACCTTCAGCCCGAAGATCGCCGCAATGTCGCCGACGACGGGTTCCAACGCCGGGGCGACCAGACACACTTGCCGCAGACGCAGATAGCTCATGTCCGCCTCGCTACTTCGCGCCTGCGATCTCCGTCACCAGTCTTGCGACCAGGTAAAGTCTAGGCGCAATCTTGTCCACCAGGATGTATTCCTCGTTCGACGAGTGGAAGTTGAACCCCGGCAGGCCCAGGCTCTCCAGCACCGTCTTGCCCGAGCGCGCCGCCCAGGCCGCGTCGGTGCCGCCGCCCGTGCGCTCGAGCAGATTGAGCTTGGCACCGGCTTCCGCGTAAAGCGCGACGGCGCGCTCTGCGAGCTTCCGGCCCTCGGCGTTGGCGTTGAACGCGGGCATGCCCTGGGTCACCGTCAGTTTGACCTCGGCGGCCGCGAGCCGTTTCTTCTCGATGCGCTCCTTCAGCGTGGCGATGGTGCGGTTCAAATCGTCTTCGTAGGCGTAGCGTACGTCGGCGCTCGCCCAGGCGGAATCGGGGATGATGTTCGACACCTCCCCGCCCTTGGCCATGGTCCAGTTGAAGCGGACGATGCGCTTCGGGTCGTCGAGATCCGCGGTGCGCAGCATCAGATCGGACAGCTCCATCAGGGCATTGACGCCGAGTTCCGGATTCACGCCGGCGTGCGCGGCCTTGCCTTTGACGTCGACGCGCGCCGTGGCCGTGCCCGAAGTGCCGAGCAGCACCATGTCGAATTTCGCCGTGGTCGGCTCGAAGGACAGCACGGTGTCGTTTTCCCGCGCCAGCGCCTCGATCAGGCCGTGCGATCCGGGCGACGCGCGTTCTTCGTCCGGCGTGAACAGCACCGTGATCTGGGCGTAGTTGTCGAAGCCGCGCGCCTTGAGGAGCTTCAGGCTGTGCAGGATCACCGCGATGCCGCCCTTGGCATCGGCGATGCCCGGGGCGATGGCCTGGTTGCCGTCGATGCGGAACGGCCGCTTCTGCGCCGTGCCGGCGGGATAGACCGTGTCCATGTGGGCCATCATCATCAGCCGCGCGCGGCCTTTGCCCGCGAGCCTTCCGATCAGGGCGGGGCCGGTCGAGGGCGGAACCGCCTTGCGTTCCACGCTTGCACCTATGGCTTTCAACTCTCCCTCGAGGATAGACGCGACCTGCTCGATGCCCTCCACTTGGCCGGTGCCGCTGTCCATGGCGGTGAGCTTGCGCAAGGTTTCGAGCACCGCCGACTGCTCCGCCTTTGCCGCTGCAAGCAAGGCTGCGTCTTGCGCTTGGGCGCTCGCCGCGATGCCGAAGCAGAGCGCGAACCCGGCCAGTTTGATTTTGCGCATGGCGCCGATGAACCTGAACATTTCCTGTCTCCCCTTCTTTTGATTTGAATTGGGCAATAGTACCAAACCGCTCTCCTTCCAACGGTCGGAGTGCGGCGCCCGGACGATTACCGTCGCTCGTCATCGGACATGCTGCTAGAGAGCGCGCACGCTCCGATCCCGTACAATGCCCGAAAAGAAAAGGAGGACGGGACGATGCAACACCCTTCGCACCACGCCCGCACGCAAGGCGACAAAATCGTCTATCGCATGGCGGGCTCGGGCCAGACGCTTTCCTATCGCCAGCTCGACGCGGCCTCGAACCGGGGCGCGCAATTGCTGCGCTCGCTCGGTCTCAAGGCGGGCGATCACCTGGCGCTGCTGTTCGAGAATTCGCTGCGCTTTTTCGAAATCTGCTGGGCGGCGCAGCGTAGCGGCGTCTACTATACCGCCATCAGCACCTATCTCGTGCCGGAAGAGATCGCCTACATCGTCGGCGACTGCGGCGCGAAGCTGTTCGTCGTTTCCGACGCGCTGCGCCCCGTGGCGGAAAAGCTCGCGCCGCTCTTGCCCGCGGGCGCCGCGCGCTACATGAGCGGCGCCGCCGCCTCGGGCTGGGAGTCTTGGGACGCGGCCATTAGCGCGCAGCCGGCGACGCCGATCGCAGACGAGATCGTCGGCTACGACATGCTCTATTCCTCGGGCACGACCGGCCGGCCGAAGGGCGTGAAAGTGCCGTTCAAGAACGAGCCGCTCGGGACGCTGTCGCCGTTTCTGCAGTTGCTGGTGCAAAAGATGTGCGGCATCGACGGGGCGAGCGTCTATCTGTCGCCGGCGCCGCTGTACCATGCGGCGCCGCTGCGATTCAACATGATGGTCGGCGCGCTCGGCGGGACTTCGGTCATCATGGAGAAGTTCGATCCGGAGGAATACCTGCGCCTGGTGGAAAAGCACCGCTGCACGCAGTCGCAGCTGGTGCCGACCATGTTCGTGCGCATGCTGAAACTCCCCGATGCGGTGCGCACGAAATACGACGTCTCCTCGCTCAAGGCGGCGGTGCACGCCGCCGCGCCCTGCCCGATCGACGTGAAGCGGAAGATGATAGCTTGGTGGGGGCCGATATTCATCGAGTATTACGCCGGCACCGAGGGCAACGGCGTCACCATCGCCAGCAGCAGCGAGTGGCTGGCGCATCCGGGCACGGTCGGCCGCACGCTGTTCGGCGAGGTCCACATCGTCGACGAATACGGCGAGGCATGCCCCACGGGGGAGGTCGGGCAGATCTATTTCTCCGGTGGTCCGGAGTTCGCCTATCACAACGACCCGGTGAAGACCCGCGCAACTTACAACGACAAAGGTTGGTCGAGCCTGGGCGATGTCGGCTATCTCGACGCCGAGGGCTATCTCTATCTCACCGACCGCAAGGCCTACATGATCATCTCCGGCGGGGTGAACGTCTATCCGCAGGAAACGGAGAACGCGCTCGTCAACCATCCCGCGGTCGCCGACGTCGCCGTGTTCGGCGTGCCGAACGAAGAGATGGGCGAAGAGGTGAAGGCCGTGGTGCAGCCTGCGCCCGGCCACGTGGCGAGCCCGGCGCTGGCCGAGGAGCTGATCGCTTATTGCCGGGCGAATCTGTCGCCGATCAAATGCCCGAAGAGCATCGACTTCAGAGCCGAGCTGCCGCGCACGCCTACGGGGAAACTGTTGAAGCGCTTGCTGCGCGAGCAGTATTGGAAGCGCTGAGCGATCGGCTCGGGCGGAGAAGCTCAGCCGTTGGCGAAGCGGATGGTCTTGCTGCCCGCGCGCTTGGCTTCGAAGCGCTGTCGGTCCGCCGCGTGCAACAGTGAGTCGGCATCCGCGGCATGATTGGGGAACAGGGCGATGCCCAGATTGCCCGACAGCGCGCGGCCGATGTCCGACCCTTGCAGCGCGCTTGCATCGCGGGCGATGATCGAGCGCGCGACGCTGCTCGCCGCGTCGTGCTGATGCGCGTCGCCCGTCAGCACCACCACGAATTCGTCGCGGGCGGCGCGGGCGATTCGATCGCTTGCGCCGCGCGCGTCGAACGGGCGCGGAACATCCGCGCATTGCATCAGCCATTCCCTGAAGCCGAGCAGGGTCAGACCCTGGATCACGGCTACGCGCCATGAGGCCAGCGCCAGTTGTTCGGCAAGCTTGTCGGTGGCTGATTTCATGCGAAAAAACGCTACACTATTTCAATCTAAAAATCAAGTCATTATCACGCTGAGTTAAGAGTTCACTTGAGTTGAGGTCCGCTTGAGGAAACGCATTGCGAGGCGGCGGGCGCAGGCGCAGTATCTTCAGAAAGCCGCGTCCGGCGCCGCAAATCGGCCAACATGCAACTGACAGTTCGACAAGCGCGAATGATTGAAATTCCCGGCATTTGCTAGAGGCCGCCATGAGGGATCGGCTCTCGCGTCGCCGCTTTCTCGCGCGACTGGCTGCGCTCGGCGCCGCTCCCGCCTGGGCTTGGCTGGGCGCGCCTGCCTGGGGCGAGGACGAAGCGCGTTTTGCAGGCGACGACCCGGAACTTGCGCATCGGCTGCTCGCTCGAGCTGCCGATACGCTCGACCCCAGCGCGGTCGAAAGGCAAGCCGAGCTCTACGACGTCATCGTGGTTGGCGGCGGTATCGCCGGACTCGCGGCGGCCTATCGGCTGCGCACGCGGCGCGTTCTGCTGCTGGAGCGCGCAGCCGAGCCGGGCGGGGTGGCGCGGAGCGAGAGCTGGCGCGGCATCGACTACGCACTCGGCGCCGCCTACATCGTCGACCCCGACCCAGAGTCGGATGACGCGCAGGAAAGAGACAACTATCGGCTGCTCGAGGAACTGGGCTTGCGCCGGCGCGACGAGGCTCTCGGCAAGGGACGGCTCGCGGGGGAAGCGAGCCACTGCGTGTTCTCCGATCGGCGCATCGTTCCGCAGCCCGAGGTGTACTCGGCGACGAATCGGCGCTTCTTCGAGCACGTCCTCGCCTCGGATCGATTCCCGCGCGTTCCGCCCGCGGACGACGCGCTGGTCCAGGCGCTCGATCGCGTGTCTTTCAAACGCTTCCTGCGCGACGGCGCGCTGCAGAAGAAACTCTACGGACGCGCGCTCGGGCGCCTGTCGCCGCTCGGCTGGGAGGCGATCGAGTATTACTGCTACGGCGCGTTCGCGGCGACGGCGAGCGAAACTTCCGCCTATCATGGCCTCAACTTCTTCGCCGCCGAATTCGGTGCGACCCTGGTCTATCCCGGCGGCAACGCCTTCATCGCCAAGCGGCTGGCCGAGCGCATCGCGCGCACTGCGCCGCAGCCGATCCGCAGCGGCAGCTGGGTGCTGAGAATCGAACGCGAGGGCGAGGTCTACGGCGTCACGGTTTGGCGCGAGGGCAAGCTCGAGCGCTATCGCGCGCGCGCCGTGATCTTCGCTGCGCCGCTTTTCCTCGCGCCGCGCCTCGTCTCCGGTCTGCCCGAGGCGCAGTGCCTGGCCATCGCCAGCTTGGCCTATCGCAGCTATGTGGTGGCGAACGTGCTGCTCAAGCGCCGCGTCGAAGAGATGATCGCCGACGCGCGTTTGCGCGCGGGCTACGAGCTGACGCGCGTGCACGGCATCGACGTCGACCGGCTGTCGGCGCAGGAGATCTCCGGACGCAAAGTCTTTTCGGACGCCATCTGGGCGGACTACGCGTCGGGCCGCAGCGCGGCGAACGCCGTGCTCTCCGTCTACCGCCCCTATCCCTACGCTGCGGGCCGGGCTGATCTGCTCTCGCGCAGCTATCGGCAGATCGAAGACGAAGTGCGCCGCGAAGTGCTGGCGGGCTTCGGCGCGCACGGACTGCGCGAGGCGGACATCGAAGGCGTGCGCCTCGCGCGCTGGGGCCACGCGATGCTGCTCGCGCGAGCGGGCCAGCTCGCCGACGGCACGCTGCAGCGGGCGAGCCGGTCGCAGCCCGGGCTGTATTTCGCGCACACCGACGTCGAAGGCGCGCCCGCCTTCGAGAATGCGCTGGCCGCGGCGGCGCGCGCGGTCAACGCGGCCAGCGAGTACCTCCGCTAGAGGCGCGGTCGAGCCGCTGTCGCCCGCGCGTCCGGATTTCGCTCGTCGCCGCCGGAGCGGGGCCAGGGAAGCAGCATCGGAACGCGCTTCCTGTAATCCACATAGGCGCTTCCGATCGCATCGATCAGATCGCGCTCTTCGAACTGCAGCGCGATGAGAATGTAGGCGGTCGTCGCCGCCGCAAAAACGAGATGCCCCGCGGACATCCGCGGCGTCGCCCAGAATGCGATGATGAAGCCGAGCATGAGCGGATGCCGGACCAGCCCGTACAGGGCGTGGATCCTGAATGGCGGCGGACGATAGGTCTTCCCCTGCAGATTCAGAAACACCTGCCGCAGGCCGAACAGATCCCAATGGCTGATCATGAACGTCGACAACAGCACGATCAGCCAACCGATCCAATGCAGTCCAGCGACTGCCGCGCCCGCGGGGTTCGCCGATAGGTCCCAGATGATCGCTGCCATCGGCCGCCATTGCCAAAACAGCAGGAACAGCAACAGGCTGGACGCAAGCACGTAGGTGCTGCGCTCGATGCTGGGCGAGATGATCTTCGTCCAGACTGCCTTGAAACCAGGCCTTGCCATCACGCTGTGCTGGAGCGCGAACAGTCCGAGCAGCAGCATGTCTACGAGCAGCGATGCCGTCGGATCGGAAACCGCCGGCGAGTCGATCGATTTCGGAACAACCCAGTTGCCGACAAATCCGACGGCATACAGGAAAGACGCAAAGAAGACGACGTAAGCGATCAAACCGTAGATGACGCCCGCAAGTTTCAGCATGCCTGCCTCCTTTGCAAGCTTGATCCGCCGATGCGCCGCTGTTTTTGAGCAAGCCGGCGACGAGCGGGTTGATCAAGTCGCGATGAGCGGCGAGTGTGCCGCGGGCAGATGCCGATAATCAGTCGGGAAACTACGGTAGGCGCGGGCTCCGACTACGGTAGCGGCTACCGTAGCGATTCTAATCGGCGAGCTTGAGCTCGGTTGCGCGGCGCACGGCCTCGGCGCGCGTGCGGCAGTTGAGGGCGAGCAGCGCGTTCGCCACGTGCATCTCGACCGTGCGCGGGCTCAAGGAGAGCTTGCGCGCGATTTCTTTGTCCGTCTGGCCCAGGCCGACTTCGCGCAGGATCTGGATCTGCCGCGGCGTCAGCGCAGGCTTCTCCGCGGCCGGCGCGCGCGCGCCGGAGCCCGAAGCCGGCAGGAAGGCGCGCAGTTCGGCGAGAAACGCGGGCCAGGCGGCTTCGGTCTCGAAAGGCAGATGGTTCTTGCTCGCCAGCGGAACGAAGCGGGCGCCGGGAATCAGCGAGGCGAGCAGCCGCCCCTCTTCGAAGGGAAAGCAGGGGTCCTCTTTCGCGTGGAACACCAGCGTCGGGCAGCGGACCTTAGGTGCCGCCGCGCGCACCTCGATCTCGAACACTTCCTTCATGAAGCGCACGGCGTTCGCGCCGGAGATGGTCTGACGCTGGATTTCGTCGACTGCGCGCTGCTGCTCCGCCGTGGCGTCGCGCAGCATCTGGGCGATGAACACTTGGCGGAACGAGGAACTGTCGGCGCCCCAACCGAGCTCGGCCGCCTTCAGCATCGCCTCCGCGGCCTCGACCACTTTGGGCGGGGGATTGCGTTTGAGCAGGCCGCGCGCGCAGGCGCCGTAGAGGACGAGGTGGCTCACCTTTTCCGGGTGGCGTATGGCAAAGTTGACCGCGATCGCCGCGCCTTGCGACATGCCGAATAGGGGAAAGCGATCGAGACCGAGGTCGGCAACCACGGCTTCGAGGTCTTCGAGCCAGGCCTGCATGGAAATGCGCTCGACTTCGCGGTCGGACAGCCCGGAGCCGCGCGAGTCGTAGCGGATCAGCCTGTGGTCGCGGCTGAGTTCCGCGACCCAATGGCGCGTGAACAGGTTGTGAGGCTCCTTCTCGACGTGAGTGAGCCAGGTCGCCGCCTTGACCAGCGGCGAACCTTCGCCGAGCGTGGCGACGGCGAGGCGCGTGCCGTCAGCACTCGTGCAAAAGCGGATCTGCTGTTCCTCGTTCACGGCCGCAATGGTAGTGGATTTGGCCAAGAAGATGCGCAGTGTCGCATTTCACGCGCGACACGATAACCCGGTCCGGAGCGTGGGCATTAGTTGGCGGGGCCGTGCAGCAAGCTTTGGCACGCCTCGTGCTAGGACCGAAGCATGACGAAAATCACCATCTACCCTGAGGTCGGTCTGCCGGCCGAAAGCCTGCACGAGCAGGAGACGCTCTTGGTGCGCGAATGCATCGGCCTGATGGGCCGCAGCCTCGAACCCGATCGGGTGGTGCGCGAAATGCTGCACCTCATGTCCGAGCTGCTGGGCTTGAATCGCGGCCGAGTGGTGCTGCCCGAGGCCGAGGACGGCGGGCTCGCCATCCGCCACGCCTACGGCCTCACCCGCGCCGAAATGGCGCGCGGCCGTTACGCCCCGGGCGAGGGCATCACCGGCCGGGTGATGCGCACCGGCGAGACCCTGATCGTGCAGGACATCGACCAGGAGCCGGGCTATCTGGCGCGCGCCGTGCGCCGCGCCAGCCTGCCGCAGGAAACGGTGTCCTTCATCGCGCTGCCGCTTGCGATCGACGGCCGCGTCGCCGGCGTGCTCGGTGTGCACCGCCTGCGCCAACGCCGCCGGCCGCTCGCCGCCGACATGGCGATCCTGCGCACGGTTGCGACGCTGATCGCCCAGGTACTGAAAGTGAATCGCCTGGTCGCCGAGCGCACGGCGCGGCTCGAGGACGAGAACCGGCGGCTGCGCCGGGCGCTGGCGCAGAGCCAGACCAGCCCGGCCATGCACGGCATCGTCGGCCATTCGCCGCTGCTTGCGCGCGCGCTGCGCCAGTTGGAGCAGGTGGCGGCGAGCGACGCGAGCGTGCTGCTGCTCGGCGAATCGGGCACCGGCAAGGAGCTGTTCGCCCAGGCGCTGCACCGCATGAGTCCGCGCGCCGGCGCGCCGTTCATCCGCGTCAACTGCGCGGCGATCCCCGACACCCTGTTCGAGGCCGAACTCTTCGGCCACGAGAAGGGCGCGTTCACCGGCGCGGCGCAGGCGCGAGCCGGCCGCTTCGAGCTCGCGCACGGCGGTACGCTGTTCCTCGACGAAGTCGGCGATCTGCCGCTCGCGCTGCAGGTGAAGCTCTTGCGCGTGCTGCAGGAGCATGTGATCGAGCGCCTCGGCGGCCGCAAGGAAATCGCGGTCGACGTGCGCATCGTCGCCGCCACCCACCGCGACCTGCAGCAGCTCGTCGCCGAGGGGCGCTTTCGCGCGGATCTGTTCTACCGCCTGAACGTGATTCCGATCGCGCTGCCGGCGCTGCGCGAGCGCGCCGAGGACGTGAAGCATCTCGCGCTGCATTTCCTCGAGCAGATCAATCTCGCGCACGGCCGCAAAGCGGCGCTCGCGCCCGCGGCGATGGCGAGCCTCGTCGCCTATCCCTGGCCGGGCAACATCCGCCAGCTCTACAACGTGCTCGAACGCGTGGTGCTGCTCGCCGAAGGCGAAACGATCGACGAGCAAGCGGTGGAGTACGCGCTCGTCACCGAGGCGCAGGGACAGCCGCTCGACCTGCTGCGGCCGCGCAAGACGGCGGCCGACCGCGCGGGCATTGTGCGCGAATGGCGGCCGGTGGCGAGCGACGCGCCGGGCGACATCACCGCCGCGCTCAAGGCCACCGGCGGCAACAAGTCGCGCGCGGCGCAGGCCCTCGGCCTCACCCTGCGCCAGCTCAATTACCGCATCGCCAAGCTCGGCGTCGGCGCGAGCTGAGCTGCTTCTTTAATCGGCGAGGCCGAGCGAGAACGGTATCGGATTGCGCATGGAGTTCGCGACCGGCGAATAGAAATTCGCATGGCGCACGATGTCATCCAGCTCCGCGCGCGTGGCCTCGCCCTCGATCAACACCTTCACGCGGATTGCCTGAAAGCCCATCTGCTCCGGCTTCATTTCGGCGCCGCCGGCGCCCCAGGCGGCGGGGTTGCCGATGTCGCCCTCGAGGAAGAGTTCGAGCCTGGATAGCTTCACTTGACGATGGGTGGCGACAGCGGTGATGCCGACGCCGAGGCAGCCGCCGAGCGCGGACAACACGATCTCGCCGGGCGCGGGCGCGGTGTTCTCGCCGAACAAATGTAGCGGCTCGTCGACGATCACCGGGTTGTGGATGCCGACGTAGCTCCAGGAGCGGTACTGGCCGTGCATCACGGTGTGCACTTTGTTCGTGCCGCGCTTGCTCGGGTCGGCGCGTCCGGCGGCGGCGAATTTCTCCAGGCCGTCGCGATCGATCGGGCGCAGATGGGTTTTCACGGTTGCGCCGGCGGACTTGGCCGGGGCTATGGTTTCGGCGAGAGCGGACATGAGGTTCTCCAAGTGGTGGGTGAGTCGCGCGTCGAATCACGAAACCGCGCTTGCTTGCCATTTCGCAGGAAGCGTGCCACCGAAAGCCACGATGGCGCGCCGGCGTGCATAGCTTCGCAACGACAAGGCCTTAGCGCATTCGTGCGCAATTGCGCGACGGCGCCGCCGCGTGCCGCGCCCGCGCCCGACTGTTAACAATGTGTGAACCATTTGCCTAGCGCGGCATTTGCCCGCATCGAGTTAAGTCCTTGATCGAGCGCCGTTGCCGCGCATGGCACGGCGCTTGCGATTTCTCGGGTGAGCCATATCCGCCTGAACCCAAGGAGAACGAAATGTCCGCCGCAACAGCCGCCGCCCCGATGCACGCAATCGCCGACCGCGAATCCGGAGAGCGATCCGACCGCGACGCTGCCAGCCTGGTCCCGATCAAGAAGCTCGTCGCCGAATCGCTCGCGCCCAAGGTGATCGATGTCGATCTCAAGGCCGAATACCCGCAAGCGTTTCTGCACGCCCTGGGCAAGGCCGGAGGCTACGCGGGCGCGGTGGCGCCGGAATTCTGCGGCAACGGCCTCGGCCTCGCGCATGTGATCCGGGTGATGGAAGAGGTCTCCAAGCAATGCCTGTCGACCGGCTTTCTCGTCTGGTGCCAGACCGCCTGCGCGCGCTATATCCAGATGTCGGACAACGCCGCGCTGAAGGCCGCGGTCCTGCCGCGCATCGCGCAGGGCGAACTCCTGGTCGGCACCGGCCTGTCGAATACCGTGAAGTCCTGCGACACCATCGAGGATTTCCGCCTGACGGCGAAACGGGTCGATGGCGGCTATGTGGTGAACGGCGTGCTGCCTTGGGTGTCGAACCTCGGTGCGACGCATCGCTTCGCGACTGGCTGCCCGGTCGAGGGGCGCGCGAAGAACGACGACGGCCTCGCGTTCTTTCTCGTCGACTGCCAGCAGCCCGGCTTCAAGCTGGTCGATTGCGCGCATTTCGTCGCGCTCGACGGCACGCGCACCCTCGCGTGCCACTTCCGCGATGCCTTCGTTCCCGATGCAATGGTGCTGTCGCATCCGGGGCAATCCGCAGCCTATGTCCGGCGCATCAAGCCGGGGATGATCCTCGCTCAGATGGGCATGGGTTTGGGCCTCGTCGATGCCTGCGTCGGCATGATGAGGCAGTCGAACAAGACGCACGCGCACGTCAACCAGTATCTCGACGATCAGGCCGGGGACATCGAGGCCGCCTTGCAGGAAGCGCGCGCCGCGAGCTATGCGCTTGCCGACGCGATCAGCGCGAATCCGACGGCGGAGCTGGTGCTCGACGTCCTCAAGCTGCGCTTGGCGGGCGGCGAACTGGCACTGCGCGCGGCGCAGGCGGCGATGCTGCACATGGGCGCGCGCGGCTATCTGCAAAAGAGCCCGGCGCAGCGGCGGCTGCGCGAGTCCTATTTCATCGCCATCGTGACGCCGGCGACCAAGCATCTGCGGCGCGAGATCGCGCGTCTCGAGGCGAGTGCGGCGAAGGGGGCATGCGCGGCATGAATGAAACCATGGAAGCGACGCAGTGGCTATGCAAGGTCTGCGGCTATGTCTATGACGAAGCCGTGGGCGATCCCGAGCACGGCCTCGCGCCCGGCACGCGCATGGCGGACATTCCCGACGACTGGTACTGCCCCGAGTGCGGCGTCACCAAACGCGACTTCGAGCCGCTCGAGTTCTGAAATGGTGCACGCATTCCGCGTTCGTGCACTGCTCTGGGGCACGAGGGCGAGCGAAGCAGGCGAATTGAGGCGATTTGGCGCTTGGCACGAATGCTGCAATGCAATTGAGCAAACTTTGCCCTCGGGAGGGAGTCATGTCTTTAAGTAATCCGTTCGATCCGCGCGCAGACCTGCACGGGTGCTGTTGCGGTCGCCACGCGAGCGCGGCCGAGCACGAACTCGCCGCAAGCGAGGCGCTCAACCGCCGCGTCATCCAGACCACGGTGATGAAAGCGCTGTTCCCGGTGGATGCAGAGCGCCGCAGGTTTCTAGGCGCGGTCGGCGCATCCACCGCCTGGGCCGCGATCTCCTCGCTCATTCCCTTCGGTACGCTGGAGGCGATGGCGCAGGACAAGGGCGCGCCGGAGAAGAAAGACCTCAAGCTCGGCTTCATTCCCATTACTTGCGCGAGCCCGCTGATCATGGCCGAGCCGCTCGGCTTCTACCAGAAGGAAGGGCTCAACGTCAGCATGATGAAGACCGCCGGCTGGGCGCTGATCCGCGACAAGGTGCTGAACAAGGAGTACGACGCCTCGCACATGCTCGCGCCCATGCCCATCGCGATTTCCATGAGCATCGGCTCGAACGCGGCGCCGACCAACGTCATGACCATCCAGAACATCAACGGCCAGGCGATCGTGCTCGCCACCAAGCACAAGGCGAACCGCGATCCAAAGAACTGGAAGGGTTTCAAGTTCGCCATCCCCTTCGAATACTCGATCCACAATCTGCTCTTGCGCTACTACCTCGCCGAGCACGGCGTCAATCCCGACACCGAGGTGCAGTTGCGCGTGGTGCCGCCGCCGGAGATGGTCGCCAACCTGCGCGCCGGCAACATCGACGGCTTCCTCGGCCCGGACCCGGTGAACCAGCGCGCGGTGTACGACGAAGTCGGCTTCATCCACATCCTGTCGCGCGAGATCTGGGACGGCCACCCTTGCTGCTCCTTCGCCATCCCGACCGAGTTCGTCAAGCAGAACCCGAAGACCTTCGCCGCGCTGTACCGCGCCATCCTCAAGTCGGCGGCGATGGCGCGCAATCCGAAGAACCGGCCGATCATGGCCGAAGTGCTCGCGCCGGCGAATTACTTGAACCAGCCGAAGGCGGTGCTCGAGCAGGTGCTGACCGGCAAGTTCGCCGACGGCCTGGGCAAGGTGCAGAACGTTCCCGAGCGCGTCGACTACGATCCTTTCCCCTGGTACTCGATGGCCTACTGGATCCTGTCGCAGTTGAAGCGCTGGGGCTACGTCAAGGGCGAGGTGAAGTACAAGGACATCGCAGAAAAGGTCTATCTGCTTACCGACGCGAAGAAGTACATGGCCGAAGTCGGCATGACGCCGCCGAAGGACAGCACCAAGAAGTTCAAGGTCATGGGCAAGGAGTTCGATCCGGCGAAGGCGGATGCCTACGTCGCGAGCTTCGCCATCAGGAAAGCCTAAGGAGGCGCATATGAACGCATCGCTCAGGCTCAAGGCGGCACTGGTCTCGCTCATGCTGTTCGCGCTGTTTCTCGGCGCCTGGCAGCTCGCCACCCAGCCCAGGGACGGGGGCAAGCTCGCCGGCGCGAGCGCCGAATATGCGGCGCTCATGGGCAAGGGCGCGGACAAGGCGGATGGCTTTCCGCCGCCGGCCAAAGTCGGCCAGGCCTTCGTCGAGTACCTGTCGCACCCCTTCTACGACAAGGGACCCAACGACAAGGGCATCGGCATCCAGCTCGCCTATTCGCTCGCTCGCGTCGGCGCCGGCTTCCTCCTCGCGGTGCTGGTCGCGCTGCCGCTGGGCTTCGCCATCGGCATGTCGCCGCTGCTATTCCAGGCGTTCAATCCCTTCATCCAGGTGCTGAAGCCGATCTCGCCGCTCGCCTGGATGCCGCTCGCGCTCTACAGCCTGAAGGACTCCTCCGTCTCCGGCATTTTCGTGATTTTCATTTGCTCCATCTGGCCGATGCTGATCAACACCGCTTTCGGCGTGTCCTCGGTGCGGCGCGACTGGATCAACGTCGCGCGCACGCTGGAGGTGAAGCCGCTGCGCAAGGCTTTCCTCGTCATCCTGCCGGCCGCTGCGCCGACCATCCTCACCGGCATGCGCATTTCCATGGGCATCGCCTGGCTGGTGATCGTCGCCGCCGAGATGCTGGTCGGCGGCACCGGCATCGGCTACTTCGTCTGGAACGAGTGGAACAACCTGGCATTGCCCAACGTGATTTTCGCGGTCGCGATGATCGGCGTGGTCGGCATGGCGCTGGACCTGATCTTCGGCGCGCTTCAGAAGTTCGTCACCTACCGGGAGTGAGGCGATGACCGCACATTTTCTTTCCGTCGAGGCCTTGTCCAAGGTCTACCCGGCCGCGAGCGGCAAGCAGCACGCGCCGGTGTTCGAGAACCTGCATTTCGCGCTCGACAGGGGCGAATTCGTCTGCATCATCGGCCACTCCGGCTGCGGCAAGACCACCATCCTCAACGTGCTCGCCGGGCTGGAGGAGGCGAGCGCCGGCTGCGTCATCATGGACGCGCGCGAAGTGAAAGGGCCGAGCCTCGATCGCGGCGTGGTGTTCCAGAACCATGCGCTCATGCCCTGGATGACGGTGCTCGCCAACGTCGCCTTCGCGGTGAAATCGCGCTGGCCGGACTGGACCAAGGACCGGATCGCAGCGCACTGCCGGCGCTACCTCGAAATGGTGGGGCTCGCCGAGGCGATGCACAAGAAGCCGGCTGAGCTCTCCGGCGGCATGAAGCAGCGCGTCGGCATCGCCCGGGCGTTCGCGATCGAGCCGAAGGTGCTGCTCCTCGACGAGCCCTTCGGCGCGCTGGATGCGCTCACCCGCGGCACGATCCAGGACGAACTGCTCAGAATCGTGCAGGCGACGCACCAGACCGTGTTCATGATCACGCACGACGTCGACGAGGCGATCCTGCTCGCCAACAAGATCCTGCTGATGAGTAACGGGCCGCACGCGAAAATCGCCGAAATCGTCGAAGTCACCATGCCGCGCAGCCGCACCCGCGCCGACATGCATCACGATCCGCAGTACTACCGCATCCGCAACTACCTGGTCGATTTTCTCGTCAACCGTTCCAAGGGCTATGCCGGCGCGGCAGCGAGTGCGGCGCACGACGCCAAGAACCCGCCCGTAGTTCGGCCCGGCCTGGACGGCGAGCGCGCCGCGGTCGTGCCGCTGCCGCTGGAGAAGCCGGCGGCGCCGCTGAAACAAGTCATCAATCACTGAAGGGAGAACGCAGCATGAATCGCAACGACGTCACCGAAATGATCGTCGCCGCCAAAATCGAGAAAGGCATCAAGTGGAGCGATGTCGCGAAAAAACTCGGTTTGTCCAAGGAATGGGTCACCGCCGGCTGTCTCGGCCAGATGACCTTCGACAAGAAGCAGGCCGCCGTCGTCGGCAAGATCTTCGGCCTGCCCAAGGAAGCGTTGGCGCTGCTGCAGACCGTGCCCTACAAGGGCTCGCTGCCTACGGCGGTGCCGACCGATCCGCTGATTTACCGCTTTTACGAACTGGTCAATGTCTACGGCACGACCTTCAAGGAACTGATCCACGAGGAGTTCGGCGACGGCATCATGTCGGCGATCGACTTCAAGATGGACTTGGAGCGCGAGCCGAACGCGGCGGGCGACCGCGTGAACATCGTCATGTCGGGCAAGTTCCTGCCCTACAAGACCTACTGAGGCCGAGCGAGGCCGGCGCGCTAAACGACGAGCGACCGGCCCAAGCCGGCCATCGCGCAGATGAAGATGGCGAGGTGCAGCCAGCCCCAGATGCGGTATTTGCGCGCGAGGGCTTGTTGCGAAACGTTGGCGATCAGGAACTGCCGCCCGTCCGCGGGCTTGCGCACGCCGCAGAGTTCAGGCGCAGCCTGCATTTCGCGGTAGTTCTGCTCCACTTCGGTGCGGGCCGCGAGCCGCGCCCGCTCCCATTCGGCGAGGTCGATCTCGCCGTTGCGATTGGCGTCGAAGCGCGCGAGCAGCGCGGCATGGTCCTGCTTCCATGCGGCGAGCAGCGCCGACACGTCGCTTTCCTTGTCCGCGGCCGAAGGCTCTTTCGATAGCGTGCGGAATTCACCCAGCACGTAGAGCGTATCGTGCGGGCGGATGCGCCATTCGGTGTAGCGGTAGTTGCCCTCGGCCCAGGTCTCCTTGTCGTCGGTGACGATTTCCGCCCCGCTCGGGTCGACCGCGCAAGTTCCCGTCGCGTCGCGCAATTGGAAGCTCGCGTCGGTTTCGCCCGCATCGCTGCGCACCCATTTGCGGTCGCGGTACTCCTCCATCATGTAACGGCACCAGGCGCAGGCCAGGTGGGAGTAGGGCGCCTCGGTCGGTGTGCCGGGCACGCTCTCGCAGCGGCCGGACAGCTCGACGTAGCCCTGCGCGGCGCCGGCGATGGTCGAGGTGGGCGTGTCCTCGATGCGGCGTAGCCGCCGGTAGACCGCGACCCAGGCGAGGAGGCTCACCGCGGCGATGAGCGCGAGCACGATGGGCAAGGTCGCGCGGCCGGGCAGGACCAGGCCGAAGGCGAGCAGCACGAGCTGCGCCCCGCCGAGCAGCACGTCGAGGTACAGGCGCCTGAAGCTGGAACTCATTGGGAAAGTCGATTAGCGCCGTCCGAGCGCCGCGCGCCGGCTCGCCTCAGGAAGCAAACAGGCCTTTCAAGTCGACGTCGGCCGTTTCTTCGGCATCGAACTTGAGCATGCGCGCCGGGCGAAAGCCGAAGCGCTGGGCGACGAGCGAGTCGGGAAACTGCTCGATGCGGATATTGTTGATGTTGACCGAATCGTTGTAGAGCTCGCGCCGGTCGGCGATGGCGCTCTCCAACTGCGTGATGCGGTTCTGCAGCGCCATGAAGTTCTCGTTGGCCTTCAGTTCCGGATAGGCCTCGGCGACGGCAAACAGGCCGCCCAGTCCCGCGCGCAGCGTCGCTTCCGCGTGGCCGAGTGCGCCGACGTTCCGCGCTTCGCGCGCAGCGTGCACCGCGGAGCGGGCGCGCACCACCTTCTCCAGCGTCTCCTGCTCGAACTGGCGGTATTGCTTGCAGATCTCCACCAGCTTGGGAATTTCGTCGTGGCGCTGCTTGAGCAGTACGTCGATGTTGGCCCAGGCGAGGGATACGTTGTTCTTCACCGCCACCAGGCCGTTGTAGAGCATGATGGCATAGGCGAGCGCGGCGACGACGAGCGCGAGTACGATCCAGCCGAGCACCGTTTCCCTCCTCCTGCCGAAGAACACGCGAAGTGCGGGCAGTGTACGCCGCGCCTGCGGAATCCGTCCAGAAAGGCTCCGGAGACGGGAGCCATCACCCGAAGAGGCCCGTCGCTACTGGCTTTGCGGGTGATGGCGCCGGCGGTGGCGCGAAGCTTGGCGATGGCGTGGGCGGCGGCGTAAGATGCTTTCCGGCGATATTTCCGATTCTTTCTCTCTTGGGAACCTCTAGACAAGTCTTGCTAGGCTGCACGGTCTCCGGCAGGTTCCCTCTGTTTTGGGGGATATACAAGAGGGCGTTGCCCCCTTGTTCAGATCTTCCCCTGCAACGGACGCGACAATGACGAGCGATGTCGACGTGCTGATCATCGGCGCCGGCGCCTCCGCCGCCGCGTTCGCCTGGAGCCTGGCGGACACGCGCATGCGCATCCTCTGCCTGGAGCAGGGCGACTGGATGAATCCCGCCGACTATCCGAGCACGCGGCGCGACTGGGAAGTGCGCATGGATCGCGAGTATTCGCCCGACCCGAACGTCCGTCGCCGCCCCGAGGACTATCCGATCAACGACGCGGACTCGCCGATCACGGTGGTCAACTTCAACGGCGTCGGCGGCAGCACCATCCTCTATGCGGCGCATTTCCCGCGCCCGCATCCTTCGGATTTCCGCGTGCGCTCCTTGGACGGCGTCGCCGACGACTGGCCGCTCGATTACGCCACGCTCGAGCCCTATTACGCGGAAAACGACCGCCACATGGGCGTCGCGGGTCTCGCCGGCGATCCGGCCTATCCGCCGCACGAGTTGCCGCTGCCGCCCGTACCGCTCGGGCTTGCCGGCGAGACCATGGGGCGCGGCTTCAATAAACTCGGCTGGCATTGGTGGCCGTCGGACACCGCGATCGCGACGCGCGACTACGAAGGTCGCGCTAAATGCGTGAACCTCGGGCCGTGCAAGTCCGGCTGCGCACAAGGGGCGAAGGCGAGCGTAGATATAACTTACTGGCCGATGGCGCAGCGCGCCGGCGTGCAGTTGCGCACGCGCTGCCGCGTGCGCGAAATCCTGGTCGACGAGCGCGACATGGCGACTGGCGTCGTCTATTTCGACGAGCACGGCAAGGAGCAGGTGGTGCGCGCGGAAGTGGTGGTCGTAGCCTGCAACGGCGTGGGCACGCCGCGCCTGCTCTTGAATTCCAAGTCGGCACGCTTTCCCGACGGCTTGGCGAACCGCTCCGGCCTGGTGGGCAAGAACCTGATGATCCATCCCTGGGGCATGGTGCGCGGCGCGTTCGACGCGCCCTTGGATTCGCAATACGGCCCGATGAGCTGCTGCATCTGGAGCCAGGAGTTCTACGAGACCGACCGCAGCCGCGGCTTCGTGCGCGGCTACGACATGCAGATCACCCGCGGCCTCGGCCCGGTCGCGACCGCGCGCATGGGCGTCGCCCGCGGCGACATCCCCTGGGGCGAAGGCCATCACGAGGCATTCGCGCGCCGCTACGGCCGCATGATCAACATCGGCATCTGCTGCGAAGACTTGCCGGAGGAATGCAACACCGTCACGCTCGATCCGAAGCTCACCGACTCGAACGGCATCCCGGCGCCGAAAATCACCTACCGCTTGAGCGAGAACACCGAGCGCATGCTGCGCCACGGCCTCGCGCGCGGCACCGAAGTGATGAAGGCCGCGGGCGCCTGGGACGTCTACAGCGAAGGTCCGATGCGGTTGACGGGCTGGCACTTGCTCGGCACTGCGCGCATGGGCACCGACCCCGAGCGCTCGGTGGTGAATGGCTGGGGCCGCAGCCACGACGTGAAGAACCTGTTCATCATCGACGGCAGCGTGTTCGTCACCTCCGGCGGCGTCAATCCCACGCCTACCATCCAGGCGATTGCGCTCTATGTCGCCGAGCAGATGAAGCAGCGCCTCGCCAATCTTTTCGACTGAACCCGATCGCGATCATGGACCAAGGCGACAAATTGACTGCGGTGCAGCGCGCGATCCTGGATGAAGTGTTGAACCTGATCGTGCCGCCCTCCGCCAATGGGCGCATGCCCGGTGCCGCCGAAGTGGGCGTTCCCGACTACCTGTATGCCGAAGCCGCGGACGCCTTACCCGGATTGCGCGTCGAGCTGGATGAGCTCGAGCGACTGGCGCGCGCGCGTTTCACGCGCGGCTTCGCCGAATTGCAGCACGCCGAGCAGCGCTCATTGGTGGACGAGCAGCGCAAGCGCGAGCCCTTGTTCATGCAACGCCTGGCGATGGAAACGCTCGCCAGCTATTACCAGCACGACCGCGTGTTGGCGGGCCTGGGTCTGGAAGCGCGGCCACCCTATCCGAAAGGACACGAGGTTCCACAGGGCGATCTGTCATTGCTCGACCCGGTGCGCGCGCGCGGCAAGATCTACCGCGACGCGAGCTGAACGCCGTCGATTGCGAAACGCGCCGTCACGGGCGTAACATGCACCGACGCGCGGCGCACCAAGGCTGCACGAACAAGAATCGTCGCGCGGAGTTCAAGGCGAAATCCGCAGCGATCATCGAACCGGGAGGACCCATGCGCTTGCCCCGTTGCATCGCCACGCTGTTGCTTGCCCTGTCGTTCGTTGCCGCGCTGCCGGCGCTCGCCGCGGATTATCCCGTGGCGAAAGAAGGCGACTGGATCGCGCGCGACTTCCGCTTTCACTCGGGCGAAGTGTTTCCCGAAGTGAAGCTGCACTACCGCACCATCGGCGAGCCTAGCGGTGAGCCGGTTCTGATCCTGCACGGCACCGCGGGCTCGGGTGCGAGCATGCTCGGCAAGGACTTCGCCGACGAGCTGTTCGGGCCGGGCCAGGCGCTCGACGCCAAGCGCTACTACCTCATCCTGCCCGACGCGCTCGGCACCGGAGGCTCGACCAAGCCCTCCGACGGCTTGCGCGCGAAGTTCCCGCGCTATGACTACGACGACATGGTGCTCGCGCAGTACCGCCTGCTCACCGAGGGCCTGGGGGTGAAGCATCTGCGCCTGGTGATCGGCAATTCCATGGGCGGCATGCAGGCCTGGATCTGGGGCGCTCGCTATCCCGAGTTCATGGACGCGCTGGTGCCCATGGCCTGCCTGCCGGTGGCGATGTCGGGCCGCAACTGGACGCTGCGCCGCATGCTGACCCAATCGATCAGGAACGACCCGGAGTGGAACGGCGGCAACTACGGCGAGCAGCCGCGCAACATGCAGACCCATCTGCTCTATTTCGGCCTCGCCACCATCGGCGGCAACCAGGCCTTGTTCAAGCAGGCGCCGACGGCGGCGAAAGGCGACGAACTCATCGCCAAGCGCCTCGCCGCGCCTTTCCGCGGCGACGCGAACGACGTGCTCTACCAATGGGAATCGTCCTACGACTACGACCCGAGCGCGGGGCTCGAACGCATCGGCGCGCAGGTGCTGGCGATCAATTCCTCGGACGACGAGCGCAATCCACCGGAGCTCGGCGTGATGGAGCGCGAGATGAAGCGGTTAAAGAACGGCCGCTACCTGCTCATCCCCGGCAGCCCGGACACCCGCGGTCACGGCACCACCGGCATGGCGAAACTCTACAAGAAAGAATTGGCGGAACTGCTCGCGCAGGCGCCGCGGCGCTAGCAGCTGCGCGGCGGCTGAACGGCCGAGGTTCGGGGCGTATCGTCGGCCAAGCGTGCCGCATCGGCGCAGAAACCTTTCCGGCACCAATACGGTGTCGACGGCATCCAAGCTAACTGCGGAGGCCTTTTGCTTCGCGCTCACAACTCACGGAGTTCGACCATGGAACAGCCTCTCGATTTCTTCGCCATCGCCCCGGACGGCCTCAAGGCCATGCGCAGCCTGGAAGCCTACGCGCGCCGCTGCGGACTCGAGCACAGCCTGCTCGAATTGGTGAAGACTCGGGTATCGCAGATCAACGGCTGCGCCTACTGCATCGACATGCATACCAAGGATGCGCGCGCTGCGGGTGAAACCGAGCAGCGGCTATATGCACTCGCCGCCTGGCGCGAGACTGCGTTCTACTCGGAACGGGAACGTGCGGCCCTGGCCTGGGCGGAAACGCTGACGCGGATCGCCGATCAGGGCGTGCCGCAAGGTTTGCGCGAGGAAACTCTGCGCTGGTTCAGAGAAAAGGAACTGGTCGATCTGACGCTCGCGATCGTGGCGATCAACGGCTGGAACCGGCTCGCGATTCCGTTTCGCACCCCTGCCGGCAGCTATCAGCCGGGCAGCCTGCGTTCGGCGGAAAGCTGAGCGTCGCAGTTCAGGCTGCGAGCCGGGACGTGACCGGCCTGCGGCTCGAGTTGGACTCCGCAGGTGCGCGCAAGTAGTTCGGCACTGTCACACTCGGCAGTCCGCTTCCCAGGTAGGGCTCGCCGCGCAGCACGCTGCGTATCCCGTCGCACAGCTCTTCGTGGATCGAATCCTTCACTACGTAGCCGGCCGCGCCCACCTCCAAACACTTCTGCTTGAATTCCGGCTCGCAGTGGAAGCTGAGGACGAGCACCTTGATCTCGGGGAAATGCCGCTTGATGCCGCTCACCGCCTCGACACCGCGCGCGTCGGGCATAGCGAGATCGGTGAGCACCACGTCCGGCGCGAGGCTCGCCACCGACCAGATGGCGTCGCGCATGCTGCCGGCGACGCCGACGACGTGGAAATCCGGCTCCTGCGACAAATAGCTGCGCAAGGTGCTGCGGAACAGGGGATAGCTGTCGACGATCAGGATACGGTTGGCTGCGTCCATGCACATCTCCATAAGAATTTTCCCCGGCGCCCATAGTTGGCACCGGAATTCGCCCAATCTCGTGCAAGCCCCGTACCAGTTCGAATAACCGATTGAACTTCAATCGGTTAGCGGCGATTGGCTAAGAAGCGAGCGGGCTGATTTTGTCGCCGACCGGCGACAACGATCGACCCACTTCGAGCAGGCGATTGATTGGAAAGAACTTGTACTGTCGCCGCAGCCCGACGCTCGCCGCGGGAATATTACCTAGTGACGCTGCTGATTCAGCCCGCAGCGGTCGCCCGAGCGAATTGGCGCAGAAAATTGCCGCCCAGGATTTTCGCCGCTTCTTCCGCGGTGAAGCCGCCGTCGAGCAGGGCGTCGGCGAGGCGGGCGTAGTCCGCGTAGTCGGCGATGGCGCCGTTGGCGAGCTGCTGGTCGGTGCCGATGCCGACGTGGTCCACACCCACCGCATCGACCATTTCCTTGATGCCGTCGACGTAACGCTCCATGCTGGGGAAGAAATGCCACAGGCCGACCACGCCGCCGGTATCGGCGATCCTCTGCGCGTGCTCGCGGCTGATCTGCCTGCCCGCCAGCCTGGTGCTGCCCTGCGCCTTCGATCCCGCAAGCGCAGTGTGCGACAAGAGCAGCGGCTTGGTCGCAAGCTTGGCCGCATCGCGCACCATGGGCTCGGTCGCATGCGCGAGGTCCACCAGCACGCCCAGGCGTTCGAGCTCGCGCAGCACGCTCGCGCCGAAAGCCGTCAGACCGTGGTGCGCAATCGGGCCGGTCTGGAAATCGCCGATGTCGTTCGGGATGTAATGCACCATCTGCACCACGCGCACGCCGCGGCGATATGCCTCTTCCAGGCGCTCGAGCCTGCCTTCGAGAAAGTCGCAGCCTTCGATATCCTGGATCAGCGCAGGCTCGCCCTTCGCCTTGGCGTCTTC
Source organism: uncultured Enterobacteriaceae bacterium (assembly GCA_964565875.1). Classification (GTDB taxonomy): domain Bacteria; phylum Pseudomonadota; class Gammaproteobacteria; order Burkholderiales; family SG8-39; genus 2-12-FULL-64-23. Next base: position 34,517 of record CAZMGP010000046.1, read on the forward strand.
GAGCTCGGCGAGGTTCAGCACGCGCCGCAGGCCGCAACCGCTCGCCAAGCGGTCCATCCAGTCCAGGCGTTCGAGATGCGCCCGGTACAGCTCGCCGGGCGCGGGCGCGCGCAGCATGCCGAGCACCCCCGCCGCATTGCGTCCGATCACCGCGGCGTCGGCGACATGCGCGAGGCACACCGCGGCGAGACCGCCGGCGCGAATGCTCTGCGCCAGGCTGGCGTCGGGCGCCGCGTGCATGTACGGGCCGAAGACGAGGCCTTGCCCGTGGCTGTGGCTGTCGACAGTGATGGTTTTGCGCAGCAGCTCTTTCGCCGCAGGCGTCGGCTCTGGCCGCATGCGTGCCGTGCGCCCCGCCGCGGTAGCCGACAGCGCGAGCTTCGGCCATCGATTCGGGTTCATGCCGCACAGGCACATGGCGCGCTCCTCCTCGCAGGCAATTGGCCCAACACGCTAGCACGGATTGCGCGCCCGCAGCGGCGTCGCGGAACCGCTTCCGCCTGCGCTAGACTGCTGCGCATGATCTTCGAATCTCGCCACGGCGCCAGGCCCGAGCGCAGCGCTGCGAGCGCGCCGGGGCTGGTGCTCGACACCAACGTCGCGCTCGATTGGCTGGCATTCGGCGATCCGCGCGTGCGAGCGCTCGTCGCCGCCATCGAACGCGGCGCGGTCCGCCTAGTCACCGACGAAGCTTGTCTGGAAGAATTGCGGCGCGCGCTCGCCTATCCCGAATTGAAGCTCGATGCGGCGGCGCAGGCACGGGCGCTGGCGCGCTATCTCGGCCATGCGCGACGGCTGGACGGCGCAACGCGCGGCGATGCCACGAAATTGCCGCGCTGCGCCGATCCCGATGACCAAAAGTTCCTGGGACTCGCCTGGCAGGCGCGCGCTGCCTGGCTCCTCACCCGCGACAAGGCGCTGCTCGCGCTCGCGCGCCGGCTCGCGGGCGAATTCAGCATCGTCACGCCGCAAGCCTTCGCCGTGCCGCAGAGCTAGCGGCGCCGCGACAGGCGGTCGACTAACGTGGCAGAATCGCCCTCATGTCGGAAATGAAACCCTGGTCGTTCGACGAAACCCTGCAGCCGCAGGCCGCGGATGTCGCCTTCGACCTGGCGCGCGCGCTCGACGCCGTGGTGCTGCTGCGCGCCGAGGTGCCGGAGGACGCTTACACCAGCGGCATCCTCGGCACCGAGCGCGTCGGCTACGGCGTGGTGATCGGCGCGAACGGCCTGGTGCTCACCATCGGCTACCTCATCACCGAAGCCGAGCAAGTCTGGCTCAGCACCAATGCCGGCGTGGTGGTTCCCGCTCATGCGCTCGCCTACGACCAGGCGACCGGTTTCGGGCTGGTGCAGCCGCTGGGCGATTTGCGCGCGCCGATGCTCGAGCGCGGATCGGCGGCCGCTGTGGCGACGGGCGACGCGGTGTTCGTCATCGGCCAGGGCGGCCGGGCGCATGCGCTGAAGGCGAAGATCGTCGACAAGCGCGAATTCGCCGGCTACTGGGAATACCTGCTAGAAGAAGCGCTGTTCACCGCGCCGGCGCATCCGCAGTGGGGCGGCGCGGCGCTGGTCGACACGCGCGGGCGCCTGGTCGGCATCGGTTCGCTCCTGGTGCAGGAAGCCACGGGCGAGGAATCGGTCCAGGGCAATATGTTCGTCCCCATCGATCTGCTCGAACCCATCCTGAGCGACATGCTCGCTCACGGACGCGCGGCACGCACGCCGCATCCCTGGCTCGGCATGTACACGCAGCAGGTCGAAGGGCGGCTGGTGGTGGGCGGGCTCGCCCCCGGCGGTCCGGCGGAGCGCGCCGGGGTGAAGCCGGGCGATCTGGTGCTCGGCGTTTCGGGCAAGCGCACCATGACGCTCGCCGAGTTCCTGCGCGGTGTCTGGAGCCTGGGCGGTCCGGGCGTGGAAGTGCCGCTGATGCTCGCCCGCGGCGGCGATGTATTGCGCCTCACGCCGCACGCGGCCGACCGCAACGACTTCCTGAAGAAGCCGCGCCTGCACTGACGCGCGACACTGCGCCCCCGGGGCGTACTACCTAATTGGGCGATCGTTTGACAGGTTAGTCAAACCGGGCTAATCTGTCGCCATGACCCGCGCGCGCATCCCGCCGCGCCGCCCGTGACCGACATCCAGCCCCCATACCCATCGCAGCAGGAGCCCGAACTATGGCCGAAGTGGTGAGCGTTTCAGTTTCCGATGACATCGCGCTGGTGGTGATCGACAGCCCGCCGGTGAACGCCATCGACCAGGCGGTGCGCGCCGGCCTCGCGCGGGCGTTTTCCGAGCTGCGCGGCCGCGGCGACGTGAAGGCGGTGGTGCTCGGCTGCAAAGGGCGGACCTTCGTCGCCGGCGCCGACATCAAGGAGTTCGACAGCGGCATCGCCCCGCCCGGCTACTACGAAGTGCTCGACGCGATCGAGGCGAGTCCGCAACCGGTGGTCGCGGCCGTGCACGGCACGGCGCTCGGCGGCGGCATGGAAATCACGCTCGCCTGCCATTACCGCGTCGCCGAAGAGCAGGCACGCTTCGGCCTACCCGAGCTCACGCTGGGCATCATTCCCGGCGCGGGCGGAACGCAGCGCCTGCCGCGCCTGATTCCCCTGGAAGCGGCGGCGGACCTGATCCTCTCCTCCAAACCCATGCCCGCGGCGAAGGCGGCGGAACTGGGGCTCGTCGACCGCGTGGTGTCGGGCGACGTGATCGCCGGTGCGCTTGGCTACGCGCGCGAGCTGGTGGCGCGCGGCGCGGCACCGCGGCGCACTTGCGATCAGCCGCTGCGCGGCGCGGAGGATGCGGCCGGCGTGTTGGCGGCAAAGCGCGCACAGGTGGCGAAATCGATGCGCAACCGCGCCTCGCCCCTCGCTCTGCTCGACGCGCTGCAAGCGGCGGCGACGCGGCCGTTCGCCGCAGGGCTGGAGGTCGAAGCCGAAATATCGAAGAAGCTGGTCCCCGCCACCGAGGCGCGCGCGCTGCGGCACTTGTTCTTCGCCGAACGCGAAGTGCGGCGGATTCCGGGATTGGGCAGGGACGTGAAGCCGCGCGCAGTCGAGCGCGTCGGCATCGTCGGCGCGGGGACCATGGGTGGCGGCATCGCCATGTGCTTCGCCAACGCCGGTGTGCCGGTCACGCTGGTCGACGTCGCGCAAGCGGCTCTGGACAAGGGGCTGGCCACCATACGCAAGAACTACGAGCGCTCGGTCACGCGCGGCAGCCTGAAGCCGGAGCAGATGGAGGCACGCCTCGCGTTGATCGGCGCGAGCCTCGACTTCTCCTCCCTGTCGAACGCGGACCTGGTGATTGAGGCGGTGTTCGAGAACATGGCGCTGAAGAAAGACATCTTCGCCAAGCTCGACGCGGTGGTGCGCAAGGGCGCGGTGATCGGCACCAATACTTCGACGCTCGACATCGACGCCATCGCCGCCGTGACCAAGCGTCCCGCGGACGTGCTCGGGTTGCATTTCTTCAGCCCGGCGAACGTGATGCAGTTACTTGAAATCGTGCAGGCGAAGCAGACCGCGCCCGACGCGCTCGCCACGGCACTGGAGACGGCGAAGCGGATCAAGAAGACCGGCGTGGTCGCGAAGGTGTGCTACGGTTTCATCGGCAATCGCATGATGGATCCCTATGCGCGCGAGGCCGAGCACTGCCTGCTCGAGGGGGCGACGCCGCAGGAGGTGGACGGCGCGCTGGAGCAGTTCGGCATGGCCATGGGCATCCTCGCCGTGTTCGATCTTGCCGGCGTCGACATCGGCTATCTCACCCGCGTCGAGCGCAAACATTTGCTGCCCGACGATCCCTCTTTCTATCGCGCCGATACGCTGCTCTACGAGCGCGGCTGGCTCGGGCAGAAGGCGGGGCGCGGTTACTACAAGTACGACAGCGCGCGCAAGCGCATTCCCGATCCCGAGGTGGTGCAGCTTCTCGCCGACGAAGGCAAGCGCCTGGGCGTGACGCAGCGTCGCCCCGATGCGAAGGAGATCCAGGAGCGCTGCCTGTACGCCATGATCAACGAAGGCGCGCGGCTGCTGGAGGAAGGCGTGGCGTTGCGCGCGAGCGACATCGACGTGGTCTACACTGCCGGTTACGGTTTTCCGCGTTACCGCGGCGGGCCGATGTTCTATGCCGACACGGTCGGTCTGAAAACGGTGTACCAGCGCATACTCGAGTTCGGCCGCGCGCTCGATGCGCGCTACTGGCAGCCTGCGCCGTTGCTCGAGCGACTGGCCAAGGCGGGATCGAGCTTCGCCGCTTGGCAAGCCGGGCGCAGCGACTGAAACCATTCATCGAAATCAAAGGGACGCATCATGGCTAGAGCATTCATACCCTACGGCATCTATTGGTCCACTCCCTTCGCCAAATGGCAGGGTTCGATTGCGCATTTGCACAGCATGAAGCTCGCCGCCAACGTGGCGAAGTCGACGCTGGCGGCGAAGAAGGTGCCGCTCGCGAGCATCGACTACTCGATCCTCGGCATCACCAACCCGCAGAAGAGCAGCTTCTACGGCTTGCCTTGGGCGACGGGCATGATCGGCCTGGAGAGTGTCACCGGCCCGACGGTGCAGCAGGCGTGTGCGACGAGTGCGCGCGCGCTGCAAATCGCGACCCAGGAAGTCGCCGACGGCACGGCGGCCTGCGCCCTCGTGCTCACCGCCGACCGCATGTCGAACGGCCCCATTGTCTATTACCCCGACAACACCGCGCCCGGCGGCCAAGGCATCACCGAGTCCTGGACGCTGGACAACTTCAACCGCGACCCGCACGCGGGCAATGCCATGATCGAGACGGCGGAGAAAGTCGCCAAGCGCTACGGCATCAGCCTCGCCGAGCAGCACGAAGTCGTGCTCGCCCGCTACGCGCAGTACCAGCAGGCGCTCGCGAACGACCGCGCGTTCCAGCGCCGCTACATGGTCGACGTTCCGATTACCGACGCGGGCTTCCGCAAGCAGACGGGAACGCTCTCGACCGACGAAGGCATCTTCGCCACCTCTGCGGAAGGCCTGGCGAAACTGAAGCCGGTGAAGCCGGACGGTACGGTGACCTTCGGTAGCCAAACCCATCCCGCCGACGGCAATGCCGGCGCGATCGTCACTTCGCGTGAGCGCGCGCGCGAACTCGCGCTCGACCCGAATATCGAAATCGAACTCCTCGGCTTCGGCCAGGCGCGGGTGGAGAAAGGCCATATGCCGATGGCGCCGGTGCCGGCGGCGAAAGCGGCGCTCAAGGCGGCGGGGCTGGAATTGAAGAACATCGATTCGATCAAGTCGCACAATCCCTTCGCGGTGAACGACATCGTGTTCCAGCGCGACACCGACTATCCGCTCGACAAAATGAACAACTACGGCTGCTCGCTCGTCTGGGGCCACCCGCAAGGTCCGACCGGACTGCGCAGCGTGATCGAACTCGTCGAAGAGCTGGTCCTGCGCGGCGGCGGCGTGGGGCTGTTCACCGGCTGCGCCGCCGGCGATTCGGCGATGGCGCTCGTCCTGCGCGTGAGCGGCAAGCGCTAATCCATTAGGAAAAAGGGGCCGGGGTGGATTCCACCCTGGCCCCTTTTCTATTTTCAACCGCTAGCGGCGCCAGCCGTGCTCGCGTCGCTCATGCTCGCGCCGCTCGTGTTCACGGTGCCAGCCGCCGTAGTAGCCGAAGCCGACGCGTGCCGGCGGGTAATACGCCGGGGCGGGGGGCTGGAAATAGACCGGCGGATAGTAGACCACCGGCGGCGCAGGCACGTAGACCGGCTGCGCCGGATAGGTGTAGACCGGCAGCGGCGCCGGTATACCTATGGAAATCCCGAAACTCACGCGCTCGTGAGCGCTTGCTACTCCGCTTGCCGCCGCGAGCGCAATACCCGCGACTATAACCATGGCTTTGCTGTTCATGTTGACCTCCTTGCTCTAGGCCGCGGCCGGGGCTGCACCGCGATTCCATGAGCGTCAGGCTAGCGCGGCGCCTGCAAGAAAGCTGTAAAGAATTGTAAGAACCGGTTTCAAAATGAAGTCTGAGACTGCTGTAGCCTGCGCCAGCATATG
>CAZMGP010000047.1:0-38805 GCA_964565875.1 uncultured Enterobacteriaceae bacterium
AATTTCGATGGAAACTATCCCTCTAAGTGGGTCAATTTTGGATGGACGTCAACACCAATTGGAAAACAACAAAATCGGCAAACCCTCACCCAATATCCTGCACGTTTTGGCCAACCAATACGGAGTCGACTACGAAGATTTATTGATGCGCGCCGGCTATTTGCCGACAAAGGCGGATACCGCTGGGCGACGGCAAGGACGGGTTGCAGCCTTCGCGATCCAAGATCTCACACCGGAGGAAGAAAAGGCGCTGCTGGCTTACCTCGAATTTATTCGCAAACAAGATAGAAAGTGACGAGGCCTAACGACAACTTTCTGACCGAGGAACAGCTGCGCAATGTGCAGCGTCACGCTGACCGACTTATGCGTGACGCTTCAGCTTTTGGTCGGTTTCCAACGCCGATTGCCGACATATTGGCTGCGGCAAAATTGACGGTTGTCGACGATGAAGTTCTCAATGAATCGACCCTGCGTCGGATAATTGCAAAGACCAAGGCGACCTTCAACACATTGAAGTCTGCCTTGGGCAAAGTTCTCGGGTTACTCGAAGTGAATGACCGCCTCGTCGTACTCGACAAGAACTGCCCCACTCCGCGTGTTCCATTCATCAAGATGCATGAGGCAGGGCACAGCACAATGCCGCACCAGAGAGAATTATTCGCCCTCATCCAGGATTGCGAAAAGACCATCGATCCGGAGATAACGCAGCTCTTCGAGCGCGAAGCAAATGTGTTCGCGTCCGAAGCCCTCTTCCAAGGTGACATTTTTTCCAAGGAAGCGCATGACCTAGCCTTCGGCACCCGTACGGCGATTGACCTCGCTAAGAAATTTGGCACCTCCAATTACTCGACATTTCGGCGTTACGTCACAACAAATCCTCAATGCTGTTGCCTTATCGTCCTTGAGCAACCCTCTTGGGACGCCGCCACTGGAGTACGCGCCGAGGTTCGCCGAGTCGTCGCTTCCAAAACTTTCGATAGTGTCTATGATGCGAATTCCCTCAGCGCGACAATTACCAACGATCATCCCCTCAGATCGTTGGTACCCTATGGGAAGCAGCGCATAGTTAAACCCAAGAATGTGGGTCTAGTAGACAGAAACGGCACCTTGCGCGAATGCGTCGGTGAATCCTTCAATACGGGCAAGCAAGTTCTAGTCTTGATCCGCGATACCGGACCAATCAGCGCCACGATCATTCTTCCCGCGTCGAAGCGCCTGTTAGTTCCGCAGCGCTAGCGGAAAACGATTACCCTTTCCAGCGACCTGCTGGCTAATCCTCTTTAACTACCGATCGCCGGAACCGTCCAGACCCGCTAGCCGCAGCGCCCCGCGATCCCGCTTTCGCTGGCCTAAGTTCGATCACCTCTGCACCGCCACGGTCGCATTGCTCCAGCAGGTCCGCCCATTTCTGTAATCCCGCCTTTCTTTCCTCGAAGTAGTCATGCCGGTTGTAGATGCCCTCCACGCCCTTGACCTTGTGATTCAGGCAGCGCTCCGCCACGTGCGGCGCGATCCCTAGCGCTTCAAGATGCGTTCTCGCCGTGCGCCTGAAATCGTGCAGCGTGAAGTTCGCCGATTGTTTCATCATCGGCTTGATCCACTTCGCCACCGCCGCGCCCACTGTGTTCAGGTCGATGTGTGGAACCATGCGCTCTTGCATCTTTCGCGCTGGCAGCAGCCACGCAGAACCGCCGCCCAATCGGACCAGCTCGCGCAGGCAGTCGACGGCTTGCCGCGGAAGTGGTATATCGATCGCGGCTCCCGTCTTCGTGCGCTCGCCCGGGAGATACCATACGCCGGCGTCAAGATCGAATTCTTCCACCCGCGCCGCGATCAGTTCGCCCTTACGGACTGCCAGCATAAGCAACAGCTTCACCACCAGGCCGTTTTCATACGTCCAGCCCTTCGCTGATCGCAAAGCTGCGAAAAGCGCCACCAGTTCAGCGCGCGTCAGCCATCTATCGCGCGAGGTTTCTGTCCCACCAGCGTCCGACAAATCGAATGCGATCGCCGGGTTGTTCGTTAACATCCCGCGCTTGATCGCGTAGTCGAACATGCGCTTGACCCATCGCAGCACATCGTTTGCTATCGTCGGCGCGCCGCGTTTGACGATCGCTTGCAGCATGGCGTCGATGTGCTGCGGCTTCACGTCCGCGATCACCAGATTGCCGATATTCGGCTTGATGTCCTTCTCGATCCGCGAGCGGACGATATTCGGATGTTTCCAATGCCCCATGATGCGCGATGCGAAGTACTCGTCAGCCAGAGTCGCCATTGTCCACGCCCACTTCGCCGCTTCAATCTTCGCCACCGCCTCGCGCTTCCGCTCTTTCTTCTCCCCCGCCACGTCATAACCCAGCGCCACCCGCGCCCGCATTTCCTTCGCTGTGCGTCTGGCATCGGCCAAGCTGACCGTACCGTAGCTGCCCAAGTCCAGGATTCGCGCCTTACCCGTAAAGCGATAGCGAAAGATCCATCTCGGCGTAGCATCAACCGGCCTATATCGAATCACGAGTCCATTACCGTCCCCGTGTCCGTTGAAGCGCTCTCCCCGCCGAATCCAATCCCTGATTTGAATGTCCGTAAGCTTGCCCATAGCGTCCTCGCGTGTGTACTCAAAAAAACCGCCAGTTTTGGCATTGACTACACATTTGAGTACACACAAATTATGCACTTGCGGGATTTGACTTGCAACAGCTTGACATTCAAATTGCGACTAAAAAACCCAATTAATCTTGGTGTTAGTGCAATAAATGAGACGGCTTGAGCCTGTCTGCAATTGATAGAGACTCTTATTCTAAATTTTGGATCTGCTCGCGCATCTGCTCGATCAGGAGCTTCAGCTCGATCGAAGTCTCGGACACTTCCTTCGACACCGATTTCGAGCCCAGGGTGTTCGCCTCGCGGTTGAGCTCCTGCATGAGGAAGTCGAGCCGCTTGCCCGCCGCGCCGCCCGCAGCGAGCACGCGCCGCACTTCCTGCAGGTGAGCCGCGAGGCGGCTCAGTTCCTCGGCGACGTCCACCTTGATGCCGAACACCGTGATTTCCTGGCGGATGCGCTCCTCGTCGTTCGAAGCGAGCGCTTCGCGCAGGCGCGCGGCCAGCTTTTCCTGGAAGGCGGCGATCGCCGCGGGCAGCAGCGGCGTGACGCGATCGACGAGCGCCTGCATCTTGGCGACGCGCTCGAGGATCATGTCGCGCAGCTTCGCCCCTTCGCGCGCGCGCGTGGCGCACAGTTCCGCAAGCGCTTCCTGCATCAGCGCGAGGCAGGGTTCGCGCAAATCTTCCGCCGCGATCGCTGCTTCGCCCAGCATGCCGGGCCAGCGCAGGATTTCGCCCGTGCGCAGCGGCTGCGCCTGCGGCATGGCGGCGCGCACGTCGCCCTCGAGTTCGACCAGCCGCGCGAGCAATTCTGCATTGAGCGCGAGTTGCTTGCCGCTCGCCTGCGCCGGAGTGAAGCTCACGCGGCAGTCGAGCTTGCCGCGGCCGATCTTGGCCGCGATCAATTCGCGCAAAGCCGGCTCGAGCGATCGCAGCTCCTCCACCACGCGGAACTGCACATCGAGAAAGCGATTGTTGACGCTCTTCAATTCTAGGACCAGCGAGCCCTGCGCGGTTTCGCGCGATAGCACCGCATAGCCGGTCATGCTGTGAATCATGGGCTGCGTATATCCGTGAGTGTGTGACTTAGTGGGCTTTACTTCGCCCGGCCGTATACCGACAATGATCCGCGCTGCGAAAAGCGCGTTCCACATCATAACAGAGGCTGCGTCCGGTTTTCGCCCATGCAAGCGAATCAGCCGCTTCCCGAGGGGTTTCAGCTCGACGCCTACCGCATACGCAAAGTGCTCTCCTGCGGCGGCTTCTCCATCGTCTACCTTGCCGCGGACGCGAACGAGCAACCGGTGGCGATCAAGGAATACCTGCCCGCAGCGCTGGCATTGCGCGATCGCGGCGAGGTGCTGCCCGCCATTCCCGAGGAGAATCTGGCCGCTTTCCGCTACGGCATGAAATGCTTTTTCGAAGAAGGAAGGGCGCTCGCCGGCCTCAACCACGCCAACGTAGTACGGGTATTCAATTTCTTTCGCGCCAACGAGACCGCCTACCTGGTGATGCGCTACGAGCGCGGCCGCACCCTGCACGAGCACATCCATCATCGCCGCGGCAGCCTCACGGAGGATTTCGTCCGTGGCACCTTTGCCAGCCTGTTGAACGGCCTGAGGGAAGTGCACAGCAACAAGCTGCTGCACCTGGACATCAAGCCGGCGAACATTTACCTCCGCAACGACGGTACGCCGCTCCTAATCGATTTCGGCGCCGCCAGGCAAGTGCTGTCGCAACAGGCGCAGCGCCTCGCGCCGATCTACACTCCCGGCTATGCCGCTCCGGAGCAGTACCGCAATCGCGATCTGCTCGGCCCCTGGAGCGACATCTACGGCGTAGGTGCGACCATCTACACCTGCCTCGCAATGGCGGCGCCTCCGGCGGCCGACCGCCGCCTTGCAGAGGATGCCTATGTCCCTGCGCGAACACGCTGGGGCGGCGAATACTCGCACGAACTGCTCGACACCATCGACCGCTGTCTGCGCCTGGATCACCTGGCGCGGCCGCAGAGCGTGTTCGCACTGCAACAGGCTTTGACCGGCGGGCGCAGCGCGCCGGAGGGCGGAGGCGCAGCGGGGCTGCGCGGTTTCGCTCTGAAACTGGCTGCTTGGCGCGCGCGGGCGTTAAGATGAGACATGCACGTTTCCGTCTATCAGGAGAGCCGACGGGGCGGACGCCGGACCAACCAGGACCGCATCGCCTATCGCCATAGTCCGCACGCGCTGCTCGCGCTGGTTGCGGACGGCATGGGCGGGCATCTCCAGGGCGAAGTGGCGGCGCAGCTCGCGGTCGATACGGTCGCCGCGGCGTTCACCCGCACGGCGCAGCCCCGGCTCCCCGATGCAGCGCGGTTCCTGCGCGAGGCCATCGCCAGCGCGCACGGCGCCATCCTTCATTACGCCGCGGAACGGAAATTGGCCGAGACGCCGCGCACGACCTGTGTCGCCTGCGTGGTGCAGGACGGCATCGCGCACTGGGCGCACGCCGGCGACTCGCGCCTTTACCACATCCGCGACGGGGTAATCCTCGCGCAGACCAAGGATCATTCGCTGGTGCAGCAGCTCGTCGACAGCGGGCGCATGCGCGCGGAGGCGGTGGCGGTGCACCCGGCGCGCAATCGCGTCTTCAGCTGTCTCGGCTCGCTGCGCGCACCGCTGGTAGACTATTCGCCGGCGGTACCGCTGTGCTCCGGCGACAGCCTGCTGCTATGCTCCGACGGGCTGTGGCTGCCGCTGACTGCGAAGCTCATCGCGAGCACCGTGCACATGGGCGGCATCCTCAAGGCGGTCCCCGCGCTGCTCGACGACGCTCAAAGGCGGGCGGGTGCCGATTGCGATAACCTCTCCGCCATCGGCCTGACTTGGCAAGGCGATAGCTGCGCTTCGCAAGTGCAAGCCTGAGTCCGGCCGCAACTTATAACTGTACGCATTCGAAAGGACACAAAGGGTGACAAGACCTTCCGGCCGCAAGCCCGACGAGCTGCGCAATATTCGATTTACAAGATTTATGAGGAACAAGGGGGCGATGCCCCCTTGTATATCCCCTAATTTAGATTCACAGGCGGGAAGGGAACTGGCGTGACTAGACCATCTGGACGCAATCCGAACGAACTACGCAACGTCCGTTTCACAAGGAATTACACCAAACACGCCGAAGGCTCGGTGCTGGTGGAGTTCGGCGATACCAAGGTGCTGTGTACCGCCAGCGTCGAGGAAAAGGTGCCGGCTTTCCTCCGCGGGCAGGGCCGCGGCTGGATCACCGCCGAATACGGCATGCTGCCGCGCTCGACCAATACCCGCACCGATCGCGAAGCCGCGCGCGGCAGGCAATCGGGGCGGACGCAAGAGATTCAGCGCCTCATCGGCCGCAGCCTGCGCGCCATTGCCGACTTGTCGCAATTGGGCGAGCGCACCGTCCAGGTCGATTGCGACGTGATCCAGGCGGACGGCGGCACGCGCACCGCCAGCATCACCGGCGCCTATGTCGCCGTGTGCGACGCCATCACGCTGCTCCGGCGGCGCGGTCTCATCGGCGCATCGCCGCTGCGCGATTCGGTCGCTGCGGTTTCGGTCGGCGTATTTGAGGGCGCGCCGGTCCTCGATCTCGACTACGCCGAAGACTCGGCCTGCGACACCGACATGAACGTGGTCATGACCGGCTCGGGCGGGTTCGTCGAAGTCCAGGGAACGGCCGAGGGCTTGCCGTTTTCGCGCGAGCAGATGGATGTGCTCCTCGAGCTGGCCGCAGTGGGCATACGTCGGCTTGGCGCGATGCAGAAGCAGGCGCTCGCGCAAGTCTAAGCGGCGCGGATACAAGCTGCGAACTTGATTATTCTCAAGCGGCCGCCGCCGCCGCGCGGTTAAGTTTTCTGAGCGTAACCGCGGGCAAGGAATCCGCCCGCCGGCACCAGGAGATGCATATGACCGACACCCAATTCCAGCAGCTCATGGCGGCGCAGCTCGCCCAGATCGCCCTGCTGCAGGCGATCGAGGCCAACGTCTCTTTCATGGCGCACAAGCATATCCCGAGCGACAGGATCCACCCGAACTGGGACAAGGCGCGCGAAACGCTGAACCTGGCGATGAAGGAATACGCCGCCGCGCCGAACTGAAGGGATAATCCGCCGCAGCCCGGCCTAAGAGGATGCGAACGCCGGCGCGGCGATCGCGTCGGCGCGTGGCTTGTTGTTTCTAGCTTCGACCAGGGTGGAGAAATCGAACAGGTTCACCGGACGTATGTTCTGCGCGTCCAAGCCGGTCTGCACCAGGAAGCGGTCCAGCGAGAAATCCGTCCGGAACCCGAGCTGCCTCGACAAGGGCGCGAGCAGTTTCTCGAAGCCGCCGAGGATGGGATTGCGGCTGTGAAAGTGGTTGACCATGTAGATTTGGCCGCCGGGTTTGCACACCCGGCGCATTTCGTCGACTAGACGCTCCGGATCCGGCACCACCGACGCGACGTACATGGCGACGACCTTGTCGAAACTATCGTCCTTGAATCCCATGTTCTCCGCGTCCATCACCAGCAGTTGCGCGACTTGTGCGAGCCCGCAGCGCAGCCGGCGTTCGCGCGCCTGGGCGAGCATGTCGCGCGAGACGTCGATGCCGACGACATTCACGTCTTCGGGATAGAGCGGCAGCGACAGTCCCGTGCCCACGCCCACTTCCAGAATCCGCTCGCCGGGCCCACAGTCCATTCGATCGATGACCGCCTGGCGCCCCGGCTGAAATACGGCGCCGAAGCACATGTCGTAGAAACGCCCATAGCGCCGGTAAGCTTGTTCTATCGCTCGAATATCCAAGGGCGCTCTCCTGGTTCTCGTCGCTTGACGGTCCAGCGACCCGCGTCGCGCCACGGTCCTGCGCGCCGGCGCGAAGGGCTGGTCACGCGTCGACTCGTCGCCTCTGGCACTAGGCGCACGCAAAGCAAGCTCCTGCGGCGGCGGACAGAACAGCCGGGATCGAAAATGATCGCACAAATTCTCGGCAAAGAGAAAGGCGCGGCGCAGCTTCACACCCGCAAGCAGCCTGCGGGATCACGCTTCGAGGCCGCAGCGGACTACTTGATCGTGAGCCGCTTCGCCTTGCCATCGCCCTTTTTCGGCAAGGTCAATTGCAGGACGCCGTCCTTGTATTCGGCCTCCGCTTTTGCCTGGTCGATTTCATGGGCGAGGCTGAAACTGCGGTATTGCCTGCCGTAGTAGCGCTCGCTCCGGATCAGTTTCTTGCCTTCCTTTTCCTCGGTCTCGCATTTCACTTCGGCGCTGATCGAGACCTGGTTGCCTTCGATCGAAATCTGGATGTCTTCCTTGTTCACGCCCGGAATCTCGGCCTTGACCGTATAGGCCTTGTCCCCTTCGGACACGTCGAGCCGCATTGCCGCCTCAATATCACCCTCGCGGAACAACGGGGCCTTGAAGAATTCGTCGATATCCCGGAACGGATCGAAACGCGTCAGCCGGGTGAATGGATCGAAACGAGTGATGTTGGCCATGATCGTTCTCCTTTCGTGGTGTTACGCAAGCCGCGTGCTGCTTCGTCCCGCGTTCGGCCGCGTGCTTTGCGTGAGATAGCCGTTTCCCCGTGCGAGTTCCGCCGCTTGGCTGCCGCGGCCACAGCGCCAAGTGGGCGCCTGCGTGCAAGCCGCCTGCGCACCTCCACGCGTCCGGCATTCAGGCTAGCTTCCGCACGGATTTCGGTTATGACAAAAATCAACAGCGCGTCCGCCGCTGCGGCAGCGCGCGTCCGTCGGCGTTATGATGCGCTGCATGGCTTGTACGCTTAGGTTTTAGGCCGGGGCTAGCCGCATGCGCGCCATGGTGCTCGAACGCGCAGGCACGGCCTTGCGCCCGGTCGAACTGCCGCAGCCCGTTCCGGGCGCGGGACAGATCCTGATCGAAATCGAGGCCTGCGGCATCTGCCGCACCGATCTGCATCTCGTCGACGGCGAATTGCCGCATCCGGTGCTGCCGATGATTCCGGGGCACGAGATCGTCGGCCGCGTCCGGGCTTTAGGTCCAGACGTCGGGAACGTACGCATCGGCGAGCGCGTCGGCGTGCCATGGCTCGGCTGGACCTGCGGGCGCTGCCGCTTCTGCGCCGACGGCCGCGAGAACCTGTGCGACGAGGCGCGCTTCACCGGCTATCAGATCCGGGGCGGCTACGCCGAATACACCGTCGCCGACGCACGCTATTGTTTCCCCCTGCCCGATGCGGGCGATGCCGCGGCGCTCGCGCCTCTGCTGTGCGCTGGCTTGATCGGCTACCGCGCGCTCGTCATGGCCGGCGACGCGCGCCGCCTCGGCATCTACGGCTTCGGCGCTGCCGCGCATATCGTCGCCCAAGTCGCGCGCCACCAGGGGCGCGAATTCTATGCCTTCACCCGCCCCGGGGACGGGGAAAGCCAGGATTTCGCCCGCAGCCTCGGCGCGGCCTGGGCCGGGAGCACCGAGGATGCGCCGCCTGCCCGATTCGACGCGGCGCTGATTTTCGCTCCTGCCGGCGCGCTCGTGCCTCTCGCGCTGCGGCGGCTGGAAAAGGGCGGCACCATCGTCTGCGCCGGCATCCATATGAGCGACATCCCGGGCTTTCCCTATTCCATACTTTGGGGCGAGCGCAGCATCCGTTCGGTCGCGAACCTCACCCGCCGCGACGGCAGCGAATTTCTCGCTCTCGCGCCGCAGGTGCCGGTGCGTACCACGGTCGAGGCCTTTCCCCTGGAGCAGGCGAACGAGGCGCTGGCGCGGCTGCGCCGCGGCGCGCTGCAGGGCGCGGCAGCGCTGGTGATGACCGGAACGGCAAGCGGCGCAGGGTAGAATACCGACATGAAGAAGCTCGTCATCGCCTCCAACAACGCGGGCAAGCTGCGCGAAATCGGCGCACTGCTTGCGCCGCTAGGCTGCGAGGCCGTGGCGCAGGCCGCGCTCGGCATCGAAGAGGCCGAGGAACCGCATTTCACCTTCATCGAGAACGCGCTCGCCAAGGCGCGCCACGTGGCCGAACGCACCCGCCTGCCCGCGCTCGCCGACGATTCCGGCGTCTGCGCCATCGCCCTCGGCGGCGAGCCCGGCGTGCATTCGGCGCGCTACGCGGGCGACGCGGCGAGCCGCGAAGAGCGCGACCGGAACAACAACCGCAAACTCATCGCGGCGCTTGAAGGCTCCGCCGAGCGCCGCGCCTACTATTACTGCGCCATGGTGCTGGTGCGCCACCCTGCCGATCCGCAGCCCCTGATCGGGGAGGGCTATTGGTGGGGCGAAATCAGCGCCGCAGCGCGCGGCACGAACGGCTTCGGCTACGACCCGCATTTCCTGCTGCCGCAACTGGGCAAGACCGCGGCCGAACTCGATCCGGTAACCAAGAACCGGATTTCGCATCGCGGCCAGGCGCTGCACCAGTTGGTCGAAAAGCTGCGCAGCTTTCCGTAGGGTGTCGCGCGCGGCGCAGACGAACACCGCGCTCATAGCGGCCAGAGCAAACTCGCAATGCCTACCGCAAAAGTCATCCCGCTCGCCTCTCATGTCGGCGGCCCCGCCTTGAAGACGCTGCCGCCGCTCTCGCTTTACGTGCACATTCCCTGGTGCGTGCGCAAATGCCCGTACTGCGACTTCAATTCGCACGAGCTGCGTGGCGAGTTGGCGGAAGAGGAATACCTGCGCGCGCTCGTCGCCGACCTCGAAGGCGCTCTGCCGCTCGTCTGGGGCCGGCGCGTCTACAGCGTGTTCTTCGGCGGCGGCACGCCCAGCCTGCTGTCCGCGCGCGCGGTGGATGCGCTGCTCGCGGCCTTGCGCGCGCGGCTCAATCTCGCGAGCGATGCGGAAATCACGCTGGAGGCGAATCCGGGCACCTTCGAAGCGGCGAAGTTTCGTGATTACCGCGCCAGCGGGGTGAACCGGCTATCCATCGGCATCCAGAGCTTCAATGCCGCGCACCTCACGGCGCTCGGCCGCATCCACGACGAGATCGAGGCGCGGCGGGCGATCGATATTGCGCAGGCGCATTTCGACAACATCAACCTGGATTTGATGTACGGCCTGCCGCGGCAGACGCTCGCCGAAGCGGAAGCCGACATCGCGGCGGCAAGCGCCTACGGCACGCCGCACTTGTCGGCCTATCACCTCACACTTGAGCCGAACACGCTGTTCTACGTCAAACCGCCGCCGCTGCCCGATCCCGAGCTCGCCGCCGACATGCAGGATATGGTCGAAGCGCGGCTTGACGCAGCGGGCTACGAAAATTACGAGACTTCCGCCTTCGCCAAGCCCGGTGCGCGCTGCCAGCACAATCTCAACTACTGGCGCTTCGGCGACTATCTCGGCATCGGTGCCGGCGCACATTCAAAGCTGTCCTTCCCCGACCGCATCCTGCGCCAGGCGCGCTACAAGCAGCCGCGCGAATACATGCAGCGCGCGGCAGCCGGGGCGCCGGTTCAGGAGGAACACGCGCTTGCACGCAAAGACCTTGGCTTCGAATTCGTGATGAATGCGCTGCGCCTCGCCGAGGGCTTCGAGCCTGCACTGTTCACCGAGCGCACCGGCCTGGCCTTTGCCGCCATCGAACGCCCCTTGCAGGAAGCAGTGCAGCGTGGTCTGATTATGCGTGACCATGTGCGCATTGCCCCCACCCAGCGCGGCAAACGCTTTCTCAACGATCTGCTGCAGCTCTTCCTGCCGCCCGAAGAATTAGGGCCTTGCGCCTGACGCAACGAATTCGGTGTAGTCCATATCGAGGGAGAAGAAAATGAACTGGACGGGACTGATCGTTTTCCTGGTAATCCTCGCGCTGCCCTTCGTCTGGGCGGCTTCGATCTACAACGGTCTGGTCGTTCTGCGAAACCGCTTCAAGAACGCCTTCGCGCAAATCGACGTGCAATTGAAGCGCCGCTACGACCTCATCCCCAATCTGGTGGAGACCGCAAAAGGCTACATGGCGCACGAACGGCAGACGCTGGAGGCGGTAATCACGGCGCGCAACAGCGCGGTGAACGCCAACCAGCGCGCCGCGGCCAACCCGGCCGACGGCACGGCGATCCAGGGCTTGGCCGCCGCCGAAGCGGGTCTTAGCGGAGCCCTCGGAAAACTGTTCGCGCTGTCGGAGGCCTATCCCGATCTGAAGGCGAACCAGAACATGATGCAGCTCTCGGAAGAACTCACCAGCACCGAGAACAAGATCGCCTTCGCTCGCCAGGCGTTCAACGACGCGGTGATGACTTACAACACTAAGGTCGAGTCCTTCCCGGACAACGTCATCGCCGGCATGTTCCAGTTCAAGACTGCGGAGCAGCTGCAGGCGACCGAATCGGCGGAGGAGCGCAAGGCGCCCAAGGTGTCGTTCGGCTAAGGCCGCAGCGTACCGGTCCGACACCGGACAGCCATGAATTTCTTCGCCGAGCAAGATGCGGCGCGGCGGCGCACCACGCGCCTCGTCCTGCTGTTTCTATTGGCCGTCGTACTGATCGTCGCCGCGGTGAACCTCGTCGCGGCCCTCGCTTTCGACGCTGGCGGGCTCATCGCATCGAAGTCGTTTCACGGCATCGTCAGCCTCGCGACCCTCGCGCTCATCGCCGGCGGCAGCCTGGTGCAGCTAGTGAAACTCTCGGGCGGCGGCGCCGAGCTTGCACGCGTGATGGGCGCGCGCCCGGTGGCGCGCGACAGCACCGACCCCGGCGAAAGGCGGCTCCTCAACGTAGTCGAGGAAATGGCTATCGCCTCGGGCACCGCCGTGCCGCAGGTATTCGTGATGGATGAGGAGAACGGCATCAACGCTTTCGCCGCCGGCTTCTCCCCCAGCCAGGCGGCGGTGGTGGTCACCCGCGGCACGCTGGAAAATCTTAACCGCGACGAGCTGCAGGGCGTGATGGGCCACGAGTTCAGCCACATCCTCAACGGCGACATGCGGCTCAACCTGCGTTTGATGGCGGTGCTCGCCGGAATCCTGCTCATTGCGACCATAGGCCGGATGCTGCTCAGGTCCACGTCGCGCCGCGACAGCAAGAATTCCGCGCTGCCGCTGTTCGGCCTGGCGCTGCTCGCTATCGGCTACATCGGCGTGTTCTTCGGGCACCTGATTCAGGCGAGCGTGTCGCGCCAGCGCGAGTTCCTCGCCGATGCCTCATCGGTGCAATTCACACGCAATCCCGACGGCATCGGCGGCGCGCTGGCGAAGATCGACAGTAGCGGATCACGCGTCGCCCATCCGCGCGCGGACGAAGCGAGCCACATGTTCTTCGGCGAAGCGGTCGGTTCGGGCTGGGCCGATATCATGGCGACGCACCCCAGCATCGAGGAGCGGCTTGCGCGCATCTACGGCCGCAGTGTCAAACCTAGCGACATCGTCGCGCGCTCTTCTGCCGTCGACGCGATTCCCGTCGCGCCCGCTGCGGACTCGGCCTTGGCCGCAGGTGCGAATGCCTTCGGCCGCAGCGCCGGCGAGCGGCGTGCTGGAGCTGCAAGGCCGGCAATGCCGGCAGCCGCTGCCGCCGTGCTTGCGGCAGTGGGCGAAGTTTCGGGCGAACATGTCGACCATGCAGCGACACTGCTGGCTGCTCTGCCCGAGGATGCGCGCGAGCTGACGCGCAGCGCCGCAGGCGCGAAGCAAACCATGCTGGGGCTCGTGTTCGCGCTCGCCGGCCCGGTGCGGGACGCCCAGACGGCACTCCTGCGCGCCGCAGGCGTAGATGCAGAACAGGTGGCAGAGAGCGCCGCCAAAGTGCAGTCTTTGGACAAGACGACGCGGCTGCCGCTCATCGCGCTCGCCATACCGACGCTCGCCGCGCTCGCGCCGGCCGAACGCGTCGCTTTTCTCTCCTTGCTGCAGCAGCTGATCGAAGCCGACAGGCGCGTCACGCTGGAAGAATTCGTGCTCGCCACCCTGCTCGAAGCGGCGTTAGGCGAGCGTGCCGGACGCGCCGTTCCGGTGCGCTACCGCACGCTCGCGCCGCTCGCCGAGGACGCGCAGTTGATCCTGTCGCTCGTCGCGCATGCGACCGAGGGCGATGCCGCCGCTTGCTTCGCGCTCGGCGTGAAGGAACTCGGCATCGAACTGAAACTCGTCGCAGCGAGCGCGATCGGGCTGCCTGCGGTGAAGGCGGCGCTCGCGCGGCTCAACCAGCTCGCGCCATTGCAGAAACCGCGGCTGGTGAAGGCATTGGTACAATGCGCGCTCGCCGAAGGTAAGCTCTCGCTGGCCGATGCCGAGCTGCTGCGCGCGATTTGCGCGACCCTCGATTCGCCGCTGCCGCCGTTTCTCGAGGCGATGCCCTACGCGGCCTGAGATCTCGTGCGCGGCGCAGGCAGAGAAAACAAGCAAAATCCACTAGGAGGAAGCATGGCTAAACGATTGACGCCGCAGCTTGCGCAAGTGAAAGCGCTCACTTTCGACGTGTTCGGTACCGTGGTCGACTGGCGCGGCAGCCTCATCCGCGAAGGGCGCGCGCTCGAACGGCGCCTGGGCGTGCATGCCGATTGGCCGGCCTTCGCCGATGCCTGGCGCGCGGGCTACCGGCCGGCGATGCAGGAGGTGCGCAGCGGCAAGCTCCCATGGACCAATATCGACGGCCTGCATCGGCGCATTCTCGATCGCATACTCGCCGAATTCGGCATCGCGGACTTGGACGAGGCGGAGCGCGCCGATTTCAATCGCGCCTGGCATCGTTTGAGACCCTGGCCCGATGCCGTGCGCGGACTAAAGCGCTTGAAAAAGGGCTATGTAATCACCACGCTTTCCAACGGCAACGTGAGCCTGCTCACCAACATGGCGAAGAACGCCGGCCTGCCTTGGGATTGCGTGCTATCGGCGGAGCTGTTTCAGCACTACAAGCCCGATCCCGAAGCCTATCGCGGAGCGGCGGCGATGCTCGGCTTCGAGCCGCAGCAAGTGATGATGGTCGCGGCGCACAAGGACGATCTGCGCGCGGCTCAGGCCGCGGGCTTGCGCGCCGCTTTCATCGCGCGGCCGATGGAATTCGGCGATCCGGCGAAGAAAGACGTGAGACCGGAGAAAGATTTCGACGTCAACGCAGCCGATTTCCTCGATCTCGCGGCCAAGCTTGGCCTATAGCGCCGAGCTCAGCGCTCGCTAACGCTTGCGAAATACGATGTCCCACACCCCGTGGCCGAGCTTTAGGCCGCGCGTCTCGAACTTGGTGAGCGGGCGGTAATCGGGGCGCGGGGCGAAGCCCTCAGCGGTATTCACCAGAGCGGGCTCGGCCGCGAACACGGCCAGGATCTGCTCGGCGTATTCCTCCCAGTCGGTCGCCGCGTGCACATAGCCGCCGGGCGCGAGGCGCGAGGCGAGCAGGCGCACGAAATTCGACTGGATCAGCCGCCGCTTGTGGTGGCGCTTCTTCGGCCAGGGATCGGGAAAGAAGATGTGCGCGCCGGCAAGCGTCTCCGGCGCGATCATGTGCTCCAAGACTTCCACCGCGTCGTGCTGGATGAGGCGCAGGTTGGCGAGCCCGTTCTCATCGATTTGCTTCAGCAGGCTGCCCACGCCAGGCGTATGCACTTCGATGCCTAGATAATTCTTCTCCGGATGCGCGCCGGCGATCGCCGCCGTGGTTTCGCCCATGCCGAAGCCGATCTCCAGGATCGTCGGCGCGCTGCGGCCGAACACCCGTGCGAAGTCGAGCGCGCCGCGGGAGTAGGGAATGCCGTAGACCGAGAGCAGGGTGTCGACGGCGCGCCGCTGCGCGTTCGACACCCGGCCCTGGCGCAGGACGAAGCTGCGTATCTGCCGATGCAGGGTCTCGGGCATGCTTGCCCGCGTAGCCCTCAGGCGGCCTTGCCGATGACGCCGCCGGTGGGCGAGCTCGGCGCGGCCGAGTACAACTTCTTCGGCATGCGTCCGGCGAGGTACGCCTCGCGTCCTGCCTCCACCGCCTTTTTCATCGCCTGCGCCATCAGCACCGGATTCTTCGCTCCCGCGACCGCGGTGTTCATCAACACGCCGTCGCAACCCAGTTCCATGGCGATGGCGGCGTCCGATGCGGTTCCGACGCCGGCGTCGACAATCACCGGCACCTTGGCGTTCTCCAGGATCAGCTGCAGGTTCCAGGGATTGAGTATGCCCATGCCGGAGCCGATGAGCGAGGCGAGCGGCATCACCGCGGCGCAGCCAATCTCCTCCAGGCGCTTGGCGAGGATGGGATCGTCGCTGCAATACACCATCACCTTGAATTCCTCGCGCACCAGGGTCTCGGCGGCCTTGAGCGTTTCCAGCATGTTGGGAAACAGCGTCTTCGGGTCGCCCAGGACTTCGAGCTTCACCAAGTCGTGGCCATCGAGCAGCTCGCGCGCCAGCCGCAGCGTGCGCACCGCGTCTTCCGCGCTGTAGCAGCCCGCCGTGTTCGGCAGATAGGTGAATTTGGAAGGCGGCAGCGCATCGAGCAGCGACGGCTCGTTCGCGTTCTGGCCGATGTTGGTGCGGCGAATCGCCACCGTGACGATTTGCGCGCCGCTCGCTTCCACCGCGCGCCGCGTCTCGTCGAAATCCTTGTATTTTCCGGTGCCAATGAGCAGGCGCGAAGAGTAGGTCTTGCCGGCGATAGTGAGGGAGTCCATATAAGTGCCTATGCGTCGCCGGCGACGCGCACCTGCGCCTCGCAATTGACGGGAAAGTTGACTGAATTGGCGACGAAGCACTGCTCGTGCGCCTGATGGTGCAGCCGCTGCGCGAGGGCGGCGTCGCTGCCCGCCGCGACGACGACGTGCGGCCGCAGCACGACTTCGGCGAAGCGCATCCTGCGCTCGTGCAGGCGCATGGTGCCGCGCGCGTCGTCCTCGTAGGAGAGCACTTCCAACTTGGCACGTGCCGCGAGCGCCAGATAGCTCAGCATGTGGCAAGCCGAAAGCGAAGCGACCAGCAGGTCTTCCGGATTGGCGCGCGCGGGATCACCGCGAAACGCCTTGTCGGCCGAGCCTTCGAGAGCAGGCTTGCCGGGAATCTCGATTACGTAATCGCGCGAATAGCTTTCGTAGGAACGGGTGGGGCCGCGTTCGGCGCCGGTCCAGGAGAGCTTGGCGCTGTAGTGATGGACTTCGGCCATGGCTAGCCGCCTCCGACCGCGACGACGATTTCCAGGCGATCGCCCGCTACGAGCTTGGTCTGCGCGAAGCGGCTGCGCGGCACGATCTCGCCGTTGCGCTCGACGGCGACGCGCTTGCCCGCAAGCTGCAGGCGCTCGAGCAGCGCGGCAATGTCCGTGCCGGAGTCGAGGCGCTGCGCGGCGCCGTTGATTTGGATTTCCATCACTGTTCGAACCTCGGTGAGCACGAGTTCAGGGTGGGCAGGCTCGCTGCGCAAGGCGAATTTGCCTTGTCGCGCGGCTCTCCCCGCCTCGGGGCCGCCGCGCCTGCGAAGGCTTTAATTTTACGACAGTTCCCGCCCTTGGTCATCTCAAGTGCGGCGCTCGGCTGAGGTTCTTCCTCCCCTTCGCCGAGGCATCGCCGCGCCGCCAGGAGAGCTCGCTCGCGTTTCCCGAATCGCTGCTTTATCCTTGATTGCTCCGGAGTGAAGAATCGAGGGGGATAGGTGCAAACGCTGAAAACCAATTCGGCTTGGGCAATCGAACAGGTGCAATGGCCGGATTTCACCGGCCCGGCTTTCAAGAAGAGGCCGAGGAATGTGGTCGAGCTGCTGCACGGAACGGTAGCCGCCTATCCCGAGCGCATCGGTTTCATCGGCGGTGACTGGCGCTTGAACTATCGCGACTTCGATCTGCTTTCCGACAGGATCGCAGCGGGTCTGGCAGCGCACGGCATCCGCCGCGGAGACCATGTCGCCGCTCTGCTGGGCATCCAGGTGGAAATGGCGCTGTGCTTCTTCGCCTTGATGAAGCTCGGGGCGATCCTCGTCCCCCTCAACACGCGCTTCAAGGGGGAGGAACTCGCCTACGAGCTGAACGATTCCGAGAGCAAGGCGCTGATCGTCGACGAGGCCCATTGGGCCTACATCGACGGCGTGAGGAACCAGCTCGCCACGGTCGAGACGATCTTCTATCGCGGCGCCGGCGCGCCCGCGGGGACCCTTCCCTTCGCCCGTTTGAGCGAACACGACGGAACCGCGTTCAACCGGGCGGAGCTTGCTGAATCGGACGCGGCGGCGATTCTCTACACCTCGGGAACTACCGGCAAGCCGAAGGGAGCGATCCTGCATCAGCGCGGTTTCGTGCTGACGGCGATGCAGATGAGCGACTTCGTCGGCTACGCGGCGCAGGACAAGATGATCTGCTGCGTTCCGCTGTTTCACGTCACCGGTCTGGCGATGGTGATGCTGTCGCCGATTTTCAGCGGCATCGGCACCGTCTATCTCAAAGAGTTCAAGATCGGCGACTTCCTCGAAACCATGGCGCGGGAGAGAATCACCCACTACACGGGGGTGATCAACGTCATCTGGCTGTTGATCAATCATCCGGATTTCGACAAGTACGACTTTTCCTCGTTCAAGGTCGCGCTGCTCGGTGGATCGCCGGCGAGCGAAGAAATGGTCCGCGGCATCATGCGCAAGCTGCCGCAGCTGAAGATCAGCGTCGGCTACGGTCTGACCGAGAGCCACGGCATCGTTTCCGCCACGCCTTACGCGGACGCGCTGCGCAAGATCAAGGCGGTGGGCAAGCTCCTCGCCCTGGAAGACGCAAAGATCGTCGACGAGGATGCGAACGAGCTGCCCGCGGAAGGTGCGGGGGAAATCCTGCTGAAGAGCGCGAAGGTGTTCAAGGGTTACTGGAAGAAGCCCGAGGCGAACAAGGAGGCCCTCACCGACAGCTGGTTGCACACCGGCGACATCGGCAAGATCGACGAGGAAGGATTCCTCTATGTGCTCGACCGCAAGAAGGACATGATCAATCGCGGCGGGGAAAAGATCTACTCGCTCGAAGTGGAGAATCTCATCTTTCGGAATCCGAAAGTTCTGGAAGTTGCGGTCGTCGGCGTGCCCGACAGCGTATTCGGCGAAGCGGTGAAAGCGGTGATCGCCCTGAAGCAGGGCGAATCGGCCACGGCTGAGGAAATACGAACTTTCTGCGCCGAGCACTTGGCCGATTACAAGGTGCCGCAATTCGTCGAGTTCGTTGCCGCCCTGCCCAGAAACCCCGCAGGGAAAGTGGTCAAAGCCGAATTGCGGTAACCTAGCAAGCAGCCAGTCGCGGCGAAGCGACCCGACGACCGCAAGACGGAGGGGCAAAGACAGTTTTCCCGCAGCATGCAGAATCACCAATCCGTAGCAATAACGGAATCACTTGAGGAGGTTCTACCATGATCAAGAGTCATCCTAAGTTCTCCGTGCTAACGGCTTTTGCGCTAGCGCTGCTTTCCTGCATCCTCATCGCGCCGGCCTCTGCAGCCGACGCCGTCATCCGGCTGAAGTACAGCAATTTCCTGCCGCCCCTGCATGCGCAGAGCGTGGTGGTCGACGAGTGGTGTAAGGAACTGGAAAAACGCACCAACGGCCGCGTCAAGGTGAGCCATTTCCCCGGCGGCACGCTGACCCCTCCCAACCAGACCTACGATGCTGTCGTCAAGGACATCACCGACATCGGCCTGAGCATTCTCTCTTACACGCCGGGAAGGATGCCGCTGTCGGAAGTCCTCACCCTGCCGCTGGGCGTGAAAAGCGGCTATCAAGCTTCGCAGCTCGCGAACGCCTTCTACAAGAAGTTCAAGCCGAAGGAACTGGATGACGTCAAAGTCTTCTTCCTCATGGGGCCCGGACCGTTCATCTGGCATTCGAAGGTGCCGATCACGAAAATCGAAGACCTGAAAGGGGTCAGGATCAAGAGCGACGCCAACACCTCGAAGATCGTCGAGGCGGCGGGCGCCACGCCCACCACCATGCCCATGTCCGAAACCTATGACGCCATGAAAAGAGGCCTCGCCGAAGGCGTGCTCAACCCGGTCGAAACGCTGAAGGGCTGGAAGTTTGCCGACGTCGCCGGCTACACCTGGGAAAACCACGGTGGCGCCAGCACCAACAGTTTCTTCGTCGCCATGAACAAGGAAAAGTGGAACGCGCTGCCCAAAGACATTCAGCAGACCATCGACAAGCTGAACGAAGAGTGGTTCGAGCGGCATGCGAAGACCTGGAGCGCGATCGACGACGAAGCGCACGACTGGGCGGCGAAGAAGGGCCACAAGTTCACCAAGGCGACGCCGCAGGACGAGGCGAAGATGAGCGAAAGGATGAAGCCCGTTCTCGACAAATACGTGAGCGACATGAAACAGAAAGGGCTGCCGGGCGAGGAAGCGCTCAAGTTCGCCCTCGATTTTGTCAAGACCTCACCGGTCAAGTAAGCGGCGACGAAGCGCATCCGGCAGGCGGGCGACAGCCTGCCGGTCGCCCTCATCTGGCGGGAGGAGGAGATGGCTCACCGGAATAGTCTCGTACGCGGGCTGTGCAGACTGCTGCTGCTCGTCGCGGGGATCACGCTCGCGTTCATGCTGCTGTTCACCCTGACCGACGTGGTGATGCGCGCTTTCGGCAAGCCGATACTGGGCGACTACGAGGTCATTTCCTTCCTCGGCGCGATAGTGGTCGGGTTCTCCGTCCCCTACACTTCGCTTCTTAAAGGGCACGTCTCGGTCGATTTCCTGTTCGAACTGGTCTCTGACAAGACCGGCAGGGCCATCCGCCTGGCCACGCGGCTGCTCGCGATCGCGCTCTTCCTCTGGATGGGCTGGAACTTCGTGCTCATGAGCCTGGACTTGGTCAAGTCGAGGGAAGTCACCCCGGTATTCAAAGTTCCTTTCTATCCGATCTCTTTCGGTCTCGCCTTCACCTGCCTGGTGCAATGCCTCACCCTGCTCACCGAGATCCGCGCGATCGCAGGGAGCCGCCATGAGTGAGGTCACGGTCGGGATTCTCGGCATCTTCATTCTGACGGCGATGTTTCTCACCGGCATCGAGCTCGCCTATGCGATGACGCTGGTGGGTTTCGTCGGACTCGGCTACCTCGGCAACTGGAGCGCGGCTTCGAACCAGGTGGTGAAGGACTTCTTCGACACCTTCACCTCTTACGGCCTGACGGTGATTCCCCTGTTCGTGCTCATGGGGCAGGTGGCCTCGCACTCCGGCATCGCCAAGAAGCTCTACGACTCGGCGCATAAGTTCGTCGGCCACATCCCGGGGGGACTGGCGATGACGACGGTCGTCGGAGCCACGCTGTTCAAGGCCATGTGCGGCTCGACGCTCGCAACCTGCGCCACCTTCGCCGGCATCGCCATCCCCGAGATGGGGCGCCTGGGCTACAGCAAGAAGCTCTCCACCGGCGTGGTCGCCTCGGTGGGCAGCCTGGGCATCCTGCTTCCCCCCAGCATTCCGCTGATCATCTTCGGCATCATCACCGAGCAATCGATAGGCGAGCTGTTCCTCGCCGGCATCATCCCCGGTCTCCTCATCGCCCTCTTTTTCATCTTCGTCATCTACGGCTGGGTGAAGATTGACCCCGCAGTCGCACCGATGGCGCCGCGATCGAGCTGGAAGGAGCGGATCCGCTCGAGCTCCGAGTTCCTCTGGGTCGGGCTCGTTTTTCTCGTCGTCATCGGCGGGCTGATGCAGGGCTGGTTCTCCCCCACCGAGTCGGGAAGCATCGGCACCGCCGCGGTGCTGGTGCTCGCTTACGCCAGGCGGCAGTTCCCTTTCCGGAACCTGCTAACGTCGTTTGACGAATCCCTGCGCACCGCCTGCATGGTGATCTTTCTCATCGGCGCCTCGGCCGTGTTCGGCCATTTCCTCGCCGTTTCCTCCATTCCCTTCATCGCCGCGGACTGGGTGGCGGGCCTGCCGCTGCACCGCAACTTGATCATGCTCGTCATCGTGTTGATCTATTTGATCGGCGGCTCGTTCATCGACGACCTGGCCTTCATGATCCTTGCCACGCCGATCTTCTATCCCGCGGTGGTGAAGCTCGGCTTCGATCCGGTCTGGTTCGGCATCATGATCGCCATCACCCTGATGATCGGCGTGCTCATTCCGCCCATGGCCATTGCGGTGTTCGTGGTGAAGAACATCACCGGCGAACCGTTCAAGGTGATCTATGCCGGCGTCTACCCCTTCCTCACCGCCCTCGTCGCCTGCGCCGCACTGCTGTTCGCTTTCCCAGAGATCGCGACCTTCTTGCCAAGCATGATCAGGTAGAGGTGCCCGGCCGCGGCGCACGCCCGCCGCGTTGCGCGAGCATCAGCAAAGCGGCGAGCGCAAAAGCGGCGCCGGCGTAAAAGGTCACCGCCGGGCCTGCCCGGTCCCACAGCAGGCCCGCGAGCACGCTGGCGACGAGCATGGCGATGCCGCTCGCCAAATTGAAAAAGCCGAATGCCGTGCCGCGCAAATCCGCCGGCGCCGCATCGGCGACCATGGTGGCGAGCAGTCCCTGGGTCATGCCCAAGTGCAGGCCCCACAGGGCCACGCCGAGCGCGACCGCGGAGAGCCCCTGCGCCTGCGCGAGCATCAGGTCGGCCGCGATCAGCGTAGCGAGGCCTGCGCAAAGTATCGCCAGATGACTCACGCGATCGGCGAGCCGGCCCAGAGGATAGGCGGCAAGGGCATAGACGAGGTTCATGGCGACGAGCACCAGCGGCGCATAGCTGTCGGGCAGCCCCTGCTGCTGCGCGCGCAGGATGAGAAAGGCCTCACTGAAACGCGCCAGCGTAAACACGGCGCCGACGGCGACCACGAACCAATAGGCACCGCCCATTGCGGCGAGCGTATTCCAGCGTATCGGCGCGGCAGCTCTGCGCTCGCGCGCTGCTTTGGGTTCGTCGACGCCAAAGGCGAGGAGCAGGACGGATACGATCGCCGGAATCAAGGCGTACCAAAACACGGTGCGGAAGTCGCCTGACCAGGCGAGCATCAGCATCACCGCGAGCAGGGGACCGATGAACGCGCCCACGGTATCGAGCGACTGGCGCAACCCGTAGGCGGCGCCGCGGATTTCAGGGGCAACGAGGTCGGCGACGAGCGCGTCGCGCGGCGCGCCGCGTATGCCCTTGCCGATGCGGTCGATGAAGCGCGCGGCGAGCACCCAGTTGACCGACAGCGCCAATGCGAACAAGGGTTTCGATAGCGCCCCCAGGCCGTAGCCGGCGATCGCCAAGGCTTTGCGCTTGCCGAGGTAATCGCTCAATACCCCGGAAAACACCTTGACGATCAGCGCCGTCGATTCGGCGACGCCTTCGATCAGGCCGACGGCGAGCGCGCTTGCGCCGAGCGCGGACACCATGAACACCGGCAGCAGGCCGTGGATCAGCTCGGAGGAAACGTCCATGAACAGGCTGACGAAGCCGAGCATCCACACGCCGCGCGGGATCGCGGTCGAGGCATTGAAGGGTGACTTTGACATGGATCAAATGACGGCGCCGCGGAATTTGCAGGGGCGACCGCGCGTCTATATTATCGGACTTCGATATCGATGAACAATATTATAACTCGCGGCGTATTTCAGGCGTTCGTGCGCGTGCATGTGCTGCACCACGCCGCCGCAGGGCCCATATTCGGGCTCGAGATGATCGAGGAGCTGCGGCGCCACGGCTATTCCATCGGCCCCGGAACCCTCTATCCCATACTGCACAACCTGGAGCAGGCCGGATGCCTGCGCGCGCGCCACGAGGTGGTGAACGGCAAGCGACGCAAGTACTACGTCGCCACTACCAAAGGCAGGCGCGCGCTTGCCGACGTGCGCAAGAAGATCAGCGAACTGGCGCGCGAAGTCATGGAGGAACACGCCGACAAATAGTCCATTCCGGCAGCACTCCACCTGCCAACTCGATTTATCCCAATTACAGGAGAAAACCATGAGACGAGCTGCACGATTTGCCGGAAGCGCGGTGGCCGCGCTTGCTGCCGGATTGTTATTTGGCCACGCCTCCGCAGCCGATCCGGAGTTCGCCGGATCGGAGAAATGCGGCACCTGTCACCAGGCGCAGTACAAGAGCTGGAAGGAGTCGTACCACGCGAAGATGGTGCGCCCGAAGGACGAAGGCCTGCTCAAGGACGTGGTCGAACAATGGAGCAACGGCGGTCCGAGCAAGGTCAACCTGAGCGGAGCACCGGCGAAGCTCGACGACGTGGTCTACGTCGTCG
This sequence comes from uncultured Enterobacteriaceae bacterium, assembly GCA_964565875.1. Classification (GTDB taxonomy): domain Bacteria; phylum Pseudomonadota; class Gammaproteobacteria; order Burkholderiales; family SG8-39; genus 2-12-FULL-64-23. The sequence continues at coordinate 23,670 of CAZMGP010000047.1, forward strand.
GTTCCAAGTGGAAACAGCGCTTCCTGGTAAAGAATCCTGCTACCGGCGGCCACCTTTTCCTCGACAAGCAGTGGAACCGAGTGGTCAAGCGCTGGGAAGGCTACGGCAACAAGAACGACTGGGAAACGAACTGCGGCACCTGCCACTCCACGGGCTTTCGCCTAATTTCATACGACGAGAAGAACCCGGCGGCACAGAAGTGGTCGATGGCGGAATTCAACGTCGGCTGCGAGTCCTGCCACGGCCCGGGCGCGAAGCACGTGAAAAGCATGAAGAAGGCAGACATCTACGTCTTCACAGGCAAGTCCAAGGCCGAACAGACGCGCGTCTGCGGCTATTGCCATATCCGCGCCGAGAACGAGAAGTTCCTCACCCCGCAGGGCAAACCCTCGGAGCACATGCCGCACCCCGAGGTCGGCAAGACGCGGCTGCCCGGCGAGGACTGGACCAAGTGGTATCCGGAACATGTCGTCATCCCCGGCGTGCAGGCCGAAGACAAGATCGACGCGGTGTACAAGGGCGATCTCGGCGGCATGTTCAAGCTCGACGATCTCGCCAAGCAGAACGGCTTCTACGACGGCGCGAAACACCATCAGCAGTACCAGGAGTTCATCCAGTCGAAGCACTACAAGAACGACCTGCTCAGCTGCTCCGACTGCCATTCGGCGCATGCCGGAAAGAAGCCGATGGTCGTGGCGAAGGAAAGCTGCAAGCAATGCCACGATCCGAGCTACACGGTGGAGAAATACATGCCGGGCACCGGGCAGACGGTGAACGATCTGTTCGTGCGCACGCACACCTTCAACAAGGCGCAGTCGCGCCCGGCGCAGACCACGGTGAGCGGCGAACCGGAGTACTACAAGAAGAAATAGACCGCGGCGGGTCGTGGGAGCGGCGCCCTCGTCCCCCGAGGGGACTTCCTCCGGGCGCCGCGATCGGTGCATGCTCGGAGCCCGATCGGCCCCGGGGGCGGGCCTCCTACAACCCGAATGTGGGCAGGGCGCCCTCGCGCCGCCGCTAGCGCCCGAAGCGCTTCACCACGGTCATCAGTTCGTCGATCGCGGCTTCGCCGTCGCCCGAGCGGATGGCCGAACGCACGCAGCCCTTGGTGTGGTTCTCGAGCAACTGCAGTGCGAGCGCGTCGAGCGCGGACTGGATGGCCGAGACCTGGGTGAGCACGTCCACGCAATAGCGATCCGCCTCGAGCATTTTGGCGATGCCGCGCACCTGTCCCTCGATGCGGTTTAAGCGCTTGAGCAGCGCAGTCTTGTTCGGCTGCACCACCGCGTGATGGGCGTGATGCGCATGTCCGGCATGCGCGTCATGCCCTTCAGGCGACGACTTCAAATCCCGCCTCTTCCACGCTGTGCTTGAGCTGCTCGATCTTCACCTTGCCCGGGTCGTAGTCCACGACCGCGCATTTCTTCTCCAGCGACACGTCGGCCTTGGCCACGCCCTCGAGCGCGGAAAGCACGTTGGTTACGCTGCGTACGCAGCCGCCGCAAGTCATGCCGGCAATGCCTATGGTCACTTTTTCCATTCGAGTCTCCTTACAGTTGATAAATAGTCGTAGTCAGCCTCAAGCCCGGCGCCAGCGCCGCAGCAGCAAGGAATTGCTCACCACCGAAACCGAAGACATGGCCATCGCCGCCCCGGCGATCACCGGATTGAGCATGCCCGCCGCCGCGAGCGGAATGCCGAGCACGTTGTAGACGAAGGCGAAGAACAGGTTCTGCCGGATCTTGGCGAGCGTTGCCCGCGACAGGCTCACCGCGTCGACCACCGACAGCAGGTCGCTGCGCATCAACGCGACGTCCGCCGCCTCGATGGCGACGTCCGAACCCGCACCGATGGCGAAGCTGACGTCGGCCGCAGCGAGCGCCGGCGCATCGTTGACGCCGTCGCCCACCATGCCGACCACACGTCCTTCGCTCTTGAATTCGGCCACCGCGGCGGCTTTGTCTCCCGGCAGCACTTGCGCGCGGAAACTGCCGATGCCGGCCGAAGCGGCGATCGCCTGCGCCGTCGCCGCATTGTCGCCGGTGAGCATCACCACTTCGATGCCCAGGCGCTGCAGTTTCGTCACCGCCTCGCGCGAGCTCGCGCGCAGCGCGTCGGCAACGGCGAGGTAGCCGAGCACGCGACCCGCGCCGCCGACTGCGATCACCGTCTTGCCTTTCGCCACCGCGTCGGTGATGGCTGTCGCGTCGATGCGGTAGCCGGCTGCAGCGAGGAATGCAGGTGCGCCCAGATGGCAGCGCGCTGCCCCGCCGCCCAGCGCGGGATAGGCGAGCTTCGCCTGCACGCCCTTGCCGGTGACGGAGTGGAAATCGGATAGCGGCAGAAGCGCGACCGAGCGCTCCTTCGCATACTCGAGGACGGCGTGGGCGAGCGGATGGGCAGAGCCCGCTTCCAGGCTCGCCGCCACCGCGATGAGATCGCTTGTTGTAAAACCTTCAGCGGGAATCACGTCGGTGAGCCGCGGCTTGCCTTCGGTGAGCGTGCCGGTCTTATCGACGATGAGGGTGCGGATCTTCTCCGCCTGCTCCAGCGCCACCGCGTTCTTCACCAACACTCCGGCCTGCGCGCCGCGCCCGGTGCCGACCATGATCGCGGTCGGCGTCGCGAGCCCGAGCGCGCAGGGGCAGGCGATGACCAGCACCGCGACGGCATTCACCAGCGCCTGCGCGAAATCGCCACCCAAGGCCCACCAGAGCGCGAAGGTGACGACGCTGATCGCGACCACCGCCGGCACGAACACGCCCGCCACCCGGTCGGCGAGCCGTTGGATCGGCGCTTTGCTCCCCTGCGCCTCGCGCACCAGGCGAATGATGCCGGCGAGCATGGTGGCGGCGCCCACGCCCTGCGCGCTGCAACGGAGCAGCCCCTGCTGATTGAGCGTGCCGGCGTAGACCTTGTCGCCCGGCCGTTTCGCCACCGGCAGGCTCTCGCCGGTGAGCATGGACTCGTCGACACCCGATTCGCCCGACTCGACCATGCCGTCGACGGGCATCGCCTCGCCCGGGCGCATCACGAACACATCGCCCGGATGCATGGCCGCAACCGGAATTTCCTTGAGCGCACCGTCGCGCTCGACGCGCGCCGTCTTCGGCTGCAGCCGCACCAGGGCCTCGATCGCCGCGGATGCGCCCATCTTGGCGCGCGCCTCGAGCAGCTTGCCCAAGAGCACCAGGGTGATGATCACCGCGCTCGCCTCGAAGTAGACCGACTGCTCGTGCAGGCCCGCGAGCGTCACCGCGGCCGACAACGCATAGGCGGCGCTGGTGCCGAGCGCGACCAGCACATCCATGTTCGCCCCGCCGCCGCGCAGCGCCTTGTAGCCGCCGATATAGAAGCGCCGGCCGATCCAGAACTGCACCGGCGTTGCAAGCGCGAGCTGCAGCCAGCGCGGGACCAACTCCGCATGGCCCTCGCCGAAAAACATCGCCAGCATTTCCGCGACGAGCGGCAGGCTGAGCGCGACCGACAGCGCGAGCAGCCGCAGTTCGGCGCGGTAGATGGCGGCGCGCCGCGCTTCTTCCTCGGCTGCGTTCGCCTCGATGCGCTCGCTCGCTTCATAGCCGGCTTTACGGATCGCCGCGAGCATCTGCTCCACGCCGGCCAGTCCCGGCACATAGCGCACGCGCGCCGATTCGCTGGCGAAATTGACCGCCGCTGCGACGCCCTCGAGCTTGTTCAGCACGCGTTCGATGCGCGTCGCGCAGGCGGCGCAGGTCATGCCGTAGAGTTGAAATTCGACCGTGCGCGCCGGCACCGCATAGCCGGTCTTGCGGATCGCCTCGACCACCGCGCGCGCCGGCGTCGCGTCCCCTTCTAGCGTCACCTGCGCCGCCTCGGCGGCGAAATTCACGTTCGCCACCACCCCGGGCAGTTTGTTCAAACTCTTCTCGATGCGCGTCGCGCAGGCGGCGCAGGTCATGCCTTCCAGGGGTAGGTCGAGGCGCACTGCGGAGGGCGAGGTCATGCCGGGGTCCGGGGGCAGATGAACGAGAGAAGAAAGCCGTATTTGCAGACGCATCATATACCCCATATGGGTATATGTCAAACCGCGTAAGTCGGCGCCTCGGCCTGCAGCCGCGCAGGCGCCGGGCCGCTGAAGAAGGTGGCGAAATGCATTAGAATCGCTGCCTGGGCGGGAGTAGCTCAGTTGGTAGAGCGCCGGCTTCCCAAGCCTGAGGTCGCGAGTTCGAGACTCGTCTCCCGCTCCAATTCCCCTTCTCTGCGCGCCTGCTGCAAGTGCAGCCGGGCAGAGGACATGCCGCGGCGGACGCGGTATGCTTGTTCCCCGCTGCGCTTCTCGACGCCACGGCGATCGCGCAGATGCTATTTGTGAGTGCCGCTATGCCGACCCCGCTACCTCAACCCGTATGGCGCTCGCCCGAGGGCGAAGCCATCTCCTGCGTGGAAAAACTCAAGGTACTTCGCGAGAACCTGGAGGAAATCCAGCAGACCATCGAGGACGCCTTGGGCGATGCGGTGCTGATGGGCTGCGATGCCGAGCAGTTCCGCGCCGTGCTGCGCGAAATGATCGAAGGCATGCAGAACCCCTACCCCGACCGCGACTGAGACCGACGAAAATGAGCGCTACGTTCGACGGCAAGCTCGTAGTCGCGATCTCCTCGCGGGCGCTGTTCGACCTCGAGCAGAGCAACCAGGTGTTCGAGCGGCAAGGCGTGGCGGCCTACCATGCCTATCAACGCCAGCACGAGGACGAAGTGCTCGCGCCGGGCATCGCCTTCGGACTGGTGAAGAAACTCCTCGCGCTCAATCTGCCCGAACGGCCACGGGTCGAAGTCATCCTGCTGTCGCGCAACACCGCGGATACGGGCCTGCGCATCATGAATTCCATCGAGCATTACCAGCTCGACATCTCGCGCGCGGCCTTCACCGGCGGCGAGAGCACCTATCCCTACGTCCCCGCGTTCGACGCGCACCTGTTCCTGTCGGCCAACCCCGAGGACGTGCGCAAAGCCTTGGAAGCGGGGCACGCTGCGGCCACCATCCTGCCTTCCAACGTCGGCCAGAACGCAGCGGTCGAGGGCGAGCTGCGCATCGCCTTCGACGGCGACGCGGTGCTCTTCTCCGACGACGCTGAGAAGGTGTACAAGCGCGAGGGGCTCGCAGCCTTCACCAAGAGCGAAATCGACGCCGCGCGCGAGCCGCTCTCCGGCGGCCCGTTCAAGAGCTTCCTCGCCGCGCTGCACCGCATCCAGTCCGAGTATCCTCCCGAGCGAGCGCCCATCCGCACCGCGCTGGTGACCGCACGCGGCGCGCCGGCGCACGAGCGGGTGATCCGCACGCTGCGCGCCTGGAACATCCGCATCGACGAGGCGCTATTCTTGGGTGGCCTGGACAAGGGGCGCTTCCTCAAGGCCTTCGGCGCCGACATCTTCTTCGACGATCAGCAGGGCCACTGCGAATCGGCCGCCATGCACGTCGCCACCGGACACGTGCCTTTCGGCGTCGCGAACCAGGGATGACTTGCCGTGCGCCCGGATCGCGGGCCGGCGTGACGTCCGACACCCACGCATGAGCGCGGATTTCGCGGCGCGCCTACTCGCCTGGCACAAGCGCCATGGCCGCCACGACCTCCCCTGGCAGGGCACGCGCAACCCCTATCGAATCTGGGTGTCGGAGATCATGCTGCAGCAGACCCAGGTAGCCGCCGTCATTCCCTATTACCTGCGTTTTCTCGAGCGCTTTCCCGATATCGCCGCGTTGGCGGAGGCGCCAGAGGACGAAGTGCTGCGTCTTTGGAGCGGGCTCGGCTACTACTCGCGCGCGCGCAATTTGCAGAGTGCAGCGAAGCAGGTGATGGAACATCACCACGGACGCTTTCCCCGCGCGCTCGAGGAGATCGAGGCGCTGCCCGGCATCGGCCGCTCGACTGCAGCGGCGATCGCCGCCTTCGCCTACGGCAGGCGCGCCGCGATCCTGGACGGCAACGTCAAGCGGGTGCTCGCCCGCCACTTCGCAGTCGTTGGCTATCCGGGCGAAAAGAGCGTGGAGCGTCGACTATGGCAGCACGCGCAAGAGCTGCTGCCCGCGCGCGCGATCGGCCGCTATACCCAGGCGATGATGGACCTGGGCGCGACGCTATGCACGCGCGCCAAGCCCGGCTGCGCCGCTTGCCCGGTCGCAGCGAGCTGCCGCGCGCTCGCCCTCGGCCGGGTAGCCGATTTTCCCGCTCCGCGACCGGCGAAGTCCGTCCCACAACGCAGCACCCACATGCTGCTGCTCCTTTCCCAAGGCGAACTGCTCCTGGAGAAACGGCCGAACACCGGCGTCTGGGGCGGGCTGTGGAGCCTGCCGGAAGTGGAAAAACGAGCGGGCATACGCGCGCATTGCCGCGAACGCTACGGCTGCGACATCGCCGCGCCGCAGCCGCTGGAACCGCTCGCGCACGGCTTCACCCATTTCAAGCTGCAGATCCAGCCGCTGCTGTGCCCGGTGGAAAAACGCGCCCCGAGCGTTCGCTCTCCCGGCCAGATCTGGCTCGCCCTGGAAGAGGCAGCGGGCGCCGCGATACCGGTGCCGGTGCGCACCCTCATCGCCCGCCTGCGCGAAGCTGGCGCCGAGATGCCGAAAGCCTAGATGCCGTCGTAGAGCCAGGCAACGCCGTTGTAGGCCTGCTCGGGCGTGCGCCCAGCGAGCATCTGCTTGCGCAGGTCGCGCACGGCATCCGCCGCATGGTAGATGTCGCCGTACAGGCGCGCGGTGAGCTGCACCCGCGTCGTGCGCAGATAGCGCAGCTTCTGATAGGCGAGGAAGGCGGCAGGGTAGTCGTCCCTGTGCGCGCTCAACTGCTCGGCGAGCACGACTGCGTCTTCGATCGCCATGCAGCCGCCCTGCGCCAAGTACTGCAGCATGGGGTGCGCCGCATCGCCCAGGAGGGTCACCCGGCCCTTGCTCCATTGGCTGACCGGATCGCGGTCGCACAGCACCCACATCTTCCACACGTTCACCATGCCGAGGAATTCCAGCACCTCGGCGCGCTGGCCGCGGAAGCGCTCGCGCAATTCTTCCGGATCGCCGTAGGTGTCCCAGCCCTCCTCGTAGCGGTTGCTGTGAAACACCGCCACCAGGTTGTAGAGCTCGCCGCGGCGCAGGGGATAGTGCACGAGATGGGTCCTCGGGCCCGCCCAGAGCACGACGTTGTTGGAGCGCAGATGTTGCGGTACGTCCTGCGTGGGGATCACCGCACGGTAGGCAATGTGGCCGGAAACCCGCGGCTTGCCTTCCCACAGGAGCTGCGCGCGCACCTTCGACCACAGGCCGTCGGCACCGATCAGCGCGGCGCCTTCGTGGTGCGTGCCGCCCTCGGTGGCGACGATGACGCGGTCGTTAGCCGCCTCGAATCCCGTCACCTTCACCGAAGGCTTCAGGCTTACGCTGGGGCATTTACGCACCGCGTCGTATAGCGCCTGGTGCAGGTCGGGGCGATGGATCACGGCATAGGGATGCTTGAAGCGCGAGCGAAACGCGTCGCCCAGGGGAATGCGCGTCACCTCCTCGCCCGACAATCCGTCGCGCATGATGAGGTTGTCGGGGAACACCGCGTTCACCTTGATCGCATCGGTCAAGCCGAGCAGCTCGAACATGCGGAACACGTTCGGGCCGAGCTGGATGCCTGCGCCCACTTCTTGAAACTGCGCCGCGGCCTCGAGCACCTGCACGCTGTAGCCCTTGCGCGCGAGGGCGAGCGCCGCCGCGAGTCCGCCGATGCCGCCGCCGGCGACGATTATGGGTAAATCGGATTTCGCCATCAGGTTCCCCTCCTTCTGCAAAGATTATAATCGCACGCTATGCAGCGCTTCAACGCGCCGGTGCAACGTTCGGAGGAAAAGAATGAAGAAATTGCTGCTCACCTTGCTCTCGCTAGTGATCTTCGCCGGCAATGCCTTTGCGCAGACCTGGCCGGCGCGGCCGGTGCGCATCGTCGTGCCATTCACCGCAGGCAGCTCGCCCGACCTCATCGCGCGTCTGCTGAACGACAAGCTGGCGCAGGCGCTCGGGCAGCCGGTGATCGTGGAGAACAAGCCCGGCGCGGGCGGCAATCTCGGCACCGGCCTCGTGGCGAAAGCCGAGCCCGATGGCTATACGCTCTGTCTATCCATCCCCGGCCCGCTGGCGGTGAACACCGTGCTCTACAAGAAGATGGAATACGACCCTTTCACCGAGCTCACGCCGGTCACCCTCGTCGCGCTCAGCCCCAATGTGCTGATCGTGAACCCGAGCCTGGGCGTCAACACGGTGAAGGAGTTCGTCGACTACGTCAAAGCGCGGCCGGGCAAGCTCAACTACGGCTCGGTCGGCAACGGCAGCGCCTCGCATCTCACCATGGAGCTGCTGAAAATGCAGACGGGCATGGACATCGTGCACGTGCCCTATCCCGGCAGCCCGCAAGTGAATGCCGCCATCCTCGCCAATCAGATTCAAGCCGGCTTCGTCGTTCCCGGCACAGCCATGCCGCTGGTGCAATCGGGTCGGGTGAAGGCCATTGCCGTGACGAGTGCCGCGAAAAGCCCGGTGCTGCCGGAACTCCCGACCATCGCCGACATCTACCCCGGATTCGAATCGAGCGCCTGGATCGGCATGGTCGCGCCGGCGAAGACGCCCAAGGCCGTCGTCGAGCGCCTGTCGCACGAACTGGCCGCGATCATTCACACGCCCGAGGTGCGCGACAAGATGCTGCGCATTTACTTCCAGGCGATCGGCACGCCGCCCGAGGGACTCGCCAAGCTGATGCTGTCCGAGCGCGACCGCTGGGCCAAGGTGATCAAGCAAAGCGGCGCGAGCGTCGATTGAGCGCCGCGCGGCCTTGTCGAGGCGGATGGCAAGCTAGATGACGCCCGGGAAGATTTCAAAGAGCTGAGGAGATGAGGATGATGCGAAGACTATTTGCAACGCTCGCCGCAGGCGTCGCGTTCACGCTCGCCGCCGCGCCGGCCGCCGCGCAATATCCCAACAAGGCGGTGAAAGTGATCGTGCCCTTCCCCGCGGGCGGCGCCGCCGATACCGTCATGCGCGTCATCGCGCAGCCGCTCGCGCAGGCGCTCGGCCAGCCGGTGGTGGTCGAGAACCGGCCCGGTGCCGACGGCGCGATCGCTGCGGACGCCGTGATGAAAGCCGCGCCCGACGGCTATACGCTGTTCATGGCGACGAGCAGCGCCATGTCGGCTGTGCCGGCGATGCGCAAGAACCCGCCCTACGACCCGGTCGCCGCCTTCACGCCCATCACCAAGGTCGGCACCTTCTCCTATTTCCTGTTCACGCATCCTTCGCTGCCGGCGAAGAACGTCGCCGAGCTGATCGAATACATCCGCGCCAACCCGGGCAAGGTCAACTACGCCGGCGCGACCACCACCGGCATCATGGCGGCGGTGCAGCTCGCGAGCTTCGCCAAGCTCGACATGGTGCGCGTGCCCTACAAAGGCGAGGGTCCCGCCACCATCGATCTGGTGAGCGGACGCGTACACCTGATGTTCGCCACGCCGACCAATGCGCTCGGCCCGGCGAAGGAGGGGAGGCTGCGCGTCCTCGCCACGCTCCTGCCGCAGCGCAGCCCCGCGGCGCCGGATGCGCCGACCATGGCCGAGGCAGGCGCGCCCAAGCTCTCGATCGTTCCCTGGGCAGGCTTCTTCGGTCCGGCCAAGCTGCCGCCCGAGATCGTCGCGCGCCTGCAGCGCGACATCAGCGCCATCCTCAAGCGGCCCGAGGTGCGCACGCAAATCGAGCGCCAGTCCTTCGAAGTGCAGGACTCGACGCCCGAAGAGCTTGCCGCCTATACCAAGGAGCAAGTCGAAGTGTGGAAGACCGCGGTGCGCGACAGCGGCATGCCGCTTGACTAGGGTCTCTTGTCTACAAGGAGTGAGGATCATGAAATCGTTCCTGCGCTTTGCCACGTTCTCCGTCGCGCTCGCCGCTCTGATCGGCACGGGCAGCGCGCTCGCCCAGGGCTATCCGAACAAGCCGCTGCGCCTGATCGTTCCGTTCGCGGCAGGGGGGACGGGTGACGTGCTCGGGCGCCTGCTCGCGGGAAAGATGAGCGACAGCATGGGCCAGGCGGTGGTGGTCGACTTCAAGCCGGGCGCCGGCACCACGCTCGGCACCGACACCGTGGCAAAGGCTGCCCCGGATGGCTACACCATCCTGTTCTCGGCCTCGACCACGATGAGCATCAACGCTTCGCTCTACAGCAAGCTGCCCTACGACACGCTGAAAGACCTCGCGCCGGTGAGCCTGCTCGCGGCGATCCCGAACATGCTGGTGGCGAACCACAACCTGCAGGCGAATACCGTGCAGGAACTGATCGCGCTCGCCAAGGCGAGCCCGGGGAAACTCAATTACGCCTCGCCCGGCAGCGGCACCACGCCGCATCTCGCGGGCGAATTGTTCAAGACTGTCGCCGGCATTCAGATGACCCACGTGCCCTACAAGGGCGCGGGACCGGCGATCGTCGACGTGCTCGGCGGCCATGTGCCGATGCTGTTCGACAACATTCCCTCGGTGAAGCCGCAAGTGACCTCGGGCAAGATGAAGGCGATCGCGGTGACGAGCCTCAGGCGCTCGCCCGCCATGCCCAACGTGCCGACCTTCGCCGAATCCGGCTTGCCTGGCTTCGAGGCGAATTCCTGGTGGGCCATCCTTGCGCCTGCAGCCACGCCCAAGGACATCGTCGCCCGCTTGAACACCGAGGTAGTGAAGGCGCTGAACAATCCGGAACTGAAGGCGCGCTTCATCGAACTCGGCGCCGACCCCGCGCCGAGCACGCCCGAGGAGGCTGCCGCGCACATCAAGGGCGAAGTCACGAAGTGGGCGGCGATCGTCAAAGCGTCTGGCGCGCGCGTGGATTGATTCGCGGAATCGTGACTTTTGCGTTCGCGGCCGCAGCCAGAAAGGCGATGCCGCGACGTGCAGGAGGAAAACGATTCAGCGCTTGAGCTGAATTTCGACGAAGGCGAACTCGCCGCCGCTCGCGTTGATCACGTTGTGCTCGACGCCGGCGGCGCGGAAGTAGGACTTCCCGGCCGTGAGTTCGCTCAAACTCTCTCCTGCTTTATCCTTCAACAAGAGCTTGCCGTTCATCAAGGGCACGACGACGTAATCCATTTCGTGCCGATGCCAGCCGGTTTCGGCGCCGGGCGCGAAGCGCCATTCGGTCACGATCACGCGGTCGTTGTCGACTTGCTCGATGGCGTGCGCTTGGCTCATCCTGGCCTCCTATTACGTTGTATGCTGTCCCTAAGCTTAACAGCAACACCCGGCTGAGATAGCAGGCGAACGGCGCCGCGATTCCGAGGTCAGACCCGCATGAGCCATCAGCAAAGCTTCGAAATCCGCACTCGCGGCCGCGGCACGACCGAGATCACGGACGAAGTCGCGCGCCTCGCGCGCGCATCGGGTATCGCGAGCGGCGTCGCCCATGTATTCGTGCAGCACACGAGCTGCTCGGTGATGATCACCGAGAACGCCGATCCCGACGTGCGCCGCGACCTGGAGACGCTCGCCGCGCGCTGGGCGCCGGACGGCGATCCTGCCTACCGCCACGACACCGAGGGCGCCGACGACATGGCCGCGCACGCCCGCAGTCTGCTCGCGGGAAACTCGGTGAGCGTGCCCGTCGCGGCGGGCGAACTGCTGCTCGGCACCTGGCAAGGCATCTACCTGTGGGAGCATCGCAGCGCGCCGCAGCTGCGCCGGATCGTGGTGACGGTGCTGGGCTAGGCGTCTCGCCGTTCGATCGGCCCGAGGCTCCAGCAGGGGCCAAGGGCGGGCCTCCTACGACACCGCGCGTAGGCTCGCCGCCATCAGCAGCCGCTTGGTTCGAATTCGACCAGCTCCAGGCCGCGCTTACGCTGTCCAAATTCGCGCTTGAGCAGCTTGTAGATGTCGAGGTCGAAGGGCGCGCGCGCCGAGAGAACTTCGTGAATCTCGGCTTCGCTCCTCGCGGTGCCGAGATAGCACCAGCGCTCGAACACGTGCACTTCGACGCGCTCGCCCGAGGCTTCGCGCAGGCCGATCGCTCCGCGGTAGGGCCAGGGCGTCAAGCCGAGCGCGCGCAGCGCCTCCAGCAGCCGCAGGTTGTGCGCAGCGAGCGATTCCTTGCCGCAGCAGGCGCCGCGGCAACGGCGCAACTGGTGCGCAAAGCAGGCTGCGCCTGGCTTGCGCGCCGGTTCGAGACCGAGCAAGGCCGGACACAGGCCGTGCTCTTCGGCTAAACCTTCGAGCGCCGCGCGCGCCGCATTCTTCGCGCGGAAGTTGCCGAACAGGTTCTGCAGCCGCGCCGTTTCCGCATCGCCTACGGTGACGAGCTTGATAGGTGCCGGCGAATCGAGCTGGCCGTTCCATTCCCAGGAATAGAACTGGGCGATGCGGCGCGCCTTGCGGTTGTGCAGCGGCGCAAGCTCCTTGATCAGCCGCGATTCGGCGAGCAGCGCGCCCAGTTCCCCCGCGGTTTCGATCCAATCGATGCGCGCGACTTGCTCGCAGATGCGCATCGCCTGCGCGCGGCGGTGGTCGCCCGCGAAATGCGCCCGCACCCGCGCCTGCATGTCGACGCTCTTGCCCACGTAGAGCGGCTGGCCCTGCGCATCGCGCAATAGGTACACGCCGGGCGCCTGCGGCACCGCGTCGATCGCATCCTGCGTGAGGCCGGGCGGCAAGGTGGGCGTGTCCATCTGCGCTTCCACCGCGGCGTCGATGGCCGCGGGATCGAGCTCGGCATAGATCTTCTGCACGAACTGCCACAGCACTTCGGCGTCGCCCAAGGCCCGGTGGCGAGCGCTGCATGTGAGACCATAGCGTTCGATCAGGCTGTCCAGGTTGTGGCGGTGAAATTGGGGAAACAGCTTGCGCGACAGCTTGGCCGTGCACAGCACGTTTGCGCGGTAGCTCATGCCCAGGCGCGCGAATTCGTTCTTGAGGAAGCCGTAATCGAAGCGCGCATTGTGGGCGACGAGGAGCTTGCCCGCGAGGCGCTCATACAGCGCAGGGGCGAGCGCTTCGAACGTGGGCGCGTCCGCGACCATGTCGTTGGTGATGCCGGTGAGCGATTGGATGAAAGGCGGGATGCTCTTCTGCGGGTTCACCAACTGGCTCCAGCTCGCGACGAATCTTCCGTCTGCCACTTCGACGAGGCCGATTTCGGTGATGCGGTCGTGCGTCGCCGTCGCCCCGGTGGTTTCGAGGTCGAGGAAGACGAGGGCTTGCTTGAGCACGGATCTGGAGGGACAGCGGGCAATGCCCAATGTTACCGAAGATTCCGTCCTCCAACGCACCGCGACTGCGCCTCCGGCCGATCGTGCAAAAGTCACAGTTCTTAGCAAATAGTTCTTTTGTTAATCGGACCTTAAGCTCGGCCTCCTATCGTGGCGCCTCCAATCTTGAATAAGGGAGGTATTCATGAACTACGTATCAACCCAACCCGCGGTGCGCCTGCTCGCGCCGTTGTCTCTCGCTCTGCTCGCCGCCTGCGGCGGCGGTGGTGGTGGCAGCGGTAGCGGCACCGGCGCGGCCGGCACGGCCACGCCGCTCGCGGCAAGCGCGCTCTACACCGGCTCGGTCACCGGCCTCGGCTCGATCGTGGTGAACGGCGTGCGCTTCGAGACCGTCGGCGCCCAAGTGCTGGATGCCGACGACCCCTACGGCACCACCAGCTACACCGATCCCGTCAAGCTGGGGATGACGGTCGCAGTCGACGGCACCGCCGACGACGCCAAGGGCAGCGGCAGCGCCAACCGCGTGCGCATCGACGGCGGCATGCGCGGCCAGGTCGGCACGGTCGATGCCGCCGCGGGCACGCTCAGCGTGAACGGCCAGACGGTCAAAGTCGGGGCGAGCACCCTGATCCAGGGCGCCACCGGCCTAGCGGCCATCGCCGCGGCGAGCTGGGTCGAAGTCTACGGCCTCGCGCAAACAGACGGCAGCTTCCTCGCCACGCGCATCGAAGTCTACGCAGCCAAGTCGGCGCTCGATGCAGCCTATCCGAAGGCATCGACTTACGCCCTGTCGCTGCGCGGCATCGTAGCGAGCGTCGGCTCCGGCAGCTTCACCCTGCCTGACGGCAAGAACGGCTCGATCAGCGTCAACTACAGCGCCGCGAACGTCGTGCCCGCCGGCGCAAGCATCGCCGCCGGCAGCAGCGTGCGCGTGCTCGCCACCGCCGCTCCGCTAGGCAACGGCCCGGTGACCGCCGCCAAGGTGCTGGTGCTCAATCCTGCGGCGCTGGCAGGCTCGACCTCCGCACCGGTCAAGCTGAAAGGCGTAGTGGACAGCGTCGGCGCAGCTAGCCTGGTCGTTTCCGGGACTACGGTCGACATCTCCAACGCCGCGAAGCCTGCGGTGGCCATCGCCAAGAATCAGGTGGTCGAGGTCAAGGGCAGCATGTCCAACGGCACGCTGGTCGCGACCAAGGTGGAAACCGAGGACAGGGAAACCACCTACAGCGCGAAGCCCGGCGACGCCGGCAGCAAGGTCGGCTATCAGCAGGAGCTGTACGGCATGATCTCGGGCTACGACGCCGCGAGCGGCAGCTTCGTCGTGCAAGGCGTGACGGTGAAGGCCGACAGCAATACGCGTTACGAGTACGGCTACGCCAAGCTCGCGAACGACGTATTCGTGGAAGTGAAGGGCGCGCTTGCCAACGGCACCCTGGTCGCCAGCAAGATCGAAGTCAAGGGCGTCACCGCGAACGCGGCGGTGAACACCGCGGCCGGCACGAACGCCGCTACCGACGACACGATGGGCAAATCGAGCGGCGGCGACAGCTTCGAAATCTACGGCGCGCTCACCTGCACTTCCTATCCCAAGACCTGCACCATCAACGGCGGCGCGAATTCCGTCAACGCGAATTTGAGCGCAGCCACTTGGGAAAAAGGCGCCTACGTCGCCAACAGCTATGTCGAAGCGAAGGGCCTGCTCGACAAGTCGGGCGTGTTCCAGGTAGCCAAGATCGAAATCAAGCGCTGAGCAAAGAGGCCTACGGGCCGTTGCGAATGATTAGTTCGCAACGGCCCCCGATTTAGGGGAGTATGAGGGGAGGCGCCCCGAAGGTCTTGATCCCCCCTTGTGGGGGAAAGTCCCCTTGGGGCATATCCCCTCATATTCAAATCAT
>CAZMGP010000048.1:0-36318 GCA_964565875.1 uncultured Enterobacteriaceae bacterium
GCCAGACATCGCCGTCGAAGGCCATCTTGCCGTTGATCTTGAACTGGTGCATGTAGAGCTCTTCGCCGAAGATCTGCATCACCGGCTCGACCATGCGCGGATGGCGCGCGAGCTTGGCGAACGGATAGCTGTACATGTGCGCGGCGAAATTGGTGCGCACGGCGTCGCTTCCCTTCTCGCGCACGTTCTCCGGCCGACGCTGGGCGTAGAGCGCCGGGACTTCCTCGGTCAGCACCTTGATTTCGTCCGGCGTAAACAGCTTGGGGAAGAACAGGTAACCTGTGCGATCGAACTCCTCGAGCTGCTGCTGGGTAAGCTTCATCGGCATCCTCCTGTGAGCGCGGTCGCCGCGGGAATGCGGGAGCGCCATGTTATGACGCGATTATACCCAGTGCGGTTCAGGCCGATTTCAAGCGGCCGGAGATCGGAACGCGCCGCGTCCTAATGCTTGGTAGGCGCAGCCGGCGGCACGGGCTGTGCCCCCGGCTTCTCCAAGATGTGAAAGAAGATTTCGTCCTGCTTGACCATGCCGAGTTCGTAGCGGGCGCGCTCCTCGACCGCGTCGTAACCCTGTTTCAGATCCCGCACCTCGGCATCGAGCGCGTCGTTGCGCTGTCGCAGTTTGGCGTTGCCGCCTTTTTGCGCCGTCACTTGGCGGTCGATCTCCCACACCCGCAGCCAGCCGCCCTTGCCCAACCACAACGGATATTGCAGGAGCAGAATCAGTGCGGCGAAGACGATCGACAGGATGCGCATCGGCGGCGGGGAGCGGCTAACGCAGCTGGTAGAAGGCTTCCTTGCCCGGGTATCCCACGCCGTCGCCGAGGTCTTCCTCGATGCGCAGCAACTGATTGTACTTGGCGATGCGGTCCGAGCGCGACAGCGACCCGGTCTTGATCTGCAGGGTATTCGCGCCGACCGCGATGTCGGCGATGGTGGTGTCTTCGGTTTCGCCCGAGCGGTGCGAAATCACTGCCGTGTAGCCGGCGCGCTTGGCCATTTCGATGGCGGCGAAGGTCTCGGTGAGCGTGCCGATCTGGTTCACCTTGATCAGGATGGAGTTGGCCACGCCCTCGGCGATGCCTTCGCGCAGGATCTTGGTGTTGGTGACGAAGATGTCGTCGCCGACCAGCTGGATCTTGCGCCCCAGGCGCTCGGTGAGGATCTTCCAGCCGTCCCAGTCGTTCTCGGCCATGCCGTCCTCGATGCTGATGATCGGGTATTTGTCGGCGAGCGCGGCGAGATAGTCGGCGAATTGTCCCGAGGAGAGCTGCAGGTTCTCCGATTCGAGGACATAGCGTCCTTCCTTGTAGAACTCGGAGCTGGCGCAATCGAGCGCGAGCAGCACGTCTTGGCCGGCCTGATAGCCCGCCTTGTCGATCGCCTCGGTGATGAGTTGCAGCGCCGCCTCATGGCTAGCCAGATTGGGCGCGAAACCGCCCTCGTCCCCCACTGCGGTCGACATGCCGCGCTGCGCGAGCAGGGCCTTCAGCGAATGGAACACCTCGGCGCCGCAGCGCAACGCATCGCGAAAGCTCTGCGCGCCCACCGGCACGATCATGAATTCTTGCATGTCGAGGCTGTTGTTCGCGTGCGCGCCGCCGTTGACGATGTTCATCATCGGCACCGGCATTTGCATGGCGCCGGCGCCGCCGAAATAGCGGTAAAGCGGCAGGCCGGATTCGTCCGCCGCGGCCTTGGCCACCGCCATCGACACCGAGAGCAGCGCGTTCGCGCCCAGGCGCGACTTGTTCTCGGTGCCGTCCAAGTCGATCAGCGTCTTGTCGATGAAGCTCTGCTCGTTGGCGTCGAGCCCCATGATCGCTTCCGAAATCTCGGTGTTGACGTGCTCCACGGCGTGCAACACGCCCTTGCCGAGATAGCGCTGCTTGTCGCCGTCGCGCAATTCGTTCGCCTCGCGTGTGCCGGTCGACGCGCCGGAAGGCACCGCAGCGCGCCCCATCACGCCGGATTCGAGCAGCACGTCCGCTTCCACCGTCGGATTGCCGCGTGAATCGAGGATCTCCCTTGCCACCACATCAACGATCGAGCTCATGTTCTTGTCCTTGTTTCAGAATCGATATCGAACTGCACGCGCCAGAGTGCGCGCCCTCCGCTCTTCTGCCACCACCTTGCATGTTCCAGTCGTCACAAGCTCCCTTCGACGAAGCCGTGCCGCTTCGCCACCCGGTCGAGTTCCACCAAGGTGCCTAGCAATTCTCTCATCATGCCGAGCGGCCAGGCGTTGGGTCCGTCGGACAGCGCCTTGGCCGGATCGGGGTGCGTTTCCATGAACAGCCCCGCCACGCCGCTTGCCACCGCCGCACGCGCAAGCACCGGGACGAATTCGCGCTGTCCCCCGCTCGCCGTCCCCTGGCCTCCGGGCAATTGCACCGAATGCGTGGCGTCGAACACCACCGGGCAGCCGGTTTCGCGCATGATGGCGAGTGAGCGCATGTCGGACACCAGGTTGTTGTAGCCGAAGGATACGCCGCGCTCGCAGACCAGGATGTTGTCTTGCAGACCGGCCGCAGCAGCGGCCTGGCGCGCCTTGGCGACCACGTTCTTCATGTCGCCGGGAGCGAGGAACTGTCCCTTCTTGATGTTCACTGGTCGGCCCGCGCTCGCCACGGCGTTGATGAAATCGGTCTGGCGGCAAAGGAAGGCGGGCGTCTGCAGCACGTCCACCACCGCCGCGACCCGCTTCACATCGTCGATCTCGTGCACGTCGGTGAGCACCGGCACGCCGATCTGTTCTTTCACCTGCGCCAGGATCTTCAGCCCTTCGTCCATGCCGGGCCCGCGAAAGGACGCGCCTGAGCTGCGGTTCGCCTTATCGTAGGACGACTTGTAAATGAAGGGCACGCCCAAGCCGGCACAGATCTCCTTCAGCGCGCCTGCGGTGTCGAGGGCGAGCTGGCGCGACTCGATGACGCAGGGACCGGCGATCAGGAACAGGGGCCGATCGAGGCCGGCGTCGAAGCCGCAGAGCCTCATGCCGCCGCTACAGCGGGGGCCTTAGCGCCTTGGGCGCCGCTCACCTTTCTCACCTGGTAGTCGATCGCGGCCTGGACGAAGGCCTTGAACAGCGGATGCCCGGCGCGCGGACTGGAACTGAATTCGGGGTGGAACTGGCAGCCGATGAACCAGGGATGGCCGTTCGGCCCTTCCTTGGGCAGCTCGACCAGTTCGCACAGGGCCTCGGCCTTGGTGCGCGCGGCCACCTTCAGCCCCGCTGCCTCGAGCTTGGGCAGATAATAATTGTTGACCTCGTAGCGATGGCGGTGGCGCTCGTTCACCACTTCGCTCTGGTAGATGTGCTGCACCTGCGTGCCGGGAACGACGTTGGCGGGCTGCGCACCCAGGCGCATGGTGCCGCCGAGGTTGGAACTGGCGTCGCGGCGCTCGACTTTGCCTTCGCGGTCCATCCATTCGGTGATCAGTGCAATCACCGGCTGCGGCGTGTCCGGGTCGAACTCGGTGCTGTTCGCGTCGGCCAGCCCTGCCTTGTGCCGCGCGTATTCGATCACCGCGAGCTGCATGCCGAGGCAGATGCCGAGATACGGAACCTTGTTCTCGCGCGCATATTGGATCGCGCGGATCTTGCCTTCCACCCCGCGCGAGCCGAACCCGCCGGGAACGAGGATCGCATCGGCCGCGGCCAGGCAGTCGGTCCCCTCGCGCTCGATCGCCTCCGAGTCGACATACTGGATGTTGACCTTCGACTTGGTGTGGATGCCGGCGTGCAGCAGCGCTTCGTTGAGCGATTTGTAGGAATCGGTGAGATCGACGTATTTGCCAACCATGGCGATGGTCACCTGGTGCTGCGGGTTCTCCAGCGCCTCGATCAGCCGCTTCCACGATTTCAGGTCGGCCGGCCGCGCGAGCACGTGCAACTTGTGGCAGACGATCTCGTCCAGCATCTGCTGGTGCAACATGTAAGGAATCTTGTAAATCGAATCGGCATCCCACACCGAAATCACCGCATTTGCGCTGACGTTGGTGAACAAGGCGATCTTCTTGCGCTCGTCCTCCGGAATCGGCCGGTCGGAGCGGCACAGCAGCGCATCGGCCTGGATGCCGATCTCGCGCAGCTCCTTCACCGAATGCTGCGTCGGCTTGGTCTTGATTTCTCCCGCCGAGGCGATGTAAGGCACCAGCGTCAGGTGCACGTAGCAGACGTTGTCGCGGCCCAGTTCCAGTCCCATCTGGCGGATGGCTTCGAGGAAGGGCAGCGATTCGATGTCGCCCACCGTGCCGCCGACTTCGACGATCGCCACCTCGGCGCTGTCGTTTGTACCGACCCCTGCGCCCTTGGCGATGAACGCCTTGATTTCGTCCGTGATATGGGGAATGACCTGGACCGTGCGACCGAGGTACTCGCCGCGGCGCTCCTTCTTGATCACCGATTCGTAGATCTGGCCGGTGGTGAAATTGTTGCTCTTGCGCATCCTCGCCGAGGAGAAGCGCTCGTAGTGGCCCAGGTCGAGATCGGTTTCCGCGCCGTCCTCGGTCACGAACACCTCGCCGTGCTGGAACGGGCTCATCGTTCCCGGATCGACGTTGATGTACGGATCCAGCTTGATGTTGGTGACTTTGATGCCGCGGGATTCGAGGATTGCGGCGAGGGAGGCGGCGGCGATCCCCTTCCCAAGAGAGGAAACTACGCCACCGGTAACAAAGACATATTTGGTCATCTCAGAAGCGAGAGATGGGATAACGGATGTTACAGCAAAAAGGCTGGGCGCTCAACGAAATTCCGCCGCCAGCAGCGCGCCCCGAATCGCTGCGGATCGCACAATGTGGGCACGCGGAAGACTATGATAGCGTCCACATGACGCCTACCCTTTCGATGAGCCAAGCCGAAGTCGAAGCCCCGGCGAGCGCCGACGCGCTGCTCGCGCTGATCGACGAACTGCTGCGCGACACCAGGCACGGAGCGGCGATGCACGCGGAGCTCGACAGCTCGCTCGAACGCGAGCTCGCGCTCGATAGCCTGGCGCGCGTTGAATTGGTGCTGCGCATCGAACGCGCCTTCGACGTCAGCCTGCCCGAAGCCGCGCTCTACACCGCGCAGACGCCACGCGACCTGCTGCGCCTGGTGCGGGCCAACCTCGGCGTGCACCGCGCCGCGCCGGAGCGGGAAATCCGCAGCCTGGTGAAGTCGGGCCCGACCGCGGCCGCCTGCGCGGCGCGCACGCTCGTCGAAGCGCTCGACTGGCATGTCGCGGCCCACCCGGAGAGGCTGCAGGCACACCTCTACGCGGAAGACGGCGAACTCGAACTCAGTTACGCCGCGCTGCGCCGCGGCGCCGCAGGCTATGCCAGCCGCCTCGCCGAGCACGGGCTGCAGCCGGGCCAGACCGTCGCCATCATGCTGCCCACCGGACGCGATTATCTGTTCAGCTTCTTCGGCATCCTCATGGCAGGCGGCATACCGGTTCCGCTCTACCCGCCGGCGCGCCCGGCGCAGATCGAGGACCACTTGCGGCGCCACGTCGGCATTCTCGCCAACTGCCGCGCCGCCATGCTAATCACCATCCCGGAGGCGAAGGCGGTGGGGCTTTTGCTGCGCTCCCAGGTCGAGTCGCTCGCGCAGGTGTTGATGCCCGCCGACTTCGCCGAAGGCGCTGCCGATTTCGCCCCCTTCCCCGCGAAGCCCGGCGACATCGCCTTCCTGCAATACACCTCGGGCAGCACCGGCAACCCGAAAGGCGTGGTCCTCACCCACGCCAACCTCGTCGCCAACATCCGCGCCATGGCCGCTGCGGTCAATGCCGGCCCGAACGACGTGTTCGTCAGCTGGCTGCCGCTATATCACGACATGGGATTGATCGGTGCCTGGTTTGCCGCGCTGTATCTGGGCTTTCCCACGGTGTTGATGTCCCCGCTCGCCTTCCTGTCGCATCCCGGCCGCTGGCTGTGGGCGATCCACCGGCACCGCGGCACCCTTTCCGGCGGCCCGAACTTCTCCTATGAGCTGTGCCTGAAGCGCATCGAAGCGCGTGAGCTCGAAGGACTCGACCTCTCCTGCTGGCGCTACGCATTCAATGGCGCCGAACCGGTGAGCCCGGATACGCTGGCGGCCTTCAGCGAGCGCTTTGCACGCTATGGGCTCGCGCCCGAGGCGCTGAAGCCGGTGTACGGGCTAGCCGAAGCCTCGGTCGGGCTGGCTTTCCCGGCGCCGGACAGACCTTACCGCATCGATCGCATCGAGCGCGAAGCGTTTCAGAACCAGGGTCTGGCTAAGGCAGCGCGGCCGGATGATGCAAACGCCTTGGAGCTCCCCTGCTGCGGGCGGGTGCTCGCCGCGCATTACTTGCGCGTAGTCGACGCGGCCGGCGTCGAGCTCGCCGACCGGCACGAAGGGCGTCTGCAGTTCAAGGGCCCGTCGGCGACCAGCGGCTACTACCGCAGCCCGGAGCAGACAGCGCGCCTGTTCTCAGGGGAATGGCTCGACACGGGCGATCTCGCCTATCTCGCCGACGGCGAGCTCTACCTGAGCGGCCGCGCCAAGGACATCATCATCCGCGGTGGGCGCAATCTCTATCCCTATGAACTCGAAGAAGCGGTCGGCGCAATCCCCGGCGTCCGCAAAGGCTGCGTCGCGGTGTTCGGCAGCCGCGATCCGGCATCGGGCACCGAGCGCGTAGTCGTGCTCGCGGAAACGCGCGAGTCGGACGCAGCCGCGCGCGACGCGCTGCGCCACGCCATCAACGAGCGCGCCGTCGACCTCATCGGCCTGCCCGCGGACGACGTGGTGCTCGCGCCGCCGCACACCGTGCTGAAGACGTCGAGCGGCAAGATTCGGCGCGCGGCCAGCCGCGAATACTACGAGCGCGGTGGCAAGAGTCCTCGCCCGGCGCCGGTATGGCTGCAACTCGCGCGCTTGGCCTGGGTGAGCGCGCTGCCGGAACTGCGGCGCAGGTTACGCGCCTCGGCGGGGCTCGCCTACGCGGGCTGGACTTGGCTCGTGGTCTGCATCCTCGGCGTTCCGGCGCTCGCCGCCGCCTTACTGCGACCCGGTCATGCGGCCGCGTGGCGCTTCAACCGCCTGCTCGCCCGTACGTTCCTGCGCGTCTGCAGGCTGCCGCTGCTCGTGCATGGGATCGAACACATCCCGCGGACCGGTCCGGTCGTACTTGCCGTGAACCACGCGAGCTACCTCGACGGCCTGGCGCTGCTCGCTGCGCTGCCCGAACGCGGCTACAGCTTCGTCGCGAAACGCGAATTGCGCGATTCCCTCGTGCCGCGCCTGTTCCTTTCCTCCATCGGCACCGATTTCGTCGAGCGCGCCGACATCCGCCAGGGCGTGGAGGACACGGCGCGCTTCGCCGATGCGGCGCGCGTCGGGCGCTCGCCGATCTTCTTCGTCGAAGGCACGTTCTCGCGCACACCGGGCTTGTTGCCTTTTCGCATGGGCGCCTTCGTCGTGGCGGCGCAGACCGGCGCCGTGCTCCTGCCGGTCGCGCTCCGCGGGACGCGCTCGGTACTTCGCGACGGAAGCTGGTTTGCGCGGCGCGGCGCCATCGCCGTCACCATCGGCGCACCGATAGTAGCGCAGGGAAACGACTGGAAGGCGGCGGTTGCGCTACGCGACGCCGCGCGCGCCGAAATCCTGCGCCATTGCGGCGAACCCGACCTCGCTCCAAGCGACTAGAGCCGGCCGCGCGCCGCGTCAGCTCTGCAGCTCGCTGCGGTTCTCGTAGTATTCCAGAGCCTCGGGATTGGCGAGCGCTTCGACGTTCTTCACCGGCTGGCGGTGCACGACATTGCGCACCGCGAGTTCCACGATCTTGCCGCTCTTGGTGCGCGGAATGTCCGCGACCTGCAATACCTTCGCCGGCACGTGCCGCGGCGTGGTGTTGACGCGGATCTGGTTCTTTATCTTGTCGATGAGCGCATCGGATAGCGCCAGGCCCTCGCGCAGCTTGACAAACAGGATCACGCGCACGTCGTTGTTCCACTCCTGGCCGATGACCAGCGATTCGAGCACTTCTTCCAACTGCTCCACCTGTCGGTAGATCTCAGCCGTGCCGATGCGCACGCCGCCCGGATTCAACACCGCGTCGGAGCGCCCGTAGATGACCATGCCGCCGCGCTCGGTGAGTTCGACATAATCACCATGGCACCACACGTTCGGATACTTGGCGAAATAGGCGTCGTGGTAGCGACTGCCTTCGGGATCGTTCCAGAAGGCGATGGGCATGGACGGGAACGCGCGCGCGCACACCAGCTCGCCTTTCTTGCCGACGACCGCGTGCCCCGTATCGTCGAACACCTCGACCTTCATGCCCAGGCCGCGGCACTGGATCTCGCCGCGATACACCGGCAGGATGGGATTGCCGAGCACGAAACAGGAAATGATGTCGGTGCCGCCCGAGATGGAAGACAGGCAGACGTCCGACTTGACGTCCTGGTAGACATAATCGAAGCTCTCCGGGGCCAGCGGCGAACCCGTCGACATGATGGCGCGCAGCTTTCTCAAGTCGTGCGTCTTGCGCGGCTTGAGATTGATCTTGGATACCGCGTCGATGAACTTCGCCGAGGTGCCGAAGTGGGTCATGCGCTCGGCCTCGGCGAAATCGAACAGGATCGCGCCGCGCTTGACGAAGGGCGATCCGTCGTAGAGGAGCAGCGTCGCCCCCGAGGCGAGGCCCGAGGCGAGCCAGTTCCACATCATCCAGCCGCAAGTGGTGAAATAGAATAGGCGGTCTCCGAGCTTGACGTCGGTGTGCAGCTGATGCTCTTTCAGGTGCTGCAGCAGGGTGCCGCCTGCACCGTGGACGATGCATTTCGGCACGCCCGTGGTCCCCGAGGAATACATGATGTACAGCGGCTGCTCGAACGGCAACTGGGCGAATTCGATGTCGCGCACCACGTGGCGTGCGATGAAATCGGCGAAGCGCTCGCCCTTGGGCACGCCGGACACGTCCGGCTCTTCCGATAGATACGGCACCACCAGCACGCGCTCGAGACTCGGCAGCCGGCGCGCGATCTCCGCTACCTTGCCGAGCGAATCGATTGCTTTGCCGTTGTACCAATAGCCGTCCGCGGCGAACAAAACCTTCGGCTCGATCTGGCCGAAGCGGTCGAGTACGCCCTGCACGCCGAAATCCGGCGAGCAGGACGACCATATGGCACCGATGCTCGCCGCGGCGAGCATGGCCATGATGGTCTCGGGCATATTGGGAAGATAGCCGACGACGCGGTCGCCGGGGACGACGCCGGCGGCGCGCAGCGCCTGCGCCAGGCGCGATACCGTGGCGTAGACCTGGCCGTGCGACAGCCGTCGCTGCACCTTGTCCTCGCCCCAGAACACCATGGCATCGGCACTGTCGCGGCGCCGCAGGAGGTTCTCGGCGAAATTGAGGCGCGCGTCGGGAAACCATTGCGCCCCGGGCATGCGCTCGCCGTCGACGAGCACCCGTGCGCCGCGCGTGCCGGCCTTGACGCCGGCGTACTGCCACAGCGATTGCCAGAACTGCTCGGGATGATCCACCGACCATTGATAAAAATCGGGATAGGTGTTGAATTTCAGATTCCATTGCCGGATCGCCGCGCACGCAAACGCGGTGATATTGGCGCCGGCGATGCGCGCCTGGCTCGGTTCCCACAGAGGTTTCTGATTTGACATGGCTCAAAGTCCGATCGTCGACAAGGGACGGAGGCGAGGACAGGCATTATAATTCCGTATCGTCGACGAGGCAGCATCCCCGCGCTGTCTTGGGCGCACGCCCAGTTCGCATTCGGAGGCAGGATTCGCGAAGCGCACCTGCATCGATAATCGGTGCGCCGCGCACGCTTTTTGATATGACAACTTAGGAAAGCACATGCAACGCGAAGCGATGGAATACGATGTGGTGATCGTCGGCGGCGGCCCCTCCGGTCTCGCCTGCGCCATACGCCTGAAGCAGCTTGCCGCCGAAAAGGGGCGCGAAGTCAACGTCTGCTTGATCGAGAAAGGCTCGGAAATCGGCGCGCACATCCTCTCCGGCGCCGTACTCGAGCCGCGCGCGCTGAACGAACTCCTCCCCGACTGGAAATCGCTTGGCGCCCCGCTCAACACGCCTGCGGGCGATGACCGCTTCCTCTTCCTCACCGAGAAGAAAGCGTTCCGGCTGCCCACCCCGCCGCAGATGAACAATCACGGCAATTACATCATCAGCCTGGGCAGCTTCTGCCGCTGGCTCGGACAGCAGGCCGAGGGTCTGGGCGTCGAGATCTACCCCGGCTTCGCCGCCGCCGAAGTGCTTTATAACGAGGACGGCTCGGTGAAGGGCGTCGCCACCGGCGACATGGGCATAGGCAAGGACGGCAAGCAGACCGAGAACTATCAGCCCGGCATGGAACTGCATGCGAAGCAGACGATTTTCGCCGAAGGCTGCCGCGGGTCCCTCACCAAGTCGCTGATGGAAAAGTTCAAGCTGCGCGAGGGCGTCGATCCCCAGGCCTACGGCATCGGCATCAAGGAGTTGTGGGAGGTAAAACCGGAGCGCCACCAGGCCGGCCTCGTCATCCACACTACCGGCTGGCCCATGGACAGCAGCACTTACGGCGGCTCCTTCCTCTACCACCTTGAGAACAATCAGATCGCAGTCGGCTTCGTCGTCGGCCTGGACTACCAGAATCCCTGGCTGAGTCCGTTCGACGAATTCCAGCGCTTCAAGACCCATCCCGCGATCCGCGGATTCTTCGAGGACGGCCGGCGCCTCTGCTACGGCGCGCGCGCGATCTCCGAGGGCGGATTCCAGTCGCAGCCCAAGCTCACCTTCCCCGGCGGCGCCCTGGTCGGCGACACCGCCGGCTTCCTCAACAACGCCAAAATCAAGGGCATCCACACGGCGATGAAGTCTGGCATGACCGCCGCCGAGGCCGTGTTCGAAGCGCTCGCGAAAGACGACGTCAAGGAAGTCACCGCCTATTCGCAGAAGGTGCGCGAGACCTGGGTCTGGGACGAACTCTACCGCGTGCGCAACATCCGGCCGTCGTTCCGCTGGGGCTTGTGGGGCGGCCTCGCCTACTCGGCGATCGATACGTTCGTGTTCCAGGGCAAGGCGCCGTGGACGCTGCACAACCACGACGATCACACGCAGATCAGGAAAGCCGCCGACTGTCCGCAGATCGAATATCCCAAGCCGGACGGCAAGCTGACCTTCGACAAGCTCTCCTCGGTGTTCATCTCCAACGTCAACCACGAGGAGAACCAGCGCTGCCACCTGACGCTCAAGGACGAGGCGGTGCCGGTGAAAGTGAATCTCGCGCTCTACGCCGGGCCCGAGCAGCGCTTCTGCCCTGCCGGCGTGTACGAATTCGTCAAGAACGACGACGGCAGCGACCGCCTGCAGATCAACGCCGCGAATTGCGTGCACTGCAAGACCTGCGACATCAAGGATCCGACGCAGAATATCAACTGGGTCGTTCCCGAAGGCGGCGGCGGGCCGAATTACCCGAACATGTAACCCGCGGGCCCGCTCGCCCCCCGCGCCGCAGGCTCGAACAGCAGACGAGGGGATGGCTCCCCTCGCCTACCTCATGGCTTGGAAATAGACAGCACGGCGTCGAGCAGTTCGATCATGCGCTCGATTTCGCCGTCGGCGACGTTCAGCGCCGGCATGAAGCGCAGCAGATGCGGCCGCGGCGCGTTGAGCAGCAGTCCTTCGGCACGTGCGCGCTCGACCACCCGGGGCCCGATGTCCGCGGCAAGGTCTAGCGCAAGCAACAGGCCCTGCCCGCGCACTTCTCCCAGACCGTGCTTGACCGAAAGCTCCGTGAGCCTAGTGCGCAGCAGCTCGCCCTTGCGCACGACATCGGCAAGAAAGCCGGGCGCAAGCAATGCCTCGATCACCGCACAGCCGACCGCCGCCATCAGCGGATTGCCGTTGAACGTGCCGCCCTG
This sequence comes from uncultured Enterobacteriaceae bacterium, assembly GCA_964565875.1. Lineage (GTDB taxonomy): Bacteria > Pseudomonadota > Gammaproteobacteria > Burkholderiales > SG8-39 > 2-12-FULL-64-23. The sequence continues at coordinate 11,900 of CAZMGP010000048.1, forward strand.
GTCCCCCAACTCGAAGCAGCAGAACTCCTTGCGCGCGAGCAGCGCCGCGAGCGGAACGCCCGCGCCCAGGCCCTTGCCCAGGGTCATGATGTCCGGTTCGATGCCGTACTGCTCGTAGCCGAACAGCTTTCCCGTGCGCCCCACGCCGGTCTGGATTTCGTCGACCACGAGCAGCACGCCGCGTTCGCGCGTGAGCGCACGCAGCCCTTGCAGGAACTCGGTCGTCGCCGGGATCACGCCCGCCTCCCCCTGGATCGGTTCGAGCATCACCGCGGCAGTGCGGCTATTGATCAGCTTCGCCACCGCCGCCAAGTCGCCGAAGGGCGCGCGCGCAAAGCCGCTCACCTTGGGCTCGAACAGCTGCGCCCATTGCGGCTTGCCCGAGGCCGACATGGTGGCGAGCGTGCGGCCGTGAAAGGCATTGTCGAACACCACGATCTCGAAGGCACCGGCACGCGCGATCGCGCCCCATTTGCGCGCGAGCTTGATCGCGCCTTCGTTCGCCTCGGCGCCGCTGTTGCAGAAGAACACCTGGTCGAAGACGCTGTGCGCGGCGAGCGCGCGCGCCAAGCGTGCAGCGGGCTCGTTATAGAACGCAGGGCTGCAGTTGATCAGGCGCTGCCCCTGCTCCGAGAGTGCCTTGGTCACTTCCGGCGGGCAATGGCCGAGGCAGTTGACGGCCCAGCCCTGGACGAAATCGAGATAGCGGCGCCCTTGCGCGTCCACCAGCCACGAACCCGCGCCGGAAACGAACAGCTGCGACGGCCGCTCGGTCACTTTCATCAATGCTTGAATATCTTCCCTATGCATGCTTACTCTCCTGCGTATGCCGACGACGAAAATAAAAAGGCCACAGCGATCTGTGGCCTTTTGGCTGCTGCGACGAAGCGCGCTAGCTTCGTCGTCGGACGCACAGACGCCTTCCGTCTAGCGGAATACGGCGTCGGAGCAGGCAGGAAGAATTCATGGCGACATTCTGCGGATTGCGCCGTCGCTTGTCAACGATCCGGTAGTCAGTCGATGAAGAAATCTGGAAGGAAGGACTTCGTCCCCGGCTTGACCGAGTACTTGTCCAGATCGGTGACGCCGTGCGCGGCAAGCACCTCGTCGTCGATGAAGAATCTGCCATTCGGCACCACGGAACCGGTGAATATGAAATAGGCCGCGTCGGCGAGGATCTCCGGTTTGCGGCACAGGTCGAGATTCACGCCCGGGATCATGCGCAGCGCCACGGTGGCGATCGCCGTGCGCGGCCAGAGGCTGTTCACCGCGATGCCGTATTTCCTGAATTCGCCCGAATGGCCGAGGGTGCACATGCTCATGCCGTACTTGGCCATGGTGTAAGCCGTGTTCGCCGCAAACCAGTGCTCCTTCATCGACAGCGGCGGGGACATGTTGAGCACCTGCGGCTTGCGCCCGGCGGCCGCGGACTTCTTCAGCTCCGGCAGGCAGGCCTGCGTACAGAGATAGGTGCCGCGCGCGTTGATGCCGTTCATCAGGTCGTAGCGCTTCATCGGCGTGTGCTCGGTATCGCTGAGGCTGATGGCGCTCGCGTTGTTGACCAGGATGTCGACGGAGCCGAAGCGCTCCACCGCCTTCGCCACCGCGTCGACCACGGCGAACTCATCGCGAATGTCGACCGCGAGCGGCAAGGCCTTTCCGCCCGCAGCCTCGATTTCCTCGGCCGCGGTATAGATCGTGCCCGGAAGCTTGGGATGCGGCTCGGTCGTCTTCGCCGCGATGACGACGTTCGCACCGTCGCTGGCCGCGCGCTTGGCGATGGCGAGGCCGATGCCGCGCGAGGCGCCGGTAATGAAGAGAGTCTTGGATTTGAGGCTCATTGGCGGCTCCTGGTGACCTTGCCTTGGGACCGCATCTTAGCCGAATCGGCGCTCGACGAATCAGGTGCTTTGCGTCGAGAGACCGATAGGCGTGACGCGGAAACGGGTATTAGCTAGGAACGAAGTCCGCGGCCGCTAGCCCCCCAGCTATTATTCTGGCTCGAGTGTGGCGAAGTACCGGACCGAACTTCCGATTTCTTGCGGCTTCCGTCGGGAGATTTCTATAATGGTCCGTGTTTCAGCCTTTGGGAGGGGGTTTGGCCGTGTGTCGCGTAGCTTCCGTCGTCGCTATCCTGCCGGCTCTCTGAGCCGCTCGACGCCGCATGTCCCCGGGCCTCGCATTTCATATCGCACCGCGCGGGCTGGATCTGGATAGGGCGTTCTCGCCCAAGATCCTGTTCGCGGACTCGGTGCGCCACGTGATTGACGGTCACGTGGCGTCGGGGCCCTATTACCGCATTGCGACCCGACGCAGCGCCCTGGAACTCGCCGAGTCCGCGCTCGAGGCGAGGATGCGCGCGCTGTTCGCACTCGATCTCAACCCCTTGATTTGCATGACGCGGCAGCTCGGCTCCGAACTCGCCTTGTTCCGCGCGTGGAATACCTATCAGAAGCACGTGACGCTCGCCGTGCGCACCGTCATTCACGGCAATTCGAACGACTCGTACCGCGTGGACCGCCGGCAAATAACCTACGCCATCGACCCGTCGCCGGCGCGCAGTGCAGGGCTCTGCGCCATCCACATCCTGCGCGGGGCGGCGCGCAACAAGCGGGAATGCGGACAAGTCGCCGGCGACCAACCATACTGGCGCCTGTCCAAGATGGCAACGGAGCTGGGCCTACGACACAGCATCGTATTCGACGTAGCCCAATGCTTCGAGGAGAACCGCGGATTGAACGTAGCGCGGCTGTGCCGCGCGCTAGGCTGCCACCGACGCACGCTGGAGCGGCAGTTCAAGGAATTCGGACTGACGGTTGAGCACTTGAAGATGGCGAGCGCACTTGCCGGGGCGACGCACAGCCTGTGGGGAAGCGCTTCGCTCACCGAAATCGCCTTCGAGCATGGATTCAGCGACCAGGCGCACATGACGCGAGCGTTTCGTCACGCTTGCGGCATGCCGCCATCCGTATTGCGCAGCCTCGTGCGCCATTGACGGCGCAAATGCACGCTCTCCGTCGGCGGCTTTCGTAAGTTTCCGCTGCCCCCGCGGACTTCAGTCGGGGCCTCGCCCCTGCCTATACCCTCCGCGCCAATGCGTTTCTCGCGCAGCCTCCGGATATAATGTTTAATTCCGCGCTTTCGACGAGAGACCAAGAATGAAATTAGCATCCAGCTTTCTGAGCGCGCTAGGCGCGATCCTGACGGCATCCTTCGCCGCCCCGGCACTCGCGCAAGGCACGATCAAGATCGGCGAATTGAACAGCTACAAGGTCTTCCCCGCCTTTCTCGAGCCCTACAAGAAAGGCTGGGAACTCGCTACGGACGAAATCAACGCGGCGGGCGGCGTGCTCGGCCGCAAGCTCGAAGTCGTATCGCGCGACGATCAAGGCAACCCGAGCGAAGCCGTACGAGTCGCCGAAGAGCTGCTCACCCGCGAGAACGCAAGCATCCTGATGGGCACCTTCCCCTCCAATGTGGGCCTTGCCATTGCCGATTTCGCCAAGCAGAAGAAGGTGCTGTTCATCGCCGCCGAACCCTTGACCGACAAGATCGTCTGGCAGGACGGCAACAAGTACACCTTCCGGCTGCGGCCGTCGACCTACATGCAGACGGCGATGCTGATTCCGGAAGCGGCGAAACTGAAGAAGAAGCGCTGGGCCATCGTCTACCCCAACTACGAATACGGCCAGTCGGCGACGGCGGCGTTCAAGGAGCTGTTGAAGAAGGCGCAGCCCGACGTCGAGTTCGTCGCAGAACAGGCGCCGGCTTTGGGCAAGATCGAAGCGGGTGCGGTAGTGCAGGCGCTCGCCGAAGCGAAGCCCGACGCGATCTTCTCCTCGCTCTTTGCCGCCGACCTCGCCAAGTTCGTGCGCGAAGGGCAGACCCGGGGGCTGTTCAAGGACAAGGTCGTGTTCAATCTCCTCGGCGGCGAGCCGGAGTACCTCGATCCGCTGAAAGAGGACACGCCGGTCGGCTGGTACGTCACCGGCTATCCCTGGCAGGCGATCAACACGCCGGAGCACAAGAAGTTTCTCGATGCTTACCAGAAGAAATACCATGACTATCCGCGCGTCGGCTCCATCGTCGGCTATGTCAGCCTGAAGACGGCCGCGGAAGCGATCAAGAAAGCGGGCAGCCTCGATCAAGAGAAACTCGTCGCCGCCATGAAGGGGTTGCAGCTCGAGACGCCGTTCGGCAAGATCACCTATCGCGCGCTCGATCACCAATCCACCATGGGCGCCTATGTCGGCCGGCTCGGTCTGAAGGACGGCAAAGGGATCATGACTTCGTTCAGCTTCGCGGACGGCACGAAATACCTGCCACCGGACGAAGTCGTGAGGAAGCTGCGCCCCGCGGATTAGGCGACGCGATCGCGCCTGCGCCGTGGCCGCTCGCGGCGTGGGCTACTGTCACAGAAACCGTCCTCGCGGCACGACCCCTGCCGCAGGCAAAAAGCCCTGCTGCGCGGGCGAGCTTCGATAGCAGCATACGATCTTGAGCTTCAGCGCCCTTTTCATTCAGCTATTGAACGGCCTTGCCTCGGCTTCGTCGCTGTTTCTCGTCGCCGCCGGTCTGTCGATCATTTTCGGCGTCACCCGCACCGTCAATTTCGCCCACGGTTCGCTCTGCATGCTGGGCACCTACACCGCTTACAGCCTGGTTACCCACTTTCCCTCCGGCGCGCTCGGCTACTGGAGCGGCGTTCTCGCGAGCGGCGTGGCGGTCGCGGTCGTAGGCGCCGTAATCGAGCGCCTGCTGCTGCGGCGCCTGTATCAAGCACCGGAGCTGCTGCAGCTGCTCGCCACCTTCGCTCTCGTCCTCGTCATCCGCGATTTCGCCCTGTGGGCCTGGGGAGCGGAAGATCTGCTCGGCCCGCGCGCGCCGGGCCTCGCCGGTGCGGTCGAGATCGCCGGCCGCCAGTTTCCGCAATACGACCTGCTGCTGATCGCGCTCGGGCCGGCCGTGCTGCTGCTGCTTTGGCTGCTGCTCACCCGCACGCGCTGGGGCACCCTGGTGCGCGCTGCCACCGAGGATCGCGAAATGACCGGAGCGCTGGGTGTCGATCAAGCGAAACTGTTTACGGGCGTGTTCGCGCTCGGGGCCCTCCTCGCGGGCCTGGGCGGCGCGCTGCAGATCCCACGCGAACCGGCGGTATTGACCATGGATCTCAGCGTGCTGTCCGACGTCTTCGTCGTCGTGGTGGTCGGCGGAATGGGCAGCATACCCGGCGCTTTCGTCGCCGCGCTGGTCATCGGCGTGGCGAAGGCGTTCTGCATCGGCATCGGCGATGTCAGCGTCTTCGGCGTCGATTTTTCCTTCTCCAAGCTCACCATCGTCATCGAATTCATCGTCATGGCGCTGGTGCTGGTATTCCGTCCCTGGGGACTGTTCGGACGCGAGCAGGCGCTGCCGCGCGGGCCCGCTGCAGTCGAGCCGCCGCTCTACCTGCCTTCGCGCGCTCTCGCCTACACGCTCGCCACCGTGTGCCTGCTGCTCCTCGCTCTGCCGGCGATCGCCGACCGCTACAGCCTGGTGCTCGCCACCGACATCCTGGTATTCGCGCTGTTCGCGGTGAGCCTGCACTTCGTCATGGGCCCGGCGGGCATGGTGTCCTTCGGCCACGCTGCGTATTTCGGACTGGGCGCTTACGCCGCAGCCCTGCTCGTCAAGCACGCCCTGCCGATGGAGCTGTCGCTCGCGCTTGCGCCCTTTGCCGCGGGATTGGGCGCGCTCGTCTTCGGCTGGTTTTGCGTGCGCCTGTCCGGCGTCTACCTCGCCATGCTCACCCTCGCCTTCGCGCAGATCGCCTGGTCCATCGTGTATCAGTGGGATAGCCTCACCGGCGGTTCGAACGGCCTGGTCGGCGTCTGGCCGGCACCCTGGCTCACCTCCCCCCTCGCCTTCTATTACCTTGCGCTCCTGCTGTGCGCGGCCGGAACCCTCCTGCTGTGGCGCATCGTCTACTCCCCCTTCGGCTCTGCCTTGCGCGCGGGGCGCGATTCTCCGCTGCGCGCCGACGCCATCGGCATCGACGTGCGCAGGCAGCAATGGCTCGGTTTCGCTCTGGCGGGTACCTTCGCCGGCCTCGCCGGGGCACTGCACGCGTTCTCCAAGGGCAGCATCTCGCCCGATATGCTCTCCATTCCCCGCTCAGTCGACGGCCTGGTGATGGTGCTGATGGGCGGAATCCAGACACTCACCGGCGCGGTCGCCGGCGCCGCGGTGTTCACCTGGCTGCAGGACAACGTGTCGCGGCTGACGGAATACTGGCGCGCGCTGCTCGGCGGGGTCATTCTGCTGCTCGTCCTCGCCTTTCCCCAAGGGATCGCCGGCTTCGTTCGCGGCCGCATGGCCGAGCCGGAGGAATCGCCGTGAATTCGGCGCACAACGCGACACAAGCTGGCGCGGCTGCTCGCGCAAGCGGTGCGCGCGGCGAAGTGCTGCGCGTGCGCGGCCTGACAAAAACCTACGGCGGCGTGCACGCGGTCGAAAACCTCGCCTTCGGGCTTGCGCCGGGCGAACTGCTCGCACTCATCGGCCCCAACGGCGCGGGCAAGACCACCTGCTTCAATCTGCTCGACGGGCAGCTCGCGCCCGACGCAGGAAGCGTCGAATTCGACGGTCGCCAACTGGTCGGGCTGAAACCGCGCCAGATCTGGCGTCTGGGCGTAGGGCGCACCTTCCAGATCACCGCCACCTTTCCCTCGATGACCGTGCGCGAAAACGTGCAGACGGCATTGCTGAACTTCCACGGCAGGCTCGGATCGCTCACCGCTATCGCCGCGCGCGAGCACGTCGACGAGGCGATGCGGCTGCTCGCGAGCGTGGGCATCGCGGAACAAGCCAAGCGGCCGTGCGCGGTGCTCGCTTACGGCGATCTGAAGCGGGTCGAACTCGCCATGGCGCTCGCCAATCGCCCGCGGCTCCTCTTGATGGACGAGCCCACCGCCGGCATGGCGCCGCAGGAACGCCTTGGATTGATGCGGCTTGCGGTCGAACTCGCACGCGCGTCGAACATCGCCGTCTTGTTCACCGAGCACGACATGGACGTCGTCTTCGGCCATGCGGACCGGATCATCGTCTTGAACCGCGGCCGGCTCATCGCCGAAGGAAAACCGGAAGAAGTGCGCGCGAACCGGGAAGTGCAGCAGGTCTATCTCGGCAGCGGCCGCCTGTATGGAGGCGCGCATGCTTGAAGCGAAGGCGGTGAACAGCGCCTACGGCCGCGCGCACATCCTCTACGACTTGAGCCTGGCGGCGCAGCGCGGCGAGGTCGTGGTGCTGCTCGGGCGCAACGGAGCGGGCAAGTCCACCACGCTCAAGACCTTGATGGGCTTGGTGCGCCCGCTGTCGGGCGAAATCCGCTTCGACGGACAGCGCATCGACCGCCTGCAGCCCTACCAGATCGCGCGCCTCGGCCTGGGATACGTGCCGGAGGAGCGGCGCATTTTCACCGACCTGAGCGTCGCCGAGAACCTGGAAGTGGGCCGGCAGGCCGAACGCCGCGACGCACCGGCGTGGACAACCGAGCGCTTGTTTGCGCTCTTCCCTAACCTCGCGGCCTTGCGCGAGCGGCGCGGAGGCGAAATGTCTGGCGGCGAGCAGCAGATGCTCGCCATCGCGCGCACGCTGATGGGCAATCCCCGCTGCATGCTGCTCGACGAACCCTCGGAAGGGCTCGCGCCACTGATCGTCGAGCAAATGGCGCAGACCATCGTCGAGCTGAAGCGCGAGGGGCTGTGCATCCTGCTCTCGGAGCAGAATCTGCATTTCGCCAAGCTCGTCGCCGACCGCGCCTACATCGTGGAAAAAGGCCACATCCGCTATCAAGGGACGATGGCCGCACTCGCCGCGAACGAGGGCTTGCGCGCGGCTTACCTTTCGCTCTGAGATTCGGCCCATGCTGCTCTCCCTCATCACCGACCCGCTCTTCTACGCCGCCGCGATCCCGGCGCTGCTCATCACCGGAATATCCAAAGCGGGATTCGGCAGCGGACTGAGCATCGTCGCCGTGCCGCTGATCGCCCTCACCGTGCCGGCCGCGCAAGCCGCGGCGATCATGTTGCCCATCCTGTGCGTGATGGATCTCGCCGCGCTGTGGGCTTATCGCGGCAGATGGTCCCGCGAGAACATGCGGCTCATCCTGCCCGGCGGCGCCGTCGGCATCGTGTTTGGCGCGTTGACCTTTCGCTTCGTCAGCGAGGCCGGTTTGAAGTTTCTTCTTGGCCTGGTCGCGATCGGCTTCCTGCTGCAGCGGATGACGGGCGGCGCACAGAAGGAGGAAAAGAAGCTGCCGTCCAAAGCGCAAGGCTATTTCTGGTCGGCGCTTTCCGGCTACACCAGCACTTTGGCGCACGCGGGCGGACCGCCGCTATCGATCTACCTCCTGCCGCAGCGCCTGGACAAGGCGCTGCTCGTCGGCACCACGGTGGTGTTCTTCGCCGCGGCTAATTATGTGAAGCTGGTTCCCTATACCCTGCTCGGACTGTTCGACGCGCGCAACCTCGGTACCTCGCTGCTGCTTGCACCCATCGGGCTGTGCGGCATTTTCAGCGGCGTGTGGTTGCGCCAACGTATCTCCGAAACGCTGTTCTATCGGCTGTGCTACGCCTTCCTGTTAGTAAGCGGCTTGAAGCTGTTGTACGATGGTGCAAGCAAACTGCTGTAGCGCATGTAAACTGTGGGAGAAGCAACATGAACCAACAGCCACTGTGCGGGCTCGCCGAATTGGCCGCCGCCGTTCCCGACGGCGCGAAGCTCGTAGTGCCTTCGGACAATTGCGGCGTGGCGATGGCGGCGACGCGCGAACTGGTGCGACGCGGCGTGCGCAGCCTGCACCTGGTGTGCGTGCCGACCAGCGGCCTGCAAGCGGAAATCCTGGTCGGCGCCGGCGCGGTCGACACACTCGAAACCTCGGCCGTCACGCTGGGCGAATTCGGGCCGGCGCACCGCTTCATCGCCGCCCTGCGCGCGAGCGGCATCCGTATGCTCGACTCGACCTGCCCTGCCGTGCACGCCGCCTTGCAGGCCGGGCAGAAGGGGCTGCCCTTCATTCCCCTGCGCGGCCTGATCGGCAGCGACCTGCTCGCATCCCGCAAGGACTGGAAGGTGATCGACAATCCGTTTCAGCCCGGCGACCCGATCGCCCTGCTGCCCGCGATCAATCCGGACATCGCGCTGTTCCATGCGCCGCTTGCCGATCGCGCGGGCAACGTCTACATCGGCCGCCGGCGCGAGCTCCTCACCATGGCGCACGCCTCGAATCAGACCTTCGTCACGGTCGAAGCGCTCTCCGAGCGGGATCTGTTCGACGACCCGAAAATGGCCCCCGGCGTGATACCCGCGATCTACGTCAGCCGCATCGCCATCGCAAAACGCGGCGCCGCGCCCATCGGCCTTCCCGAGCACTACGGCACAGACGATGCCGTGATCGCGCGCTATGTGCAAAGCGCCAAGACGGAAGACGGCTTCCGCCGCTTCATCGACGAGTGGCTCAGTGAAAGAGCGGAGGTGGCGGCATGAGCAGGAAGCAGGGGCCCCGCGCAGCGGGGATGCGACCGACCGCGATTGCCGCCGGACGCCGACAGAGATCCCCTCGAATTCAGGACAACGGTACGGAGGCGTCGGCATGATCGCCCCTGAACGCCTGAACGGCGCCTACAGCCGCGCCGAGCTGCTGGTAGCGGTAATCGCGCGCCTGCTCGAAGGCTGCCGCCATGTCACGGTCGGCGCCTCCTCTCCCATCCCCGGAGCAGCAGCGCTCCTCCGCCGCGAGCTGACGCAAGGCGCGATGCGCGTCACCATCCTCGGCTCCAACCGCTACAACGCCTATACCAACGGCGGCGTCGAGACCTTCGACATGGCGGCGCAGGGCCGCATTGACGCCTTCTTCCTCGGCGGCGGACAGATCGACGGCCAAGGCAACATCAATCTGGTGGGCACCGGCACCTATCCTGCGACCGATGTGCGCTGGCCCGGCTCATTCGGCTCCGCCTATCTCTATTATCTGGTGCCGAAGGTGATCTTGTTCCGTGAGGAGCACACGCGGCGGGTGATGGTGCCGAAGGTGGATTTCATCAGTTCTCCCGGCGTGAGCGAGCCCGGCGTATATCGTCCGGGCGGACCCTACGGACTCCTCACCGGCCTCGGCTGGTTCTCCTTCGACAAGGCGCAGCGCCGCTTCCGCCTGGAAAGCGTGCACCCGGGCCACAGCGTCGAAGAAATCCGCGACCAGACGGGCTTCGCCTTCGATTGCCCGAAGCAGGTGCCCTTCACCCCCGAACCGGAGGCGAACATCCTCGCCCTCATCCGCGGCCCGATCCGTCAAGCGATTGCCGAGACCTACCCGCGCTTCGCTTCGACATTCGCCGCCTGAGGCGATGCGCGCGCACAAAGGAGAATCCGGCGGTGGCTGAGCACGAAGGCGCAGTCGTCACCCGGCGGGTCATCCTCGCCTCGCTCCTCGGGGGACTGTTTGTCCTCGGTTATCTGGTGCTCTCCTGGTTCATCGTCCCTGCGCTGTGGGCGGCCATCATCGCCTATGCCACGTGGCCGCTCTACGAGCGGCTGCGCAGCTTGCTGCGCGGCCACGCTTTCGGCAGTGCGCTCGCGATGACGCTGCTCCTCACCGCGGCATTCGTGCTGCCGCTCTTGTGGCTGCTCGCCCTGCTGCAGAGCGAATTCGTGCTCGCCTACCAGACCGTCACCACCTATCTGACGCAAGGGCCGCATCAGCTACCGGATTTTGTCCTCGCGCTTCCCTGGATAGGCGACCGGCTGCAGGAACTGCTCGACAAGTTCAGTGCCAACCCCGCGGCGCTGCGGGCGGAAATCGCGATCTGGGTGCGGCAATGGCTGGGAGAATTGGGCGATCTGGTCGGCGGCGTCGGCTTGAACGCGCTCAAGCTCGGCTTCTCGCTACTGACGGTGCTCTTCGTCTATCGCGACGGCAAGAGCTTGCTCGATCAGTTGCGACGGATTCTGCGGCGCTTCCTCGGCAGACGCTTCGAAGGCTACCTCGACGCCATAGGCAACACCACCAAGGCCGTGCTCTATGGCCTGGTGTTGACGGCCCTAGTGCAGGGCGCGCTCGCCGGCCTCGGCTACTGGGCCGCGGGCCTACGCGCGCCGGTACTGCTGGGGGCGCTCACGGCCTTGATCGCCCTCATGCCTTTCGGCACCCCCTTCGTCTGGGGTTCGCTCGGCGTCTGGCTGCTCGTTACCGACCGAACGCTAGAAGGCATCGGACTCCTGCTCTGGGGAACGCTGGTCGTAAGTTGGGTGGACAATCTAATCCGGCCGCTGGTGATCAGCAGCGCGGCCCACATTCCCTTCCTGCTGGTGCTGTTCGGCGTGATCGGTGGCTTGGGCGCATTCGGGCTGATCGGCATGTTCGTCGGCCCGGTGATCGTCGCGGTGCTGCTCGCGATCTGGCGGGAATGGCTGGAGGATCAGACTCCGGCGCCGCATGCGGACTGAGCGGCACAGGCCTAGCTCTTCGAGCCTTTGAGCATCCGCAGCGGATTGTAGACGAGCACCGTTTCGCCCTTCTGGTTCACCACCTTGTTCTCCGTGCGCACCAGGCCGCGTCCGCCTTTCGACGTTTCGCGGATTTCGCTGACCGTGCATTCCACATGGATGGTGTCGCCGACGAAAGTCGGACCCTTGACGTCGAGCGTAGCGTTGAGGAACGCGAGCCCCGTGCCCTGGATCACCGGCAACAACAGCCCTTCGGCGCAGGCGTAGACGAGTGCGGCCGGCACTACGCGGCCGGTGATCGCCATGTCCTTGCGGTCTTCGACATTGGTGAAGAGTTCCTCGGTCAACCAGGATAGGTTGACGAAATTCACGAGGTCGGTTTCGGTGAGCGTGCGTCCCGTGGTGCGAAAGCGCTCGCCCACTGCGAGTTGATCCCAATAGGGACCGATTCCCAATTGTTTCACCGGTTTTTCCATATGCGCCTTTCAATTTTCCGTGGCGCAATGTTACCCTCCGGTTCCCCGCCTGTGAATCGGGTGGGGAGTCTTTCAGCCCACTGAAAACCGCGTGACCAAGACCATCGAACTCGACGCGCTGGACTTCGGCGCCATCATCCGCCCCGGCGATCACGTCATGTGGGGACAGGCCAATGCCGAACCCGTCCCGCTCACCCGCGCACTGATGGAGCAGCGCCACGCCGTCGGCAAATTCAACGCCTTCCTCGGCATCACCTATTCGGATACGCTGCAAGCCGAATACGCAGACTGCATCCGCTTCTCCGGCTATGCCGGCACGGGCGGCAACCGCGCACTCGCCAAAGCAGGCAAGCTAGACGTGCTTCCCTGTCACTACTCGCATCTGGAAGATCTGATGGCAAGCGGACGGCTGCAGGTGGACGTGCTGCTGCTGCAGCTCGCGCCGCCGAACGAGCGCGGCGAATTCAGCTTGTCGATCGCCCACGAATACCTGATCCCCGCGCTCGAGCGCGCGCGCGTCGTCGTCGCCGAGGTGAACGAGCTCGCGCCCTGGACGTTCGGCGAGCGGCCACTGCTCGCTGCCGACCTCGACTACATCGTGCACACTTCGCGCCCGCCGCTCGAACTCGCGCACCCTCAGGCAGGCGACGCCGAGCGCTCGATCGCAGGGCATGTCGCGGGACTCATCGAAGACGGCGCGACGCTGCAGTTCGGACTCGGCGCTCTGCCCGAAACTATCCTCGCCGCGCTTGCCGACCGGCGCGATCTCGGCGTGCATTCCGGGGCGCTCGGCGATCAGGTTGCCGTGCTGATGCAGTCGGGTGCCATCACCAATGAGAGAAAGAGCATAGACCGCGGCGTCACCGTCGGCGGCATCATGTTCGGCAGCAAGCGGCTGCATGATTTTGCCCACCGCAATCCGCAAATACAGTTCCGCTCCTCGTCCTATACCCACGGCCCGGCAGTGCTTGCGCAGCACGAGCGCTTCACCGCCCTCAATTCCGCAGTGGAGGTCGACCTCTCGGGCCAGATCAACGCCGAGGTCGCGGCAGGCGTCTACGTCGGCGCGGTCGGCGGTGCCGTCGACTTCCTGCGCGCGGCGCACTACTCGAAGGGCGGACTGCCGATCGTCGCCCTGCCCTCGACCGCGGGCAAGCACAGCCGCATCGTGGCGAGGCTCAACGGCCCGGTGAGCACGCCGCGCAGCGACGCCGGCATCGTCGTCACCGAATACGGCGTGGCGGACCTGCGCGGGGCGACGCTCGCCGCGCGCCGCCGGCGCCTGCTCGACATCGCCCATCCGGATTTCCGCGCCGAACTCGAGCGCGCCGGCGCCTGACTGCTCAGGCTGCTGACGGAGAATTCGAAAGTGCATGCGGTTTGACGCAGCCATAGCGCGCCTTTAGACTATGGCTCCGCGAACAAGTCCAAGTCCCGAGTCTTCCTTGTCGGTTGATACCTCCGCGAACCCCGCCCGCGCCGAGCGTCTGCTTTCGCTTTACCGCACCATGGCGCGCATCCGTGCCTTCGAAAATGCGGCGGAAGAAACGAGCCGCGGCGGTGTCGCCGCCTTCGGTAGCGCCACCGATGCAAAGGCATTCGTGCGCGGCCCGCTGCATCTCTCCACCGGGCAGGAGGCAGTCGCAACCGGCGTTTGTGCAAATCTTGAACGCTCCGACTACCTCACTTCGACTCACCGCGGCCACGGCCACACGCTTGCCAAGGGTGCCGACACCACGGCGATGATGTGCGAACTGTTCGGCCGCGCGAGCGGCACCAACAAAGGCAAGGGTGGTTCGATGCACATCGCCGATTTCGGCGTCGGCATGCTCGGCGCGAACGGCGTGGTCGCCGCCGGCATTCCCATCGCAGTCGGTGCGGCGCATTCGGCGAAGATCCGCGCCAGCGCCGCCATCGTCGCCTGCTTTTTCGGCGACGGCGCGATCAACCGCGGCCCGTTTCTCGAAGGCCTCAACTGGGCGAAGATCTTCGAGCTGCCGGTGCTGTTCGTGTGCGAGGACAACCGCTATTCGGCGACTACGGCGACCGACGCCATGACCGCGGGCGAAGGCGCCGCCGCGCGCGCGCGCGGCATCGGCGTGCCCGCAGTGACGGTGGACGGCAACGACGTCCTCGCCGTGGATGAAGCGGCGCGCGAGCTGGTGGCGAAGATCCGCGGCGGCAGCGGACCGCAGCTGCTGCATGCCCTCACCTACCGCGTGAAGGGACACGTGTCGGTGGACGCCGCGCCCTACCGCGACCAGGAAGAAGTCGAAAATGCGCTCAAGAGCGATCCGCTGAAACTCGCCCGCAAGCGCCTGGCCGAGTTCGGTGTCGACGCCAAGCGCGTTACCCAGGCCGATGCCGACGCGGCTGCTGAAATCGAAGCTGCGCTCGCCGCCGCCCGCGCTGCGCCGCAGCCCGCACTGATCGAGGCCTATACCGACGTCCAGGACACCGGAGCGGGTCAATGGCATTGATGAACTATGCGCAGGCTGCTTGCCAGGCGCTCGCCGAGGCGATGCGCGCCGACCCCAGCGTGGTGGCGCTCGGCGAAGACGTGGGCCACGGCGGAATTTTCGGCCAGTATCTCGGCCTGCAGCAGGAATTCGGCGCGGCACGCGTTATCGACACGCCGATCTCGGAAGCGACCATCGTCGGCGCCGCAGTCGGTATGGCGCTCACCGGCCTACGCCCGGTGGTCGAACTGCGCGCTGCTGATTTCGCTCTCTGCGCCATAGACGAAATCGTCAACCAGGCGGCGAAGAACCGCTACATGTTCGGCGGGCAGGGCCGCGTGCCCCTGGTCGCGCGCCTGCCGACCGGGCTCTGGAGCGGCTCGGCGGCGCAACACTCCCAGTCGCTCGAAGCCTGGTTCGCTCATATCCCCGGCCTGGTGGTCGTCACGCCGGCGACGCCTGGGGACAACTACGGTCTGCTCGCTGCAGCGATCCGCTGCGGCGATCCGGTGATCTATCTGGAACACAAGGAAATGTGGGGTCTGGAGGGGGAAGTGCCGGCGCAGCATGCCGTCCCCCTGGGCAAGGCACGCGTGGCGCGCGCAGGCAAGGACCTGACGCTCGTCACCTGGTCACGCGAATTGCACCTCGCGCTCGAGGCCGCCGAACACGCTGCGCAGCGCGGCATGTCGGTGGAAGTGATCGACTTGCGCTCGATCTGGCCCTGGGACCGCGAAACCGTCCTCGCTTCGGCCGCGCGCACCGGGCGCCTGATGGTCGCCCACGAGGCCGTACAAGCGGCGGGCTTTGGCGCCGAGATCGCAGCCACCGCGGCGGAAGAACTCGGCGTCCCCATCCGGCGTGTCGGTGCCCCGCGCGTGCCCATCGGTTATGCGCGCAGCCTGGAAGACGAGGCGCGCGTTCCCGCGCAGAAATTGCTGGCCGAAATCGAACGATTCCTCAGCGGCGAAGACCGCAAGCGGCAAGTCGCCTCGTCTCGGGCGACGTGATACGCTCCCGTTAAACGAGCACACCCACAAAGGAGCTGAACATGAAGAAAAGAAGCCTGATGCTGTTTGCGTCCGCGGCCTTGCTGGCCTTGGCCTTGCCCGCCGCAGCGCAGCAAGGGAAATACCAGGCCGAGTATCGGCTGTCGACTGTGGTCGGCACCGCTTTCCCCTGGGGTAAAGGCGGGGAAATATGGGGCGATCTGGTGCGCCAGCGCACCAACGGCCGCATCAACATCAAGCTCTATCCGGGTGCCTCCCTCGTCGGCGGCGATCAGACGCGCGAATTCACGGCGATCCGCCAAGGCGTGATCGACCTCGCCATCGGTTCGACCATCAACTGGTCACCGCAGATTAAGCAGCTCAATTTGTTCTCGCTGCCCTGGCTCGCGCTCGACTATGCGGGTATGGACGCCTTGACCCAGGGCGCCGTGGGCAAGGACGTGTTCAAGCTGGTCGAGAAAGGCGGCGTCGTCCCGCTTGCCTGGGGTGAAAACGGCTTTCGCGAAGTCACCAATTCCAAGCACGAGATTCACAAACCCGCGGACATGAAGGGACTGAAGTTCCGCGTCGTCGGCTCGCCGCTGTTCAACGACGTGTTCTCGGCGCTCGGCGCGAATCCGACGCAAATGAGCTTCGCCGACGCGCAGCCCGCGCTCGCCTCGGGCGCGGTCGATGGCCAGGAAAATCCGCTGCAGGTGTTCACGGCGGCGAAGATGCATACCTTGAGCCAGAAATACGTCACGCTCTGGGGCTACGTCGCCGACCCGCTCATCTTCGTCGTCAACAAGGAAGTCTGGGAATCCTGGACGCCGCAGGACCGCGACATCGTCAAGCAGGCCGCGATCGACGCGGGTAAACAAGAGATCGCCCTCGCGCGTAAAGGGCTCACCGCGAATGACGACAGCCTGGTGAAGGAAGTTCACGGCCTGGGCGTGACGGTTACGCGTCTCACGCCCGAGGAACTCGCGGTGTTCAAGAAGACGGTAAAGCCGGTCTATGACAAGTGGGCGCAGCAGATCGGCTCCGATCTGGTGAAGAAAGCCGAGGCGGCCGTCGCTTCCCGGAAGAAGTAGCGCCGGCAGCAGCCGTAGTCGTCGCGCCCGCCTGACAGCGGGCGCGTTGTTTTTGGGCAGGAGGGAACATGGCAGATAGCGACAAGCCGCGGGCCGAGGGCGCAGCGGACGCTCGGCCGCGCATCTCGGTCAAACTCGAGGAAGCGCTTGCCGCGGGCACCATGGCGCTACTCTGCCTCATCACCATGGCGAACGTGGTGGTGCGCTACCTCACCAATATTTCCTTCGCGTTCACCGAGGAAATCTCGGTCTGGCTGATGGTGGTGATGACGCTCGTCGGCTCGGCCGGCGCCTTCGTCAAGGGCCATCACATCAGCATCAGCTTCTTCGTCGACAGGATGACGCCCGCCGTGCGGCGCCGGGTGCAGCTGTCTGGCCTCGTCGCCTCCGCCCTGATGTTCGCTACTCTCGCCGTGTTCGGCACGCGCATGGCCTACGAGGACTTCCGCTACGAAGTCACCTCCCCCGCGCTCGACGTTCCTCAGTGGCTGTACACCGTCTGGCTGCCGCTGCTGGCACTGCTCGTCGTCGTGCGCCTGGTACAGATGATCGTCGTCTTCCTGAAAGACGGAGGCGAATGATGGATTGGATCCTGTTCGGCGTGTTCATTCTGCTCATGCTCGGCGGCGTACCGGTCGGCGTGTCGATGGGGATCGCCGCTACGCTCACCATCGCCGCATCCGGCCTGGGTATCATGTCGCTGCCGACGAACGTCTACACCGGCATCGCCAAGTATCCGCTGATGGCGATCCCGGTGTTCGTGATCGCCGGCCTGATATTCGAGCGCGCCGGCGTGGCGGCGAAGATCGTCCAGTTCTCCTCGGCCGTCGTCGGCCAGCGGCGCGGCTCGCTCGCCATCACTGCGGTGCTGGTCGCCATGATCCTCGGCGGCATTTCGGGTTCCGGCCCGGCCGATTCGGCTGCCGTCGGTGCGGTGATGATGCCCTCCATGATCAAGGCCGGTTATCCGCGGCCGTTCTCGGCGAGCGTGATCGCCGCTGCAGGCTCGACCGACATCCTGATTCCGCCATCGATCGCGTTCATCCTCTACTCCATCCTGGTGCCGAGCGCCTCCATCCCGGCGCTCTTTGCAGCAGGCATGATTCCCGGAATCCTCTCCGGGTGCTCGCTCATCGCCGTCGCTTGGTGGCTTTCGGTGCAATACGGTTTCGAAGCGGACAGCACCGAAAAGCGGCCGCCTTTCTGGCGCAGCCTGAAAGAGGCAGGCTGGGGGCTCGCCGCCCCGGTGATCATCCTCGGCGGCATGCGCACCGGCTTCTTCACGCCGACCGAAGCCGCGGTGGTCGCGGTCTTCTACGGCCTGTTCGTAGGCGTGATCGTCTACCGCACGCTTGATCTGCGCCGCGTCTACGAGGTGCTGGTGGAATCCGCCGAGATCTCCTCCGTCATCCTCATGGTGGTCGCGCTTGCCAGCGTCTTCGCCTGGGCGAGCAGCACGCTCGGCACCTTCGACCATTTGGCGAAGACGCTGCTCGGGGCGGGCATCTCCGAAGTCCCCATGCTGCTCGGGATACAGCTTCTGCTACTCATCGCCGGCATGTTCCTCGACGCGATTTCGATCTATTTCATCTTCCTGCCGCTACTGCTTCCCGTCGCCGCCCATTTCAACTGGGACCTGGTGTGGTTCGGCGTGATCATCACCATGAACGTGGCGCTCGGCCAATTCCACCCGCCGCTAGGCGTCAATCTGATGGTCACTTGCAAGCTGGCGGGCGTCACTATGGAGTCGACCATCAAATGGGTCGTATGGCTCGTGGTGGTGATGGCCGCGACCATGTTCCTCGTCACTTTCGTGCCGGAAATCGCGCTCTGGCTGCCGCGCGAACTGGGCTACCTCTAGAGTCGGACGCAGCCGAGCTTCGTCTGAACGGCGATTCAGCCGAACGCGCATTTCACATGGCGCAAAATTGCCAAGCACGCCTCGGGTTGATAACATGGGGCGCAAGTCAACGCATGTGAGGAGGAGTCCATGAAGATCGTACCCGTCGCATTCGCGGCCGTCGCGCTTTTCGCTTCCGTCAGCTCGCAGGCAGCCTATCCCGATCGCCCGATCAAGTTGATCGTGCCCTGGGCGGCGGGCGGCGACACCGACAACATCTTCCGGCCGTTCGCGCCGGCGCTGCAAAAGGCGCTGGGCGGCTCGCCCGTGGTGATCGCCAACGTCGGCGGCGCCTCGGGCACGGTCGGTGCGCGCGAGGCGAAGGGTTCTCCGCCCGACGGCTATACGCTGTATGCGGTGCACGACTACATCCATTCGACCTATTACATCGGCCTCACCGACATCAACTACTGGGACTTCGAGCCGGTGTGCCTGATCGCTTCCACGCCGTCGATACTCACCGCGAGCCCGAAGACGAAGTGGTCCGCGATGAAGGCGATGGTGGAAGACGCGAAGGCGCACCCAGGCCAGGTCTCGGTGGGTGCGACGCTCGGTTCGACCAGCCACTTCTTTCCCGCTCTGGTGGAAAAAGCCGCGGGCATCAAGTTCAAGTACATTTCCTACGATGGCCTGGCACAGCGCATGAACGCCATCCTCGGCGGCCACATCGATCTCACCGACGGCAACCTGACGCAGAAAGGCAAGGTCGACGCAGGTCAGCTCAAGTTCCTTGCCATCGCCACCGAAAAACGCAGCGCCGAGTTGCCCAACGTGCCGACGCTGAAGGAACTGGGCTACAACGTCGAGTACGCCGTGTCGCGCGGACTGCTCGCCCCCAAAGGCACGTCCAATGACATCCTGGTGAAGCTCGAGGGCGCATGCAGCGCCGCGAGCAAAGACCCGGCTTTCGCCGCCTCGATGAAGGCGCAGGGAACGGACGTGCACTATCTCGACCGCAAAGGCTACGCGGAATTCCTCAAGCAGAACGACGTCGTCAACAAGGACTTGGCGCGCGAGCTCGGCATACTGAAGCGCTGATGCAGAACGCGTTCGAGCGCGCAGGCGCAGCGGAGGAAGCGTGCGCCTGACGCAAAACGGCATCGCCGGGCTGGTCTGCCTGGCGCTTGCCCTGTTCCTCCTCGTTCTCACACGCGGCCTGCCGCAGTCTCCTCTGGTTCCAGTCGGCCCGGATTTCTATCCGCGCATCGTGCTGATCGTCATGGCCGTGTTCTCGGCACTGCTGATCCTCGTCGATTTCATGCCGCAGGCGAAAGCGGGCGCCGGCGCCACGGAACCGGCGCCGGAGAAGCGGAACTACCGGCTGGTGCTCGTCACCTACGCCGTGTTCACGGTGTACGTAGTGCTGCTGCCGCTCATCGGCTATCGCCTCGCTACTTTCGTCTTCGTTGCGGCCCTGCAGGCCGTGCTCGAACCGCCGCGCGGTGCGCGCGGCTGGATCCTGGTGCTGATATCGGGGATCGCCTCTTCGCTCATCACCTATGTCGTCTTCAACGACTATCTTTCCGTACTCATGCCGCGCGGACAATGGACGGGGTGGTGAGCCATGTATGAACTCCTGCTCGCCGGCATCGAAAACATCGTCCACCTGAAGTACCTGGTGCCCCTCTTCTTCGGCACCCTCGCAGGCCTCATCGGCGGCGCCCTGCCGGGCGTCACCATCACCATGACGATCATCATCGTCCTGCCCTTTACCTTTGCCCTCGATCCCCTACAGGGGCTCGCGACCATGACAGGGGTCTACGTGGGTGGCTCGGCGGGCGGCGCGATCACCGCAGCGCTCATCGGCATTCCGGGTACACCCTCGGCGGTGACGACCACCTTCGACGGCTTTCCCATGACCCAGAAAGGCCAGCCCGGACGCGCCGTGTGGCTGGGCGTCTGGTCGTCCTTCCTCGGCGGCCTCCTCGGCGGGGTGTTCCTCATCGGTGCCACCGGACCGCTCGCCTCCATCGCGCTCGAATTCGGGCCCTGGGAGTATTTCGCGCTGTTCGTCTTCGCCCTATCGATGGTCGCGGGGCTCACCGAGGGCTCGCTGATCAAAGGCATGCTCTCCGGCGCCATCGGGCTGGCCATCACCATCATCGGCTCGGATCCCATCATGAGCGTGCCGCGCTTCACCATGGGCACCGACTTCCTCAGGAACGGCTTTCCCTTCCTGCCGGTCCTGATCGGCATTTTCGCCTTCGCTCAGATCATGACCGACATTGAGAAAATGACCGGGCCGGCAGACGCGGCGAAGCCGCTAGAGGCGCCTCGGCTGACGGTCTCCCATCTCAAGGTGATCTGGGAAATCCTGTCGCGGCCGTTTTTGCTGGTGTGGTCGACGCTGGTCGGCATCCTCATCGGGGTATTGCCCGCGATCGGGGGCAGCGCCGCCACGGTGATGGCCTACGACCAGGCGAAAAAGTTCTCGCGCCACCCGGAACGCTTCGGCAAGGGCAATCCCGAAGGCATCATCGCGTCGGAATCCTCCTGCAATGCGAACGTCGGCGGGTCCCTGGTGACCATCATGGCCTTCGGCATTCCGGGCGACGCCGTTACCGCGGTGATGCTCGGCGCCATGACCATCCACGGCATCCAGTCGGGGCCGCTGTTCGTCAGCCAGAATCCGCAGATCGCCTACGGCATCTACGCCGCCTACCTGGTGGCGCACCCCTTGATGGTGCTGATCTGCGCGCTGGGCGCACGCCTCATGCTGCGGGTGGTAAGCGTGCCAAAATCGGTGCTCATCCCCAACGTGCTGGTGCTGTGCGTGATCGGCGCCTACGCGCTCGGCAATATCATGGACGACGTGGTAGTACTGCTGATATTCGGCGTCATCGGCTATGCTTTGGTGAAGCTGCGTTTCCCGCTCGCGCCGCTCATCCTGGGTCTGATCCTCGGCGACCAGATCGAGGTCAACCTGCTGCGTGCGATCATGAGCGATCCCAATCCCTGGCTGTTCGTGACGCGCCCGATATCGGGCGGCCTGCTCGGCTTGTCGATCGCCTCGGTGATCTTTGCCCTGTGGCAGCACCAGCGCCACAAGGAGCGCATGGCGAACGTCGAGCAGGAGCCCGACTTCTAAGGCGAAGCCTCGCGGTTTGGACCGCTCCGTTCGCCGTCCTGCGCCGCGGTCTTGCCTTCTTCCTTCTGCGGCACGGGTTGCGCGCTGTCGTCGTCCAGCACCACCTTGAGCCCCGGGCTTTCCAGATCGTCGAACTGGCCGCTCTTCAGCGCGAGCCAGAATACGGCGCCGATCAGGAACACCAGCACTACGCTCAAGGGTATGAGCAGATAAAGGATATCCACGCGCTTCAGCCGGCCGACGCCGGCCGGCGCTGCCCGCTCGCTTGGGCGGGCGCCGCGCGCTGCGGAAAGATCCGCAGCGAGTTGAGGATGACGACGAGCGAACTCGCCGACATGCCTATGCCGGCCATCCAAGGAGTGACCATCCCGAACGCCGCGAGCGGCACCGCGGTCAGATTGTAGGCGAGCGCCCAGAACAAGTTTTCGCGGATGATCGACAGCGTGTGTGCCGCGGTTGTGAATGCAGCGCGCAAATCGGCGATGCGCCCGGATAGCAGCACCGCATCGGCCTCGCGCTGCGACATCCAAGCTCCCTCGCCCATCGCGATAGAAACATTGGCCCGGGCGAGCACCGGCGCATCGTTGATGCCGTCGCCTATCATCGCCACCGTCTTCCCCTGCCGCTGCAGAGCTTCGACGTATTCGAGCTTTTGCTGCGGCGACGCTTCCGCATTGGCCGCTGCGATCGACAGTGCGTCCGCCACCTGCCGCACCGCGGGTTCTCGATCGCCGCTCAGCAGATGGACGCGTTTGCCCGCCTCCTCCAGCGCGCGCACGAATTGCCTCGCCTCGGGCCGCAGTTCGTCGCCGCACTCGAACAGCGCCAGGCAGCGCGTGGCGTCGCCGAGCACGGCGACGGTGTTGCCCGCCGCGATAGCAGGCAGAGGTACAGGACGCTCGTGGGTCGCCGTGACGAATTCGGCTCGGCCGAGGCGATAGATGCGGCCGTCTATCTCGGCTTCGACGCCGAGCCCCGGGTGATGCTTCGCTGTCTGTGCGTCGGGTGCATCCTTTGCCGCAGCGAGCAGCGCCTTGGCCACCGGATGCAGCGATCCCCGCTCCAGGGCTGCCGCAATCGCTAGGCACTTGTCCTCGTCGCAATCCGCCAGCACATGTGTACGGACAAGCCGCAGCTTGCCGCCGGTCAAGGTGCCGGTCTTATCCAGCACGACGTCCGTCGCGCGGGCGAGCGTCTCCACCGCGTGGCCGCGACAGACGATTAGCCCTTCGCGCGCCAGCCGCCCGGTCGCGACCGTCAGCGCAACGGGCGTGGCAAGCGACAATGCGCAGGGACACGTGACCACTAGGATCGACACCGCGACCCACAAAGCTTGCGCCGGCGCGATAAACCACCAGACAACCGCGGCGGCAGCGGAGAGAACCAGGGTGGCAGCGACGAACCAGCCGGTGATGCGTTCGGCGCCTGCCGCGAGCGGCGCGCGCTCGGTCGCTGCGTGCTGCACCAGGCGCACGATGGACGAAAGCACGGTGTCGGCGCCGATGCGCTCGATGCGCATTACCAGCGGGTCGCCGACGTTGGTCGAGCCGCCGGTGAGCGCATCTCCTTTCTGCCGCGCCACCGGCCGGCTCTCGCCGGAGAGCAGGGATTCGTCGAAAAAGCTGCTGCCCACCTCGATCACGCCGTCGGCGGGGACGCGCTCGCCGCTACGCACCATCACGCGATCGCCTGGACGCAGCGCCGATACGGCCACTTGCGCGCTCTCGCCGCCACCGCTCAGGCGCAAGGCCACTTCGGGAATTGCCCGCGAAAGATAATCTAGGCTGCGGGCCACGGCGTGCCGCGCCCGGATTTCCAGATAGCGCCCGCATAACAGCAGGAACACGAACATGGTGACCGAATCGAAATAGACCTCGCCTTCCCGGCTAAGCGTGGACCAAACGCTCGCGCCGAAGGCGACGGCGATGCCCAACGCCACCGGCAGATCCATGCCCATGCGCCCCAGGCGCAGGTCGCGCCAGGCGGCGCTGAAGAACGGGCCTGCGGAATAGAACACGACCGGAACGGTGAGCACGAGACTCGCCCAGCGCATCAGCTGCTCGATGTCCGCAGTCATGCTCCCGGGCTCGGCCATGTACACCGGCACCGCGTACATCATCACCTGCATCATGCCGAATCCGGACACGAACAAGCGCCACAAGCTCTGCTTGCGCTCCGCTTTCTGCTGCGCTTCCTGCCGGTGGGCGTCGTAGGGGTGGGCGCGGTAGCCGATGCGCCGCACTTCCGCGAGTATGGTGCTCAGCTTCGTCGTCTGCGGATCCCAGCGCACTTGGGCACGATGCGTACTGGCATTGATGCCGACCCCGAGCACGCCAGGCAGCCGCCCGATCACGCTCTCGTTCAACCAGACGCAGGCCGTGCAGCGTATGCCTTCGAGCATCAGCGCGGCGTCGCATTCGTTGACGCCCATGCGCACGAAACTGCGCTGCACTTCCGCATCGTCGAAGACGCGAAGATCTTCGTCAACGCCTGCTGCCGAAGCCGTCATCGCCGGAGCGGTACGATGCTGGTAGTAATCGTCGAGGCCGTAACCGAGGATCGCCCCCGCCACGGCTTGGCAGCCCGGGCAACATACGGGGCGCCAACTGCCGTCGACCGTGACGCCGTAGCGCTCGGGTTCGGCGACCGGCAGCGCGCAGTGAAAGCAGGCGATGGTCCCCTGTGCAGGCGCCGCCTTCGTACGAGCTTGCTGCCGCGCGGAGATCGCTGTGGCCGGTAGGGTTGGGAAACTCATCTGGGATGGATTGTAGGGACTCGAGTGCGACTGCGCCACGCATTCACGTCGGGCGCTGCGTGCATTTGACGCGGCTCAAGAAAAACAAAACCCCCGGTCGCTGCTGCGGCCGGGGGTTTCGGTGTAGGGTCCTGACGATGACCTACTTTCGCATGGGTAATCCACACTATCATTGGC
>CAZMGP010000049.1:0-35942 GCA_964565875.1 uncultured Enterobacteriaceae bacterium
AGAAATCGAATCAAGTTAACAGCCCCTCATTTCATTTTGAAACCAGTTCTAAGTAATCGACCAGAGCTAAGCTCGAAGAGGCATACGCGTCTAGCACTGAGGAATGGTGCGTGCCTATTGTCGGCACTAGTCTATCTGCACCCCCGTCAGCTTCACCACCCGACTCCAGCGCGCGATGTCTTGCTTCAGTTGCGCCGCGAGTTGTTCCGCGGAGCCGGCGACGACTTCGCTGCCGCCGTCGACGATCTTCTGGCTCACCGCGGGGCTTTTCAATATGCGCGTGATCGCCTGGTTGAGGTAAGCGACGCGCTCGGGCGGCGTGCCCGCCGGGACGAACACGCCGTACCAGTCTTCGAAGGTCATGTCCTTCAGCCCTTGCTCTTCCAGCGTCGGTACACTCTTGAACACGCCGATGCGGTGCGGGCTGGTGACGGCGAGCGCGCGCAGCTTGCCCTGCTGGATGTGGCCCGCGACCGAGGACGTGGAGGTGATGAGCAGCGACACCTGGCCGCCGTAGAGGTCGGCAAGCGCCGGGCCCGCGCCGCGATAGGGGACGTGGGTCATGTCGATGCCGCCGTCCTTGCCCAGCACCACGCCGAGCAAGTGCGACAGCGTGCCGTTGCCGGGCGTGGCGAAGGTGAGCTTGGCCGGGTTGGCTTTCGCCTGGGCACGCAAGTCGCCAATGTTCTTGATGGGTGAATTGTCGGCGACGACGATCGCGAGCGGCGCCGCGTTGATCTGCGTCACGGGCACGAAGTTCTTAAGCGGTTCGAAGCCTGGCGATTTGTACAGCGTCGGGTTGATCGCCATGATCGACACCTGCGACACCAGCACGGTGTAGCCGTCGGCCTTGGCTTCGGCGACGTATTTGGTGCCGATGTTGCCGCCCGCGCCCGCCTTGTTTTCGGCCACGACCGGCTGGCCGGTGAGCGCGGCGAGGTCGTTCGCGATCAGGCGCATGTGGAAGTCGTTGCCGCCGCCCGGCGGAAACGGCGAGAAGAGATGAATCGCCTGGCCGGGATATTCGCCGACCTTGGCTAGTGGCTCGGCTGCGGCGGTGAGATGCAGGCCGGCGAGGCCGGCGGCGAAGAGGAGCGCGCAGCGGCGCGCGAGCAATGCGGGCGAACGATGCATGGGTGTTCCTTCGACGGAGTTTGGAAAGAGAGGCGAGCGCGAGGGGCTGCTGCCGGAGGAGGTGTGACGCGGGAGCGTCGCGCGGCACCGAACGTGCGCCCGCGAGCGCTGCGAAGCCGCAGCTGCAGAACGAACCGGCACTCTCCTCCGAGCGGTATCTTGATTTCTTGGTTGCGGCCATTGTACTGCCGGCGCGGCCGAGCGGCGAGGCGGACGGCTTAGACCAAACGGATGAGTGCACCCTTTGGCCTAATGCCCGAAGATTGGCAATGCGAGCCGAGTTTCAGGCTATGCGCATGGCTCCACGGGCATTAATTCGGGGGGGGTAATGGGTTTATGGCGAATTGAATACATGAAACTGGCATAATTTGCAGTGGACCCTAAGCATTTGAAATACTAGAAGCGGGACCGATCACCCATGTACGAGAGCGCGCGCGAGGCTCACGTCCTCATCGTCGAGGATCACGAGGAGAATCGCGATCTTCTGAAGCTGCTGCTGCAGGCGAACGGTTACCGCGTGACCGCTGCAGGGGACGGCATCGAAGCGCTGGACGCCGCGCGGCATGACGCGCCCGACGTCGTCGTGTCCGATGCCCTGATGCCGCGCATGGACGGTTTCGCCCTGTGCCACGCCTGGATGCAGGATGCCGAACTCAAGTCCATACCGTTCATTTTCTATTCGGCGACCTACGTGCGGCCGGAGGACGAGCGCTTCGCCCTGGCGCTGGGCGCAGTGCGCTTCCTGATCAAGCCGGTGGAGGCGGAGGTGTTCCTGCGCGAACTGCGCGAGGTCCTCGCGCAGTGGGCGGGGGTGCCGGCGCCCGTGGCGGTGCAACCGCTCGACGAAGCGACGACGCATGCGCTGCACGAGTCCGCTCTCGAGCGCAAGCTCGAAGACAAGATGGCGCAGCTCGAGGCGGCGAATCGCAAGCTGCGCGAAAGCGAGGCGCGCTTCCGCAGCCTGACCGAAATGTCCTCGGATTTCTACTGGGAGAGCGACGCCGAGCATCGGCTGACCTTGCGCACCGCGGCGGCCGAGAAGCGCAGCACGGTGGCGGCATTCGACCAGGGGGCGCAGATCGGCAAACGGCGCTGGGAGATACCGCATCTGTCGCCCGACGCAGCCGGCTGGGCGGCGCACCGCGCGGCACTCGACGCCCGCCAGCCGTTCCGCGACTTCGAACTTTCGCGCCAGGGCAAGGACGGCAGCGAGCGCTTCATTTCCATTAGCGGCAATCCGGTGTTCGACGCCTCGGGCGCCTTCCTCGGTTACCGCGGCGTCGGCAGCGACATCACCGCGCGCAAGCGCGCAGAACGGGCGCTGCGGGAGAGCGCGGTGCGTTACCGTTCGCTGTTCGACAGCATGCTGAACGGTTTTGCCTGCTGCCGGATGGAATACGACGACGCGCAGCGCCCGGTGGATTTCGTCTATCTCGAGGTCAATCAGGCATTCGGGCGCATCACCGGCTTGAAGGACGTGAGGGGGAAGAAAGTCAGCGAGGTGATTCCGGGGATCAGGGAACTGAGTCCCGAACTGTTCGAAACCTACGGCCGGGTCGCGGCGGGCGGGGCGCCGCAGGTGTTCGAGTTCGACTTCAAGTCGATGAGCAAATGGCTGACCATCGCCGTGTACAGCCCGGCCGCGGGAGAGTTCGTCGCGATCTTCGACGACATCACCGAGCGCAAGGCTGCCGAAGCGAAGCTGCGCCGACAGACGCAGTTCTACGCCGCGTTGAGCCAGTGCAACGAAGCGATCGTGTGCTGCACCGACGAAGGCGACCTGTTCGCGCGCATCTGCCGTGTCGCGGTGGAATTCGGCGGAATGCAGTTGGCTTGGATCGGCATGGTCGACGCGGAGTCGCGCACGATCCGCTGCGTCGCGCGCTTTGGCGAGCATGCCGAGGCGTACCTGCGAGGGATGCAGATTGAGGTGGATGGCGCAAGCCCGCTGGGGCAAGGGCCGAGCGGAACGGCGGTGCGCGAGAATCGCCCCGTCTGGATCCAGGATTTTCAAGGCTACCCGCGCACCGCGCCCTGGCACGAGCGTCGTGCAGATTTCGGCTTCGGCGCATCGGCTTCGCTGCCGCTGCACCGCAACGGCGCTGCGGTCGGCGTATTGACCCTCTACGCCGGAGAGATCTATGCCTTCGACGAGGCGGCGCGGCGCCTGCTCACCGAAATGGCGACGGATATCAGCTTTGCGCTCGACAATCTCGCGCGCGAGGCGGAGCGGGTACGGGCGGAGAAGAACTTGCGCGCGGCGGAAGAGCAGTTCCGCGGACTGGTCGAGCAGTCCATCGCCGGCATCTATATGGTCCAGGACGGACGACTGGTCTACGCGAACCCCCGCTGCGTGGAGATACTCGGCTATGAACGCAGTGCGGAGCTGGTCGGATGCGAAGCGATTTCCTTCGTCGCCGAGAAAGATCGCACCATGGTGGCGGAGAAAATGCGCCAGCGCATCGCAGGCGAGGCGGCAAGTGCTGCCTACACGTTTTCCGCGGTGCGCAAGGACGGCTCAACGATCGATGTCGGCGTGCATGGCTCGCGTGCGACGCACGAAGGGCGGCCCGCGATCATCGGCATGATCCAGGACATTTCGGAGAAGCAGCGCGCCGAGGAACAGATCCAACGCTACATCAGGCAATTGGAAAGCGCTTTCATGAGCACGGTGGAAGTGGCGACCTCGCTCGGCGAAATGCGCGATCCCTATACGGCGGGGCACCAGCGCCGGGTGGCCGAGATCGCGGTCGCGATCGGCGCCGAGCTCGGCTTCGATAGCCGTCGCCAGGAAGGGCTGCGCGTGGCGGGCTATCTGCACGACATCGGCAAGATCAAGATCCCCTCCGAAATCCTGGTCAAACCGGCGCGGCTGCACGCCAACGAAATGCTGCTGGTGCGCGAACACGCGCAGGCGAGCTACGAGGTGCTGAAGCGGGTGGAGTTTCCCTGGCCGATCGCCGAAATCGCGCTCCAGCATCACGAGCGCATGGACGGCAGCGGCTATCCGCAGGGCCTGAAGGGCGATGCGATCCTGCCCGAGGCGCGCATTCTGGCGGTGGCCGACGTCGTCGAAGCCATATCCACGCACCGGCCGTACCGTCCGGCGATCGGGATCGACGCGGCGCTTGCCGAAATCGAGCGCGGGCGCGGCAGCCTCTACGACGCGGAGGTCGTCGACGCCTGCCTGCGCCTGTTCCGCGACAAAGGATTTCAGCTGCCCGCCTGAGCGGCGCCCTCGCCGCGATCGGTGTGCGATCGCGCCGCGCCTTGACAGTTGTCAATCGAATTCACGCTTGAGCCGATAGCATGGATAGCGCTAGAGGCAGCTCATTTCGGGCCGCGTCGATATCCATTGGAGCGCAATCGTGAATTCAAGTTGGAAGGCTATCGTCCCGCTGCTGGCCACAGTCGTCATCGCCTTTATCCCGGCTCCCGAAGGACTGCCGCAACACGCCTGGTACTACTTCGCGATCTTCGTCGGCGTCATCGTCGGGCTGGTGCTCGAGCCGCTGCCCGGCGCGGCGGTCGGGGTCATCGGCGTGACCCTCGCTGCCATCCTGTGCAACTTCGTGCTGTTTTCGCCGGACCAACTCGCGAAGCCCGGCTTCAAGGCGCCGGCCGAGGCGCTCAAATGGGCGCTGTCCGGTTTTTCCAACGGCACGGTATGGCTGATTTTCGCGGCCTTCATGTTCGCGCTCGGCTACGACAAGACCGGGCTCGGCCGGCGCATCGCTCTTGTCCTGGTCAAGATGCTCGGGCGGCGCACGCTGTCGCTCGGCTACGCGATCGCGATCGCCGATCTGATCCTCGCGCCCTTCACGCCCTCGAACACGGCGCGCAGCGGCGGCACGATTTTCCCGGTGATCCGCAATCTGCCTGCGCTCTACGACTCCAAGCCGAACGATCCTTCCAGCCGGCGCATCGGCGGCTACCTCATGTGGACCGCGCTCGCCGCGACCTGCGTCACGAGTTCAATGTTCCTCACCGGGCTCGCGCCGAACCTGCTCGCGGTCGAATTGGCGAAGAAGGTGGCCAAAGTCGAGATCGGCTGGACGCAGTGGTTCATGGCATTCGCGCCAGTCGGAATTCTGCTGCTCATCGCCGTGCCGCTGCTCGTCTATTTCATCTACCCGCCGGAAGTGAAGGAGGGGCATGAAGTGCCGAAGTGGGCGGCGGCGGAACTGGACAAAATGGGAACGCTCAGCGGCCGCGAGGTCGGGCTCACGATTCTGGTGCTGATTGCGCTCGCCCTGTGGATATTCGGCGGCGCCTGGGTCGACGCGACGACCGCAGCGCTGGCAGTGATCTCGCTCATGCTCCTCTTTCGCATCGTGAGCTGGGACGAAATGCTCGCTCACAAGCAGGCATGGAATACGCTCGCCTGGTTCGCCACCCTTGTGGGTCTCGCCGACGGGCTCGGCCGCGTCGGGTTCGTCGGTTGGTTCGCCAAGTCGCTCGCCAGCCACCTCGGCGGGATCGAGCCGACCACCGCGATGATCGTGCTGGTGGCCGTGTTCTTCTTCACTCACTACATGTTCGCCAGCATCACCGCGCACACTACGGCGATGCTGCCGGTCATGCTCGCGGCCGGCGCGGCGATTCCGGGCATGCCCGTGACGCAGCTCACCATGCTGCTCGTGCTCACGCTCGGCATCATGGGCATCCTGACGCCGTATGCCACCGGGCCCAGTCCGGTGTACTACGGCAGCGGCTACGTTCCCGGCCGCGACTTCTGGCGCCTGGGCGCGCTGTTCGGAGTGATCTTCATCGCCGCGCTGCTGATCCTCGGCGTGCCCTGGACGGCAGTAGCGAAATAGCCGTCGGGCTCAAGCCCTTTTCAATCCAAGCGCGCGCCCGAGGCGTTCACCGCCTCGCGCCAGCGCTCGGTGTCGCGGCGCACGAAGTCGGCGAACTGGGCCACCGTGCCGCCGACGACGTCGAGCCCCTGCGAAGTCAGGCGCTCGCGCAGTTCCGGGTCGGCGAGCGCCTTGTTGATTTCGGCGTTCAGCCGGTTGACGATCGCCTCCGACGTGCCGGTGCGCACCATGACGCCTTGCCAGCCTACGGCCTCGTAGTTCTTCAAACCCGCCTCGGCCACGGTCGGCACCTCGGGCAGGGCCTTGGAGCGCGCGCTGCCGGTGATGGCGAGCGCCTTCACCTTGCCCGCCTTCACCTGCGGTATGGCGTTGAGTAAATCGTTGGAGAGCACCTGCACTTCCTTGGCAAGCAGGGCGTTCATCGCCGGCGCGGCGCCCTTGTAAGGTATGTGGGTGAGATTGATCCCTGCCTGCAGCTTGAACAGTTCCACCGCGAGATGCGGGAAGGTGCCGTTGCCGGCGGAAGCGTAGTTGAGATTGCCCGGGCTTGCCTTGGCGAGCCGAATCAGATCGGCGACGCTCGCCGCGGGCACGTCCTCCGCAACCAGGAGGAGATTCGGCACCGACACCATCAGCACGACCGGCGCGAATGTCTTCGCCGTGTCGTAAGGCAGCGACTTGTACAGGCTGGGATTGATGGCGATGCTGGTATTGGCGAAGAGCAGCGTGTAGCCGTCCGCCGGCGAGCGCGCGACCTCCTGCGCGCCGACGATGCCGCCTGCGCCCGGCTTGTTCTCGATCACCAGCGGCTGGCCGAGCGCGCGCGTGAGCTTTTCGCCGACGGTGCGCGCCAGGATGTCGGCCGAGCCGCCCGGCGGATAGGGCACGATGAAACGGATCGGCTTCGCCGGATAGTCCTCGGCCTGGGCAAGGCCCGTGCAGAGAAGGGCGAGGAGAAGCAGGCAGATCTTGAAAGTGCGCATCCTCAGTCTCCTTTTGCGGGAATGACGGGCAACAGCAGATGCGACAGCGTGTCGTCGCCGAAATGCACGGTGTGCCGCGTCGGCAGCGCGTTGCAGGTGTGGACCCAGATCGGATCCTCGGCCGTGGTGTCCTGTCCCTTGATGTCGAGCGCCAGGCGGTGCCCGGGCAGGAATACGTTGGAGGTCTCGCGTATCTCCATCCGGTATTCGTAGCGCCGGCCGGGTTCCAGCCGCTCTTGCCGCTGATGCAACTGATAAGGCTTCCACGGCTTCGATTTTGCGGCGTCGAGTTCGCGCTGGCTGGCGCGCAGCCAACCCTTGGTGAGCACGCGCGAGCTGCCGTCCGGAGCGAGGTCGCGCAGGGTCACGACGAAGGTCGCGTCCGGCTGGTCGAGGCTCGCGTGCAGCGTGAACGCGACCGGGCCGGTGATTTCCGTTTCGGCGGTGAAGGGCGCGGTGGCGAAGCTGATGCCCGGGGCATGCCGTCCGGGCGGGAGATCCGGGTCGTTGCTGAAGGCTGCCGTTCCTGCAACCGTCGCCGGTTCGAAGGAAAGGCTGCCTTCTCCGGCCAGATAGAGCTTGGTCCAGCGGGTGCGCGCGAGCGGCCACTCGAATTCGTCGCGATAGACGTTCTTGCCCTTGATCAGGAGGCGGATCGGCGGCTCGTCCATGAATCCGGTGTCGATGCCCTTCAGCCAATGGTCGTACCAGCGCAGGATCAGGTCCTGGTGATCGCTCCAGGGGCGCATCGGGCCGAGAGCGGATTCGGTTTCCATGATCAGCATCTTCTTCGGCGCGTCGATGCCGAGGTAGGCCTCGAACGCGCCGGCGAGGTGCACCGCCCAGCTCGACCAGCGGGTGGCGAGAAATGTCGGGATCTTGATGCGGTCGAACATGTGATAGGGCGAGCGCTCCCAATAGAACGGCCCGTCCAGGGGTTCGAGCAGCCAGTCGAACAGCAGCGGATTCTTGCGCGGATACTTGAGCTGGATGTGCAGGTAGGGGCTGCGGCGGATCTCGGGGGCCTGCATCAAGCGCGCCACGCGCTGCCTGATCTCGTCCTCGGACAGGCGCTCGTAGCTCAAGGGGCGCATGCCGTCGACGCTGACATGCCCCCACCATTGGTGCCAGAAGCCTTCGTTCAGCAGCCCGCCGTGGTAGACGCTCTGGCGGTAGCGGTCGGTGAGCGCTTCGTAGGGCACGATCGCCTTGAGGTGAGGCGGCTGCTGCGCGGCGACCATGTACTGGATGACGCCGAAATAGGACATGCCGAGCATGCCGCAGTTGCCGTTCGACCAGGGCTGCGCCGCCATCCATTCGATGATGTCGTAACCGTCTTCCTGCTCCTTCTGCCCCTGATAGCAGTATTCGCCGGCGGAATCGCCCGAGCCACGCGCGTCGGCAATGACGTGCACATAGCCGCGGCTGACGAAGTACTCGGTGTCGCCGGCTTCCAGTCCGCCGTTGCCGATCAACGGGCTCAAGGGCGCGCGCTTGCCGGTGATGCGCTGCAGGTCTTTGCCGTAATGCGAGTAAGACAGCAGCGCGGGATAGCGCCCCGGCGCATCCGGCGCATACACGTCGACTGCGAGGCGGGTGCCGTCGCGTGCGCTGACCGTGACGCCGCGCTCGGCTTTCACGCCGTGGTGCGGCTGCGATACCTTCGATTTCCAGCTTTCGTCACCGGCTGTTGTCTGCTTCATTCTTGCTCCTCCAAGTTCGGCAACGGCTGTCGCGAAATCGCGCCGGCCTGAGCCGCCGCGCAACCCATTCGCCGTTTAACCGCGATTCTTCATGCGCCCGATCTGCCCGAGGCGCCGCGATATCAGTTCCGCCTGATCGCGCATGAGGGCGACGAGTTCCGGCACGCGTGTCGCCGGCATGCGTCCGGCGATGGCGGCGATGCTGATCGCGGCGGCCGCCGCGCCGCTCTGGTCCAGTACCGGGACCGCCACCGCCCGTGTGCCGGGCACGACGCCCACTTCGCTATAGGCGTAGCCTTTGGTCCGCGCCGCGCGTACCCGCTCCATCAGCTTCGCCGCACTCAGCTTGTGCCGCGCCAGGCGCTGCTCATTGGCGCGAACGATGTCGGTCGCTTCGCCATCCGCCAGGGTGGAAAGCAGCGCGAGGCCGCCGACGCCGACGCCCAGGGGCCGGCGCGCGCCCACTTCGATCGACAGCACTTTCACCGGGTAGGTTCCGGTCTTGCGGTCGACGCAGATGGAATCGAAGCCGCTGCGGATGGTGAGGAATACGGTGTCGCCGGCCTGTTCGCACAGGTGGCGCAAATAGGGATCGGCGATCGACTTGATCGGAAAACGGCCGACGCGCGCAAGGCCGAGCAGCGACACTTCCTGGCCGATCATGTAGCGCTGCGTCTCCGCATCCTGCTCTACCGCACCTTCCTCGGCGAGCACGCGCAGTATGCGGTGCACGGTCGAACGGTTCAGTTCGGATTCGGCGACGATGTCGGTGAGGCGCACGCCTTGTTCCTGGCCGGCGGCGAGGATGCGCAGGATGCGCACGGCGCGGCGAATGCTCTGCGCGCCCGCGACTCGGCCTTTTGCCGTCGCGCGGAGGGCGGCATCGCTGCGTCTGGCCATTAGGGTCTGTTCACATTCACCGCGTGAGGCACGTTGCCGCCAAATGCGGATGCATGCGAGGAGCGCAACGCCGCAGGCGCCGCATTTGGCGGCAACCCGCAGGGACGGGGCAATTTGTGCGCAGCGCTGCGTTGCTCGTCGCTCGTTTGGAATGACCAAACAGCGCTCCTCACGCCTTGCGCTGCATCCCAAATTGTACCCGTCGAGCCCATGTGCTGAATGTGAATAGACCCTAGCCTTCGATGACCGTCTTGCGCGTCTGTGAGATCGGTTCCATGGTCACGATCTCGCCGAGCGTGGCGTAGTTCGGACCGCCGATGCGACAGATGGGACGCAGCTTCGCCGTGTCGACTTTGCCGTCCCGGTATAGGCCGTCGCGAATGTGGAACTGAATGATTTCGCCCACCATGAATTCGGAGCCGGTGTCGCCGAAGGAGATGCTGCGGTGCAGCCGGCATTCGAGGCTCGCCGGGGCGGCGGCAAGGCGCGGGACGCGCACGCTCGTGCTCGCTGCGAGTTCCAGCCCCAGCAGTTCCGCTTCGCTGATCTCCGGCGCGTATTCGATCGCACTCAGGTGCACCGCCTCGATCATGCTGTCGTCGGCGATGTTGACCACGTATTCTTCGGTGTCGTGGATGTTGCGCGCGGTGTCCTTCATCCTCCCCGCCTTGCGTCCGATGTTCATTCCGACCATCGGCGGCTTGGTGGAAACGAAGGTGAAGGCGCTGAAGGGGGCGAGGTTGACCACGCCCGCAGTGGAGAGCGTCGTCACCCAGGCGATCGGCCGCGGCACGACCATGCCGGTGAGCAGCTTGTAAGTGGCTTCGGGCCCGAGGGAATCGGCGGGGATGAGCATGCACGTCTCCGATCGGCAGTATTCGCTGGAAGGCTACGAGAGGGGGCATGCGCGGTCAAGCGCACTGCCTGACTTTGTTCCACATTATGGACGCGCGTCAGCATCTTTGCCGCGACTGTTCACAATGTGGGAAGTTTTGCCCGTTTTCGGTTGCGACGACGCGAGCCGCCTCTTATGCTGGTCGCGACATCTTCTCGGAGAACCAAGCCATGAAATTCGCCCGGGCTATCGTCGCCGTCGTCGCGTTCACGGCCGCTTCCGCCATGGCGCAGAAATGGCCGGACAAGCCGGTGCATCTGGTCGTGCCCTATCCGCCCGGAGGCAACGTCGATGTCGCCGCGCGCATCGTCGCCCCCGGCCTGCAGGAGGCCTTGGGTCAGGTATTCCTGGTGGAGAACAAGGCGGGCGCGGGCGGCATGATCGCGGGGGAATACGTGGCGAAATCCGCGCCGGACGGCTATACGTTCTTCTTCGCCGCCAACGGGCCGCTGCTGTTCAGCCCGGTGATCTTCCGGCGCACGCCCTACGAATGGGACAAGGATTTCGTTCCCGTCTCATCGGTTTCGCTCACGCCGCTGGTGCTGCAGGTGCACCCTTCCGTGCCGGCGAAGACGCTGGCGGAATTCCTCGCGCTGGCAAAAAAGGAGCCGGGCAAGCTGCTGATGGCCTCGCCCGGGGCGGGGACGACCAATCACCTGGTCAGCGAACTGTTGCAGAGCGTCACCGGTGCGAGCTGGACCACGGTGCACTACAAGGGGAATTCGCCTGCGACCACCGACCTGATCGGCGGGCAGGTGCAATTCAATTTCGATCAGGTGTCGGTATCGCTGCCTTATCTCAAGCAAGGCAAGGTGCGCGCGCTTGCGATCACCACGGCGAAGCGCTTTCCTTCCTTGCCCGATGTGCCGACCTTCGCCGAAGCCGGTGTGAAGGGCATGGAAGCGGCGACTTTCACCGGCGTGGTAGCGCCCAAGGGGACGCCGAAGGAGATCGTGGCGCGCTTCTCCGCCGCGCTGGCGAAAGTCACCGAGGAAAAGTCCGTGATCGAGAAATTCGCCGCGCTCGGCGCCGAGGCGCGCGCGATGGCACCGGAAGAATTCGGCGCCTATCTCAAGGCCGAAGCCGACAAGTGGACGCCGATCATCCGCCGCGCCAACATCAATGCCGACTAGGAGACAGCCGTGAGCACAGGGGAGAAGCGACGCCGGAGCATCTACGTCGAGGGATTCAGCCACAAGAACCCGATTCCGGCCGCCTGCCTGATCGGCAACACGCTTTACTCGGGCAGCATCCAAGGTTCGGATCCCAAGACCGGCAGCTACGGGGCGACGCTGGAAGAGCAGTGCGTGCTGATGCTCGCGCACGTGCGCCGCATCGTCGAGGCCGCGGGCGGCACGATCGAGGACATCGTCAGCGTCACGGTGTGGATGATCGACCGTACGCAGCGCGCGGCGCTCAACCGGCCGTGGCTGGAAATGTTTCCTGATCCGCATTCGCGTCCGGCACGGCACACCATGAACGCAGACCTCGACGGCGGCAAGTTCATCGAATGCAGTTTTGTCGCGATTATCAGTTGACGGAAAATCACATGCCCAATTACCTGCCTTTCGACCCGCATCCGCGCAAGCCGCACACCGCACCGCCGGCAAAGAGCTGCGACTCGCAGTTCCACGTGTTCGGGCCGAGGGAGAAATACCCGGTGCGCGCGGGCGCCGCCTACGAAATGCCCAGCGCGACCATAGAGACCGCGCTCGCGATGCACAAGACCCTGGGCATCGAACGCGGCGTGATCGTGCAGGCGACCACTTATGGCGCGGATCATCAGGTGGTGCTGGACGGCCTTGCACTCGCCGGTCCCGGCTACCGCGGCTGCGCCAATGCCGTGGTGCTCACCGAGCGCGACGAGCGCTACATCGCCAAGCTGCATCAGGCGGGCGTGCGCGGCGCGCGCTTTTCGCGCCAGAGCCTGGGGCTCGCCATGTCGACGGCCGAGCTGGATCGCGCGCTCGCGCGAGTGCGCGAACTCGGCTGGTACGTGAAGATCCAGCCCGAGGCGAACGGCATCGCCGCCAATGTCGCGCCGTTCGAGAAGCTCGAGATTCCGGTCGTGCTCGATCATATGGGGCGGCCGGATGTGCAAGCCGGAGCCTCGGATGCGAGTCGCAAGAAGACGCTGGAGCTGCTCGCCCGCGGCAACTTCTGGGTGATGCTGTCGCTATCGGAGAAGATTTCGAAGGCGGGCGCTCCCTGGGACGACGTCGTGCCGCTCGCCCGCACTTATATCGAGGCGGCGCCGGAGCGCGTAATCTGGGGCAGCGACTGGCCGCACCCGGTGTCGGTGAAGCAGCCGCCGAACGAAGGTGATCTGCTGGAACTGCTCTACCGTTATGCCGGAGACGCGGCGACGGCGAAGAAGATCCTGGTCGACAATCCGGCGCGCCTGTTCGGGTTCGAGGCATGAAGCTCGTCTCTTTCGAGGTCGCGGGCCGCTCGCGCTTCGGTGTCGTCGCGGGCGAGGGCGTGATCGATCTGAGCGGACGCCTCGGCGCTGGGATCGATACGCTGCGTGCGGCGCTGGCCGCCGATGCGATCGGGCGCATCGGCGCCATCGCGGCAAAGGAAGAACCGGACTTTGCACTTACCGCCGTCAATTTCCTGCCGCCGATTCCCTATCCGGAAAAAATCATCTGCGTCGGGGTGAACTACGGGAACCGCAACGCGGAGTATAAGGACGGCTCCGATCTGCCCAAGTATCCCAGCATCTTCGTGCGCTTTCCCGGCTCCTTCGTCGGCCATCACCAGCACCTCGTCCGGCCGCCCGAGTCGCTGCAGCTCGACTACGAAGGCGAGATCGCCGTCGTCATCGGCAAGGGAGGACGGCGCATTGCGGAAGAGGCGGCCGAGTCGCACATCGCTGGCCTCGCCTGCATGAACGAGGGCACCATCCGCGATTGGCTGCGCCACGGCAAGTTCAACGTGACGCAGGGCAAGAACTTCGACCGCAGCGGCGCCATCGGACCATGGCTAGTGACTGCCGACGAATTCAAGGGCTTCGACGACCTGCGCGTCACCACGCGCGTCAACGGCGAGATGCGCCAGGACGACACGACCGCCAATTTGATGTTCCCGTTCCGCAGGCTCATCCGCTACATCTCGACCTGGACGACTTTGCAGCCGGGCGACGTGATCGCGACCGGGACCCCGGTGGGAGCGGGGGTGCGTTTCGATCCGCCCAGGTTCCTGCGCGCGGGCGATGTGGTCGAAGTCGAAGTCTCCGGCGTAGGCATACTCGCCAACACCGTCGCGGACGAAGCGGCGGCCTGAGCTTCCCGCCGAAGCCGAGCGCGCTCCTCAGCTTGCGCGCGAGGACGAGGAGGGTTCCCCGTCCTCGCGCTGGTCAAACGAGCGTAGATCTAGCGCGCGAGCAGGGTCGGCAACTGCGCGAGTACGTAGTTCGACAATACTTTGTGCATACCTGTGGTCGGATGCACGTCGTCGGCGAAGACGTAGCTCTGGTCGGCGCCGCTCGCGACCAGGGTCGCAGCCGAGCAGAACAGCGAGCTGTTTCCTGGGAGGACCGAGACGTTGCAGGCGTCGCTCGCGGTGTTGCTGAAACCGTAGGTCGAAGGGCTGGCGAGCACGGTGTTGAAGAACGCATAGCTGTCGACCTGCGCCACCGGCAGTTTGGCGAGCCCGGCCGCAAGCGTCTGGTTGAACGCCTGCACGAGTTGCGTGACTGCGGCCGCTTGCGCGCCTTGCTTCGCCCCGAAGGGGGTCTTGCCGATGTCGGGCAAGTTGGGCACGACGACAAGTTTGGCGCCGGCCTGCACGATGCGCTGTACCTGGGCGATGAGGTCGGTCGCGGCCTGCGCCACGTTCGCTCCCGCCTGCGCCGGCGTCGCGGCACCGGCGCCGATCAAGCCGAGCTGATAGAAGATGTCGTTCGCTCCGGCAAGGACGAAGACGAGCGTCTTCGGCGCAAAGGCGTTGCCGTTCGCGGCGAGATAGTTGTCGATCTGCGTCTTCACCGGAACCGTCGACGCGGATTTCGCCGTTCCGTCGTTGCCGATTCCAGGCTGCTGCGACACGCGCGCCCCGCCCTGGGCGTAGTTGGTGCCGCCGGCGATGACGGTGGTCGGCACGCCGTAGCCGCTCGACACCGCAGGCTTCAGCGTATAGCCCATCGCCGTCGCGATGTTCTCCACCCAGATCGGCCCCGGGTTAGTGGTGAACTTGCCGCCGTTTGCCGATGCGGCCGCCAGCGCATAGGTGCCGCCGTCGCTCAAGCTGTCGCCGAAGACGACGACGCTCGCGATATTGGCAGCCGATGCGTTATTTACCAAGTCGTTTTCGATGTCGCTTACTTTGACACCGGTCTTGGCGTTGACCGCCGCGAGCGCTTCCAGCAGGTCGTCCATGGAATCGCCTGTCTTAGCGGCGAAGACGGTCGTCACCGGATCCTTGCCCGCGAGGTCGATCGGGATCGGCAATTTCTTCAGCTTGGCTTCCACCGCGCCGCGCGCCGCGGTGAGCGCCGTGCCCGTGATTGCGGCGGCCTTGCTCGCCGTGAAGCCGCTCGCGAACAACGCCGAGGTATCGGTCACGCCGGCCGCGGAGGAAACGATGAGATCGGTAATCGGGGTGACGTTCGCCGTGCCCGTGCCGGAAGCGAGAGCGTGATACTTATTGGCATTGGCGGCGCCGCCTGCGGTGCCACCCGAAACCTCGATCAGATAAGGCGGCTTGCCGAGCGCGGTCACCACGGCGGAGTAGCTGCCGTTGGTGTCCGTCGTCGCCGTCGCGCTTGTGCCGTCGCTCGCCTTGACCGTCACCGTAGCATTGACGATCGGCAGGCCGGTGGCCGCGACCCCGGTCAAGGTCGGGGCGCCCCCTACCGAGCCGCCGCCGGATGAGCCGCAGGCGGAAACGAGCAGAGCCAAGACGGACGATGCTGCGCAGGCGCGCAGGCGCGCGCCAGGCGCGAATTGAGCTTCCATGAAATGTTTCCTCCTCGAATTGATTATTCAAGCGCGCTTCTGGGATTCGCGCTTCGCAGCGAGCTGCGGCGGCAGACTAGCATAGAACCCTGGCTGCCGAAATAGGAACTGCGTGGCAGCTTGCGGTTTTGCGTGGCAAAAAAAGAGCCCGCGGTTGCGGGCTCTTCATTCTTATGGCGCGGGCGATTGCCTATGGCCTTAGGCGAAGCGTCTGTGCCCAGATTAGGGGATAGGGTTCGCCTCGGTCAGCCGCCCTCGGGCCGACCGCGCTCCGATCAGACTTCGATCGCGGCGAGGCCTCCAAGGGGCTAAAGGCGCCGCTCCTACGCCGCTTTCTTTCTGTTCGACTCCAGGCGGGCGTCCACCAGCGCGACCACTTCGTCGAGCACCTTGGACTGCATGCCTTTCTGCCCAGCGACGATTTTCACGAGGCGATCGACGCGCTCGATGTTGGGCGCACCGCCGAACAAGGCGCGCGCGGCGGAAGAGGGGCTGGCGAGCCCCATCGCGGCAGCGGCGTACTTCTCGAACGGCACCAGGTCTTTTTCGTTTGCGCCGAGCGATACGCACAGCTTCACCACCCAGTTGTAAGTGGCGCGCGAGGCTTCTAGATCGCCGTGCACGGCTTCCTTGATCGGCACCATCGCGTCCCTGCGGATGCAGCGGTAGTTCCCGGAGCAAAGCATCGCCCATTTCGCCAGCGGCACGAACACCGACTCGTGCACTTTGAGTTTCACCGGCAGCTCGGTGACGCCCGAGCCGGTGTCGAAGCGGATCGCTTCGATGTCGGCCTCGAGCTGGCGCAGGATCGCGGTGTGCGCCTCCGAGTCGAAACGGGCCGACTTGAAATTGGTCGGCAGCCGCACTTGCAGCACGTTGACCTTCTCCTCCGGCGGACGGAAGGCCTGCGGGTCGGGGCTGCACAGCGTCATCAGCTTGGGATCGAAGTTGTCCCACACGCTCGGGTCGGTGTAGGCGGCGCGGCAGGCATCCGCGTCGATCCCCGGAATGCGCTTCAGATAAGGCAGCGGCGGCATGTTCATAATGGACATGCACGGCACTTTCGATTTCGCCACGGCATCGAGCAGCTCACGCACCCCGGGCGACTTGTATTGGGGTTCTTGCATGGCGAGCGCGACCAGGTCGTAGTCCGCCGGATTGACCCCGGCGGTACCGCAGGCGGAGAGCTTGCCCGGCGCCTTGCGCGAATTGATTTCGACCAAGCCTTCGCGGCCTTTGACCGGCAGGCGCACGATCGCGCCTTCCTGGTTGATGAGATCCGCCTCGGCGGGAAGACAAACCAGTTTCACCGTATGCCCGGCGAGCGCCATCTTGGTTCCCAGGAGCGAACCATAGGAGGCACCCAGTATCAGAATGTTGTATGGCTTTTTCATGTACGGCTTCCTTTGCGTGGCAGTGGAGAGGGGAGTTCGCGCTTTCCGGATTATGCAATGCTTACCTTACGATATGAAACGTATCTTACGCGCATGCCCGGCGCACGGCAATCGCCGCGAGCGGTGGCGCCGGCCGGGGCGTGCCGCGCCTTGCGCCTATAATCGATCGGGAAATCCACTATGCGCCCGATCACTATGCGCCTGACGGCCGAAGTCGGCGTGGCGAGGAATGCGGACCGCTCGCAGCGGGCGCTCGTCCTGCTCATGCTACGCGAGCGCGCGCTGCGGCGCGTATCGAAGCGGATGCGGCGGCGGTGAATCTCGCTCTGTTCCTGCTGGCACTGGGGTTTCTGGCCACCTTCGTGCAGATCGGCTTGGTCAGCATCGCCTTCGAGAAGCTCGGCCTGTCGCAGCATTCTGTTTACCTGCTCCTCGTGACGACGCTTGTCGGCAGCATGGTCAATCTGCCGCTGTTCAGCGTTCGCGCCGAAACCCCGCCGCCTGCGGCAGGGCGCAGCCCCTGGCAGTGGCTGCTCGGGCTGCAGCGCGCGGTCGATCCGGGACGTACCGTCGTGGCGGTGAACGTCGGCGGCTGCCTCACGCCCGTCGCGTTCTCGATCTATTTGCTGGCGCACAATCCGCTGCCGCTCGCGCAGGTGCTGCTCGCGGTGGCGGTGGTGAGCGCAGTCGCCTATGCGACGAGCTATCCGATCCCGGGCACCGGCATCGGCATTCCTATCCTGGTGGCGCCGCTGACGGCGGCACTGGCTGCGACCGTCATCAATTCGGGAGAGCGCGCGGTGCTCGCCTACATCTCAGGCACCTTGGGTGTGCTGATCGGCGCCGATCTGCTGCGGCTGAAGTCGATCGGCAAGCTCGGCGCACCGGTTGCGTCCATCGGCGGTGCGGGCACGTTCGACGGCATATTCTTGAGCGGTCTGGTCGGCGTGCTGCTCGCTTGAAATCCTACGGCAATAGGTGCGCGATCGAATTGGCGTAATAGGAAAGCAGCTTTGCCTCCGCCGGATCGGCGGCATATAGGCCGTCGCGTTCGCGGACGAGGTGACGCGTGAGCATGCTGCGCAAACCCGCGGTGATGGCGTAGTCGCGGTCGCGCCGCGGAATATAGATGTGCGCGCCCGCGGCTTCCAGGCGTTCGATCAGCGCTTCCACGGCCGACTTGATTTCGAGTTCGGACATTGCCCGGCCTTGCGCGCGCTCGAAGGCGAGCGCGACGAGCGCCACCGGCACCACCGGAACGAGGCCGGCGACGCGGCGCATGAGCTCGGCGCCGAGTTCCGCCACGCGCGCCTCGCGCTCGTGGCGCTCGAGCTTGCGGAAATCGAACCGCTGCGCTTGCAGATATTCGCGCATCGCGAGCGGCGTACCGAAATTGACGCAGGCATAGCCGAAGCGATGCCAACCGCCGGCGAAGGCGAGCAGCGTTTGGCGCGCGGCGAAGGCCAGGGTGTTGAATGCTGCGCGCAGCCGGCCGGGCCTCGCGGCTCCGTCGTCCAAGTCGAGCAGCAGCGTGCGGTCTTCCAGGGTGCGGTCGTAATTGATCCCCAGCGGGACGAACACCAGATCGCGCTCGCCCGTCGGGTCGAAGCCGCGTAGCATGTAATCCGGTGCCCCCAGGCGCGGCGCGCGCAGCTTGCCGTCGCGGCTGAGCGCACCCTCGGGATAGAGCGCCTGGGTGACGCCCGCTTCGGTCGCCATGCTGATATAGCGCTCGAGCACGCGGCGGTAGAGCTCGTCGCGCGAATTGCGCCGCACGAAATACGCGCCCATGGCGCGCACCAGTTGCTGCAGCGGCCAGACGCGCGCCCATTCGCCCACCGCATAAGACAATGCCACTTGGTCCGCGACCAGATAGGCGGCGAGGATGTAATCCATGTTGGAGCGGTGATTCATCACGAACACCACCGTCGCCTCCGGCGGCACCCGCGCGAGGCTCGCGTCGTCGCTGTAGCCGACGCGCACCCGGTAGAGGCTGCGGGCGATCTTGCGCCCCAGCCAGTAGCCGATGCGAAAGTAGAAGTAGGCGTTGAACGCAGGGACGATTTCGCGCGCGTAAGCTTCGATCCGCGCATGCACGACCTCCCGCGGCAGCTTTTGCTCGCACGCGACCGCGGCCGCCGCCTGCTGCACCTTGGGGTCGAACAGCAGGCGATCGATCAGCACCTGGCGCCGCGTCTGCTGGAACGGTCGGATCTCGATCCGCAGGCGCGAGGCGACTTCGTCGAGCACCTTGTTCGCACGGCTGCGGATGAACCAGCGTACGCTCGGCACGAGCAAGCGGTCGAGCAGCCCGAATGCCGCCAGCGCGGCGAGGGCGAGGACCAACCACAGCGGCAGGCTGACGCTGCCCATGCGCGCGCGGGGAGGACTAGGCTTGTGCGCGCAGCATGCGCTTCAGGATCTTCCCGGTCGCGCTCTTCGGCAGTTCCTTCACGATATCGACGCGCTCCGGCGTCTTGTAGGCGGCGAGCTTCTCCTTGCACCAGGCGATGACCTCGTCGCCGCTGAAATGCGCGCCGTCCTTGAGCACCACCGCCGCGCACACGCTCTCGCCTTTGAGCGAATCGGGTTTGCCGTACACCGCCACTTCCTTGATCTGCGGAATCTGATACAGGTAATGTTCGACTTCGGCCGGCCACACCTTGAAGCCGGACACGTTGATCATGTCCTTCACCCGATCGACGATGAACACATAGCCTTCTTCGTCCATCTTGCCGATGTCGCCCGAGTGCAGCCAGCCGCCGCGCAGCGCCTGCGCCGTGTCCTCCGGGCGGTTCCAGTATTCCTTCATCACCCCGGGGCCGCGCATCACGATCTCGCCCCAGGTTCCGCGCGGCACCTCGCGGTCGTTCTCGTCGAAGATCTTCACCTCGAAATCCTCGATGGCGGTGCCGACGCTGCCGAACTTGTGTTTCTTGACGTGGTTGTAGGCTGCGCAGGGCGAGCATTCGGTGAGGCCGTAGCCTTCGTGCACCGCGGGACCGTAAGTCTCGGTCCAGCGGCGCGAGATCTCCTGCGGCATGGTGGCGGCGGCGGAGAAGTAGTAGCGGATCGAGGCGAGCTTTTTCTTCGGCACGTTGGCGCCGAGCAGCGCGATGTAGATCGTCGGCACGGCGAAGAACATGGTCACGCGCTGGCGCTCGATTTCCGCGAGCACCAGGTCGGGCACGAAGCGGCGGAATAGCACCAGCGTCGCGCCGGCGACGAAGCCCGCGTTCATGATGTAGTTCTGCGCGAACACGTGGAATAGTGGCAGGAAGATTGCCAG
Organism: uncultured Enterobacteriaceae bacterium; assembly: GCA_964565875.1. Taxonomy (GTDB): domain Bacteria; phylum Pseudomonadota; class Gammaproteobacteria; order Burkholderiales; family SG8-39; genus 2-12-FULL-64-23. Next base: position 20,077 of record CAZMGP010000049.1, read on the forward strand.
ACGATCCTTCGGCCCGTGGTGGGAGCAGTTCACCGCCGCGCGGGTATTGGTGATGACATTGTTGTGGGTGAGGGTCACGCCCTTGGGAAAGCCGGTGGTGCCGGAGGAATAGAGCAGCACCGCTGCGTCGTCCGCGGCCATGTCCTCGGTCTTGAACTGGGGCTTGCCTGCGGCGAGCCAGTCGCCGAGCACGATCTCGCCCGCGGCCTGGCCCTCGCAGATCACGGTCTTCGCGAGGCTCGGGCATTCGCCGCGCGGCACGTTCGGCAGCAGTTCCGCAGTGGTGAATACCACCTTCGCGCCCGAGTCGTTCAACAGATACTTGACCTCCTCGGACTTGAATATGGAGTTGACGGACACGACGATGGCGCCCGCCTTCTCGCCCGCGAGATAGGCGAGCATGAAGGCAGGGATGTTGGGCAGGTAGAGCGCGATGCGGTCCCCGCGCGCCACGCCGTTCGCCTTGAGCGAATTGGCAAGCGCGCAGGCGCAGGCGTCGAGCGTGCCGTAACTGATGTCTTTGCCTTCGAAGACGATGGCCTGGCGGCCAGGGTCTTGGCGCGCGATGCGCTCCACGTGGTTGGCAATGTTCACCTTGCTCCTCCGCTAGTTTGACGTTCTCTATCGCCCGGCCGTCGAATGCCTGGACGGCAAGCCGCGGGCTAAACTTTCAAGCGCAGCTGCAGGAATTTCCCCACGAGGATCGCCGTGGGGTACCAGACCTGCTCCTTCGTCTCCTCGTGCAGCAGCAGTCGTTCGGCGAGCCCGACGAGTTCGGCATGGCCGTCGGCTTCCGCCGCGGCAGCGAGTTCCTCCACCGCGGCGGCGATGGCGCGGCGCTCCGCGAGCAGGTCGGACAGTTCCTCATGGAGGCGTTTCGCGCGCGTGATCGCCGCCGCCATCTGCGGCTCGATTTCGCCCTGGGCGAGGGCGGGGAGCAAGCCGAGCGGGACAAGAGCGAACTCTTCCTCCTTGGCGTAATGCGGCGGCAAGAGCCGCGCAACCAGGCGCGCAGCCTTGCCGGTGCGGCCGTCGAGCTTCGCGGCGGCCTTGACTTCCGCGAGCAGCGCCTGGTGCGTGAGCACAAGCGGAGTCGGAGCCTCGAGGTTCATCCGCAACTCTCCTTCGATTTGCGAAGCCGAGCGGCCGCAGGTATGGCCGGATTCCTATTGTCGCAGAAATCGACACAGTGCCCGGGTGACGTCGGCCGTGCGCGCGCTGCCGCCCAGGTCGGGGGTGAAGATTCGCTTCGCGGTCACCGCCTCGATCGCCTGCATCAGCCGCGCCGCGCTCTTCGATTCGCCCAAGTGCTCGAGCATCATCGCCGCAGTCCAGAACGTGGCGATCGGGTTGGCAATGCCCTTGCCTTCGATGTCGAATGCCGAGCCGTGGATGGGCTCGAACATCGAAGGGAATTTGCGTTCCGGATTGAGGTTGGCGGTGGGCGCGATGCCGAGGCTGCCGGAGAGCGCCGCGGCGAGATCGGAGAGGATGTCGGCGTGCAGATTGGAGGCGACGATGACGTCGAGCGTCTGCGGCTTCAAAGTCATGAGCGTCGTCACCGCGTCGACCAACACGCGCTGGGTGCGCACGCGAGGATAGCGCTTCGCCACCTGGTAGAACACTTCGTCCCACAGCACCATGCCGTGGCGCTGCGCGTTCGACTTGGTGACGAGCGTCAGATGCCTCCGCGGGCGCTTGGCCGCGAGTTCGAAGGCGAAGCGGTGGATACGCTCGACGCCGGTGCGCGTGAACACCGAGGTCTCGGTGGCGATTTCCTCCGGCAGGCCGCGATGCACGCGCCCGCCGGAACCCGAGTACTCACCTTCGGTGTTCTCGCGGATGATGACCCAGTCGATCGCCTTGCCATTGACGAGCGGGCTTGCGACGCCCGGCAGCACCCGCGCCGGCCGCACGTTGGCGTATTGATCGAAGCCCTGGCAGATGGGCAGGCGCAGACCCCAGAGCGATACGTGGTCGGGCACCTTGGGACTGCCGACCGCGCCGAAGAAGATGGCGTCGAAGGTCTTCAGTTCGTCCAAGCCGCCTGCCGGGATGTAATAGCCGTGTTTCAGGTAATAGTCGCTGCTCCACGGAAAATGCTTGAAGCTGAAGCTGAATCGACCCGAATGCTGCGCCAGGACTTTGAGGACCTTGACCCCTTCGGCGATGACCTCCTTGCCGATGCCATCGCCCGGGATGGCGGCTATGCGGTAATTCTTCAATTCTTTCTCCCAGATATGGTTCGCGAGGGGATACCCGCGCTCGCGCGGGTATCCCGTTCGATTCCTAGATCGCCGCGGCGATGGCGCGGCCGACGTCTTCGGTGCGCGCGCTGCCGCCGAGATCGGGCGTGCGCGGACCTTCCTGCAGGACTTTTTCGATGGCGCCGAGGATCGCGCTAGCGGCATCGGCGTGACCCAGGTGCTCAAGCATCATCGCGCCCGACCAGATCTGCCCGATCGGATTGGCGATCTTCTTGCCGTAGATGTCGGGCGCCGAGCCGTGCACCGGCTCGAACAATGACGGGAACGCCCGCTCCGGATTGACGTTGGCGGAAGGGGCGATGCCGATGGTGCCCGCCGTCGCCGGCCCCAGGTCCGACAGGATGTCGCCGAACAAGTTCGAGCCGACGATGACGTCGAAGCGCTGGGGATTGAGCACCATCTGGATGGTGAGGCCGTCGATGTGGTATTGGCTGGTCTTCACTGCCGGGTAGTTCTTGCCCATAGCGGCGAAGCGCTCATCCCAGTAGGGCATGGTGATGGAAATCCCGTTCGACTTGGTGGCCGACGCAACGAGTTTGCGCGGCCGCGTCATGGCCAGTTCGAATGCGAATTTCATGATCCGATCCACTCCCTTGCGGGTGAAGGTGGAGATTTGCTGCGCCATCTCGCGCTCGGTGCCCTCGAACAGCCTTCCGCCCATGGAGGAATACTCGCCCTCGGTGTTCTCGCGCACCACGTAGTAGTCGATGTCGCCGACCTTGCGCCCCGCAAGCGGGCAGGCGACCCCGGGCATCAGCCGCACCGGGCGTAGGTTGACGTACTGATCGAACTCGCGCCGGAACTTGATCAAGGAATCCCACAGGGAAACGTGGTCGAGCACTTTTGCCGGCCAGCCGCAGGCGCCGAAGAAGATGCAATCATGGCCTGCGACGCGGTCCTTCCAGTCCGGCGGCATCCACCAGCCGTGCTTGTCGTAGTTGTCGCAGCTCCAGTCGAAATGATCGAAGTTGATGGTGAGGCCGAACTTGCGTGCGGCTGCATCGACGGCGCGCACGCCTTCGGGCATCACTTCCTTGCCTATGCCGTCACCCGCAATGACGGCGATGCTGTGGGTTCTCATTGCTGTCTCTGAATGGAAAAACAAATTATAAACGGTGCGCACGATGCCGTCGCCGGCGACGTGCGTCGTTCGATGTCATGTAGGAGGCCCGCCCTCGGGCCGATCGGTCTCTAGAACGCGACGTTGTGGGCGCCTTTCAACTTGAGCATCGCGCGCGCTTCGTCGGGCGTCGCCACTTGCAGGCCGATCTCCTCCAGAATATGGCGCACCTTGGTGACCTGTTCCGCATTGGATTTGGCGAGCGTGCCGCGTCCGAGCCACAAGCTGTCCTCCAGGCCGACGCGCACGTTGCCGCCCATCACCGCGGCTTGTGCCGCGACGAACATCTGGTTGCGTCCCGCGCCCAGCACTGACCACAAATAGGCGTCGCCGAACAGCCGGTCCGCCGTGCGCTTCATGTGCAGCACGTCTTCCGCGTGCGGTCCGATGCCGCCGCGCAGGCCGAATACCGACTGGATGAACAGCGGCGGCTTCACCAGGCCGCGATCTAAAAAGTGCGCCGCGGTGTACAGGTGCCCGATGTCGTAGCACTCGATCTCGAAGCGGGTGTTGTTGGCGCTGCAGGATTCGAGGATGTAGGCGATGTCCTTGAAGGTGTTCTTGAATATGCGGTCGTCTGAACCGGCGAGATAAGGGCGCTCCCAGTCGTACTTGAATTCCTTGTAGCGTCCGAGCATTTCGTACAGGCCGAAGTTCATCGAACCCATGTTGAGGGAGGCGACCTCGGGTTTGAGCTGCAGCGCCGGTTGCAGGCGCTCCTCGACCAACATGGTCGGCGCGCCGCCGGTGGTGAGATTGATGACGACGTCCGAAGCGGCTTTAATTTTCGGCAGAAAGCGCAAGAACATCTCCGGATCCTGCGTCGGTCTTCCGTCTTCGGGGTCGCGCGCGTGCAGGTGCACGATCGCTGCGCCGGCCTGGGCCGCGCCGATCGCCGCGGCCGCGATCTCATCCGGCGTGACCGGCAAGTAGGGTGACATGGTCGGAGTGTGGATCGCGCCGGTGACGGCGCAGGTGATGATGACCTTTCCTTGAGCTGCTGCCATGATGTTCCTCGCGTGAGAGTGTTAGGGAATCTCTGAATTAGGGGATATACAAGGGGGCCTAAGGAAGGGGTGGGACCCTTCCGTTCCCACCCTGGCCCCATTGTTCCCACCATTCTTAAACGTAGGTCTGCAGGTCGCCGCACACCGACAGTGCTTGGCCGGAGATGTGCTTGCCGGCGTCGGTCGCGAGAAACAGCGCCATGTTGGCGATGTCCTGCGCGCTGACGAAAGTCTTGAGCGAAGTTGTTTCGAGCAGCGTGCGCTTCTGTGCGTCGAAGCTCACGCCCGAAGCTTTCGCCTTGGCGTCGATCACGCGGTTGATGCGCTCGCCCTCGACATTTCCCGGCTGGATGCAGTTGACGCGGATGCCGGCGGCACCCGCCTCACGCGCGAGGCTCTTGGTGAAGCCGACTACCGCCCACTTCGCAGCCGAGTAGGGCGTACGCATGCCCATACCGAGGCGACCGGCGACCGAAGACATGTTAATGATGCTGCCGCCGCGTTCGCGCCCGTTTGCCTTGAGGAGCGGCATGGCGAGCCGCGTGCAGTAGAACATGCCGTTCAAGTCCACCGCGATGCAGCGCTCCCAATCCGCGGGGCGGATGTCCTCGACCAGAGCCGTGGGTCCGGCGATGCCGGCGTTGTTGACTAAGACGTCGAGGCCACCCAGTTCGCGCTTGGCATCGGCGAACAGTCGCTCCACCTGCTCCAGATTCGAGACGTCGGCCACGCTGTGGCTGATAGAAGCTTGCTCGCGCGCGGCGGCGCCGAGCGCGGCCGCGTCGATGTCGCAGATGTGCACGCGCGCGCCGTGCTGGGCGAAGGTCTGGGCGATCGCGCGGCCGATGCCGGCGGCACCGGCCGTCACCAGCACGCGCAAGCCGTCTGCGGAGGTATTCATGGTCGGCATTGCTCTCGTTGATCGGATGGAAAGGGAAATCTGACCCAGTACTCGCAGCAGGAGTCTACAGCCATAGCACCTGCTTGCGGAATGCGAGGTCGGTGAGAAGAGGCTCGGCCGGACCAGCATGCGACACATGGCCGCGATCGAGGACGTAGGCGCGGTCGGCCAGCGCCAGCACAAGATCCAAATCGTGCTCGATGATCAGGATGGCGATCTCCCGGCGCAATTGGTCGAGCGACTTGAACACCTCCTCGACCACCGCGGGCGCGAGACCCTCGAACGGTTCGTCGAGCATCAGTAGCTTCACGTTGCCGGACAGGGCGCGCGCGATGGCAACCATCTGCCGCTCGCCGCCGGAGAGGGTGTCGGCCTTGGCCGAAAGCTTGCCGCGAATCTGCGGGAAGTAGCCGAAGATGCGCTCTTCGTCCCAGCGCACGCCGCGGCCGCGCTGGCGCGACAGTCCGCCCAGTTTCAGATTCTCGGCTACAGTCAGGCCAGCGAACAGCCGGCGCCCTTGCGGCACTAGGCCGATGCCGGCTCGCGCGACGTATTCGGGCGTATGGCCGCTGATCAGCTGGCCGTCGAAGCGTACGCTGCCGCTCGCGGGCGTCACCAGGCCCATGATGCTCTTGAAAGTGGACGACTTGCCGGCGCCGTTGCGGCCGAGGAGCGCGGTGACTTCCCCTGCGCGCACTTCCATGCTGACGTTGTGCAGGATATGGCTCTTGCCGTAAAAGGTGTTGACGTCCTTGAGCTGCAGCAATACTTCGCCCGCCTGGGCGGCTGATCGCGCGGACATCACTACACTGCGTCCGCTTCCCAGATACACCTCCTGCACCTGGTGGTCGCCCGATACTTGCGCAGCGTTGCCCTCGATCAACACGCTGCCGTTCGCCATGGCGGTGATGCGGTCAGCGAACTCGAACACGCGATCTATGTCGTGCTCCACCAGCAGCACGCCCATATGCTGTGCGAGCGTGCGGATCATGCCGACGATGCGCTCGCGCTCCGCCGCAGCGAGCCCGGCGAGCGGCTCGTCGAGCAAAAGCAGCTTCGGACGGGCGGTCAGCGCGAGTCCGATTTCCATCAACCGCTGCCCGCCATAGGAAAGGCTGGATACCGGCGCGAGTTCCAGGCCTTCGAGGCCGAGGTAGCGGATGAGCGAGCGCGTTTCGGCGTTGACCTCCGCCAGACTTTCCTTGCCGCACCACGGATTGAAGCGCTTGCGGTGATGCGCCTGCACGCCCAGGCGCAAATTCTCGAATACGGACAGGCCCTGGAACAGGTTGGTGATCTGAAACGAGCGCGCGATGCCGAGCGCGGCGAACCGGTCGGCCGTCAAGCGCGGCAGGCGCTCTCCGCCAAAGCTGAGGCTGCCCGAATCCGTGCGGTACAGGCCGGAGAGCAGATTGAACAGCGTGGTCTTGCCCGCGCCGTTGGGGCCGATCAGCGCCTGCAGGCGGGCGTGCTGCAGGTCGATGCTGACGGCGTCGACGGCGGTGAATTCGCCGAATCGCTTGCTGACCTGCTCCGCGCGCAAGAGGCTCGCGCCGGCTTGTGGCGGGTGAGCCTGAACGAGGCTTGGCGGCGCTTCTTGCGCGGGATTCGGTTTGACGCGCGCCGCCATGGCGGCGAGGGTTTCCGCCTCCTTGCGAAACGGCGCAAGCAGCCGCGCCGCGAGGCCGATGAGGCCGCTCGGCGAGAATAGGATGAAAGCCATGAACAACAGGCCGAACCAGAACATCCAACTCGCGGTGTAGCCGGACAGGATTTCGCGAAACAAGATGTAGAAGGCCGCTCCCAGCGGCGGGCCCATGAAACTGCGCGAGCCGCCGATGATGGTCATGGCGAGAATTTCGCCGGAGAAATTCGGGTGCAGCGGGTCGGCAGAGGCGAACAGCATGAGAAAGCTGAATAGTGCCCCGCCGAGCGCGGTCACCGCCGCCGATAGCGTGAAGGCGGCGAGCTTGTAGCGGCGTACCGGGTAGCCCGCGAAGTCGGCGCGCTGCTCGTTCTCGCGTATCGCGACCAGCACCGAGCCAAAGGGCGAGCGCGCGACGCGCAGCATGATCCAGGCGACGGCAAGCACGATCGCGGCGCAGAAATAATAGAAGACGAGCTGGTTGTCGAGATCGAATCCGAAAAGCAGAGTGCGCCTGACGCCGCGCAGGCCCGATTCGCCTCCAGTGAGGTCGGTCCAGCGATATGCGATGTAAAAGCCGAGCGCAGTGAAGGCGAGCGTCAACAGCGAGAAATACACGCCGCGGCGGCGCAGCGCGAGGAACCCGATGAACACGCCGAGAACGCTCGAGGCAGCGAGCGCAAACAGCAGCGGGGCGAGCAGGCTGCCGTGGAACCAGTGGATTTGCGCCAGTGCCGCCGCGTAGGCGGCGAAGCCGAAGAACAGGCCGTGGCCGAAGGAGAGTAGGCCGGTGTAGCCGAGCAGCAGATTGAAGCCGAGGCCGACCATGGCGAACAGCGCGATTTCGGTGGCGATGCCGTAGGTGAATCCCAAGCCCGAGCAGATATAAGGCAAGACGAGCAGTGCGATGCTGCCGATGAACAAGGGATGTTTAGGCAGGTTCATCGGCTACTCGAATTTCTCGAATTTTTCGCCCATCAGGCCGCGCGGGCGCACCAGCAGGATGAGTGCCATGAGAATGTACATGGAGGCTTCCGCCGCCGGCGGGTAGAACACGACGGTCACCCCGCGCACCACCCCGACCAGAAGGCCCGCGTACACCACGCCCCAGAAGCTGCCGAGGCCGCCGATCACAACGACCACAAACGCCGCGGTGAGGATTTCGGTGCCCATGGCCGGCTGGATGCCGCCGAGCGGCGCGGACATCACGCCAGCGAGCCCGGCGAGCGCCACGCCCAGCCCGAACACCGCAGTCAGCGCGGGCTTGAGGCTGATGCCCATGGCGCGCACCATTTCCGGATCGCGCGTTCCGGCGCGCACGATCATGCCGAAGGAGGTTTTATTCAGCAGCAGCCAGCAGCAAAGAATGGACGCCGCCGATACGCTGAGCACGGCCAGGCGATAGTAGGAGTAGATGAAATCGCCGAGGAACAGCTGGCCGCGCAGTCCCGCGGGAATGGAGAAGGGCAGGCCGGTGGTGCCCCACACGAGCCGCAGGCTCTGCTCGACTGTCATCGCCAGGCCGAAAGTGAACAGCAGCCCTAGCATCACGTCTTCGCGGTACAGGCGCGACAGTAGCAGGCGCTCGATCAGCATGCCGATCAGCGCGACGCCGACCGGAGCGAAGAACACGGCGCCGGTGAAGCCCAGGTACCGTTCCACCTCGTAGCCCAGATAGGCGCCTACGGCGTAGAACGCGCCGTGGGCGAGATTGACCACGCCGCCCAGGCTGAATATCAGCGACAGCCCGAGCGAGAGGACGATGTAGTAGGAGCCGACGAGCAGACCGTTGAGGATCTGCTCCAGGACGATGCCGAACATGCGTAGTCTGGACCGATTCCCCGCCTCGCTACCTGCGGCAGAGGCGGGGGCAAGGGAGCCGGGCCGTGGCCGCGGCTCCCAGCGGACTTAGGCCATGACGCAGGCGTTCTCTTCTTTGGTCGGCTGGATCAGCTCCAGGGATTCTTTTGCGCCCGGTACCGCCTGGACGATGTCGAAAATGTCCCACTTGTCCTTCATCTTCGACTTGTCTTTCACCTTCACCACGTACATCTCCTGCAGCAGCTGGTGATCCCAGGCGCGGAACGAGCCGCGCCGCGCCTTGTAAATGTCGAAGCTTGCGCCTTTCTCCAGATGCTCCACCATCTTCACCGTGTCCGTGCTCTTGTTTTCGGCCATGGTCTGCAGCACGATTTTCACGCCGACGTAGTCGCCCCAGGCCTGATTGTCGGGCGGCATGCCGTACTTGTCGGAAAAGCGCTTCGCGAACGCCTGCGCGCCGGGCACGTTGAGGCCGTGATACCACAGGCTTTGCCAATAGCCGGAAATGGAGTCGATGCCTGCGGCCCAGAACGGTATGGTGTCCATGGTGCCGCCGGTGACGGGGAAGGGCAGGTTGTATTCCTTGTACTGCTTGAGGAAGTTGGTTTGGTCCACGCCCGCGAGGCAGATGTAGACGAAGTCGGGGCGTGCCTGGCGGATCTTCAGGATATAGGCGCTGTAGTCGGCGGAATTGGTCGGCACCAGGTCGTTGCCCAGGTTGATGCCGCCGTTATCCGTGAGGAACTTGGAGGACACCCGGTACAGGTCGTGGCCGAACGCGTAGTCGGCCGTAAGGAAATAGAACTTCGAACCCTTAATCTTGTTCTCCGCCTTCTGCCAGGTGCCGATGGTCTTGGTGTACATGGTGTTGCAGCCTTCGATGTGGAACATGAAGCGGCTGCAGTTCTTCCCGCGCAGCGCATCCGAGTTGCAGCCGGTATTGAAGAACGGCACTTTGTAGCGGTTCGCCTGTTCGGCGATCGCCAACCCGGAGGCGGAGTTGATTTCGCCGATCAGGCAGATCACCTTGTCGCGCTCGACCAGTTTCTGCGCCTTGGTGACAGCGGTCTGCGGGTTGACGCTGTCCTCAGCGATCAATTCGAGCTTGCGCCCGAGTACGCCGCCGCTCGCGTTCGCTTCCTCGATCGCGAGCGACGCGGCTTTGAAACCGTATTCGCCCAACTGCCCGAGAAAGCCGGTGCGCGGTGTGAGATGGCCGACGCGGATGGTGTCGGATTGCGCGCGCACGAGTGCCGGAAACCCGAGCTGCGCGGCAGCGGCGGCGGCGCCGAGGGCCGCGCCTTTCTTGAGCAGCTCGCGGCGCGCGTTGGGGCTATGGTCGTTCGTCATGTTCCTCTCTCCTTTGGTTGGCGTTATGCCGGGGGCGGGTGCGTTGTATTTTTATCGCACTCGAATCGATTATACGCCGCGGCGCCGAAGTGATATCTGGCCCGCGCGGCTAGAGGAATCGGCAGGATGCGTAGGGGGAGTGCACGGCGGACGCAGAGACCCCTCCGCGCGTGCTTGACGCGGCAGCGGGGAGCTTTCACACTTTGTGCAGGGCAAATCCGAAGTGCGCTGACGGCGGCGTCCGCGGCGGGGAAGAAGGAGCGAGGCGGGCATGGAAGAACGCTATGAAGTCTATGCGATCCGCTATGCGACGCTCGCGCGCAAGGCGAGCGACAATTTCATCGGCGGCGATCCGCACGAGGACTCGAGCTCGCTCGATTACTTCGTCTGGCTGGTGAAGGGAAGCGCGCGAAGCTTCGTCGTCGATACCGGCTTTAGCGAATCGGTGGGCGCGCGCCGCGGGCGCAAGCTGCTGCTGTCGCCTGCCGCCGGGCTCGCGCGGCTGGGCGTGGACGCGGCCGCGGTGCAGGACGTGATCATCACCCACCTGCATTACGATCACATCGGCAATTTCGCCCTCTTTCCTCGGGCGACGTTTCATCTGCAGGACGACGAGATGCACTACGCCACCGGCCGCCACATGGCGCACGGAATTTTCGCTCATGCCTACGAGGTGGACGAGGTGGTGGCGATGGTGCGCCGCGTCTACGAGGGGCGGGTGCGCTTTCACGACGGCGACGTGGAACTCGCCCCCGGAGTGTCGCTGCACCGCATCGGCGGGCACACCATGGGCTTGCAGTCGGTGCGGGTGCATACCCGTATCGGCTGGATCGTGTTGGCCTCGGATGCCGCGCACCTCTATGCCAACATGAACGAGGTGCGTCCCTTTCCCATCGTCTATGACGTCGGCGCCATGGTCGAAGGCTATCGGCGCCTGCGCGAACTGGCCGACGACCCGCGCCACGTCGTTCCGGGGCACGACCCCCTAGTGATGCGGCGCTATCCGGTCGCCGCTCCCGGTCTGGAAGGGGTAGCCGTGCGCCTGGACGCGGAGCTGCAGCCCTGAGGCTTGCCGCGTCCGACCATTCGATCCCTTATTTCTTCTCTTCCACCTTGCCGACGCGCTTGACCGCGGCGGCGAGCATGGCGGCGTCCTTGTCCCAGAACTTCTGGAATTGCGGCGCGTCGAGATAGTAGATCGGGGTTTCGATCTTGGCCATCATCGACTTGAACTCTGGGTCTTCGACTGCCTGCTTCGCCGCCTGGCGTAAGCTGTTGAGCACCGGCGCGGGGGTGCCGGCGGGTGCGAACAATCCCGACCAGATGTAGAACTCGACGTCGTAGCCCAATTCCTTGAAGGTCGGCACGTCGGGCAGCGCGGCGAGGCGTTTGTCGCCCCAGGTGGCGAGCGGGCGCAGCTTCCCTCCCTTGATCTGGCCGATCACCGCCGAGGGGCCGGAGGCGAGCGCATCGACGTGGCCGCCCACCAACGCGTTCATCGCCGGTCCGCCGCCGGTATAGGGCACGTGCCAGAGCTTGATGTCGGCAGCCTGGGCGAACATTTCCATCGCCATGTGCAGCGTGCCGTAGATTCCCGAGGAGCTGAAGCTGATCTTGCCCGGGCGCTTCTTCGCATCTTCGACCAGGTCTTTCACGCTCTTCCACGGGCTGTCGGCGCGCACCACCAGCACTGTGGGATCGGCCGAGATGAGCGCGATCGGAGCAAACTGATTCATCTGATAGGGCGGCTTGCGATCGAATAGTTTCTCCGCTTCGGGGATGACGGAGATCGAAGACAGCGCCATCATGATGGTGTAGCCGTCGGGCTTCGCATTGCCGACGTAAGCCATGCCCACCGCGCCGCCTGCGCCGGCGCGATTCTCGACGATGATGCGCTGCTTCAAGTATTTTTCCATGATCATCGCCGTCGGCCGGCCGGTGAGGTCGGCGACGCCTCCGGGCGGGAAGGGGACGACCATGGTGATGTGCTTGTTCGGATAGGCGTCTTCGGCCTGCGCCGCGGCCGCAGCGAGCGCGACGAGCAGCAGTCCCAGGAATCGCTTCATGTTCTTTTCTCCCCTGTGGTGACGAAACGCGCGCATCTTGGACGCAGGTCCGCAGGGTGTCAAGGCCGCGCGATGGGCTAGAATGCGCCAAGCCTTCGGACACCCGCCGTGAATCTCGTCGCCCTCGAAACCTCCACCGAATACTGCTCGCTCGCCGTCGCGCGCGGCGAGGCGGTGTTCGAGAACAGCTTCCACGCGGGGCAGACGCATTCGGAGCGGGCGCTTCCGGAATTGCGCCGCCTGCTCGAACAAGCGGCACTGGATACGCGCGCGATCGCAGGCGTCGTCTACGGCGCGGGACCGGGTTCGTTCACGGGCTTACGGATCGCCTGCGGCATCGCCCAGGGCCTGGCATTCGCGTGGAACGTTCCGGTCGCGGGCATCGGCAGCCTGCTTGCGCTCGCCGAGGCGAGCGGGGCGGAACGCGTGATCGCGTGTCTCGATGCGCGCATGGGCGAGGTGTATCATGCGGCGTATCGCAGAAGCGGCGGCGACTGGATCGAAGTGAATGCGCCCGCGTTGTACAGACCCGATGGCGTGCCGCAGGTCGAAGGGGATGGCTGGGTCGGCTGCGGCAGCGGCTTTCGCGCCCATGGCGCCGCGCTCGGTGCATGCTATGCCGGCCGGCTGGCGCGCGTCGACGCCGATGCGATTCCCAACGCGGTGCCCATGCTGCGGCTCGCGCGCCGAGTGTTTGCGGAGGGGCGAGGCGTCGATGCGGCGCAAGCCGCCCCGCATTACGTGCGCGACAGAGTGGCGCTGAAGACCGTTGAGCGATGAGCGCCGTACTCAAGCCTGCGATCGATTTTCGTCCTCTGCTCGAAGCGGATCTGCCGGCGGTGATGGCGATCGAAGCCGTGGTCTATCCGTTTCCCTGGAGCGAAGGCAATTTCCGCGATTCGCTCGCTGCCGGCTATTACTGCCTGGCGTGCGAACAGGGCGGTGCGCTGATCGCCTATGCCGTGATGATGTTCGCCGCAGACGAGGCGCATCTGTTGAATTTGAGCGTCGCCGGTGAAGCGCAGCGGCACGGCCATGGCGGCGCCATGCTGGCGCGGCTGTGCGACTATGCGCACAGCGGCGGAGCGCGGCTCATGTATTTGGAGGTGCGTCCGTCCAACGCCGCCGCCCTGCGCCTGTACGAACGCAGCGGCTTTTCCCGGGTCGGCGTGCGCCGCGACTATTATCCGGCGCACGAAGGGCGTGAGGACGCGATCGTATTGAGCTTGCCCCTATGAGCACGAGGCGCGAGCAGTTCCTCGAGGAAATGGGGCTCACACCGCTGTGGCGGCCGCGGCGGCCGAGCGCGCCGCCGCCGGTGGCGCAGGAGGAAGTTCCCGCAGACGTCGCCGCAACGCCAGAACCCTTGCCCGGGACGGAGGATCGCGCGAGCCGCATCGCGCGCATGGACTGGACCGAACTCAAGGCGGCAGTTTCGGCTTGCAGCGCCTGCGGGCTGCGCAAGACCTGCACCCAGACGGTCTTCGGCGTCGGCGACGAGCAGGCCGAGTGGCTGCTGGTGGGCGAGGCGCCGGGCGCCGAGGAAGATGCGCGTGGCGAGCCCTTCGTCGGCCAGGCGGGGAGATTGCTCGACAGCATGCTCGCCGGCATCGATTTGAAACGTGGCGAGAACGTGTACATCGCCAACGTGCTCAAATGCAGGCCGCCGGGAAACCGTAATCCCGAACCGTTCGAAGTCGCGCAGTGCTCGCCGCAGCTCATGCGCCAAGTGGCGCTGATCCGGCCGAAGCTGATCCTCGCCATGGGGCGCTTCGCCTGCCAAACGCTGCTCGACACCGACGCGAGCATCGCTTCACTGCGCGGCCGGGTGTTCCGCTACCAGGGCGTGCCGCTCATCGTCACCTATCACCCGGCGTATCTGCTGCGCAGCTTGCACGACAAGGCGAAGGCCTGGGAAGACCTGTGCTTTGCCCGCCGCACCATGGCGAAGCTGCAAGCGGCAGGCAATGGCGTGTCTTGAAATCGGCGCTTGCGCCCTCAAATAAGAGACAGCTTCGGTCAGGGAGAAATCACATGCGCAGAATTTTCTGGGTGTTGCTCGCCGCGATCGCTCTAGGGTTGTCCGGCTGCGGTTACAACGACATGCAGCGCGGCGACGAGCAAATCAAGGCGAGCTGGGCGGAAGTGCTGAACCAATACCAGCGCCGTGCGGATCTGGTGCCGAATTTGGTGAACACGGTGAAGGGCTTCGCCGCGCAGGAACAGCAAATTCTCACCCAGGTGACGGAGGCGCGCTCGCGTGTGGGCAGCGTGCAGGCGACGCCCGAACTGATCAACGATCCCGCGGCCTTCGCCAAGTTCCAGCAGGCGCAGGCCGGGCTGTCGAGCGCACTGTCGCGGTTGTTGGTCGTGTCGGAGAACTACCCGCAGCTCAAGTCGGACGCGAATTTCCGCGACCTGCAGGCGCAGCTCGAGGGCACGGAGAACCGCATCGCCGTGGCGCGCAACCGCTACATCAAGGCGGTGCAGGAGTACAACGTGCTGATCCGCAGCTTCCCCAACAATCTGACTGCCATGATGTTCGGCTATCAGGTGAAACCGAACTTCAGCGTCGAGGACGAGAAGGCGATCGCCAAGCCGCCGACGGTGAGCTTCGACAAACCTGCAGCAACGGGCGCACAGGCGAAGTGATCCTCGCGCCGACGCGCACTGCGACCTTGGGTGACCGTTGCCGCGCGAGGCGCTGACGCAATGGAGAAGTTCCTCCGGCTGCTCGGCGTATTCGCACTCGCGTTTCTAGCGCTCGCTGCGAACGCGGACGAACTCGTTCCGGTGCCGCCGCTCGCCGCGCGCGTCACCGATCTCACTGGAACGCTGCGCGCGGGCGAGCGCGCTTCGCTCGAAGCCGAACTGCGCACATTCGAGCAGACGAAGGGCAGCCAGATCGCGGTGCTGCTGCTGCCCACTACTCAGCCCGAGACCATCGAGCAGTATTCCATTCGCGTCGCCGAGCGCTGGAAGATCGGCCGCGCCAAGACGGATGACGGCGTCATCCTCATCATCGCCAAGAACGACTATCGGCTGCGCATCGAGGTCGGCTATGGGCTGGAAGGCGCGATCCCCGACGTGGTGGCGAAGCGCGTCATCCGCGAAGTGATCGCGCCGCATCTGCTGGCGAACGATTTCTACGGCGGCATACGCGACGGCACGCAGACTTTGATGAAGCTGATCGAGGGCGAGAAGCTGCCGCCGCCCGCGCGCAGCGCCCAGGCGCCCGGCGTAGACGATTACCAGTCATTGTTCGTGGTGCTGCTGGTCGTCATCGTCGTCGCCGGCGGAATATTGAAGGCGATGCTCGGCCGCGTTCTGGGATCGGCGGCAACCGGCGTCGCGGCCGGCTTCATCGCCTGGGCGCTGGCCGGTGCCGTGATCGCTGCACTGATTGCCGGCGTCGTCGCCTTCTTCATCGCCTTGCTCGGCGGCGGCCGGGGCGTATTTCCCGGCGGCATGGGCGGCGGCTTCGGCAGCGGCGGCGTCGGGGGGGGTTGTGGAGGCGGCGGATGCGACGCTGGGGCCGGAGGCGGCAGTGGCTCAGGCGCTACGGGTCGTTGCGGCGAGAGATGAGGCGCCAAGTGATCGTCATGCTGCGCTAGCTCATCGGTCACTGGTCAGAGCGGCGCGTGCTCGCATTCCGGCCGATGCTCGCGGACTCGCATCTCTTCGAGCGG
>CAZMGP010000050.1:0-34940 GCA_964565875.1 uncultured Enterobacteriaceae bacterium
AGCCCGGTACCGTCCGAGGTGTCGCCGATGTACATGCCGGGGCGCTTGCGCACGGCATCCAGGCCCTTCAGCACCTTGATGCTGCTTTCTTCGTAATCGCCGTTGCCGACGTGCTGCGGATTCGTCTTGTCGTTCATTCCTGGCTTTCTCTGTATCTGCTTAAAGCGCTTGCTTACCTAAGTATGCTGGGGATTGTCCCGCCGCACTCACCCTCAGATGCGCATCGGCATGACCACGTATTTGAAATCATCCTTGCCCGGCACGGTGATGAGCGCGCTCGAGTTGGCGTCGCCCAGGGCGCACTCGACTTCCGCGCATTCCAGGTTGTTGAGCACGTCCTGCAGGTAATTGACGTTGAAACCGATGTCCAGCGCGTCGCCGCTGTAGTCGACGTCGATTTCCTCCTGCGCCTCTTCCTGCTCGTTGTTGCTGCAGATGATCTTGAGGCTGCCGTCGACCAGCACCCAGCGCACGCCCTTGAACTTCTCGTTGGTAAGAATCGCGGCCCGCTGCAACGCCTGCAATAGCACCAACCGGTTGAGCAACAGCTTCTTGCTGTGGGCAGTCGGAATGACACGGGTGTAGTCAGGGAACTTGCCGTCGACGAGTTTCGAAATCAGGACGATGCTGCCGAAGGAAAAGCGCGCCTGGGTGGGAGACAATTCGACCGTGACCGGGTCGTCGCTGTCCTCCATGAGCTTGGACAACTCGAGAATGGTCTTGCGCGGCAGTATGACCTCCTGCGCGCCTTCGATGGCATGCGCCGCGCACGCGAGCGCCAGGCGGTGGCCGTCGGTAGCGACGACGGTGATCTTGTCCCCGCCAATGACCAGCAGCAATCCGTTCAAATAGTAGCGGATATCCTGCTGCGCCATGGCGTATTGCACCGACAAGAACAGTTGTCGCAACACCTTCTGCGGCAAGGTGATCTTGGTGCTCGCCCCTTCTGCGAGCGAGAGCTTGGGAAAATCGTCCGCCGGCAGCGTCTGCAGGTTGAAGCGGCTCTTCGCGGCCTTCACCTGCAGTTTCTTTTCCTGCAGGGTGAGAGTCACCTCAGATTGCTCGGGCAGGGCCCGCAAGATGTCGAGCAACTTACGGGCGCCGACCGTGATCGCCTTTGCCTCGCCCGAATTATCGCAGTTGCTATGGGCGGAAATCTGGATTTCGATATCGGTGGCGACGATGTCGATGTCCGTGCCTTTGCGCTCCAGCAGAACATTGGACAGGATGGGAAGCGTGTGGCGCCGCTCGATAATGCCCGATACAGCATTCAGGGGATTAAGCAGAGTATCTCGATTGATTTTAATAGTGGTCATTATATTTTCCTGATTATGATGATAATGGCGCCCTTCTTTTGGGATAAATCAACATATCCCTTTTAATTCACCCTTCTACGCCTGGTGGACTCCATGTATAAGCATGTGGATCATTGTCTGCAATTTGTGAGCAAAAAAACGCACCCGGCGAAAAGCGGAGTAATCCACAGAAAGCCAGCCGGTTATCACCATGTTGTTTCAGCCTTTGAGTACCTGTTCGAGCACGTGGTAGTCGTGATTGATTTCGGAATGCTTCTCCCGCAGGGACGCGATGGTGCGGCAGGCGTGCAGCACCGTCGTGTGATCGCGGTTGCCGAAAGCATCGCCGATATCGGGCAGGCTGTGCTGGGTTAGTTCCTTCGCCAGCGCCATCGCCATCTGCCGCGGGCGGGCGATGTTGCGGCTGCGCTTCTTCGAATGCATGTCCGAGATCTTGATCTTGTAGAACTCGGCAACCGTCTTCTGGATGTTGTCGATGGAAATCTGCCGGTTCTGCACCGAGAGCAGGTCCTTCAGCGCCTCCTTGGCAAGGTCTAGCGAAATGTCCTTACCGTTGAAACGCGAAAAGGCGATGACGCTCTTCAGCGCGCCTTCCAATTCGCGCACGTTGGAGCGGATGTGCTTGGCGATGAAGAAAGCGACATCCTCGCTCAGGCGCACGGATATCGCCTCGGCCTTCTTCAGAATGATGGCGACACGCATTTCCTGCTCCGGCGGCTCGATACCAACCGAAAGTCCCCAGGAGAAGCGCGATTTCAAGCGCTCCTCGATGCCGCTGATGTCCTTCGGGTAGGTGTCGCAGGTGATGATCACCTGCTTGTGCGCCTCGATCAGGGCGTTGAAGGCGTAGAAGAATTCTTCCTGGGTGCGGTCTTTGCCGCTGAAGAACTGGATGTCGTCGATCAGCAGCAGGTCGAGCGAATGGTAATAGCGCTTGAAATCATCGAAGGACTTCTGGTGATAGGCGCGCACCACGTCCGAAATGTATTGCGCCGCATGCAGGTAGCGCACTTTAGCAGTCGGGTGCTGGGCGAGCACATTGTTGCCGACGGCGTGAATGAGGTGAGTCTTACCCAGGCCGACGCCGCCGTATACAAACAGCGGGTTATACGAGGTGCCGGGGTGCTCGGACACCTGCAGCCCCGCCGCCCGCGCGAGCTGGTTCGCCTTGCCGATGACGAAATTGTCGAACGTAAACTCGGGGATCAATCCCGCTTTGTCGTGGCCGGCGGAGCGGCGCCGGGTCGGCTGGGCGATAGCTGGAGCCGCGGCCACCGGCTTCGCCGGCTCCGCTTTCGCCAATGCCAGGCTCACGCGGATGGGCGAGGAAAAAAACTCGGCCGCCATCGCCTCGATACGGGCAAGATAGCGGTTCTTGATCCAATCCAGCACGAATCGGTTGGGAGCCAGCAGGGCGAGCTGCCCGGATGGCGTCTTGCTTTCGAGTCGGAGGGGCTTGATCCAGGTGTTGAACTGCTGTGCCGGAAGTTCTTTTTCTAATCGGCTCAGGCAGGAAAGCCAAAATCTTTCCATAGCCTAGTCATCGGTCGTAACGCTCAAGATTAATAAAGAAAAACTGCCCAACATTCTAGCCTGTTACGGCTAAGTTATCCACAGGCATTTCGGTGCCGCATCAAGAGTCTAACCTTGACACGCCATTGGGTTTTGCAGTTAAATACGCGGTTCTGTTCCACGCTTGAAAGACTCTACCATGAAGCGCACATTCCAACCGTCCGTAGTTCGCAGGAAACGCACTCACGGCTTTCTCGTGCGCATGCGCACTCGCGGCGGCCGCGCGGTCATCCGCGCCCGTCGTGCCCGTGGCCGCGCCCGACTTTCGGTTTGACGCCGGCACCGGGCTTCGGCTTCTCCAAGGAGCAAAGATTGCGCCGCAAGGCGCAGATCGCCTCGGTGCTCGCCCGTGGCAGGGCGGCAGGCCGCGGCGGCCTACAAATGTATGCGGTGCCGAACGAGATCGGACCGCGTCTAGGGGTGATCGCGGGCAGGCATGCTTGGCCGCGAGCCGTTGACCGCAACCGCTTCCGGCGCCTGGTGCGGGAGACGTTCAGGCGGCTGCAACATCGGCTTCAGCCTCGGGACTACCTCGTTCGGGCGCGCAAACCGCAAGGCGTGAAACCTTGTCGCGCCGAGATCGAAACCTTGTTCACCGCCTGGTGCGAGGCCGAAGGAGAATGAGCGGCATGGAAAGATTCCTTCTCGCCTTGATCAAAGCGTACCGCTACGGCTTGAGCCCCTTGCTCGGGCCGAGCTGTCGCTTCTTTCCGTCTTGTTCCGAGTACGCGGTTCAGGCGATTTCCAAGTATGGCGCCGGGCACGGCGGCTGGCTCGCAATGAAACGCATCCTGCGCTGCCATCCCTGGCATCCCGGCGGTTATGACCCTGTTCCCTGAGTTCCCATGGATACGCAACGTCTGATTCTGTTCTTTGTGTTTTCTTTTTCCGTGCTCCTGTTGTGGGACGCCTGGCAAAAGGAACACCACCCGGTCGCGCCGGCCACAGTGCAGGGCACCCAGCCGTCGGCACCCCAGGTAGCGGTCCCCAGCCCGAGCGTGCCGACTCAGGCAGCGCCGGCCGTGCAAGCAAAGCCGGGGGAGGCGATTCCTCCCGCGGCCACCCCGGCCAAGCGCGAGCTGATCAAGATCAAAACCGACGAATTCATCGCCGATGTGGACTTGCTCGGCGGCAATCTCGTACGCCTGGAATTGCTGAAGCAAAAGGACACGCTGGACGATAAGGCGAATTTCGTCCTGTTCTCGCCCGAACATCATTACGCCGCGGAGAGCGGCCTGATCGGGCCGGGGCTGCCCAACCACAAGACGCTCTATAGCTCGGCGGCACGCGAGTTTGCGCTCGCGGACGGTCAAGACAAACTGCAAGTTCGACTGGAGGCGCCGGGTCCGGACAGCATAAAGACCGCCAAAGTACTCACTTTCCATCGTGGCAGCTATGTGATCGACGTCACGCACGAGATCATCAACGGCGGGAGCACTCCGCTCGGCGCCCACGCCTATTTCCAATTGCTGCGCGACGGCGCTTCTCCGGCAGGCGATCCGAAGATGGTGAGCACCTACACCGGGGCGGCGATCTATACTGAAGAGGCGAAGTTCCACAAGCTTCCCTTCGCCGATCTGGACAAGGACAAGGCGACTTATCCCAAGAGCGCCAAGGACGGCTGGATCGCGATGCTGCAGCACTATTTTGTTGCCGCCTGGCTGCCGAAGGAAGGTGCGGCGCGCGAGTACTATGCCAAGCCCTTGGCCGACAAGCTGTACTCTGTCGGCGTCATCGTGCCGATGGCGACGATTGCACCGAACGCGAGCGACAGCGTCACCGTTTCGCTGTACGCCGGACCGCAGGAACAGGATGCACTGAAGAGCATCGCGCCGGGGCTCGACCTCACCGTCGATTACGGCTGGCTCACCGTCATCGCCGCGCCGCTGTTCTGGCTGCTGCAGTTCCTGCACCGTTTGGTGGGGAACTGGGGATTTGCCATCATTCTGCTCACGGTTCTGATCAAGGCGGTGTTCTTCCCGCTGTCCGCGGCGAGCTACAAGTCGATGGCCAAGATGAAGCTGGTGACGCCGCGGATGCAGAAGCTGCGTGAGCAATACGGCGACGACCGAGCGCGCCTGAATCAGGCAATGATGGAGTTGTACAAGACCGAAAAGATCAACCCGCTGGGGGGGTGCCTGCCGATCGCGGTGCAGATCCCGGTGTTCATCTCCCTTTACTGGGTCTTGCTCGCCAGCGTGGAATTACGCCACGCTTCCTGGTTCTGGATCCACGACCTTTCCGCGCCCGACATGATGTTCATGCTGCCGCTGGTCAACATGCCGGTCGGCGTCCTGCCCATCGTCATGATGCTCACCATGATCTTCCAGACCAAGATGAATCCCACGCCGCCCGATCCGGTGCAGGCGAAGGTGATGATGATCATGCCGTTCGCCTTCGGTTTCATGTTCTTCTTCTTCCCCGCCGGCTTGGTGCTGTACTGGGTGGTCAACAACGTACTGTCTATCGCACAGCAATGGCAGATCAACCGCATGATCAACGGCCCGGCCAAGCATGCGCGGCGTTGATCTGGCGCCCGCGACCGAAGTGGCTTGACCGCCACTCGAGCCCGGGACGGCTAGCCGGAGAGGCGGCTTGACCGGGGCGAGCGACACCATCGCGGCCATTGCGACCGCGCCGGGGCGCGGCGGCGTCGGCGTAGTACGCATCTCAGGCTCAGCGCTTTCAAGTTTTGCGCGGGCGCTGCTGGACAAGATTCCTGTGCCGCGGCGCGCCGAGCGCGCGGCGTTCCGCGATTCCGCCGGGCGTGCAATCGACGACGGCCTCACGCTCTATTTTCCCGCGCCGCTTTCCTACACCGGAGAGGACGTGCTCGAGCTGCACGGTCACGGCGGGCCGGTGGTGCTGCAACTGCTGCTCAAGCGCTGCATCGAACTCGGCGCGCGCCTCGCCGAACCGGGGGAATTCACCCGCCGCGCATTCTTGAACGACAAGCTCGACCTCGCGCAGGCGGAAAGCGTAGCGGACCTGATCGAAGCCGCCACCGACAGTGCTGCGCGTTGTGCGCTGCGTTCCCTGCGTGGCGATTTTTCAGCCGCGGTGAGGGGATTGGTGCGGCAACTGATCGAGCTGCGCATGCTGGTCGAGGCGACGCTGGACTTTCCGGAAGAGGAGATCGACCCTCTCGATCGGGCGGATGCAAGAGCGCGGCACGCGGCGCTCGTGCAGGCGCTCGCCGACGCTCTGGCCAAGAGCCGGCAAGGCAGCTTGTTGCGCACGGGCATGCAGGTGGTCCTTGCCGGCCAGCCTAACGTGGGCAAGTCGAGCCTGCTCAACGCGCTGGCCGGCGAGGAGCTCGCCATTGTCACCGCGATCCCGGGGACGACGCGCGACAGCGTGCGCCAAGCGATCCAGATCGAAGGCGTTCCGCTCAACATCGTCGACACGGCTGGCCTGCGCGAGACGGCGGACGAAGTCGAACGGCTGGGCATCGCACGCACCTGGAGCGAGATCGACCGCGCGGACGTTGTCCTGCTCATCGTCGACGCACGTGGCGGCGTGACGGCGCAGGACCTGGAGCTGGTCGCTCGAATTCCGCAGAGCGTGCGGCGCATCTTCGTGCACAACAAGATCGATCTTGCCGGTGAGGCGCCGCAGGTGCGGAGTGGCCCTTCGGCGGTGGATGTCAAGATATCGGCCAAGACGGGAGCCGGACTGGATGCGCTGCGGGCGGAGCTGCTCGCCATCGCCGGCTGGCAGCACGGTGCGGAAGATCTGTTCATGGCGCGCGAGCGGCATCTGATTGCTTTACGGCACGCTGCGCGGCACGTGGCGCAGGCGGGCACCGAATTTTCCCGGGTGGAACTTTTCGCCGAAGAACTGCGCCTCGCCCAGGAGCAGTTGAACAGCATCACCGGCGAGTTTGCAGCGGACGACTTGTTGGGCGAAATCTTTTCGCGCTTTTGCATCGGCAAGTGAATCGGATTCACAGCCGAAGCGCATTGGGTTAGATTCGCAAGCTTTGGCATAAAAGAGAGGAAAGGCATGAAACGCTTGTTGGCTGGAATCGTTTTAGCGCTCGGCGCGTTTGCTGCAGGAGTAGTCCAGGGCCAGGACTATCCGACGAAGACGGTGCGCATCGTCGTCCCGTTCGCGCCCGGCGGGGGGTCGGATTTCATCGGCCGCTTCATTGCGCAGAAGCTGAGCGAGCGCATGGGGCACCAGTTCATTGTCGACAACCGCCCTGGCGCAGGCGGCAACCTCGGCGCGGAAGTCGCGCTGAAGTCCGCGCCGGACGGCTATACGCTGCTGCTGATCGCGGGTAGCTACACGGTGAATCCCAGCTTGTATAAGCTCGCCTACGACCCGGTTAACGACATTTCGCCGATCATCCAGCTCTCGCAAGGACCGTTCGTCGTTGCCGTGCATCCGTCGCTGCCGGCGAAAACGCTGAAGGAACTGATCGAGCTGGCAAAGAAGCAGCCGGGCAAACTGTCCTACGCCTCTGCCGGTCAGGGCAGCATCACCCATCTGGCGAGCGAACTGTTCCTGGACATGGCCAAAATAAAGATCGTGCACATCCCTTACAAAGGAACCGGTCCGGCATTGAACGACGCGATCGCGGGCAACGTACAGCTGATATTCGGCAGCGTGTCGACCAGTTTGCAGCACATCAAATCAGGCCGCCTTCGCGGCCTCGCCGTGACCACGGCCAAGCGCATATCGGCGGCGCCCGAACTTCCGACCGTGTCCGAATCCGGGGTTCCGGGATACGAGGTGGTGCTGTGGCATGGTCTGGTGGGACCCAAGGGCATGCCCAAGGCAATAGTCGACCGGCTAAACATAGAGGCGACGCAGATACTGAAGTCCAAGGCGATGGAAGAACTGCTTGCGGCCGACGGGGTATCGCCGGCGGGGGGCGCACCGGAGAAGTTTCACGCCACCATCCGGGCCGACATCGAGCGCTGGCAAAATGTGGTTCAGCGGGCCGGCATCAAGCCGGAGTAGATCCATCGGCTGGCGCGGTCGGTGGCGAGGATCGATCTGACCGGACGAAGGATCGCGCGTCGCTCGAGGTGCACATGAGTTGGGATCCGCAGCAATACGCAAAGTTCTCCGGGCAGCGCCTGCGCCCGGCGCTCGATCTGATCGCGCGCATCCATGTGGAAAGCCCGCAGCGCGTGGTTGATTTGGGCTGCGGCACGGGAAACGTCACGCGCGTCTTGGGCGCTCGCTGGCCCGAGGCGATGCTCACGGGCATCGACGCTTCGCCGCAAATGCTGGACGAAGCCAAGCGCTCGGCCGCGGACATCGCGTGGGAGCAGTGCGATCTCGCCGCCTGGCGTCCCGTGGACAAGGTCGACGTCGTTTTCTCCAACGCAGCGCTGCATTGGTTGGACGATCATCCTGCGTTGTTCGCGCGGCTCGCCGGCTACATTGCCGCAGGCGGTGTGCTGGCGGTGCAGATGCCGCGTAACTTCGCCGCTCCTTCTCACACCCTGATCCACGAACTCGCTTCGAGTCTGCCGTGGCGCGAGACCCTCGCGCCCTTGCTGCGGCCGCAGCCGGTGCTGACGCCGGAGGCGTACTACCGCCTGCTCGCGCCGAGTGCGAAGTCGCTGGACATCTGGGAGGCCGAGTACCTGCAGATTCTCGAAGGGGAAAATCCCGTGGCGGAGTGGACCAAGGGCACCTGGCTCGCGCCCTTGTTGGCGGCGCTTGATGCCGCCGCGCGTGCCGACTTCGAAGCCGAATATCGACGCCGCATCGCTCTCGCCTATCCGCGACAGAGCGATGGCAAGACCTTGTTTCCCTTCCGGCGGCTATTCATCGTCGCCGGCTATTGAGAACGCGCGGTCGCCACTCGCTCCATGCCGCGTGCTACACTTTCACGCACTTGGCGGGGGAGGCGCCAGTCGTCGGAAAGTGTCTGCAATCGACCGTCCGGCAGGATAGGCCCGGATAAGAACCGGCCGAAGAACGCATCCGCGGCATCGAACCAAATCCTGCAATCGGACTAAGAGTGGCATACCAGTACGTCGCATTGCTGCGCTCCGCACGTCGGCGTGCGGCTCTTCCAGCGCGCCCGAAGGCTTGAGCCTTGAACGCAGAAATCGCACTTTTCCTCATTCAGGACGGCCTGACCAACGGCGCGATCTATGCGCTGCTCGCCCTCGCCCTGGTGCTGGTGTTCGCGGTGACGCGGGTGATCTTCATCCCGCAGGGCGAATTCGTCACTTACGGGGCACTGACGCTCGCAAGTCTGCAATTGGGCAAGCTTCCCGGCACGGCCTGGCTGCTGCTGGGCGCGGGCCTAGCGGTCGCGACGATCGAGTCGGTGCAGGCCTTGCGTCGCGGCAGGATGCAGGCGCTTCCGCTGGTACTGCTGAAGTACGCCGTCGCGCCCGCGGCCTTGACTTGGCTCGCGTGGTGGGCGGCGCCGCAAAAACCCGCGCTCGCGCTGCAAGTCTTGTTGGCAGCGGCGTTGGTGGTTCCGCTCGGCCCCATGGTCTATCGGCTGGCCTATCAGCCGCTCGCCAATGCCTCGGTGCTGGTGCTCTTGATCATTTCGGTGGCGGTGCACTTCGCGATGACCGGTTTGGGCCTGGTGTTCTTCGGCGCCGAAGGCTCGCGCACACCGCCGTTCTCGGATGGGCAATGGAAGCTCGGGGTGCTTAACGTTTCCGGGCAGAGCCTATGGGTGATAGGCGCGAGCCTGGCGCTGATCGTCGCGCTGTTCTTATTCTTCGATCGCGCGATCTACGGCAAGGCGCTGCGCGCGACGGCGGTGAATCGCATCGGCGCGAGGCTGGTCGGGATATCGCCGGCCATGGCGGGCAAGCTGAGCTTCACTCTCGCGGCGCTGATCGGTGTCTTTTCCGGCATCTTGGTCGCGCCCATTACCACGATCTACTACGACTCCGGCTTCCTCGTCGGACTGAAAGGATTCGTCGGCGCCATCATGGGCGGCCTGGTGAGCTATCCCGTCGCCGCCGCGGGCGCGCTGCTGGTCGGCATGCTCGAGGCCTATGCCTCGTTCTGGGCCAGCGCCTACAAAGAAGTGATCGTATTCACGCTGATCATTCCGGTCTTGGTGTGGCGCTCGCTCACCGCGCATCAGATCGAGGAAGAAGAGGAATGAGCCGCGGCAGACTGGCGATGCGCGCGCGTGCCGCCCTGGGCCTGTTCCTCGCCTTCGTCCTGGTCGCGCCGCTGCTGCTGCCGGAGTTCCACGTCACCCTGCTGAATTACATCGGGCTCTACAGCCTGGTTGCGCTCGGCCTGGTTCTGCTCACCGGCATCGGCGGTCTGACCTCCTTTGGCCAGGCCGCTTTCGTCGGCCTCGGTGCCTATACCACCGGCTATCTGAGCACGGTGTGCGGCTGGTCCCCTTGGTTGACCTTAGTATGTGGGTTGGTGCTCACTTTCGCTATTTCCCTTTTCCTTGGGTTCATTACCCTGAGGCTCTCGGGCCACTATCTGCCCTTGGGCACGATCGCCTGGGGCATCAGCCTCTACTTTCTGTTCGGCAACATGGAGTTCCTCGGCGGCTATTCCGGCATCTCCAGCCTGCCTGCGATCAATTTCTTCGGCCTCGCCCTAGATACGGGCAGGAAATTCCATTACCTGATCTGGAGTCTGGTCCTGCTCGCGCTGCTGTCGATCCATAATCTACTCGATTCACGCAGCGGTCGTGCCATTCGCGCCTTGAAAGGTGGCGGGTTGATGGCGGAGAGCTTTGGCGTCAATACGGCGCGGATGAAGACGGTCGTCTTCGTCTATGCAGCATTGCTGGCGAGCCTGTCCGGCTGGCTCTACGCGCATCTGCTGCGGTTTGTGAACCCCACGCCGTTCTCCATCAATGCCGGCATCGAGTACCTGTTCATGGCCGTGGTCGGAGGCGCCGCTTCGGTCTGGGGCGCGGTCATCGGCGCCGGCATCATGACGGTGCTGAAGCAGTGGTTGCAGGACCTCCTGCCCAGGCTGCTGGGGCAGAGCGGCAATTTCGAAATGATCGTGTTCGGCGTGCTGCTGGTGCTGCTGCTGCAGCGGGCGCGCGACGGTATCATGCCTCTGGCGGTGCGCTATTTTCCCGGCCCGAGAAAGAAACTCGCCGATTCGGCTCGGCCGCTCGCGCAGCAGCCGCGGCCGGCAGCGGGCGAATTGCTGCTCGAAGTCAGAGCGGTGCGCAAGGCCTTTGGCGGGCTGGTGGCGGTGAACGACTTGTCCTTCGCCATGCGCAGCGGCGAGATCCTCGGCCTCATCGGTCCCAACGGCGCGGGCAAGAGCACGGTATTCAACTTGGTGACCGGGGTGCTGCCACCCAGCGGAGGCGAGGTGTATTTCCGCGGCGAGCGCATCGATCAGCTAGCGGCGCGCGCGGTGGTGCAACGCGGCCTGGCGCGCACCTTCCAGCACGTGCACCTGCTTCCTACCATGAGTGTGCTCGAGAACGTTGCCATCGGCGCCCATCTGCGCGGAGCGAAGGGCGTGATCAACGCAGCATTGCATTGGGAGCGAGAGGAGGAGGCGAGCCTGCTCGCCGAGGCGGCGCGCCAACTCGAGCGGGTCGGTCTTGGGGTGAGCCTGCACGAGCAGGCGGGAAGCCTCGCCTTGGGTCAACAGCGCATACTCGAGATCGCGCGCGCCCTGTGCGCCGATCCGGTTCTATTGCTCTTGGACGAGCCGGCAGCAGGCCTGCGCTACCAGGAAAAGCGTGCGCTCGCCGATCTGCTGCGCAAGCTCAAGTCCGAAGGCATGAGCGTGCTGCTGGTCGAGCACGACATGGATTTCGTCATGAACTTGGTCGACCGGTTGGTGGTAATGGACTTCGGCGAGAAGCTCGCCGAAGGCCTGCCGCAACAGGTTCAATCCGATCCCTTGGTGCTCGAAGCCTATCTGGGCGGTGTCGAATGAGCGCGCTCCTCGAGGTCGACGGCTTGAGTGTAGCCTACGGCAAGGTCGAGGCGCTGCACCATGTATCGCTGCGCGTAGAAGAGGGGAAGATCGTCACCGTGATCGGCCCCAACGGCGCCGGCAAGACCACGCTGCTCGCGGCGCTCATGGGCCTGCTGCCCGCTCGCGGCGGTGTGAATTACGCGGGTCGCGCCATTGCCATGGTCGAGCCGGAGCAGCGGGTGAGCGGCGGCCTGTGCCTGGTGCCGGAGCGGCGTGAGTTGTTCGCGGCGATGACGGTCGAAGACAATCTGGTGCTGGGTGCGTTTCATCGCTATCGCAAGCGCGATGCCTCGATCGCGGCGGATTTCGAGCAGGTGTATCAGCTGTTTCCGCGGCTGAAGGAACGGCGCCAGCAAATGGCGGGAACACTTTCGGGCGGGGAGCGGCAGATGCTCGCCCTTGGCCGCGCACTGATGAGCCGGCCGCGACTGTTGCTGCTGGACGAGCCTAGCCTGGGTCTGGCGCCACTGATCGTGCGCGACATCTTCCGCGTCATTGCCAGCTTGCGCGCTACCGGGGTATCGATTCTGCTGGTGGAGCAGAATGCGCGTGCGGCCTTGCAGGTCGCAGATTACGGTTATGTGCTGGAGACCGGGGACATGGTGCTCGAGGGGCCGAGTACCGAGCTCGCATCCAACCCCCGCGTAGCGGAAAGCTATCTTGGCCTCGCAGCGGCGAAGGCCGACTGAGCGCGGCAGCTCATTCTCGACTGTGCCGACGCCCCGGTGTTCCACGTGGAACAGCGGCCGCACCTAGCGCGGCTTGCCGCCTTGTTCCACGTGGAACAACGCCTTACGAGTTCAGCTAAAACGGCGTAAAATCGCGCCTCTCCCGGGCAGCGGCAAACAGATGCTTTTCCCTAGCGAATTCGACGTGATTGTGGTCGGCGGCGGCCATGCCGGCACCGAGGCTGCGCTCGCCGCCGCCCGGGCAGGATGCCGCACGCTGCTGCTGACGCACAATATCGAAACGCTGGGACAGATGTCCTGCAACCCGTCCATCGGCGGCATCGGCAAGGGCCATCTGGTGAAAGAGGTCGACGCCTTGGGCGGCGCGATGGCGATCGCCACCGACGAAGCGGGAATCCAGTTTCGCATCCTCAATTCGAGCAAGGGCGCCGCGGTGCGCGCCACACGCGCCCAGGCCGACCGGCTGCTTTACAAGAATGCCATCCGTTCGCGTCTTGAGAACCAGCCTAATCTCACCCTGTTTCAGCAGGCGGTAGACGACCTCACGCTGGAAGGCGATCGAGTGAGCGGCGTCGTCACTCAACTCGGCATCCGCTTCCGCGCCCGCGCCGTGGTGCTGACCGCAGGCACTTTTCTTTCGGGCCTGATTCACGTCGGGCTGTCGCATTACCCGGCGGGGCGCGCGGGCGACCCACCGTCGATCAGCCTCGCTGCGCGCCTGCGAGAACTGAAGCTGCCGGCCGGCAGGTTGAAGACCGGAACGCCGCCGCGCATCGACGGCCGCAGCATCGATTTTTCCGTCATGCAGGAGCAGCCCGGCGACGAGCCGGCGCCGGTATTTTCCTATCTTGGCAGCCGCGAACTGCATCCGCGCCAGTTACCGTGCTGGATCACGCAGACCAACGAACGCACCCACGATATCATTCGCGGCGGGCTCGACCGCTCGCCTATGTACACCGGCGTCATCGAGGGTATCGGGCCGCGTTATTGCCCGTCTATCGAAGACAAGATCCATCGCTTCGCCGGCAAGGCTAGCCATCAAATCTTTCTCGAACCCGAAGGCTTGAGCACCCACGAGTTCTATCCCAACGGTATTTCGACCAGCCTGCCCTTCGACGTTCAGCTCGAATTGGTGCGCTCGATCAAAGGGTTGGAGCAGGCGCACATCCTGCGGCCGGGCTATGCCATCGAATACGATTATTTCGATCCGCGCGGGCTGAAGGCTTCGCTCGAGACCAAGGCGATTGCCGGGCTGTTCTTCGCCGGCCAGATCAACGGCACCACCGGCTACGAGGAAGCTGCTGCTCAGGGTCTGCTCGCCGGCATCAATGCAGCGCTGCAGGTACAGGAACGCGAGGCCTGGTGCCCGCGCCGGGACCAGGCTTACATCGGCGTGCTGGTCGACGATCTGATCACCCGCGGCGTGTCTGAACCTTACCGCATGTTCACCAGCCGAGCCGAATTCCGGTTAATGCTGCGCGAAGACAACGCCGACATGCGCCTGACCGAAGTCGGGCGCAAGCTGGGCGTGGTGGACGATGCGCGTTGGGCGGTGTTCGAGCGCAAGCGCGAGGCCGTGGCGAAGGAGCTGGAGCGGCTGAAATCGACCTGGCTCAACCCGCGCTTCTTACCTCAGGCTGATGCGGAAAGGGTATTGGGTAAAGGAATAGAGCGAGAGTATGCGCTCGCTGACTTGTTGCGGCGCCCAGACGTAAGCTACGAGAAGCTGATGAGCCTCCCCGGAGCCGGACCGGCGCTCGCCGATCTGGTCGCCGCGGAGCAGGTCGAGATCCAAGTCAAGTACGACGGCTACATCGCACGCCAGCACGACGAAGTCGCGCGGCGCGAGCAATACGAAGCCACGCCTTTGCCGCTGGATCTCGATTACCGCGAAGTGCGCGGCTTGTCGAAGGAAGTGCAACAGAAGCTGAACCAGCATAAACCGCAGACCATCGGCCAGGCGTCGCGCATTTCCGGTCTCACGCCCGCGGCCATCTCGCTCCTGCTCGTGCATTCGAAGCGCGGCTTACGTACGGCGCAAGGAAGCGCTGCGGGCGAAAATGCGGAGGCGCAGTCGTCGGATCAATCGCGCGAACGGCGGCCCGCAGCGTGAGCGCCACCGTCGAATTCGAGCGCGGACTTCAAGCCTTGGGATTGACGCTCGCGCCGGAAGTGCGGCAGCGCCTGCTCGACTATGTCGCGCTCATTCAGAAATGGAATCGCGTCTACAATCTCACGGCGATTCGCGAGCCGGAAAAGATGCTGAGCCACCATCTGCTCGACAGCCTCGCCGTGGTGCCGCACATTCACGCCGCGCGCGTGCTCGACGTGGGCAGCGGCGCAGGGCTTCCCGGCATTCCGCTCGCGCTCGCCCGGCCGCAGACGCAAGTGACGCTGCTCGACAGCAATCACAAGAAGGCGGCGTTCCTCAATCAAGCGGTGATCGAGCTCAGGCTCAACAACGTCAGCGTCTGCGCCGAGCGCGTCGAGTCGTGGCGGCCGCCGCTGCGCTTCGACGCCATCGTGTCGCGCGCCTTTGCCGATCTGGCTGAATTCGTGCGCGTCACGCTGCACCTGCTCGCGCCGGGCGGGGTGTTGGCGGCGATGAAAGGCGTCTACCCGTACGAAGAAATCGAGAAGCTGCCAGCCAACTGCATAGTGGAGCAAGTGCTTCCGCTCGCGGTGCCGGGACTGGACGCGGCGCGCCATCTGGTGTTGATGCGTGCGATTTCGTGAAGCACTCCAGCGCATACCGTAGCGGCCAATTTCCAGTGGATTTCGATCGATGACACCGCGCATACTCGCCGTCGCCAACCAAAAGGGCGGAGTGGGCAAGACCACCACCACCGTGAATCTCGCTGCAGGCCTGGCCGAGGCGGGCAAGCGCGTGCTGCTGATCGATCTCGACCCGCAGGGCAATGCCACCATGGGCAGCGGCATCGAGAAGCGAGCGCTGGAAAATTCCATTTACCAAGTCCTGCTCGGACTGACGACGGTGCAGACGGCGCGGCAGAAATCGGACAGCGGCGGCTACGATCTCGTCCCGGCGAACCGCGAGCTCGCCGGCGCCGAAGTCGAGATGGTGACTCTGGATAATCGCGAGACGCGCCTGAAATCTGCGCTCGAAGCGATCGCGCAGGAATACGACTTCATTCTGCTCGATTGCCCTCCGGCGCTCAACCTGCTCACCCTGAACGGCCTGGTCGCGGCCGACGCGGTGATGATACCGATGCAATGCGAGTACTACGCGCTCGAAGGCTTGAGCGACCTGGTGGAAACCATACGCAAAGTGCGCAAGCACCTCAATCCACGCCTGGAAATCGAGGGCCTGCTGCGCACCATGTACGACCCGCGCAACTCGCTGGCGCAGCAGGTATCGGCGCAGCTGCAGCAGCATTTCGGCGACAAGCTCTATGCGACCATCATCCCGCGCAACGTGCGCCTGGCGGAGGCGCCGAGCTATGGCGCACCCGCGGTGACCCTGGATCGCGCATGCAAGGGGTCACAGGCCTACGTCGCCTTAACCGACGAGCTGCTCGCGCGCTCCGAAGTCGCCGTCGCTTAATCGGATTTGACGAGGAAGCCAAGCATGAAGGGATTAGGTCGAGGGCTGGATGCCCTGCTCGCGAAAGACGAAGACGCCGGCGGTGGCGATGCCTTGCTGACGCTGAAACCGGAGCAGCTGCAGCCGGGAAAATACCAGCCGCGCACGCGTATGGACCAGGCATCGCTCGAAGATCTGGCGCGTTCGCTGAAGGCACAGGGCGTGATGCAGCCCATCCTCGCGCGCAGCCTGGGCAAGGGACGCTACGAAATCATCGCGGGCGAGCGGCGCTGGCGCGCGGCGAAGATCGCGGGCTTGCGCGAAGTGCCGGTGGTCGTGCGCGAAGTGCCCGACTCCGCCGCGCTCGCCATGGCGCTGATCGAGAACATCCAGCGCGAGAACCTCAATCCCCTGGAAGAAGCCAGTGGGCTGCAGCGCTTGATCGACGAATTCAAGATGACGCACCAGGAAGCCGCCGACGCGATCGGCCGCTCACGCGCCGCGACCAGCAATCTGCTGCGACTGCTCAATTTGCCGAAGTCGGTACAGGGCCTGCTCTACGACAACCGCATCGACATGGGCCATGCGCGCGCGCTGCTCGCCCTCGATGGAAAGCGCCAGGAAGAGGCGGCGGTGAAAGTGGCCGAGCGCGGACTCTCGGTGCGCGAGACGGAAAAGCTGGTGCAGGACATCCTCAACCCCAAGCCGAAAAAGTCGAGCAGGCTGAAGATTTCGCGCGACCTACTGCGCTTCGAGGAAGAACTCTCGGAAAAATTCGGCACCAAAGTCGAGATCAAACCGGGAAAGAAAGGCGCGGGTAAGCTCTTGATCAGCTATGCGAACCACGAGCACCTCGACGACCTGCTGTCGAAGTTCAAGGGCTGAGAGCGACCGCCCTTACTTGCTGCGGGTCAGCGGCACGAAGCGCACCGGCAGATTGAGCTGTTTCGACACCGAGCCGTCGGCGTTCTTCACCAGCACCTGCAGGATCTGCACTTCGCTGTAGCCGCCGATGGGTATCACCATGCGCCCCCCCGGCTTCAACTGCTCGATGAGCGCCGGCGGAACCTCGGCCGCGGCGGCGGTGACGATGACGGCGTCGAAAGGCGCGCGTTCCGGCCAGCCGTGATAGCCGTCGCCGATGCGCGTGCTGATATTCTTGTAGCCTAGTTGATCGAGCAGCGCCGCCGCCGCCCTCCCCACCGGCTCGATGATCTCTATGGTGTAGACGCGAGCGACGAGCTCGGCGAGCACTGCCGCCTGGTAGCCCGAGCCGGTGCCGATTTCTAGCACGACGTCGCTTGCCTTGGTATCGAGGAGCTCGGTCATCAAGGTCACGATATAGGGCTGCGAGATCGTCTGGCCGTGGCCGATGGGCAGCGGCCGATTGGCGTACGCAAGCCCGCCCAAGCTGCTGGAGACGAAGCGATGGCGCGGCACCTTGGCCATGCTCGCCATCACGCGCTCGCTGAACACGGGCCGGCCGGTCTCGAAACCTGTTTCGCGCGCCATGGCGGCGATTTCGCGCAGCAGCGCCGCGCGTTCGCGCGCATAGGGATCCGCTTCGGCAGCGCCGCCCGCAAGCGCGGCGACCAAGCCGAGCGTGCCCAACAGAGGACGCTTCAAGTCCCTGCCCATCGGATTCAGTCTAGTCCGGCCGTGTGCAGCTGTCATCCTAGCGCGCAGCGCTGACCTGGCTTTGACGCCGGTCACGCTCGCAGCGCCGGCTCAGCCCATGCGGCCGGGCAGATAAGTGGCGATGATGGGGAAGGAGATGAGGATCGCGAGCCGAATGATATCGGTGACGACGAAGGGAATCACGCCCTTGAAGATGGTGGTGAAGCTCACGTTCTTCACCACGCTCTTGATCACGAACACGTTCATGCCCACCGGTGGGTGGATGAGGCCGAGCTCGACGGTCATCACGATGATCACGCCGAACCAGATCGGGTCGAAGCCCAGGTGGGTGATCACCGGAAAGATGATGGGAACGGTGAGGATGATCATGGCCATCGCGTCCATCAGACAGCCGAGCGCGAGGTACATGAGCATGATCATCACCAGCACGCCGTAGCGGCCGAGTCCGAGGCTGGTGAGGAACACGGTGACCTTCTGCGGCGTCTGCGTGACGGTGAGGAAATAGCCGAAGAGGATCGCGCCGATCAGAACGGTGAACACCGCCGCGGCGGTGCGCGTGGCATCGAGCAGCGATTGGCGGATGGAGGAGCGCGACAGCCGCCGGCGCAACACGCCCAGCAGGAATGCGCCGCCAGCGTCGACGCCGCCCGCCTCGGTGGGCGTGAATAGGCCGCCATACAGACCGCCGATGACGAACACGAACAAGGTGAGCGGCGCCCACACGTCGCGGATGCCCTCGCGCCGCTGCGCCCAGGTCGCGGGCTTGCCCTTGGGCAGGAAGTCGGGTTTCACCAGGCCAATGATCGCCACGGTCATGACGTACATCGACATGGCGAGCAAGCCGGGAAGGATGCCGGCGGCGAACAGCTTGCCGATGTCCTGCTGGGTGATGATGCCGTACACCGCGAGCACGGTGGAAGGCGGCAGCATCGCACCCAGCGTTCCACCCGCGGCGATGACGCCGGTGGCGAAGGTTTGGCGGTAGCCGAAGTGGCGCATTTCCGGATAGGCGACGCGCGAGAACGTGGCGGCGGTGGCGACGGAAGAGCCGCAAATAGCGGCGAAGCCGCCGCAGGCGACGATGGTGGCGATGCCGAGTCCGCCGCGCAAATGGCCGACGAAGGTATTCGCCGCTCGGAACAGTTCGCGGCTGACGCCGGAATTGGAGACGAAGGCCCCCATGAGGATGAACATGGGAATGATGCCGAAGGTGTAGTCGGTGACCGTGCGCATCGAGGTCTGGCCGATCAGCTTCAGCGCCGGCTCGAGGCCCACCAGGTAACCGTAGCCGGTGACGCCGACCAGGCCCATGGCCATCCCGACCGGGACGCGTAGCAGCATGAGTACGAAAAGCACGACGAAGCCGATGACGGCGACGGCATCGGTGCTCAGGGCTTCACTCAACGGCTTCGCCCTCTTTCTTGGATTCGATCTGTTCCGGATGGAAGATCAGGCGGTAGGTGCGGATGGCGATGAGCACCACCGCCGACACGTCGCCCGCCCAGGCGACGGCGAAGAAGGGCCAGGTCGGCAGCCCCAGGTCGTAGGTGAGCACATGGTCGGCGTAGGTGGTGCGCACCTTGTCGAACAAAGTGCCGGTGTGAATGGTCACCACGAACAACAGCACCAGGGTGGCGAAGACGTCGATGACGCGGCGCATGCGCGGCCCGGAAGCGCCCCAGACAAGGTCGACGGTGATATGCGTGCCGCGATAGCTGGTGGCCGCGATGCCCCAGAAGATGAGGATGCCGAGCAGCAGCCGGCCGAAGTCGTAGCCGTCGGGAATGGAGACGGCGAAGAAGTGCCGCAACATCACCGAGATGAATATATCCGCGGCGACGATGCCGACGAAGATCGCGGCGATCCACTCGATGGTGTCGATCACCCGGTCCATGAAACGGCGTTTCATGTTGTCTTCTGCGTCGCGGAGCTTGCGGGCGCCGCAGCGCCGGCGAACTCCGGCGCTGCGCTATCCAGACTGATCGAGGTTCAGAGCCCCGCTTTGTATTTGACCAGGTCTTGCTTGAGCGAGTCCATCACCTGCTTCGGATCGTAGCCGGCCTTGCGCACGTCGTTCGCCCATTGCGTTTCCGCGGGCGCCACTGCCTTGCGCCAAGCCGCGACTTGATCCGGGGTAAGTTTGTACACTTCGTGCCCGGGAACGCTCAACTTGGCGTGTCCTGCAAACTCGAAATCGGCCCAGGGGCCGGCGACCTTTTCCGCCCAGACGGTGTTGCAATGCTCGTCGATCACCTTCTTCTGCGCCGCGGACATGGCCTCGTACTTGGCCTTGTTCATCACCCAGACGAAGGGCGTGGTGTAGAGCGGCAGATCCATGTGGTACTTGACCACCTTGTCGATGCCGAAGAGCACGATCGAGCCCCAGGGGAAGGTGATGGCATCGGCCACGCCGCGCTCTAGCATGTCGCGCGATTCCGGTGCGGAGGCCTGAACGTTGGTGCCGCCCAGCAGGGTCACGATCTGACCGACGGTGCTCGTCGCGGGGCGCACTTTCATGCCGCGGACTTCGTCGGGCAGCACGATCTTCTTGCGCAAGTGGAAGGCGCCGGGATCGTGCGCGAAGGCGAAGCAGAAATGCACGTCCTTCATTTCCTTCGCCGCGTACTGGCGATACCAGGCGTCGATCGCCGCGCTGCCGCTTTTGCCGTTGGAAAAGAGGAAAGGCAGCGAGGCGCCCGCCATCACCGGGAAGCGCCCGGGCTGATAGCCGGGATTGACGTAGGTGAAGTCGGCCATGCCGTCGCGCGCCATGTCGTAATGGTCGAACGCTTTCCCCAATTGCTCCGACGGGAACAAGGTGCTCGCGATCGAGCCGTTCGAAGCCTTCTTGATGTCGTCCGCCCAGGCCTGCAGTGCCGGGTTAAGCGGGTGCTGCGGCGGCAGCCAGGTCGAGAGCTTCAGATCGACGCGTTTGTCCTGGGCGACGGCGGTGCTCAGCCCGGCAACGAGCGCGAGCGCGCACAGCCCCAACCGAAAAGCGAGTTTCATAGTTCCTCCTCCAAGGATGCGGTGCGAAGCCTCCCCCGGCTTCGTGCGCGTCGATTGTATCTGGGTAAACTATGTAGGACAATCCGCCACCGTCCAAGTATCGAGCGGCGTCCAAATGAAGCCTTCCCGCATCGACATCGTCGTCGATTTCGCCGACTGCGACCCGGCGCGCATCGTTTTTTATCCGCGCTATTTCGAATGGTTCGACCGGGCGACGGAAAGGCTATTCCGTGAGCGCGGCATGCCTTGGCCGACGCTCTGGGCCGAATACCGCATGGCCGGATTCGCGCTGGTCGATGCTCAATCGAGCTTCCGCGGCCCGGCGCGCTTCGGCGACACCATCACGCTGGAGAGTTGGATCGGCGAGTGGCGCAGCAAGGTATTCGTGGTCGAGCACCGGGTGCACAACCATGGCAAACTCATCGTCGAGGGACGCGAAGTGCGCGTATGGGGTTTGCGCGACCCGGCCGATCCGGAAGGGCTGAAAGCAGGCGTCATCCCGAAAGAGGTCATCGCCCGCTTCGAGGCATCACCGGAGACAGGGTCCGCCGCATAGGAGAAAACGAATGGAAAACGTCTGGAACACCAAGCTGCCGCGCATCAACGAGCCGGCGCCGGAATTTACTGCCAAAACGACGCACGGTCCGCGATCCCTGAGGGATTACCGCGGCAAATGGCTGATCCTCTTTTCCCATCCGGCCGATTTCACGCCGGTGTGCACCACCGAGTTCCTCGCCTTCGCGCGCGCCTATCCGCGCTTCCAGAAGCTGGGCTGCGAACTGCTGGGACTGTCGATCGACAGCACCTACTCGCACCTGGCGTGGATTCGCAACATCAAGGACAAGTTCGGCGTCGACGTCCCATTCCCGATCATCGACGATCTTTCGATGCAGATCGCGCACGACTACGGCATGATCCAGCCGGGGGCGAGCGACACCTCGGCCGTGCGCGCGACCTTTTTCATCGACCCCGACGCGAACGTGCGGGCGATGGTGTATTACCCCATGACGAACGGCCGCTCGATCGAGGAGTTCTTGCGGTTGCTCACTGCGCTGCAGACCAGCGACCGACACGGCGTCGCCACCCCCGAAGGCTGGTGCCCGGGCGACAAGGTCATGGTGCGCCCGCCGGCGACGGCGAAGGAAGCCGAGGCGCGCGCAAGCGCCGGCTACGACTACACCGACTGGTATTTCGCCAAGACCGAGGTCGCCAAGGCTTCTCCGGCGAAGAAGAAAAAGCGCGCGGCGCGCTAGCCGCCTCCTCTGGGCTAATAGGGTAGGCCGACGTAGTTCTCGGCGAGTACGGTGGCCGCCGCCTTCGAGTTGACGAGCTGTTCCAGCTCGGCCATCTGCATCTTGCTGCCGAAAGCGCCTTGCTCCGGAAAGTTGTGCAGCAGATTGGTCATCCACCAGGAAAAGCGCTCGGCCTGCCAGATGCGGCGCAGGCACCTGCCCGAATAGGCGTCCAGTTCCGCCGTTTTGCCGCTCCTGTAGTACTCGATCAGCGCAGTCGACAGGTAATGGATGTCGCTCGCTGCCAGGTTCAACCCCTTGGCACCGGTGGGCGGAACGATATGGGCCGCGTCGCCCGCGAGGAACAGGCGGCCGAAGCGCATGGGCTCGGCAACGAAGCTGCGCAACGGCGCAATGCTTTTTTCCAATGACGGTCCGGTGACCAAATTTGCGGCCGCCTTGGAATCGATCCGCCGCCGCAGCTCGTCCCAGAAGCGCTCGTCCGACCATTGCTCGACCCGCTCGTCGAGCGAACACTGCAGGTAATAGCGGCTGCGGCTGCGCGACCGCATGGTGCATAGTGCGAAGCCGCGCTCGTGGGCGATGTAGATCAGCTCTTCGGAGCAGGGCGGCGTGTCCGCCAGGAGCCCGAGCCAACCGAAGGGATAGACGCGTTCGTAGCAACTGATGGCGTTCGCCGGAACGCTTGCGCGGCACACCCCGTGAAAGCCGTCGCAGCCGGCGACGAAGTCGCAGTCGAGCTCGTGCTCGACGCCGCGGTGGCGATAGCGCACGCGCGGCCGCTCGCCTGCAAACTCGTGAATGCTGACGTCCTCGGCGTCGTACACCGTCTTCGCACCTGCGGCTTCGCGCGCATCCATCAAATCCTTGGTCACTTCGGTCTGGCCGTAGATGGTGACGCACTTGCCGCCGGCGAGGCCGCTCAAGTCGATGCGGTGGCGCTCGCCCCCGAAGCACAGTTCGATGCCGCGGTGGACGAGGCCTTCGGCGTGCAGGCGCGCGCCGACGCCGGCGCGGTCGAGAAGATCGATCGCCCCCTGTTCGAGCAGGCCGGCGCGAATGCGGCCGAGGACGTATTGCTTGCTGCGTGCCTCGAGGATGAGCGCATCGATGCCCGCGTTATGCAGCAGTTGTCCCAATAACAGCCCAGAGGGCCCGGAACCGATGATCGCCACTTGTACGCGCATGCTTCCTCCTCATTGACGCCAGCTCTGCGGCTGGTCGGCTGGCGATTCTACCCGAGCAAGGCTTGGAGCGGCGCGAGGCGCGTGCACCGTCTGCGAGGGCCGGCTCAAGTCGCCGGCCGGCCCTCGCGCGAACCTCCCTGAGGCTCGCCTGTGACTGGTTACAGCTTGGTCGCCGTGACGACCTGGAAATTGCCGAAGAAGTAGGTCTGCCGCTCGCACTTCCAACCGCCCATGGATTCCAGGCAATTGAGCGGATCGTGGGTGTCCCAGAGCGCGAGGCCCAGCGGCTCGAACACTTTGAAATAAGTCCAGGATAGGGCGCGCAGCACCCACACTTCCGGGCGGTGGAATTCGGCGAGATAGAGCTTGCCGCCGGGGGCGAGCACGCGACCGGCTTCGGCGAGCGCACGCAGCTTCAGTTCGTGCGGCAATTCGTGCAGGAGGAAGAACATCACGTTCGCATCAGCGACGCCGTCTTTCTGCGACATGGAAGTCGCGTTGTCCTCGATGTACTCGATTCTCCCCGCGTATTGCCCGAGCTTGCTGCGGGCGTGCAGCAATTCGTTGCGGATGATGTCCGCGACCAGCACGCGCTCGGCGCCGGATTGGAACGAAGCCTCGATCACCCGCGGCATGACGTTGCCGAAAGCGCAGGAGGTGACCAATACCTTCTTCCCCTTCAAATTCGTCTGGCGCAGCCCGGCGACGATCTTCGATACCAAGCGGCTGTACTGGAACAGCAAAATGGCCGAAATGATCGGCTGAAAATCGACCAACTTGATCAGCCGCATGTTCGAATAGATCGGATAGACGTGGGATTTGTCGCTGTTCTGGCCCGCCGACATCCCGCGCACCAGCAGCGCGCCCCTGGTCACCACGAAAAAGAACAAGCCGGTGGAGGCCAGCAGGAAAAACAGTGCGAAAAACGCGTTCAACATCCAGGTATTCATTACTCTTCCTCAATAATTTGGCTAGCGACGGGCAGGATATTGCGCCTTAGGCCCGTTCGGTCGCCGCGGCTTGAACCGGCTCGGCGCCCGCCCCGCAGGCGGCGCGCCCTGCCCGAATCGAGTCGGACGACGACTGATTAAATACCTTTAACCGCAGGCTTCGATGTTGATGTGGATCAAGGCATTGCGTCCCTTTTGGGCGAATTCTGAATTGACCCAGCATCGGGGAAACCCGTATAATTTCGCCGGTTTGCATCCAGGGTTGCGGCGAGTGTGGCGTAAGTTCCGCCCGGTAATCGGGCTGCAAGTACTAGCCACAATAGTCATCGCGTCATTCGCGGCCTGGCTTGCGGGAATTCATGGCGCGATTTCGGCGGCCCTGGGTGGCTTGATCAGCATCGTCGCCGGGCTGGTGTTCGTGGCGATGGCCGCGCGCAGCTCGGCCAAGAGGGGCAGATCCGCCGGAGAGGTTCTCTTCGCCGCTCTCAAAGCCGAGGCGGCCAAGCTATTCCTCGCATTGGTGCTGCTGTGGTTCGTGCTGGCGACCTATCGGGACGTCGTCATCATCGGATTGCTGGGATCGTTCGTCGTCACGATCCTGATATTCAGCCTGGCGTTGTTCGCCGGCGACGACAAGTAGAGGAGGGGGCAATTTCCCCAAAGTATTGGCTTACGGGGCTTGAGCCCCGCAAGCGGTGGCGGGCGCCGGGCGCCTGCGCAAACGGATAAATCAGGCGAAAAGCATGGCTGCCGAGCACGGGCAAGAACTCAACGCGACGAGCTACATTCAACACCACCTGAGCTTCAAGGCGGAATCCGTGGCCGACGGCGGCTTCTGGACGCTGCACGTGGATTCGCTGGTGACCGGGCTGATTCTCGGTGTCGTCGCCACCGCCTTCCTGTGGTGGATCGTGCGCGGCGCGACATCGGGCGTGCCGAACAAGCGTCAGGCTTTCGTCGAGCTGCTGTTCGGCTTCGTCGACGACCAGGTAAAGGGCATATTCCACGGCAAGCGCGATTTCGTCGCGCCCGCCGCGCTCACCGTGTTCGTGTGGGTGCTGCTGATGAACGCCATGGACTTCCTGCCGGTCGACATCATCGCCTGGATTCTCACGCACGTATTTCATCAGAACGAATTCCGCATCGTGCCGACCGCGGACGTCAACACCACTTTCGCGCTGTCGATATCGGTGTTCCTGTTGATGGTCTATTTCTCCATCGCGGTGAAGGGCCTGGGCGGCTGGATCCACGAACTGTTCTGCGCGCCTTTCGGCGGTTTCCCGCTGCTGTGGCCGTTCAATTTCCTGTTCAATATGGTCGAGTACATATCCAAGCCGCTGTCGCATTCGCTGCGGCTGTACGGCAACATGTACGCGGGCGAGATCATCTTCCTGCTCTTGTGGCTGTGGGCGG
The DNA here is from genome assembly GCA_964565875.1 of uncultured Enterobacteriaceae bacterium. Classification (GTDB taxonomy): domain Bacteria; phylum Pseudomonadota; class Gammaproteobacteria; order Burkholderiales; family SG8-39; genus 2-12-FULL-64-23. The sequence continues at coordinate 25,491 of CAZMGP010000050.1, forward strand.
CGACCAGCCTCTCCGGCGTGTTCTTCGGCGCCCTGCTCGGCATCGGCTGGTCGATCTTCCACATCCTGATCGTCGCCCTGCAGGCCTACATCTTTATGATGTTGACGATTGTCTACATCGCGATGGCGCACGAGAGCCACTAGCGCTCGACCGCTTTTTTCTTCACCCCTGATAACACTCGTTCAAGAAAGGACAAACTGAGATGGATAAAATTCAAGCCTTGGCCATGATTCAGGCTTACACCGGCATTGGCATCGGCCTGATCGTCGGATTGGGAGCCATGGGCGCCTGTATCGGCGTCGCATTGATGTGCAGCCGCTTTCTCGAAGGCGCGGCACGCCAGCCCGAATTGATTCCGCAGTTGCAGGCCAAAGTGTTCCTGCTGCTCGGCCTGATCGACGCCTCGTTCATCATCGGCGTCGGTATCGCGATGCTGTTCGCATTCGGTAATCCGCTGCTCGCCGTCGTCGCGAAGTAATCCGTCCGCAGCCGCTGGCCCGGACGGTGCGGGCCAGGCCCGTTAGGGAAACCGAACATGAACATCAACTTAACGCTGATCGCCCAGGCGATTTCGTTCGCCGTCTTCATCCTGTTCACGGTCAAGTTCATCTGGCCGCCGCTGATGAAGGCGATCGAAGAACGCCAGAAGCAGATCGCCGACGGCTTGGCTGCCGGCGAAAAGGGCAAGCAGCAGCTCGAAGCCTCGGGCAAGCTCGCGAACGAGGAGCTCGCCAAGGCGCGTGAACGCGCGGCCGAGATCGTCGCGCACGCCGAGAAGCGCAGCCAGCAAATGATCGAAGAAGCCAAGAACTCGGCCAAGGCCGAGGGCGAGCGCATGATCGCGGGCGCCAAGTCGGAGATTCAGCAGGAAGTGTCGAGCGCCAAGGAAGCCCTGCGCGAGCAGGTGGCGGCCCTGGTGGTGAGCGGCGCCGAGAAGATCCTGCAGCGCGAAATCAATGCCCAGGCCCACGCCGAGCTGCTGAATCAGTTGAAGCGGGAGCTGTAGACCATGGCCGAGACCGCAACTCTCGCGCGGCCTTACGCCGAGGCGGTGTTCCGTCTCGCCGACGCGGGCAGCGCGCTTGCCGCGTGGTCGGAGACGCTGCGCGCCCTGGCGCAAGTGGTGGCGCATCCCGACATGCAGGAGTGCATGGCCAAGTACGACCTCACCGCGACGCAGCTGCAGGGTTTGTTCCTGTCGCTCGCGCCGAGAGAGCTCTCGGCCGAGGCGAAGAATTTCGTCCATTTGCTGATCGAAAACGACCGTCTGGCGCTCCTGCCCGAGATCGACGCCTTGTACGAAGAGCTCAAGAATGAGCGCGAAGGCGTGGTCGACGCGCAGATCAGCACCGCTTTCGAGCTCGATGCGGCGCAGCTCGCGAGCCTGGTGGCCGACCTGGAAAAGCGCTTCAAGCGCAGAATCAATCCGCAGGTGAGCGTCGAGCGCGGTCTCATCGGTGGCGTGCGCGTCGTCATCGGCGACGAGGTCATCGACGGCTCGGTGCGCGGCAAGCTCGACGCCATGGCCGTGGGCCTGCTGGCGAGCTGAGTATGTTTAGAGCCCGTTCCGGAGTGAACGAAATGGGCACCGAATCAGGGGAGTATGAGGGGAAGTATCCCCTCATGGCCTAAGGGCTACTTAAAGGTTCAGGAGATAGCATGCAACAGTTGAATCCTTCCGAGATCAGCGAGCTGATCAAGAGCAAGATCCAGAATCTTGCGCTGTCGGCCGATGTCCGCACCCAGGGCACGGTGGTGTCGGTCACCGACGGCATCTGCCGCATCCACGGCCTGTCGGACGTGATGGCGGGCGAAATGCTGGAATTCCCCAACAACACCTTCGGCCTGGCGCTGAACCTCGAGCGCGATTCCGTCGGCGCGGTGGTGCTGGGCGCCTACGAGCACATCTCCGAGGGCGATACCGTCAAGTGCACCGGCCGGATTCTGGATGTGCCCATCGGGCCCGAGCTGATCGGCCGCGTGGTCAATTCCCTCGGCCAGCCGATCGACGGCAATGGTCCGATCAATGCCAAGATGACCGACGTCATCGAGAAAGTCGCGCCGGGTGTGATCGATAGGCAATCGGTTTCCCAGCCGGTGCAGACCGGCTTGAAATCCATCGACTCGATGGTGCCGATCGGCCGCGGCCAGCGCGAGCTGATCATCGGCGACCGCCAGACGGGCAAGACCGCCGTCGCGGTGGACACCATCATCAACCAGAAGGGCAAGAACCTGATCTGCATCTACGTCGCGATCGGGCAGAAAGCGTCTTCGGTGGTGAACGTGGTGCGCCGGCTGGAAGAGCACGGTGCCATGGCCTATACGATCGTGGTGGCCGCCACTGCCTCAGAATCGGCGGCGATGCAGTACATCGCGCCCTACTCCGGCTGCACCATGGGCGAATACTTCCGCGACCGCGGCCAGGACGCCCTAATCATTTACGACGACCTGACCAAGCAGGCCTGGGCCTATCGCCAGGTGTCGCTGCTCCTGCGTCGCCCGCCGGGCCGTGAAGCCTATCCCGGCGACGTGTTCTACCTGCACTCGCGCCTGCTCGAGCGCGCCGCGCGCGTGAACGCCGACTATGTCGAGCGCTTCACCAAGGGCGAAGTCAAGGGCAAGACCGGCTCGCTCACCGCACTGCCGGTGATCGAAACCCAGGCGGGCGACGTCACCGCCTTCGTGCCGACCAACGTGATCTCGATTACGGACGGCCAGATCTTCCTCGAGACCGACCTGTTTAACGCCGGCATCCGCCCGGCCATCAACGCCGGCATTTCGGTGTCGCGCGTAGGCGGCGCGGCGCAGACCAAGGTGATCAAGAAGCTGGGCGGCGGTGTGCGTCTGGCGCTCGCGCAATACCGCGAGCTCGCGGCCTTCGCCCAGTTCGCCTCCGACCTGGACGAAGCGACCAGAAAGCAGCTCGAGCGCGGCCGGATGGTCACCGAACTGATGAAGCAGCCGCAGTACGAGCCGCTGCAGGTGTGGGAGATGGCCATCACGCTGTTCGCCGTGAACAACGCCTACTTCGACGACATCCCCGTCGCCAAGGCGCTCGCCGCCGAGCGTGCGCTGCGCGCCTACGTCAAGGACAAGTACGCCGCGATGGTCGATCGCGTCGAGTCGACCAAGGACCTGTCCAAGGAAGACGAAGCGACGCTGCACGAAGCGGTCAAGGACTTCAAGAAGAACGGCACTTACTAGCCGCGCGGGCACTTGAGGACGAACGGAGAGACAGGCAATGGCCGGCTCGAGGGAAATCAGAAACAAGATCAAGAGCGTGCAGAACACGCGCAAGATCACCAAGGCGATGGAGATGGTGGCGGCGTCGAAGATGCGCAAGGCGCAGGAACGCACGCGTTCGGCGCGCCCCTACGCCGACAAGATCCGCAACGTCGCGGCCCACCTGTCGCATGCCAATCCGGAGTACCGCCACCCCTACCTGGTGACGCGCGACACGGTGAAGCGCGTGGGCATCATCGTCGTCACGGCCGACAAGGGCCTGTGCGGGGGATTGAATACGAACGTCCTACGGATGACGCTCGCCAAGATGCGCGCCTGGGAAGCCGAGGGAGAGAGCTTCGAAGTCTGCTGCATCGGCAACAAGGGATTGGGATTCATGCAGCGCCTGGGTGCGAACATCGTGTCGCAGGTGATCGGCATGGGCGATCGGCCGCACATGGACAAGCTGATCGGGGCACTTAAATACATGCTCGACGGCTACGTCGCGGACCGCTTCGACCGGCTGATGATCTTCTACACCAAGTTCGTCAACACCATGAAGCAGGAGCCGGTGATGGAACAGCTCCTGCCCTTGTCCGGCGAAAAGCTCGGCGCGCCGGAGGGCTCCTGGGACTACATCTACGAGCCCGACGCGAAGACCGTGCTCGACCAGACGCTCACTCGCTACATCGAGGCGCTGATTTACCAGGCGGTGGCGGAGAACATGGCCTCCGAGCAGAGCGCGCGCATGGTGGCGATGAAGTCCGCCAGCGAGAACGCGGGCAACGTCATCGACGAGCTGACGCTGATCTACAACAAGACGCGCCAGGCCAGCATCACCAAAGAGCTGTCGGAGATCGTCGGCGGTGCGGCGGCGGTCTGAGGCGATCAATCGACCGAATTCGAACAGAACATTTAGTTTAGGAAAATACGATGAGCCAAGGAACGATCGTACAGTGCATCGGCGCGGTGGTGGACGTGGAATTCCCGCGCGACCAGATGCCGAACATCTATGACGCGCTGAAGATGGACGACATCGGGCTGACGCTCGAAGTCGAGCAGCAGTTGGGCGACGGCATCGTGCGCACCATCGCGCTCGGATCCTCCGACGGTCTGCGCCGCGGCATGAAAGTGGTGAACACGCAGGCGCCGATCTCGGTGCCGGTGGGCCACAAGACGCTGGGCCGCATCATGGACGTGCTCGGCCGCCCGATCGACGAAAAGGGTCCGGTCGGCGCAGAAAAGGTCGCCTCGATCCACCGCGCCGCGCCCAAGTATGACGAACTCTCGCCCAGCCAGGAGCTGCTCGAAACCGGCATCAAGGTTATCGACCTGATCTGCCCCTTCGCCAAGGGCGGCAAGATCGGCCTGTTCGGCGGCGCCGGCGTGGGTAAGACCGTGACCATGATGGAACTGATCAACAACATCGCGACGGCGCACTCCGGCATGTCGGTGTTCGCCGGCGTGGGCGAGCGCACCCGCGAGGGCAACGACTTCTATCACGAAATGATCGAAGCGGGCGTGGTCAACGTCGAGGACTTCGAAAAGTCGAAAGTAGCGATGGTCTACGGCCAGATGAACGAGCCGCCGGGCAACCGCTTGCGCGTGGCGCTGACCGGCCTCACCATCGCCGAATCGTTCCGCGACGAGGGCCGCGACGTGCTGCTGTTCGTCGACAACATCTACCGCTTCACCCTGGCCGGCACGGAAGTGTCGGCGCTGCTCGGCCGCATGCCGTCCGCCGTGGGCTACCAGCCGACGCTCGCCGAGGAAATGGGTCGCTTGCAGGAGCGCATCACTTCGACCAAGACCGGCTCGATCACTTCCATCCAGGCGGTGTACGTGCCGGCGGACGACTTGACCGACCCCTCGCCCGCTACCACCTTCGGCCACCTCGACGCGACTGTGGTGCTGTCGCGCGACATCGCTTTGCTCGGTATCTATCCCTCGGTCGACCCGCTCGACTCGACTTCGCGCCAGATCGACCCGCACGTGATCGGCGAGGAGCATTACGCGACGACACGCGCGGTGCAGTCGGTGCTGCAGCGCTACAAGGAGCTGCGCGACATCATCGCCATTCTGGGCATGGACGAACTCTCGCCCGAAGACAAGCTGGTCGTGGCACGCGCGCGCAAGATCCAGCGCTTCCTGTCGCAGCCTTTCAGCGTGGCGGAGGTGTTCACCGGCCAGAAGGGCCAGTATGTGCCGCTCAAGGATACGATCAAGAGCTTTAAGGGGATCGTCAACGGCGAATACGATCACCTGCCCGAGCAGGCGTTCTACATGGTGGGGTCGATCGAGCAAGCGGTCGAGAAAGCGAAGACCCTGCAGTAAGAAGAGTCGACACCGGGCTCGCCCGGTGTCGGTGAAAAGAGGTTCTAAGTATCATGGCACACACAATTCACGTTGACGTGGTCAGCGCCGAAGAATCGATCTACGCCGGTGAGGCCGAGTTCGTGGTGCTGCCCGGCGAAGAGGGCGAACTGGGCATCTACCCCAAGCACACGCCGCTCATCACCCGCATCAAGCCGGGCACGGTGCGCATCAAGCCGGCGGACGGCAGCGAAGAGCAGCTCATCTTCGTCGCCGGCGGCATCCTAGAAGTGCAGCCCAACGTGATCACGGTGCTGGCCGACACGGCCATCCGCGGCCACGATCTGGACGAGGCGAAGGCGCTCGAAGCGCACAAGCAGGCGCAGGAGAACCTCGCCAACCGCACCGGCAAGATGGAGTACGCCGAAGCGCTGGCCGAGCTCGCGCAGGCGGCGGCGCAGATCGCCGCCATCCGCAGGCTGCGCCAGAGGAAGTAGCGCTACCACATCGACGGGCGGCACGGCTGCCCGCGCACCTCTGCCATCTGCCTGGAAAGCCGCGTCAGTTCTGGCACTCCGGCTAATACCGTTGCATCTGTGGGAAGGGCGCCCTCGCCCCGACCCGCGCTCGCTCGAAGTGTGATCGGCCCGGGGGCGGGCCTCCCACAAAGGCGCTGTTGGAGGCTGCGCCCTCGCCAGAATCAAGCAACTAATGCTGCGCTCCCCTCACCTGCGGTATCCTTGGATTAGCCGAACGACAACGATCAGGGGAGCCGGCAATGGACAACGCCCAACTCGCAGAACTGCTCATGGGCATCGCCAAGGCGCAGAACGCCATCATCGATGCCATGGAGCGCGCCAACCCGGGCTTCAAGAACGTGCACTGCGTGCCCGTGCTCACTACTGCGGCCAACGTGCGCGCCGCCACGCCGCGTATCCAGGATCTACCAGCGCGCATCCTGCTGCGCATGCAGGGACGGCAGCCCTTCGACGTGGCGCAGATTCAACAGGACCTCGAAGCGGCGCTGGCCAATAGCGGGACGGTGGTAGCCGACGATCCCACCAAGAATATCCCGCCCGCGGCTGCACGCATCGCGGCGCGCATGGCGACCGCGTCCGCACCGGCCGCCGCGGCGCCGCCTCCGCCCTCACACGACGATCTCGATTTCAGCGCCAAGACCTGAGTGCGGCGAGCAGCGCGCAGGCAGGTGCTAGTGTTTTATCTTGTTTCTAGGCGAGCGGCATCGTTCGCCGCTTCGCGTTGCTGCAACAAGCTGCCGATGGTCTGCAGCAACTGCCGCTCCTGCTCGCGCGACGGCACAGCGACGCCGTCGGATTCTTGGATGCGTCCCTCCAGCAACGACAGGGCGTTCGACCGATGCGCTGTCGTGCGCTTGCGCGAGCTTCCTCTGCTGCGTTGGGCCATAGCATGACCTCCTTCTGCAAGATTGAGACGGTCTTGGGTTTCGCCCGCTTTATTCACAGTCGCGTACGAGCTGTGTCCGCGGCTTGTTCGCGTGACGACACGATAATTCTCGCCTTCCTGACTGGGAAATGCAGCGGGGTATATCCTGCATCGAACTAGGGTGGATGCTGTACGTAAATAGACAAGTGCAGCGTGATCTAGTTCACCCTCTCCACCAGCGTTGCGCGCAGCGCAAATGACGGATGCGGACATTTCGTACGCAAAGCATTCACGCGGTTCGCTCGCGGTAATAAACTTGGAGCATGTTACGAAATGAGGGGATAGATCCCCTCATACTCCCCTAAATTAGCCGTTGCAAAATCAATTTCGCAACGGCTCTTGGCTATGTTCGCTTTGCACGTAAGGAGCCGCCATGGATTTGACCAGTGTCAGAATCGACAAGCCCGACAACATCAATTTCATCCTCGGACAGACCCATTTCATCAAGACTGTCGAAGACGTGCACGAAGCGCTGGTCGGTGCGGTGCCGGGGATCAAGTTCGGTCTCGCCTTCTGCGAAGCCTCGGGCAAGTGCCTGTTGCGGCTCTCCGGCACCGATCCGGCGATGATCGAACTCGCGCAGAAGAATGCGATGGCGATCGGCGCCGGTCACAGCTTCATCATCTTCCTCGGCGAGGGCTTCTTTCCGGTGAATGTGCTGAACGCGCTGAAAATGGTGCCCGAGGTATGTCGCATCTTTTGCGCCACGGCGAACCCGACCGAAGTGCTGATGGCGCAGACCGAACAGGGCCGCGGCATCCTCGGGGTCGTCGACGGCGACTCGCCGCGCGGCACCGAAACCGAAGCGGACGTCAACTGGCGCAAGGGCCTGCTGCGCCAGTTCGGCTACAAGCTATGACATTCGTTCAAGTAGTCGACGCGTGAGCACCACGTGAGCGAGAGCCTGCGTTTCGAGCGCAGCCACGACATCGTGATCGCGGCAGCGGCGGGAGACATCCTCGATTATGTGTCCAACCCCAATAGCTGGCCGGAATGGATCGCCGCTTCGCATCACATCGACAGCCCGGACCGGCCGCTCGCCGCAGGCGAGCGCTTTCGCGAGCGCTGGCGCACGCGCACGGGCGAGGTTCTGCTCGACTGGCTGGTGACCGAGCGCGTCCATCCGCGGTTGTGGGTGGCGGAAACGCACACGGAGTTCATCGGCCCGATCGTCGTGCGCTACGAGGTTGAACCGATAACTGCCGGTTGTCGCTACCGGCGCATGCTCATCAATCCGGCTTGCCCGAAAGCGCCGACCGAAGACGCGATCCGGCGCATCGACGAGGAGGCAGCAGTGTGCCTGCAGAACATCAAGCGCGCCTTGGAACTGGGCCTGGGTCGCGCGGCGCGTGCGGCCGCCGATCGAAGCTGACGCCGGGTTTCGAACGCGTTCCTCCGATCTACTCCGGGTACATCCCCGCTTCGCGGAAGGCACGACCCCAGGCGCCGAGCTGCTCCTTGATGAACGCGCCGAGCTCGGCCGGCGTGGAGCCGGCTAACTGGATGCCCTGGCGCTCGATCTGCTCGTGCATCCCAGGCAGCTTCATCGCGGCGTTGAACTCCTTATTCAGCCGCGCCACGATCTCCGGCGGCATTTTCGCGGGACCGAACAGGGCGACGAAAGTGGCGACGCTGAACGGCGCCATGCCGGCTTCGACGGTGGTCGGAACCTCGGGCAGAAGCGCGCTGCGCGTGGGCAGCAGGATCGCGAGCGGCCGCAGCTTTCCGTCTTTGATGTGCGGGCCGACGACCGTAGGGGTGGCGAAGGTGAAGGGGGTACGACCGGCGAGCACGTCGACGATGGTCTGCGCCTCGCCCTTGTAAGGCACCAGCACCATGTCGATGTTGTTCGTGGTGCGCATCTGCGCGAACAGCAGTTGCCCGACGCCGGAGAAGCTGCCGAAATTGAGCTTGCCCGGATTCGCCTTTGCCCAGGCGATGAGCTCGGTCATCGATTTCACCGGCAGCGCCGCGGGATTGACCACGGCGACGAAGACGTAGCGCCCCACCATGGTGATGGGGGTGAAATCGTTGATGACGTCGTAGGGCGGATTCTTGCGCAGCAGCGGCACCTGCATGGTGGGGGTGTTGGAGGCGAGGAACAGCGTATAGCCGTCCGCTGCCGACTTCGCCACGTATTCGCCCGCGATGGCGCCGTCGGCACCGGGGCGGTTCTCCACCAGCACCGGCTGTCCCATCGACTGCGTCAGCACCTGCCCGAGCTGGCGCGCCGCCGCGTCGGTCGAGCCGCCCGCGGGGAACTGCAAGACGATGCGAATGGGCTTGGTCGGATATTGCGCCTGCGCCTGCAGCGGTGTGCATACGGCACAGGCGAGCGCGAGCGCCAATGCGTGGATGAAGTTGACACGTCCAGTCATTTTCTCCTCCTTGCAAGTTTCTTCTTAGAACTGGTTTCAAAATGAAATGAGGGGCTGTTAACTTGATTCGATT
>CAZMGP010000051.1:0-33469 GCA_964565875.1 uncultured Enterobacteriaceae bacterium
CGCTGTGGGTGATTTGGTTTTGCGTTATGTGGCGGACACCGAGATCTACACTATCGTCTGCGTCGGCAGCGTCAGGTGTGTATAAGGGACGGGCCGTGGACGGCTGGATGCGCGGGGTTGCAGCGGCGGCGAGCCCCCGGCGCAAGCTGGGTTGTCGGCGGCGATGCACGCGGCGAAAGCGCTCGGTTACCGTGTCGGCCTGCATAGCGCCGGCATCTATCCGCGCCGCTTCGCGCAAGTCCTGCAGTTTGCCGACTGGGTCGGTTTCGACGCCAAGGCCCCGTTCGATGCGGCCTACGACGGCGTCACCGGCGTGCGCGCGAGCGGCGCGGCGGCGCTGGCGAGCGCGCGCATGCTGCTAGCCAGCGGCAAGGAGCACGAATTTCGCACCACTTGGGATTCCCGCCTGCTTGCAGCGGGAGAACTCGAGCGGCTGAGCGAGTCGCTGGCCGCTCTCGGCGCGCAGTCCTATGTCTTGCAGGAGCGCCGCGACGGTGCCTCGGTCGGAGGCAGCGGGCAGGTGTGGGCGAGCGCGGCGCTGCTCGAGCGCCTCGCGGCGCGTTTTCCCCGATTCAGCGTGCGCCGCGCCTGAGCGCTGCGCGCAGTCTCAGCCGGCTGCCTTGCACCCGGTGTAGGTCGCAGTCGAGCCGTCGAACAGCGTCGCCGCGTCGCCGTTGACTTCGAGGCGTGCGTCGCCGCTCGCGTAGCGGCGGCCGGATGCCGCCTGCGCCTGATTCAGCCGGAACTGGCGCTCGGGCAGGATCACCCAGGCAGCGGCACCATTGTCGAGGTAGCGCACGAACAGGCGCTTGCCGCCCTCGCATTGATAGGCGGTGGCGCCCGCGGGCGCGCGCGTGAGATCCTGCTCGACGCCGCCGCGCAAGGGCCATAAGTTGATATCGCCGCAAGCGCTGGCGGCAATCGTGACGCCGGCGAGCGCCAGCACGCGCAAGATGCTTTGCCTCATCTTCTCCTCCGTCCGCACGGGCGGGTGCCCAGGCGCCTACGCTACAGCGAGACTTCGATATTGTCGATCAGCCGCGTCTTGCCCAGATGGGCGGCCGCGAGCACCACCAGCTCGCGATCCGCGGCGAGCGGCGCCTGCAGGTCCGCGCGGCGGCGCACCGACAGGTACTGCGGTGACCAACCGTGTTGCGACAGCAGCGCCATGGATTCGAGTTCGATGCGCTGGAAGTTGCGCTCGCCCGCGGCGAGCGCCTCCTGCGCGCGCCTGAGGGTCGCGTACAGCCGCGGCGCTTCGGCGCGCTCTGGCGCGCTCAAATAGCCGTTGCGCGAAGAGAGCGCCAGGCCGTCGGGCGCGCGCACCGTTTCCGCCGGGATGATCTCCACCGGCAGCGCGAACTGGCGCACCATGTCGCGCAGCACCAGATATTGCTGATAGTCCTTCTTGCCGAATATCGCGGCATGCGGCCCGACCATGTTGAACAGCTTCAGCACCACGGTGGCGACGCCGCGGAAATGCCCCGGCCGAAAGGCCCCGTCGAGGAGGTGCTGCAGATCGGAGGGTTCGACGGTGAAGGTCTGCGGCTCCGGGTAGATCTCGCGCTCGTCCGGCGCGAACACCACGTCGACGCCGGCACCGGCGAGTTTGTCGCAGTCGCTCTGGAAAGTGCGCGGATAGCGGTCGAAGTCTTCCTTCGGCCCGAACTGCAGGCGGTTGACGAAAATGCTCACCACCGTGCACGCGGCCTTGGGCTTGCCCAGGCGGATCAAGCCGATGTGGCCTTCGTGCAGGTTGCCCATGGTGGGCACGAATACATTGTTGGGTTCGCGCTGCAGGCGCTCGCGCAAGGCGCTGACGGAAGTGACGATGTCCATGGTCGGGGCCCTTATTCGCCCAGGTTGAAGTACTCGCGCTGCCCGCGCATGCCGGCGACGCGGGCGAGCAGCAGTTCGAAATCGGCCGGCCGATCGACGAAGTTGAGCCGCTCGGAGTTGACGATCAGCACCGGCGTGCCGGTGTAGTGGTAGAAGAAGCGGTTATAGCTCTCCGCCACCAGCGCGAGATAGCCTTCCGAGATCGGCCGCTCGAAATCGGCGCCGCGGCGCTTCACCCGCTCGATCAGCGTTTCCGCCTGCGCCTGCAGGTAGATCACCAGGTCGGGGCGCGGCGCCTGCGGCGCGAGGGTGGCGTAGATCTGCTGGTACAGATGCAATTCGTCGTTGTTGAGCGTCAGCCGCGCGAACAGCGGATCCTTGTCGAGCAGGAAGTCGGACACCGTGACGCGGCTGAACATGTCCAGTTGCGCCAGCGCGCGCAGCTGATTGAAGCGCTGGAAGAGGAAGAACAACTGCGTCGGCAGCGCATGGCGCTCCATGTCCTGGTAGAAGCGCGCAAGGAAGGGATTCTGCTCCGGTTTTTCGAGAAGCAATTCGGCGCCGAGATGTTCGGCGAGGCGCCGCGCGAGGCTGGTTTTGCCCACGCCGATCGGCCCCTCGACCACGATGTAGCGGTATTTGTCCACGTTAAGCGCGGAAGATGAAATACACGGCGCCCATGATACACAGGGCGGCCCAGAGGTAATCGAGCTTGAGCGGCTGCTGCATGTAGAACACTGCGAAGGGAACGAACACGGCAAGCGTGATCGCCTCCTGCATGATCTTCAATTGCGGCAGCGATAGCTGGCCGTAGCCGATGCGGTTGGCCGGTACCTGCAGCAGGTATTCGAACAGCGCGACGCCCCAGCTCGCCAAGGCGGCGATGACCCAGGGCTTGCTGCCGAGTTCCTTCAGGTGCGCGTACCAGGCGAAGGTCATGAATACGTTAGACAGCGACAGCAACGCCGCGGTCTGGGCGACGACGGGGAGCTTGACGATCATGCAGCGAGTCTCGCTACGACCTGGTCGCGGCAGTGCGCCAGGAATTGCGCTGCCGGCCCCTTGCCGGGGATCGCGCACTGCGGGGCGATTTCGACGAGCGGCGCGAGGACGAACGCGCGCTCGTGCATGCGCGGGTGCGGCACGGCGAGGCCGGGCGCGTCGATGATTGCGTCGTCGTAGAGCAAGAGATCGAGATCGAGCGTGCGCGCGGCGTTCGCCACGGAGCGCTTGCGGCCGAAGCGCGCTTCGATGTCGAGCAGCGCCGCAAGCAGCGGCCGCGGCGCGAGTTCGGTTTCGATTTTCGCCGCGGCGTTGATGAAGTCCGGCTGCTCGACGAGGCCCAGCGGCGCGCTGCGGTAGAGCGAGGAAGCGGCGGCGAGCCGCGTCTGCGGCAGACGGCCGAGCGCGGCGATGCCGGCACGCACCTTATCCTCGGGTTGCTCGAGGTTGCTGCCCAGGCCGATATACGCGCTATGCGTCGAGCTCATCGCTGCTGGCACAGGTCGCTAGGCGCGCCTTAGTCCGACGAGGCTGGCGGCGTATCCGCGCCGTCCGTGCCCGGTGCAGCCTCCGTCGCCGCCTGAGGCTTACGCCGGCGCCGGCCGCGCGAGCGCTTCTTCGGTCCGGCGTCGGGAACGAGCATGGCGTTGCGTTCCTCGACTTCGGCGTCCTGGAAGCGCGTCCACCAATTGGCGAGCTCCATCGGCACCTCGCCGCTTTCGGCGCGCAACAGCAGGAAATCGTAGCCGGCGCGGAAGCGCGGATGGGTGAGCAGCGCAAAAGCGCGCTTGCCCGAGCGCTGCTCCAGGCGCGGCTGCAGCGCCCAGATCTCCTTCATGGTCGAGGTGTAGCGGCGCGGAATGGACAGCTTGTCGGTCTGCGCGTCGAGCACCTGATCCATGGCGAGATAGAGCGCCGGGATGCTGCGCGCGCCGCCCTCGATGTTCGCCTTCCAGGAGGCGAGCACTTGATGCCAGAGCAGGGCGGCGAAGAGAAACGCCGGCGACACCGATTTGCCCGAGCGGATGCGGGTGTCGGTCTGATCGAGCGCGAGGTGCAGGAAGCGCTCGCCGAGCGGCTGCTCCAGGATCACGTCCAGTAGCGGCAGCAGACCGTGGTGCAGGCCTTCCTTGCGCAACTGAGCGACGCAGGCCGCCGCATGCCCCGACAGCAGGAGCTTCAGCATTTCCTCGAACAGGCGCGCCGCCGGCACGTTCTCGATCAGGGGCGCAAGCTGGCGGATCGGCGCGCGCGTCTTCTGGTCGATGGAAAACCCGAGCTTCGCCGCGAAGCGTACCGCGCGCAGCATGCGCACCGGGTCTTCGCGGAAGCGCAACACCGGGTCGCCGATGATGCGCATGGTCTTCTTGCGCACGTCGGCGAGGCCGCCGTGATAATCGAGCACGGTCTCCTCGTGCGGATCGTAGTAGAGCGCGTTCGCGGTGAAATCGCGCCGCGCCGCATCCTGGGCGCGTGTGCCGTAGACGTTGTCGCGCAGCAACCGCCCGTGCTCGTCGGCCTCGCCACCCTCGCCGGCGCGGAAGGTGGAGACCTCCACCGTTTCCTGTCCGAACAGCACGTGGACCAGCTTGAAGCGGCGGCCGATCAGGTGCGAGCGCCGGAACAGGCGGTGCACCTCGTCCGGATTCGCGTCGGTGGCGACGTCGAAATCCTTGGGCGGCACACCGAGCAGAAGATCGCGCACGGCCCCACCGACGACGTAGGCGGTATGGCCGTGCTGGCGCAGGATCTCGCACACCTTGAGCGCGCCGCGGCTGATCGAACTACGCTCGATGCCGTGCTTGTCGCGTCCGTAGATTTTCGGCTTGGGCTCCGCACCGGCACCCATGCTGAACATGCGGCGGATGAATTTTCTGATCAAGGTGCGGCGAGGATGCGGTTAGGGTCGGGCTGCGGTGCGAAGCGGCAAGGATTTCAGATGTTCTGATCGACGCGGGGCCGCACGGCTGCTGCGGGCGGCATGATACCCCAATTTCGCTCCTGCCGCGCCGTGCCGCCGGGATCCGAACGCGCGGCCCGAGCCGACCGTTCACCGTGCTGCGTCGGCCGATGGCAAGACCATGAATTAATGGCGATTATTCGCGCGCCGTCGGTCCTAGTCGAGGGCGAGGATGTCCCAGCCGCGCTCGAGCGCCGTTTGCCTGAGCGTGTGGTCGGGACGCACGGCGACGGGGCGGCTGACGCGCTCGAGCAGCGGCAGATCGTTGTGCGAGTCGCTGTAGAAACGGCTTTCGGCAAAGTCGCTCCAGCGCCTGCCCTGGGCAGCGAGCCACCCTTCCACCCGAGTGATCTTGCCCTCGCGAAAGCAGGGCGTGCCGCGCACGCGCCCGGTGAATCTGCCGCCGACTTCCTCGGGTTCGGTGGCGACGAGATGTGGCACGCCGAATTCGCGCGCGATCGGCGCCGTGATGAAGGAATTGGTGGCGGTGACGATGGCGCAGAGCTCGCCCGCTTCCAGATGCCCGGCCACCAGGCGCCGCGCTGCGTGGCCGATGCGCGGCAGGATCTTCTCGCGCATGAATTGCCCGTGCCAGAGGTCGAGCTGCGCGCGCGGATGGCTGGCGAGCGGCGCGAGCTGGAAGTCGAGGAAGGCGTAGATATCCAGTCGCCCGGCCTTGTACTGGTCGAAGAATTCCTGGTTGCGCGCCTCGTACTCCTCGCGCTCGAGCACGCCCTGCTCGATCAGGTATTGCGCCCACTCATAGTCGCTGTCGCCGTCGAGTAGCGTGTTGTCGAGATCGAATAAGACGAGGTTCACTTGAAGTTTCGCATTAGTGTGAGTCATGACCGGCTTCCAGCGCCTCGCGCACCAGCGGCAGGGTGATCGGGCGCTTGCGCTCGAGCGAATAGCGGTCTAGCGCATCGACGATGGCGATCAGGCTCTTCATGTCCCGCGCGGCGTGCGCGAGCAGGTAAGCGATGACCTCTTGCGGGAGGACGAGCCCGCGCGCACGCGCGTGCTCTGCCAGCGCCGCCGCTTTCTCCGCGTCCGACAAGGGATGCAGCTGATAGGCGAGTCCCCAGGCGAGGCGGCTGCGCAGGTCTTCGCGCAGCGCGAGCTGCGCCGGCGTCGCATCGCCGCTTGCAACCAGGGAGCCGCCGGCGGCGCGCACGCGGTTGTACAGGTCGAACAGAGCGACTTGCGCTTCGGGCGCGAGCGCCTGCACTTCGTCGACGGCGACGATGCTGTCCGCGGCGAGTGCGGCGAGCGACAGGCTCGCCGACTCACGCGCCGGGAGATAGCGCGCCGAAATCCCTCGCTCGTTCGCCCGCGTGGCCTGCACCAAGCCGCGCAGCAAATGCGTCCTGCCGCTGCCGGCGTCGCCCCAGAGATAGACGAAGCGCTCCGTGCTCGTACCGGCGGCGATGTCGGTGAGCGCCTGCAGCGCCGCGCCGTTGCGTCCAGGGACGAAGTTCGCGAGCAGCGGCTCCGGCTGCGGCGCGAGTTCGAGGAGAAGCTGGCGCATCACGTGTTGTACAGGCTGCTCGCCTGATAGTGCTTGCCCAGGCGGCGTAGGCCGACAAGCAGCGCCGCGCTCGCGGGCAGCGCGAGCAGCACACCGAAGAAGCCGAATACCTGGCCGAAGGCGAGCAGGGCGAAAATCACCGCGACCGGGTGCAGGCCGATGCGTTTTCCGACCAGCAGCGGCGTCACCAGCATGCCTTCCAGCGCCTGACCGAGCGCGAACACGATCCACACCGGTAGCGCTTCGCCTACGCTAGCGAATTGCATCAAGGCGGCGAGCGTGGCGAGCGTAAGGCCGGTCGCCATGCCGACATAGGGCACGAATACCAGCATGCCGGTGATCATGCCGATGGGCAGGGCGAATTCCAATCCGGCGACCCAGAGACCGGCGACGTAGAACAGGCTCATCAGCAGCATCACCGCGATCTGGCCGCGCAAAAACTCGGCGAGCACCGCGTCGATCTCGCGCGCGACCTCGGCGATTTGCGCCTGCCAGCGGCGCGGCAGCAGCGCATCGATGCGCTCGATCAAGCCGGTCCAGTCGCGCAACAGATAGAACAGCACCACCGGCAGGAGCAGCAGATTGAGGAAGAAACCGAGCAGGGCGAGCCCGCCGATCTTGAGCGAGGCGAGCAGCTTCATGCCCAGGCCGTCGGCGCCTTGCAGGTTGTCGCTTGCCAGGTTTTTCAGCGCAGCGAGGTCGAACTGCAATTCGACGCCGAAGCGGTTCTTCAACCAGGGCGCGAGCTGCTCGTTCAACTGCACGAGAAAGCCCGGCAGCCGCTCGGAGAGCAAGCGGAATTCCTTGGCCACGAGCGGCAGCAGGATCAGCGTGAACAACACCAGCAGGCCGACCAGGCCGAATAGCACCGCCAGGGCGCCCGCGGTGCGCGGCACCCGGCGCCGCGCGAGCCAGTTCACCAGCGGATTGCTGATGTAGGCGAGGATGCCGGCGAAAAGGAATGGCGCGAGGATCGGGCTCAGCACATAGAGCAGGGCAAGCGCCACCGCGACGGGCACGAGCCACCAGAGATTGCTCGGCTCCGCCAGGATTTTGGGCTCCATTTCGAGTAAAATTACTGCGCAAAATTCAAAACTCTAGCTGCATCTCGGCAAACACACAAATCTTGAGCACTCCTCCGAAAGATCCCTTGTCCTACCGCGCGGCCGGCGTCGACATCGACGCGGGCGACGCACTGGTCGAGGCGATCAAGCCGTTTGCCAAGCGCACCATGCGCCCCGAAGTGCTGACGGGGATCGGCGGCTTCGGCGCGCTGGTCGAAATCTCGAAGAAATATCGCGAGCCGGTACTTGTTGCGGGAACGGACGGCGTCGGCACCAAGCTGAAGCTCGCTTTCCATCTGCAGCGGCACGACACGGTCGGTATCGATCTCGTCGCCATGAGCGTGAACGACGTGCTGGTGCAGGGTGCGGAGCCGCTGTTCTTTCTGGACTATTTCGCTTGCGGCAAGCTCGACGTAGCGAGCGCGACCGACGTCATCAAGGGCGTCGCCCGCGGCTGCGAACTCGCGGGTTGCGCGTTGATCGGCGGGGAGACGGCGGAGATGCCGAGCATGTATCCCGCGGGCGAATATGATCTCGCCGGCTTCGCCGTGGGTGTGGTGGATAAGAGCGCCATCATCGACGGCAGGCGCATCGTCGCCGGCGATGCGGTGTTGGGACTTGCCTCGAGCGGCGCGCACTCGAACGGCTATTCGCTGGTGCGCGCCATCCTCGAGCGCGCCAAGCCCGATCTCGCGCAGGACTTCCACGGTCGGCCGCTTGCCGACGTGCTGCTCGAGCCCACGCGTATCTACGTCAAGCCGCTGCTCGCGCTGATGCGCGAACTCGAGGTGAAGGGTCTGGCGCACATCACCGGCGGCGGCCTGGTGGAGAACATTCCGCGCGCGCTGCCGCAGAACGTCGCCGCGGTGCTGGACAAATCTTCCTGGCCGCTGCCGCCGCTCTTTTCCTGGTTGCAGCGCGAGGGCGGCGTCGCGGAAGGCGAGATGCACCGCGTGTTCAATTGCGGCATCGGCATGGCGCTCATCGTCGCCGCTGCCGACGCCGATGCCGCCATGCGCATGCTTGCCGCGGCCGGCGAGACCGTCTACCGCATCGGACGGATCGAAGCGCGGCAGCCGGGCGCGGCGCAGACCGTCGTCCGCTGACGCAGCGCGCCGGGGCGCGCTCAGCCGCTGCGCCGGGCGAGGTAGATGCCCGCCAGCACCACGACGGCACCGGCCATCTGCACCGGCCGCATGGCTTCCCCCAACAGTACCCAAGCGTAGAACGCCGCGAGCACCGGTTGCGCGAGCAGGCTCACCGAGGACAGCGCCGCGGGTAGATGGGCGAAGGCGTAGGCGATGAGGCTCTGGCCCGCGATCTGCGGCACCAGGGCGAGGCCGATCAACACCAGCCAGCCCGAGGCCGACTGCGGCAGGAACACGTCTGCGGTGGCGAGCGCGTAGGGAAGTAGGGCGGCGGCGGCCACCGTGGTGCTGACGGCCATGATGCCTGCCGTCGTCGCGCGCTCGGTTGCGGCCTTGATGGCGAGCATGTAGCCGGCGTAGAACACCGCCGTGAGCACGCCCAGCGCATCGCCCGCGAGGGCGCGGCCGCCGAGCGCGAAGTTCGGGCCGATGAGCAGAATCGCTCCCGCGAGCGTGATGCCGAGCGCGAACAGGAACGCCCGCGACACGCGCTGGCGGTAAAGGAGCCACGCGCCCAGGGTGACGAAGATCGGCGCGAAATTCGCTTCCAGCGTCGAATTCGCCACTGTGGTGTACATGATAGACACATGCCAGGCGCCGAGATCGCCGGCAAAGCACAGGCCGGCGACGGCGAGCGGCTTCCACGCGTCCCTTGCGGCGGACTGCGCTCGAGGCGAACTGCGCGCCCACAGCCAGAGCGGCGCGAGCGCCAGCGCCAGGCGCCAGAACGCGCTCGCCGTCGGCCCGGTGTCTGCCAGGCGCACCAGGATCGGCGCGAAGGCGATCGCCGCGGCCCCGGCGAGCAGGGCGGCAAAGGCGAGCGTCTTGCGCGAAGCCGGCGACGCATCGTCCTCGCGCGCGGACAAGGCGTTGGAACGGGACGACGGCTTGGCAGACATTCGCGGGCGGATCAATGCGCGGAGGGGAGCGAAATTATACAAGGAGCGCGTTCGCAGCCGCACGGGCCAGGCGCGAGAAGATCGCGGTGGTAAAATTTGCGGGTTCGATTTCCTTCGCCCATGACCCCCGCCTTCGTCCACCTGCGCCTGCACAGCGAATACACCGTCACCGACGGCATCGTGCGCCTGGACGACGCGGTGGCGCGCGCGGCGGCGGACGGCATGCCGGCGCTGGCCATCACCGATCTCGCCAATGTCTTCGGCATGGTGAAGTTCTATAAGGCGGCGCGCGCCGCCGGGGTGAAGCCGGTCATCGGCTGCGACGTCTGGGTCAGCAACGAATCCGACCGCGACAAGGCCTCGCGCTTGCTGCTGCTCGTGCGCAATCGCCAAGGTTTTCTCCAGCTGTGCGAATTGCTCTCCCGCGCCTGGCTGCAGAATCAGGTGCGCGGCCGCGCCGAGGTGAAGAAGGCGTGGCTCGCCGAACTCGGCACCGACGGCCTGATCGCGCTTTCCGGCGCGCTTGCCGGGGACATCGGTACGGCGCTTACCCAGGACAACGCCGCGCAGGCCGAGCGCGCGGCGGCGGAGTGGTCGCAACTGTTTCCGCGGCGCTTCTATATCGAACTGCAGCGCGCCGGCGCCGCCCACACCGAGGCCTACATCGCTCGCGCCCTGGCGCTCGCTTCCAAGATGAAGCTGCCGGTGGTGGCGACGCACCCGGTGCAATTCCTGAAGCGCGAAGAGTTCCTCGCGCACGAGGCGCGGGTGTGCATCGCGGAAGGCTACGTGCTCGCCGACCAGCGCCGGCCGCGGTTGTACACGGAAGAGAACTATTTCAAGAGCCAGACGGAAATGGCGGAGCTCTTCGCCGACGTTCCCGAGGCGCTCGCGAACAGCGTGGAAATCGCGCGGCGCTGCAACCTGACGCTGGAACTGGGCAAGAGCAAACTGCCGCTGTTTCCCACCCCCGCGGGGGTGAGCCTGGAAGACTACCTGCAGAAGAAAGCGGAAGAGGGGCTCGCGCGGCGGCTGCCGCGGCTCTTCCCCGACGAAGGCGAGCGCAAGCAGCGCGAACCGGCATACCGCGCACGCCTCGAGTTCGAACTCGCGACCATCATCCAGATGGGCTTTCCCGGCTACTTCCTCATCGTCGCCGATTTCATCAACTGGGCCAAGTCGAACGCCGTTCCGGTCGGCCCGGGCCGCGGTTCCGGCGCGGGCTCGCTCGTCGCCTATTCGCTCGGTATCACCGACCTCGATCCGCTGCGCTACGACTTGCTGTTCGAGCGATTCCTCAACCCCGAGCGGGTGTCGATGCCCGATTTCGACATCGACTTCTGCCAGGACGGGCGCGACCGCGTCATCGAGTACGTGAAGAACAAGTACGGCGCGGCTTCGGTGTCGCAGATCGCCACTTTCGGCACCATGGCGGCGAAAGCGGTGGTGCGCGACGTCGGCCGCGTGATGGAATGGAATTACGGCCGCACCGACGAACTCGCCAAGATGATTCCGTTCCAGCCGGGCAAGCTGATCACGCTCGCCATGGCGCGCGAGATGGAACCGCGGCTCGCGGAGCGCGAACAAAGCGACGAGGAAACGCGCGAACTGCTGGCGCTCGCGGAGCAGCTCGAAGGTGTGACGCGCAACGTCGGCATGCACGCGGGGGGCGTGTTGATCGCCCCGGGCAAGCTCACCGACTTCTGTCCGCTGTATACGGCGCAAGGCGCCGAAAGCGTGGTGTCGCAGTTCGACATGAAGGACGTCGAGGCCGTCGGCTTGGTGAAGTTCGACTTCCTCGGGCTTACCACGCTCACCATCCTCGACTGGGCGATGCGCTACATCCGCCGCCGCGATTACGGCGAGCGTCACGCCGAGTTCGCGCTCGAGGCGATCGCCTTAGACGACCCCGCGGCGTACAAGGTATTCGCCAGCGCCAACACCACCGCCGTGTTCCAGTTTGAATCGCGCGGCATGCGCGACCTGCTGCAAAAGGCGAAGCCCGACCGCTTCGAGGACATCATCGCCCTGGTGGCGCTCTACCGCCCGGGGCCGATGGACCTGATCCCGGATTTCATCGAGCGCAAGCAGGGCAAGCAGCGCGTCGAATACCTCGATCCGCGGCTGAAGCCCATACTCGAGCCCACCTACGGCATCATGGTCTATCAGGAACAGGTGATGCAGATCGCGCAGGTGATTGGCGGCTACAGCCTGGGCGGGGCGGACCTCCTGCGCCGCGCCATGGGCAAAAAGAAGCCGGAGGAGATGGCCGAGCACCGCGATATCTTCACCGCCGGCGCGGAAAAGAACGGCGTCGACAAGAAGCGGGCGAACGAGCTGTTCGACTTGATGGAGAAGTTCGCCGGCTACGGCTTCAACAAATCGCACGCCGCGGCTTACGCGCTCGTCGCCTATCAGACGGCGTACCTCAAGGCGCATTTCCCTTCCGAATTCATGGCGGCCAACCTGTCGGCTTTGATGGACGACACCGACAAGGTGCACCAGTTCTACGCCGACGCGCTCGTCAACGGCCTTGCCGTGCTGCCCCCCGACATCAACGCCGGCGACTATCGCTTCGTGCCGGTGGACGAAAAGACGCTGCGCTACGGCCTGGGCGCGGTGAAGGGCACAGGAGAATCCGCCATATCCGCCATTCTCAAGGCGAGGAGCGAGGCGGGGGCGTTCAAGGACATCTTCGAATTCTGCGAGCGCATCGACAAGCATGTGGTGAATCGCCGCGTGATCGAGGCGCTGGTGCGCGCCGGCGCGTTCGACTGCATCGAGCGCGACCGCGCCAAGCTGTTCGCCTCGGTCGGCATCGCGCTCGAAGCGGCGGAGCAGCGCGAACGCAATGCCAAGCAAGTGAGCCTGTTCGGCGAGGCCGACGGCGCCGTCGCCGAACGTCCGGCGCTGGTCGCGACTGAGCGCTGGGACGAGACGCGCCTGTTGAAGGAGGAGAAGGCGAGCCTGGGCTTCTATCTTTCCGGCCATCCCTTCTCCGCGCACAAGGCGGAGATCCAGCGCTTCGTGCGCACCACGCTGAAGGGTTTGCAGCCGGCGTCGGGCGGCGAGCGCGGCAACGGCACGCAGTTGATCGCCGGCGTGGTCGAGTCGGTGCGGGTGCAGCGCACGCAGAGCGGGCGCATGGTGGTGATGAATCTATCCGACGGCAGCGCGGTGCAGGAAGTGACCATCTACAGCGAGGTGTTCGACGAATACCGCGACTTATGCAAGGAAGACAACCTGCTGGTGATCGAGGCCAAGGTGAGGAGCGCATGGCGTGCGATGGGCGAGGAGAACGTGCCGGTGCTGCGCATTGCGGCCGAGAGAATCTACGACCTCGCCGCGGCGCGCAGCCGCTACGCCAAGGGGCTGAAGCTGTCGATCAACGGTCTTGCCTCACAGCCGGGCACAGCCGCGCGGCTGAAAGACCTGCTCGCTCCCTACCGCAAGGGCCCCTGCCCGGTGAACGTGTGCTATCACAACGGCACGGCGAGCTGCGAAATGTGGCTGGGCGAGGAATGGCGCGTGAAGCCGGAGGATGCGCTGGTGCAATCCCTGCGGGATTGGCTGCAGCCCGAAAACGTGCAGATGATCTATCCGTGAAAGCGATCGCGCTCATCGATGCCGCGCTGCTCGACGCGACGAGCAAGATGGCGGCGGCTTCGCCGCGGCTGCGGCGCAACCACAATTTCCACGCGAGCGACGCCGAGCCCTGCAACCGGTTGCTCAACGCGATCGAGCCCGGCTCCTACGTGCGCCCGCATTGCCACGCCGACCCGAGCAAGGACGAGACCATCGTGGTGCTGCGCGGCGAGTTGGGGGTGCTCGAATTCGATGTGGCGGGCCACGTGCTCGGCTGCGCCGTGCTGCGGGGGCAGGGAGACCGGGTCGGCGTTAACGTGCCCCATGGCAGCTTCCATTCCCTGCTCGCGCTTGCACCAGGCACTGTCTTCCTCGAAGCGAAGGCGGGGCCTTATGCCGCGCTCACGCCGGCGGAACGGGCGAGTTGGGCGCCGGAGGAAGGAAGCCCCGATGCCGCGGCCTATTTCGCCTGGATGCGCAGCCAGTTCGCCTGAATGAATTTTGCAGCGGAATCCGAGTTGCTGCGCCTACTCGGTCGGCAGCAGTTCGAAGCCGCTGAATTCGCCCAAGGTTTCGCTCACTTCCACCCGGTCCACCCTGGCGCCGGGCGGGCCGCGCTGTGCCCAGGAGATCATCGCATCGAGCGCTTCGGGTGAGCCGGCGATCACCGCCTCGACCCTGCCGCCGCGGCGATTGCGCACCCAGCCCTTGATGCCGAGGAACTCGGCCTGCGCGCAGAATTGGTAGCGAAAGCCCACGCCCTGGACGTAGCCGTAAATGTCGAGATGTTTGACCATGACCCATGGTACATCGGTAAACGAAAAATCGCGGCTCGCCGTGCAGCGAGCCGCGATCTTGCGCGGCGCGGCTTGTCCGCGCGCAGCCAGCGTTACTTGTTCTGCTCGACCATGTAGTGGACCGCGGCCTTGACGTCGTCTTCGTTCCCGGCGCCACCCTTGGGCGGCATCGGCTTCATGCCTTTCATCACCGCCGCAACCAGCGCATCCTCGCCCTGCTTGATGAGCGGCGCCCATGCCGCCTTGTCGCCCATCTTGGGCTTCATCATGGTGTGACAACCTTTGCACGACTTCTCGAATACCGCCTTGCCGTCCGCGGCGAGGACTTGACCCGCCGTCATCAGCGCGGCGATGGCGCTCACAGCAATAACCGTGCGTTTCATGTGACTTCTCCTTTCGTGTTGAGTAATGCCTGCTTTTCGAGCCAGCCCGCGCGAGAAAGTTCTGTTGCGGACTGGCGCCTTTTCCATCCCTCAGTTCGATGCCGGTTCACGAATGCGCGTGCGTCGCCTCGTCGGCCCAGGGCGGGAACAGCCGCGTCAGGCCGAAGAGCAGTGCGAGCGGGGCGAGCGTCAAGGCAATTGCGACCAGCGCGCCTTCCTTGCCAAAAATGGGCAGGTGATAGCTGAGCAACCCTTTTCCGGTCTTGGAGATTTCCTGCCCGCCGATGACCACGTTCCAGCGCATCATGAACACGGAGAACAGCACCAGACAGGCGCAGATCGTGACCCCCCAGACGAGCGCCCGGCCGGTGGTGCCACGCCAGATCATGTAGGACAGCAGCAGGAAGGGCGTAATCGCGCCGACCGCGAACTGCAGGACGAAGTAGGGCACGAGCAGCGGGCCGGTGACGTATTGCATGATCATGTCCACGCCCTCGCGGCCCTTGTAGACGATATTGGCGAATTCCAGACCCTCCAGCACCAGGGCGACCATGATGAAGGCCCAGATGGTGTAGGCGAGACCTTTGAGACAGGCGAGGTCGACGGGGATCTTGCGCAGCTTGCACGAGGCGACGTAGAGCGCAGCGAGCAGCGACACGCCGGAGATGATTGCCGAAAAGAGGAAGATCACCGGCATCAGGTCGGAGGACCACCATTCGCGCGACTTCAGGGACCCGTACATGAAGCCGACATAGCCGTGCAGCCCGTGCGCCGCCGGGATGCCGATGACCGCGAGCGCGAAGATCCACTTCTTGTCGTAGCCCATCGCGTGCGGCGACAGGTCATAGGAGCCCAGCGTCAGCAAGCGGTAGAACCTGCCCAGCAGATCGTTGCGCTTCTGCGCCTGCTCGACGATGAACGGCCGGTAAGCGAACCAGGCCTCCAGGATCAGCAGCGCGACGTAGAAACTCGCGAAGAAGCCGAACATCGCCATCGCCGAGGTGAGGTGCGGCGTGATGGTCGAATTGAAGGCGCGCTCGGGGTGGCCGAGGTGCAGGAGCAGCGGCGAAGGCACGAAGATCATGAAGGAAAGCGAGGTGAGCAGCGCGAGGTGCGCCACCGGCCGCAGCCGCTCGAAGCCGAACACCTGGTACAGGCTCGACACCGTGAACGCGCCGGCAACCAAGCCCGTGAGATAGGGATAGACGGCGATGAGCACCGACCATTCGAACACGGTTTCGTTCGGATAGACCCAGCCCGTGTACGGGGCGAATGCGATGACCGGATCCATTAGTTCACCTCCTTGTCAATGCCTACGTAGAAGACGTTCGGCGCGTTGCCGGTTTCGGCACGGAGCACCTGCACGCGGTTATTGCGGACGAACAGGCTCACCGGGCTTTGCTTGTCCTTTTGATCGCCGAAGACGCGCGCGCCTACCGGGCAGATCTCGACACAGGCGGGCTGCATGCCCTTGGTGATGCGGTGATAGCACCAGGTGCATTTGTCCGCGACGCCCTCTTCCTCGTTGAAGAAGCGCGCGCCGTAGGGGCAGGCCTGCACGCAGTAGCGGCAACCGATGCAGTAGGTGTGGTCCACCAGCACCACGCCGTCCTCGGTGCGATAGGTGGCGCCGGTCGGGCACACCTGCACGCAGGCCGGATGGGTGCAGTGGTTGCACAACTTCGGCACGAAGAACGCCTTTTCCACTTTGGCGTCCTTGTAGCGGTTGGCAAAGCGGTATTCCTTCTCCGAGCCGGCAGCCTCGATGTTCACCGGGTCCTGTTGGCTGTCGATGTGCACTTCGTCCTCGTCTTCGAGGTGGACGTAGCGCTCGACCCAGGTGCGGAACTGGTGTGCGTTGCGCGGCACGTCGTTCTCGCGTTTGCACGCTTCGACGCAGCGCAGGCAGCCGATGCACTTGGTGGCATCCACGCCGAAGCCCCATTCGTGCTTGCTCCAGTCGTAGTCCTTGGTCGGGAAGGAAGCGCTCTCCGCTGCCGCTTCCGCCTTGGCCTTGACGGCGGAGATCGCACCGACCGCCGCGGTGCCGACCGCCGCGCCGGCGAGCTTTGCCAGGAATTCCCGCCGTGCCGCCAGCGAGGGTTTGGAATCTTCTTTCATGGTTTCACCTTTCCTCACTTTTTGGACTGACAGCTCTGCGCGGCGTAGTAGGCCGCGAGATTCGCGATGTCGGTGTCGCTCAAGCCGCGCGCTACGCCTGCCATCATCGGGTCTTTGCGCAGGCCGGCGCGGAACGCCTTGAGCGCGTTCACGAGGTAGCCCGGCTTCTGCGCCGCGAGCTTCGGCCAGGCGGGATTGGCACCCGTTCCGCCTTCGCCATGGCAGGCGACGCAGTTCTTCGCCAACGACTCGCCTTCGGCGACGCTGCCCGAGCCCGCCTTGGCGGGCGCGGCCTTGCAGCCGAGGCCGGCATAGTAGGCGGCGATGTTCTGCACGTCGGTGTTGGAGAGGCCTTGCGCGATCGGGGTCATCGCCACGTCCTTCTGGTCGCCGGACTTGTAGGCGGCGAGGATGCGGGCGAGATAGGGGGCGCTCTGCCCGGCGAGATTCGGCCAGGTGTCGTTGGGGCTGGCGCCGTCCGCACCGTGGCAGCTCGCGCAGGCGGCGGCATGCAGCTTGCCCGCTGCCGCATCGCCCGTCACCTTGGCGACCGCAGCGGCGATCTTCGGTGCATGCGGGTTGTGGCACACCGTGCATTGCTGCCCGGAGGAGTGCTGCGCCACCTGTATCTGCGGCTGGGTGCGCGGCCTGCCCGCCATCTGCTCGTGGCACAAGGTACACAGCTTCACTGCGTCCGCGGGGATCGGCAGCTTGCCGTTCTGCGGGTGCCCCTGGGCGGCGCCGTGGCAGACCTCGCAGATCACCGTCTTGTGGTTGCCGGCGGTCCATTGCGCATAGCGCTCGCTGTGGCAGTTCTCGCAATAGCGCGGCGTCTGGTACACCGGTTCCTTGGCGGCGATCTCCGGCACCGAGTTCGCGCGATAGTGGCCGAATCGGTAGAAGGAATCGACCGTGAGCAGCGGTTTGGCGATGCCGGCAACGACGAGCGCCGCGACGAGCAGCAGGATGAGTCGAGTTATGTGTTTTGGCATGGTCGCCTTTCGCATCAGCGCTTGAGGTTGTCGAGGAAATAGGGGGAAGGTTTGCGTTCGACGAAGAACTTCTCGCGTTTCAGTTCGTCGTAGCTGCCGCCGAAAAAGCTGCTGTTGGGATAGGCGTTCCTGGAAATTTCTTCGGCCACGCCGCGCGCTTCGCGCGGACTGTTGGCGAAGACGACGATGCGCGTCGTGGGGTCGAGATAGCGCAGGCGGCGGTCTTCCTTGGCGCGGCCGGCCTCGCCGGCGAGGATCGACAGCGCACCGGGGATGGAGCCGGCGGAATACTCGGCGCGCGCGCGGGCGTCGACGATGACGGCGTTGCCGGAGCGGAAGATCTGGCGGAAGCCCTGCAAGTTGGTTTCGCTCGCGTTTCCCAGGACCTGCCACATCGGCAGCCCGAGCTGGTAGCGGCTGATGCGGGTATAGCCCAGGCGCAGCAGATCATCGGCACGGGCGCGCGCGAGATCGCAGAACGGACCGTCGGAGTAGACGATCATCGTTGTTGCGCGGTCGGTATAGGTCTGGGTGATGCGGCCGAGCTGGACGTCGTCGAGGTTGATGCTGCCGGGAATGTGGGCGATCGCGTATTCGTCCTTGGGGCGGGCATCGAACACGACTTCGCCGCCGCGCGCGAGGCTCGTTTTCAGCTCGCCGGTGGATATCTCCGGCGTGCTCTGGCTCTGCTCTTCGAGCACCGCTTCGTAGATGCCGGGCTTTGCCGCCTGAGCTGGGGCGGCCGCAGTGGCGTCGCAGGAAAAGGCTATGGCCGCGATGAGGCCGAATATCGCGGCCGGCGTGAGCAAGGATACGAAGCGTCGCGTAGACATGACTTTGGCGTTTTCTTGCCGCAAATCATGCAGAGGGGCGCGCGGCGCCACAACGGACCTATGTTCCTTTTTCGCGTGGGACTCGCGGAACCATGGTCCGAGACCATCGGGCCCCTCGGCCCGCCGCCGCGCTGGCGCGGAGGCGAATCCCGGTCGCCGATGCGGGTTTACGCCAATCCGCCTCCCGCGCTGCTTGCGGCAGGGACGGATTCCGCTAGACTTCTACGCTCATGAACGCGCTGTCCAAGCTGAGCCTGGTCCACCGCTTCGTTCTGGGAGGATTCCTCATCCTGCTCGCCGGTATGGCGCTCGTCGGCACCTGGGTCGGCAGCCAGATCGAAACCGGAGTGGTGAGCGGCACCGGCATCGTCACCAACATGTATCTCGACGGCGCGATTTCGCCGCACGTGCAGTCGCTCGCGATTCACGAGCGGCTGGACGACGCCGACCGCGTGGCGCTCGACCGCCTGCTCGCCGGCGCGCATTTCGGCGAGCACATCGTGGCCCTCAAGATCTGGGGCGGAAACGGCCGCATCGCTTATAACAGCGCGGATCCCTCGCTCGTCGGCAGCAAGTTCTCGATGGAGCGGCCGCTGGCATCGGCGTTTGCCGGCGAGGTGCGCTCGCGCATCGTCGAAAAGGCGGAATTGGAAAACGAATTCCGCGACAGCCGCTGGTCGCGCCTGATCGAAACCTATGCGCCTCTGCGCGCCGAGGCGGGAGGCAAGGTGCTGGCGGTCGCGGGATTCTTCCAGGACGCGGAAGGCCTGGAGCAAGGCGTGCGCTCGGCGCAGCTGCATAGCTGGGCGGCGCAAGGCGCGGTGACCCTGGCGATGCTGGTCCTGCTGCTCACGCTGGTGAGGAAGGCCAACATCACCATCGAGGCGACGCAGCGCGAACTGAGCGAAAAGGTGGCGCAGCTCACCGCCCTGTTGGCACAGAACGCGCATCTGCACGAACGGGTGAATCGCGCCGCCGCGCGCACCATGGCGCTGAACGAGCAGTTCCTGCGCAACATCGCCACCGATTTGCACGACGGGCCGGGTCAGGGGGTGGCGCTCGCGTCGATGCGCATCGAATCGCTCGCCGATTTCTGCGGCAAGTGCGAGCATTCGATGGGCCGCGCGGGCAGCGTCACCGACGACTTTCATACCATTCACCTCGCGCTGCAGTCGGCGCTCACCGATTTGCGCTCCATCCTGCGCGGACTGCAGCTGCCGGAGATCGAGCAGCTGTCGCTGCGCGAAACGCTGCAGCGCGCGGCGGACGACCACGAGCGCAAGACCGGCGTCGCCGTTCCGGTCAGCGTCGAGCACGCGCCGCCCGCGGCTCCGCTGCCGGTGCGGATCACGCTGTTCCGCATCCTGCAGGAATCGCTCGCGAACGGGTTTCGCCACGGCGGCGGGCGCAATCAGCGCGTCACGGTCAGCGGTTCGGGACAGGATCTGGTGGTGGAGGTGGCCGACGACGGCAAGGGCTTCGATCCGGGGGCGTTGAAGGCGGACGGCCACTTCGGCCTCGACTGGATGCGCGAGCGGGTCGAACTCCTGGGTGGAAGTTTCGAGGTGCGCAGCGCGCCCGGCAGCGGCACCGTCGTGCGCGTGGCCCTGCCCCTACTCGAATTGGAGCAAGCGCATGGCTGAGAACAACAAGGGCGAGAGCATCAGCATCCTCGTCGCCGACGACCATCCCCTGTTTCGCGAAGGCGTGGTGCATTCGCTCGCTTCGCAGCCGGATTTCGACGTCGTCGGACAGGCGTCCTGCGGCGAAGATGCGCTGCGCCTCGCCTGCGATCTCGCTCCGGACGTGGTCATGCTCGACATCGGTATGCCCGGCTGGGGCGGTATCGTCACCGCCGACAAGATCCGCACCGCCTGTCCGACGACCAGAGTGATCATGCTCACCGTGCTCGAGGACGAGGACAAGCTGCTCGCCTCATTCAAGGCGGGCGCGCGGGCCTATGTGCTGAAAGGCGTTTCGGCGCACGAACTCGCGCGCGTAGTGCGCTCCGTCGCTCAGGGGGAGGTCTACGTGACGCCGTCGCTGGCGGCCGGAATCCTGGTGACGCTCACGCGCAGCCCGGCGCCGCAGGATCCGCTCGAAGGGCTGACAGAGCGCGAATCGGAGATTCTCAAACTCGTGGTGCAAGGACTCACCAACCGCCAGATCGGAGACCAACTGCATTTGTCGGAAAAGACCATCAAGCATTACATCACCAACATCCTGGAAAAGCTGCACGTGCGCAGCCGTATGGAGGCGGCAATGCTCGCGGTGCGCGGTGCGCGCCGCGATCCTGAAAAATAGAGGTTTTTCGCGCAGATTTGATCTAGCTCAGACGGCGCCCCCCCCAGGTTTCTGTTAAAATCGCCGCGTGCTTTTGCAGCAAGCAGTATTCCGGGCATACCGTTCGTAGTGATCCCAGGTTCCGAAGAGCAATCAGAAGCGGGGAATGCCTGTGCGGGTGGGAGAAGATACTGCACATTTCCGATGAATGCTCTAAGGGAACGCTGATGAGACAAAGTGTTAGAGTCGTGCTGCTCGCCGCGGTGGGCGTGGGCTTGGTGAGTCTGTTGGCCGCAGCCGTGGCAGAGACCGTCAACGTCGGTCCGTCGAGCAGCGCCGATTTCCGCGTCGCCTACGCCACGCCCTTGGAGGTGAGGGAGGGCAAGAAGGTCGCGGAAACCCTGTGCGTGAAATGCCACAACCTGAACGGCATCAGCACGGCGAAGGCCGTGCCGCACATCGCCGGGCAGCGGCCGGTCTATATTCTCCAGGAACTGAAGGTGTACCGCACCGGTGCGCGCGGCAACAACGCCATGAGCGACACCGTCAAGTACATGAACGACGATGCGCTGATGAAGGTCTCGGCCTACTATGCCAGCCTCGACCCGGCCGATGCGATCGCGCCGCCGAGCGGCAAGGCCGCCGCGGCGAAGCCGGACCCGGTCGCCGCCGGCAAGGGGGCCGCTGCCGGCTGCTCCGGCTGCCACGGCGAGACCGGGGTGAGCCAGACGCCTGGTACGCCCAGCCTCGCCGGCCTTGACCCGAAATACATCGTTGCTGCGACCAATGCCTACAAGAGCGGCCAGCGCAAGCACGACATGATGAAGACGCTGGTCTCGGGACTGGACGAGAAGGACCTCGACAACGTCGCGCTCTACTATGCCCTGCAAAAACCGGCGAAGACGGCGAACAAGGCGGCAGGCAACGTGTCCGCCGGCAAGACGGCGGCGGCGGGCTGCGTCGGCTGTCACGGCGAAGGCGGCGTCAGCGGCAACCCGAGCACGCCCAGTCTCGCCGGCCAGGATCCGCAATATTTCGTCGCCGCGATGCTCGCCTACAAGGACGGCTCGCGTGCCGAGCAGACGATGAAGGGCCCGGCCGGGTCGCTCGACGAAACCGCGATGAAGAATCTCGCCGCCTATTATGCGAGCGAACAGCCGCAGAAACCCAATGTCGCGAAACCGATGTCACCGGCCGAATGGGCGCAGCGCTGCGATCGCTGCCACGGCGTCAACGGCAACAGCACCGACCCGCGCTCGCCCGCGCTGGCGGCTCAGCGCGTCGACTACCTGGAAAAGGTGCTGCGCGCGTACAAGAAGGGCGAACGTAAGAGCAAGGAGATGGCAATCATGTCCGAAGGTTTGGATGATGCCTTGGTGGAAGGCCTTGCCATGCACTATGCGCGCCAGAAGGCCAAAGGCGCCGTCTACGTGCTACTGCCTGCACAGGGCAAATAAACGAACCAAGCCAACCATTCAACGGAAAGACCATGACTGCTACCCCATTGCATAAGCATTACCTGCATTACTCGGAGCTGCCCTTCAGCATGCGCGTGCTGTACACGGCGGCGCTGCTCGTACTTGGCCTCGGCTACATGTTCGCCGGGATCTATCTGTTCCACACCTATTCCGGCCGCGACGGCAATCCGATGACGCTGTCCTACGACGATCTGGTGATCGCCTATACCGGTACCGGCAAAGGATCGCGCCTGGAGTCGGCGCTGCGCGGCCCGATGTCGAACATGCTGCCTCCGGACGAGCTCAACATCCTCGTCGGCTGGGTGCAGCAGGGCGCGGAAAAAGCCAAGTACGAGGCCGGCATCAAGGGCATCATCGACAAGCGCTGCATGAGCTGTCACGACGGCAGCAACCCGCATCTGGTGAACATGAGCTCGTTCGATAACATGAAGAAGGTGACCGAGCAGGACACCGGCACCGACATCTTCACCCTGGTGCGCGTGTCGCACATCCACATGTTCGGCATGACCTTCATCTTCTTCCTCATGGGGCTGATCTTCAGCCATGCCTATTGGCGTCCGGTGTGGCTGAAAGGCGCGATCGTCGGGCTGCCGTTCCTGTGCCTTGCGCTCGACATCCTCTCCTGGTACATGGTGAAGCTCTACCACCCGTTCGCCTTCGTCACCATGGCCGCGGGCGGCATCCAGGGCATGTCCTTCGCGCTGATGTGGGTCGTCTCGATGTATCAGCTGTGGTTCTCGGGCACGCCGGAAGCGGTCGCCAAGCGCCACGGCGAGCAGACCATCGCGGTGGGCTGAGTTACAGCCGAAAGCGAATATTCAGCTGCAAAGAAGAGGGGGCCTTGCGCCCCCTTTTCATTTTGCGACGGTCGCCGGAGCGTATGGTTCGGTCAACGATATGGGCGAGAGCGGGCGGCGCGGGTTGAAAAGTGTGGCACTGCAATCACCAGCATCGCGCCGGATCGGACGCGCAACCTAGCCAGTTCGAGCCCTAGTCGCCTCCCCGATCCGGTCAAATCTGGGCACTGCTGGGTAATCACCGTACCGTTTTCCCCATGGGCTCGCAGGAGGCTTTAGCTGCGACTCGGTCTATGTGGCCGTGCTGGTCTTGTCGTTCCCCCGACGTTTCTTCCGCAGAAAAAAACACTGACAGTTCATGGCAGTGTCCTAGCCAGGCGAAAACCGAAGTTGGTGTCCCATTGAATGAAGCCCCTGCCTCCCGCATCACTCCTGAGGCGGCTCGCCGCGCGCACATCCTGCGAATTGTCGTACCACGATCCACCGCGCAGCACGCGCCAATCGTGGTCGTCGTCATACTTATTTTCCATCCATTCCCACACGTTGCCACTCATGTCATGCAGGCCATAGCCGTTGGCCTGTTTTTGGCCTACCGGGTGTGTACGGCCGTCGCTGTTACCCTTATACCAAGCCACTGCGTCAAAATTGCCGCTGCCGCAATATTCAGTTTGGCTGCCGCCGTAACAGGCGTATTCCCATTCCGCTTCTGTTGGCAGCCGGTATTGTTTGCCGGTTTTCTGGTTGAGTTTGGTGAGGTATTTCTGGATGTCGTTCCAACTCACTTTCTCCACCGGCTGGTTCGCGCCTTCGAAAGCAGATGGGTTGTTGCCCATCACCGCTTGCCATTGCGCCTGGGTGACTTCGTGCTTACCCATTTCATAATTTCTACCCGGTATGGCAATCATTTCAGG
This sequence comes from uncultured Enterobacteriaceae bacterium, assembly GCA_964565875.1. Classification (GTDB taxonomy): domain Bacteria; phylum Pseudomonadota; class Gammaproteobacteria; order Burkholderiales; family SG8-39; genus 2-12-FULL-64-23. Next base: position 23,621 of record CAZMGP010000051.1, read on the forward strand.
GCAATATGCGCAGTCCTTTATTATGCTGCCGAGGGGCATAACAGTCGCGGCGCTTGCCGCAGGTTTAGCCGGCTTCTTCTTAACCCGTCGCTCAGCAAGAGTCACAAACTGTCCGTTCGGATACTTATCCAGATAGGCTTGGAAGTCATCACTGTCAGTGCTGCTCTTGATGCTGTCCCAAAAGGCAAGTTCAATCGCACCCGTATCGAGCGGTACGGCGATTGGAATCGAAGGAACTCCCCCACCCATACAGCCGCCGAAGCAAAAATCGCCCTCGATGCTTCCCTCCATCCACGGCTCCTGCTGGCCCTTGGAAGCCGCCTTCACGCCCGTGACGACGCGTTTCAGAGCCAACTCGATGGGCTGATCACGGATGTCCATGGCAGCCAGCAGATGTTCGGTGTAGAGGCCGTTCCTACCGCTTCCGTCTGCGGCAACGCTGCCGGGGCGTGTGGCAAAAGAAATTAACGTTCCAGACGGCGCATTCACCTTTGCTAGGCCATCTGCGGCCGAACGGAAGCTTCGCGTATACGGATTGTTACGACAGGCATCGAGAAAGACGAGATTAAGCCGGGTCTTGGCTTCGTCCATCAGTTCTAGTACTTTGCCGACTTCGAGGCTTTGCAGCGAGACATCGTCTTCGCTGGCGATGTCGGCATCTACGACCGGCAGGTAGTTTGATCCTTTTACCTGCAGCCCATGCCCCGCATAGAAGAACAAAGCAACAGCCCCAGGCATCAGCTTGGATCGGAACTCGCGCATAGTGAGACCAATCTGTTTGAAAGTGAGATTCTGCCGTTCAATTACGGTGAAGCCGAGCGTTCTAAGTTTTGCGCTGATGGCGCGAGCGTCGTTGACCGGATTGACCAGCGGCGAGATTTTGTAGTTGCTATTCCCGATGACGAGTGCAATGCGCTGGTCGCCAGAAGGTACATCGGATCGAGAGACATTGAGATTGCGCGATGGATCAATGGCCAGAACCAAGCCGGACAAAAGTGTGCAGCACACCGCCACAAGACCACGGAGATCAGGACTCAAGGCTTTCCCCATTCAGGTTCTTACGCGCACATTGATCTTACGCGCCCTGCAATTGAAATGTAAGTCGGGACAAACCGAGCAACGCAGCACATGTACGTAGTTCGTTTGTCTTTGCGAAGCCCTCTTCCCAAGTCGCCAAACGGAGAAGATTTACTGGCACTGCCATGATTTACACGCACGTTATGAACCGCGACGCGCGCGGTGTGCGCAGCCCGCTTGACCGTCTGGGGAACTCGGGCGCTGCGTGATCGGCAAATGCGCTTTCGGCGCGAGGAGCACGTGCCGCGGAGCGGTGGCAGGCATTTCATAGCCTCTGTTGCGGTAACACGGAGGGCTATGGATACACACCCTATCGCCACCCGCCAGGTTTGTCTACACGCCGAACCGTTGGACTACCTCCGAAGCACGAGGGTAACTAGCACCATCGTCGATCACTGGTGGATGCAATGCTCACGTCGAAAGCAGATTTGTCCCCAAACGAGCGCTCGCCTGCTTTCGTTCGCGCCGAATACGCGTTCGTGATGACGCGAGCGCAAGCGTGACCGGATCTTTTATCTCGATCGATCGCGCCGCTAGCTATTCGGTCTTCACGGCGTGGGCACGGCGGAGGAGTGGTGATCCACTATGAGCCAACGCCCGTCGCGGTGCCGATAGACGAAACTGAAACGCGCCGGCCGCAGTATTTCTTTGCCGTCTCGCACCTCGGAGAAGGTATAGGTGCCGCTGTTGATGGCCATATCGCCATAGACACGAATGCGTTGCTCGCCCAAGACGGCCTTGTACGATGGCGGAACGCTGCGCAGGATGTTGAAGTAGTCCCGCACCTTGACCGGGTTGTCGCGCAGCGTCGGGGAACGGGTACCCCACAATACCGCTTCGGGATCGTAGAGCGCCAAGGCGCCTTCGATATCGTGGCGAGACATGCCGTTTGCCCACGCCTGGGTGGCAGCCGCGATTTCCCCTCTTGCACCATCGGTCGATTGCATGGTCTGGCAAGCGGACAGCAGGGCAGCGGTAATCAATGCAAATGCGATGCGCATGTTTCCCTCCTCCTTTGCTGATGGCTAACTTCGACGAACAAGCAACAATGCTGGATAAGCTGTGCCGGTCAGCTATGCCGGCTGTCCACACGCAATGCGAATGCGGCGCGATTCGGCGTTTGTTGGTTTCGATCCCTGATAAGCAGCCTATGCCCGGGCGGTGCGTTTGTCCATAGACCGAACGGATGACCCGTGTCGACACCTGTCGGCTAGTCGGCGGGACTATTGTTGCGTGTGCGCGCCGGTTCCGACGCGAGACGCTTTGCTCGCACGGAGCGGAAATGAAAAGGGCCCGGCGCTTGCGCACCGGGCCCTGTGACTACTGATACGGCTACGACTACTTCGCCGGCTGGCTCGAGTACCAGGTGGCGAGGCTGTCGATGATGGCGTTGCTGTACACCGTGCTCATGTTGTGCATGGTCGAACTCACGCGCTTGCCGTCGCGGTAGGCGCGTAGCGCCATGACCAGGTAGTCCTTGTCCTGCCCCTTCATCTTCGGCGCGGCCATGGTGGGGTTGTCGTCCTGGTCGTGGCAGCGGTTGCATTTCTCCGCCAGTTCCTGAGTCGACGTGGGCACCTGGTCCGCGGCCTTCGGCGCCTGCGACGTGTAGTACGCAACGATGTTGTCGATGTCCTTGTCGCTCAGACCGGCGACATAGCGCTGCATGCCCCAGTTCTTGCGCGTCGTCCGGTACGACTTGATCGCTTTCACCAAGTATTGGGCATCCTGACCGGCGAGGCTGGGCGTGGCGGCGTCGTCGCTCACGCCGTGCGCGCCGTGGCAGCCGCCGCACATGGCGCTTGCAGGTTCGCCCGCCTTGGCATCGCCCTTGCCCGCAGCGGGACGCTGCACCGGCGTCTGGGCAGCCAGATACAGCGCGAGATTCTCCAGTTCGATCTTGTCCGAGTCGCGCAGGCTCGTGCGCATGGCGTCCTTGGCGCGGTCGCCCTGGTGGTATTCCTGGATGGCCGCCACCAAGTAATGCGGCTGCTGGCCGGCGAGGCTGGGTGTGCCCGGCATCTTGCTGTTGCCGTCTTCGCCATGGCATTTCGCGCACGGAGCGACGAGCGACTTGCCCTTCTCATAGGGCGAAGAGTGTTTGAGGTCGGCGGGCGTGGCGTTCGCGATGGCGGGCAGGCCGGCGAAGTAGGCTGCGACATTGCGCATGTCCGCGTCGGTCATGTTGGTCGTCATGTCGCGCAGCGCGGCGTGGGTGCGCTTGCCGTCCTTGTACTCTTTCAGCGAGGCGTAGAGGTAGCGCGCGCGCTGCGCTGCGAGGTGCGGGATCGCCGGAGCGGCGCCGCCGCCATTCGCGCCGTGGCAGGTCCTGCAATCGCGCTCGGCGATCACCTTGCCCGCGGCGACGTCGCCTGCGGCCTGCTTTTCCGGTGCGCTTGGGGCCGGTGTGGCTTCCTTCTTGTCACTGCAGCCGATGAGCGCTGCAGACAATAGCAGTCCCAGGATCAAGTTTTTCATTGGAATCTCGAAGGTAGTAGTGATTGCTGAATTCGCAGTGCGCCCGGCATCCGCCGCCGGTCGCGCCACGCACGACGATGATATTCTAATCCGAGCACAAGCGGTAATAAATTCGGGTCGTTTCCCTCTGCAAACTTCGGCCCCGGCGTCGCCGGGGCCGCGCTGAGTTAGCACTAGCTCATGGCACTGCCGAACAGCCCGGTCAGCACCAGGACGAGCAGGATCAGGCCGAAGCTGATGAGAGTGAATCCCAGAATCCTCGCGCCGGAGGTCATCGGCTGCGACGGCTGGTCCACCAGGTATTTCGACAGTTCGCCCGTCTTCACCAGGCGTTCGTACTCAACCGTGTGCTCGTGCTTGAACTCTTCCAGCGGCACGGCGCCGGTGAACATCACCACGTCGAGCGGGAACTTATCCGGGCGGAAGTGGTTGTTGAAGAAGTGCACCGTGAACAGGAACAGCGCCGCGAGCAACGCCTCCTCGCCGTGGAAGATGGTGGCGATGTTGAACACCCAGCCGGGCAGCACCGACGCGGTGATGTTCGGGAACCACAGCATCAAACCGGAGAAGCCGATGATGGTCACGCCCCAGAACGGCGCCCAGTAGTCGAATTTCTCCCAGTAGGTCCAGCGGTCGAACACCGGGCGCGGTCCGAGGCCGAAGAACCACTTGAACATCGCGATCATGTCCCACAGGTCCTGCCAGCGCGGCACCAGCGAATTCGGGCCGAACCATTGGAACGTCCTCCAGTTGCGCCCGATGCGCAGCACGAAGTAGATGAGCTGGATGACGAACACCGTGGCGAAGATCACCGCGCAGGTGCGGTGGATCAGCGCCGCGACCTTCGGCCCGCCGAGCAGGGCCATGACCACCGGCGCCCAGGAGCTGTTGGCGTAGAACACCGTCATGCCGGTGAGCGTGAGGATCATCAGGGAGAGCGCAAAGGTCAGGTGGGCGATGCGCCAGATGAGCGGGAAGCGCTGGTAGTACTTTCCGGTGAGGTTCAGCTCGTCGGTTTTGACGTGCGGGCGCAGGGCGCGTGCCTTGCGTTCTTTGTACTCGCGTAAGAACCACAGCGCGGTGTGCGTCCAGAAGAACGCGAAGGTGCCGACCAGCAGTTGGATCATGAACTTCGAGGCGATCCACAGGTAGGGGTAGCGGCCGAAGTCGTGCGTCGTGCCGTGCGGCTGGAAGCTGGTGAAGCCCGCCGTCGCGCCTTTGTGGCACTGCTGGCAGGTCTGCAGCCGGTTGGCCGGATAGACCCGCGACTTCGGGTCGTCGACGCGCTGGATGCCGTGGTTGCCGTGGCAGTCGAAGCATTTTGCAGTGTGCGCGTAGCCCAGCTTGTTCACCTGGCCGTGATAGGTCTCGACGTAGGACTTCAGGCTCTCCTGATGGCAGTTGCCGCAGTTCTTGGTGATGACGAGTTTGGTCGAGTCGATCGCCGGATCCTCGACGTCGTGGGTAGTGTGGCAATCGGAGCAGATGGCCGCTTTCGGATTCTTCTTCTCCATCACCTCCTTGCCGTGCACCGAGGTGACGTATTCGTCGCGTTCGCGCGCGTGGCAGGCGCCGCACTTGTTGGGGATGCTCAGGCGCCAGGCCTGGCGCTCGGGGCTGCCGTTGGTGTAGACGTAGTGCGGCTCGTGGCAGTTGTAGCAGGTTGCATTGGTATGCGATTGGTCATCCCGGTTCGGGCGCGCATGGATCGATTTCATGAAGCGTTCGATCTGCTGCACCACCACGCCGAGGCGTGAGTTCTCCTGGGCTTTCCCCTCCGCCTTGGCCGCGTCCCACATCGCCTGGTGGCAGGTGACGCAGCTCACCTTGTGGGTGACGCCGGGCTTGTGCGGGATTTCGGTGATGTCCGTATGGCATTCCTGGCATTGACGTTTGCCGTGCACGCTCTTGCCGAACTTGTCCTTGATGACGTGCAGGTCGCGCGGCTTGCCGTCCGCGCCCGGTACGGAAAATCCTTCGTTGCCGTGGCAGCCGAGGCAGACGTCGTTATCGGGATTCCCGACTACCGCTTCGGCTGGTTTGGCGGCGGCCTTGTCCGCCGCTTTGTCCGCGGCGACCGCCGGCGCTTGCACCGCGAAGGATGCGGCGGCCAGCAAGATAGCCGCCAGTACTCCCCTTATCGATCCCGAAACACCCATGGCGCGTTATTCCCTGATTAAAGTTGACTAAACAGCACTATCGTCCTGCCCTGTACAGGGACGATTTCGATCGCTCCGATTCATTGCAAACGGCACTGCCGACTCGATCTCGCTTCGTTCTAGCGGCTCAGTCTTTCGGTGGGTCACCGGCCTGCTCGCAACTGGCTTCACATGGCCCCGATCTGCGCCTCCCCGGCGCCGACCTGCACGTCCGTCGAGCGAAATTCAACGCTCTCATGCTCTGGCAGCGTGCGTAGGCTCACGTCGCTATAGCTAAATCTCCTCGCTATAGGCGAAACTCTTTTGTTTTGAACATACTAAATGAACGCGGAGCGCCTGATTTGATGTACATCAACCCCTATCCCGATAGGGCGTTGCGGCGGTGGACTGAGAGGGGAAAGAACGCAATTGAACTTGCTGAACGCACGTTCAAAAGCGCTCTAGTCCCCGACGGCGCATGCGCCGCCGTGACTGTGCTCAATTGACGCGGAAGTTGCGGAACTGCCAGGGATCGCCTGCGTCGATGTCCTCGGGATAGAGGCTGCCGCGGCCGGCGAGCGGCGTCCAGTTGGTGTAGGCGCCGACGAGTTTTCCGAGATAGGGCGAACACACCTCGAGAATCGAACGGAAGTCGAGTTCGTCGGGTTCGATGACGCCGGCTTTCGGATGCCGCAACGCCCAGATGATTGCTGCAGTGAACGGCGCGTTCACCTGCAGGCTGGTGGCATTGTTGTGCGGACAGAGCGCTCGCGTCTCGTCTATCGAGAGCTGCGAGCCGTACCAATAGGCGCCGCGCGCATGGCCCATCAGCAGCACGCCCAGTTCGTCGAAGCCGGCGTCGATCTCCTCGCGCAGCAGCCGCTGCTGCGGCGGGAAGCGCCAGCCGTTGCCGGCGAACTCGTGCAAGGACAGCACCGCGTCGTCGCAGGGATGGTAGGCGTAATGGCAGGTCGGGCGGTAGACCACCTTGCCCTTCTCGCGCAGGCTGAGGTAGTCGGGGATGGAGATCGCCTCGCCATGCGAAATCAGCCAGCCCTGGAACGGACCCTCTGTGGGTGCCCAGGAGCGCACCCGCGTGGCCGCGCCGGGGCGGTCGAGATAAATGGCGGCGCCGCAGCCGAAGCCGTATTCGCGCCCGTCTGCGGGCCAATTGCGCTCGTGCGTGCCCCAGCCCAGTTCCGCCGGCTGCAGCGATTCGCCGGCAAAGGCTTCGCTCGACCAGGTGTTGACGAACTCGTCGTGGCGCTTGCGCACCCGGCTGGTCTGATGGTCGCGCTCGGATATGTGGATGACTTTGACCTGCAGCTTGGCGGCGAGCCGCGCCCAGCCTTCGCGATCTGTCGGCTCGTCGCCTGCGACGCCCAGTTCCGCGGCGAGATTGAGCAGCGCCTGCTTCAGCAGGTGCGACACAAGGCCCGGATTCGCCCCGTGCATGAGCACGGCGCTCGGCCCGCCCGGATGCTTCGCGCGCAGCGCCAGCGCCGCCTCGCGATGGGCGTAGTTGGAGCGATGGCTCGCCGGCACCGACAGGTCGGTGTGTCCCCCCGCCCAGGGTTCGATGCAGGCGTCGATGTAGAGCACGCCGCGCTGCTGGCACCACTCGATCACCGCCGTGCTCGATACGTCGAGAGAGGCGTTCACCAGGAAATCGCCGGTGGCGAGTTCGCGATCGAGGATAGCCAGGTAGTTCGCCGGCGTCAGCGGCTCGACGCGGAACTTGACGCCGTATTCGGCGGCGATTTCTCTGCCGAACTCATTCGCAGTGACGATGGTGATCTGCCGCGGCTGGATGTCGATGTGGCGCAGGATGAGCGGGAGCGACCCCTGTCCCACTGCACCGAACCCGATCATCAGCATCCTGCCGGGGAAGGCGGCATATTTTTTGTGCGTGCTCAACTTCGTCTTTCTGGTATGTCGCGGCAAAGAAATTGCCTGAGCGTTTATATCCGAAAGCGGCCGCCATCGCAACACATTGCGAGGGTGTGCGGCGCTCGCGGCGCTTGCCGCGAGATGCAGACCGCTAGGCGGCGCGCAGGGAGTGGATGGCGACGGTGCAGAGGACGAGGATGGGCAGAGCGACGAGCGTCACCCCGGCCGCCGCGACCAGCCAGTCGCGCGGCGTCAATGCCTCGGCCTGCGATCGGCGGCGGTAGCTCGCCAGCCGCGAGCCGCCGGAGAGCAGCACCAGCACGACGAGCACCCAGCAGAAGTACTCCAGGCCGATGCGGCCCCAGCTCGCGCCGTAGAGCAGGCCGAAGGAGCTTGCCAGCCCGATCGCCCAGACGACGAGCAGCGCGAAGTCGCTGGCGATGCGCGTCTGCAGGTACTCGGCGGGAATCTTGTTGTTGCGGAACAGGTACTGCAGGAGCAGCACGCCGATCACCAGCGCTGCGAAGGAGACGATGGCGAAGAACCAGCCGATGAAGACGACGGGCAGGGTCGGAATCGCCATGCCTAAGAACCTGTTGCAGGATGAGCCACGCGCGCGTTGCCGCTAAAACGCGATGGATGCTAGGCGCGAGGCCGATCCAATACTGAATGTATTGGGAGGCCGAGCAACAACGCAGACGCGCGTTTTGGCGAGCAACCCGCAGGGAAACGGTCGATTTTGGCGCATTGCTGCGTTGCTCGTCGCTTGTTTGCCGCCCGGCAAACGGCGCTCCTCGCGCCTTGCACTGCATCCAAAATCGTCGTTTCGCGTCACGCGGATCATTCTGCAACAGGTTCTAAGCTGCGCCGCGAATCGCCGTGAGGATGCCCGCCATCAACGCCGTCGGCGTCGGCGGGCAGCCGGGCACGGCGACGTCCACCGCGATCACGTTCGCGACGCGGCCGCGGCTGGCGTAGCTCTCGCCGAAAATGCCGCCGTCGCAGCCGCAATCTCCGGCCGCGACCACCAGCTTGGGCTCCGGCATGGCATCGAAGGTGCGCTTGAGTGCCACTTCCATGTTGCGCGCCACCGGCCCGGTGACGAGCAGCAGATCGGCATGGCGCGGGCTCGCGACCAGCTTGATGCCCAGACCCTCCAGGTTGTAGTAGGGGTTGTTGAGCATGTGGATCTCGAGCTCGCAACCGTTGCAGGAGCCGGCGTCGACGTGGCGGATCGCCAGGGACCCGCCGAACATGCCGAGGATCTCCTGCCGCAGCCGCTGGGCGAGGACGCGCAGCGACTCGTCGGGCGCAGGCGGCGCCTCCGACTTGATGCCTACGGTGACGATCTGTTTCAGCAGTTGGTACATGGTTCGACGGATCGGGTGCGGCGCGTCATAGGTCCTGGCCGCTGTAGCTCAAGTTGAACGATTTGTTGATCAGCGGGAAATCGGGAACGATGTTGCCGATCACCGCGAAGGCGAGCGCGGGCCAGTTCTGCCAGGAAGGGTCGTGCGCGTGGCAGCCGCGGATGCGGCCGTCTGCGCCGCATTCGAGCGCGACCACCGACTCGCCGCGCCAGCCTTCCACCCAGCCGAGGCCGATCCCGGCGCGAGGCGCCTCGGGCAGCGGCTGTGCCGCTATGCCCGGCGGTATGCGCTCGATGATGGCGCGGATCAGGCGCAGCGATTCGAACAGTTCCTCGAAGCGCAGGATGACGCGCGCAGCGACGTCGCCGTTCTTGTGCGTCTTCATGTGCACGCCGAGCTCGTCATAGGGCGCGGATTGCGCTTGCGCGCGCACATCCCAGGCCTGGCTGCTCGCCCGCCCCGCAAGGCCGATCACGCCGAGCTTCTCCGCCGTGCTTGCGGTCAAGCGGCCGCAGGTGAGGAAGCGGTCCTGCAATCCGGCATGTTCGTCGTAGATGTCCTTCAGCACATGCACCTCGCGCTCGAGCGCGCCGCATTCGGCGGCGACCGCCGCCAGGCCGCTTTGGTCCAAATTGCAGCCGACGCCGCCGGGAACGACGCGGTCCATGAGATAGCGGTGGCCGAAGAGCCGCTGGTTCGCGCGCAGCACGTCCTCTTTCAGGCGCATGAATTGCGCCAGGCCGAAGGCGAGCCCGCCGTCGTTGCCGAGGTAGCCGAGGTCGCCCAAGTGGTTGGCGACGCGCTCGCGTTCGAGGAACAGCGCGCGCAGCCACAGCGCGCGCGGCGGTGGCGTGATGCCGACCGCGCCCTCTGCCGCCATGGCATAGGCCCAGGCG
>CAZMGP010000052.1:0-32182 GCA_964565875.1 uncultured Enterobacteriaceae bacterium
CTCCACGCCTTGGGAGGCGTCGACCACCAGCAGCGCGCCTTCACATGCGGCGAGCGAGCGCGACACTTCATAGGAAAAATCGACGTGCCCGGGCGTGTCGATGAGGTTGAGGTTATAGCTGTTGCCGTCGCGCGCTTTGTATTGCAGCGCAGCAGTCTGCGCCTTGATGGTGATGCCGCGCTCGCGCTCCAGGTCCATCGAATCGAGCACTTGCTCCTCCATCTCGCGCTCCGACAGCCCACCGCACATCTGGATAAAGCGGTCGGCAAGCGTCGACTTGCCGTGATCGATATGGGCGATGATGGAGAAATTGCGGATGTGCTGCATCATGAAAAAGGGTGCCGGTGCGGCACCCTTCTAGAAATAACATTCAGTATTTTAACGGATTTTCGTCAGATACGCACGAACTTTGACGTTGTCGAAATGATAATGGCAGAGTTCCGACTCGGCGTGGGCCAGCAGCGGCACGAGCAGCCCGTAGCGCTCTTCCAGCGCCGGGTCCGAATCGACGTCGACCGCATCGACTTCGAAGCGGAATTCGCTGCGCAACGGCTCGAGCGCCGCCAGCATCTCCTCGCACAAGTGGCAGTAGTGACGCACATACAGCGTGAGCCTTAGCTCTGCCGCCGTCGCGATCCCGTTCCCGACGGCATGCTCGGGCGTCGCCGACGTGCTCACTTGCCGTTCAAGCCCTTGAAGGTGACGAAGCTCTGATTCTCGCCGCGGCGCACATGCAAGGTAAAGGTGGCGGACTTCTCGATCCCATTGAGCGCCTTGTTGAACTGCTCCACGCTCTTCGCTTCGGTATTGTTGCCCTTGTGAATCAGCGCCAGGATGATGTCGCCCTTGCGCACGTCGGCGCGCGGCTGTCCGCGCACTTCGTCCACCAACAGCCCCCCATCGAGCTTCAGATCCTTCTTCTGCTCGGCTGACAATTCGGACAGCACCAAACCCAGGCGGTTGGCTGCGGCCACAGCGGGCTTCGCACTTTGGCTTTGCGCGCGCGCGAGCTTTTCCGTGGGGATTTCCGCCACCGTGACGTTCAAGTCCTTGCTTGCGCCTTTGCGCCAGACTTGCATCGACACCTTGCTGCCGGGCCGAGTCCCGCCGACGATGCGCGGCAGATCGATGGAGGCGTTGACGGTCTTGCCGTCGAATTTGAGGATGATATCGCTCACCTCCACGCCCGCCTTGTCCGCTGGGCCGCCTTTTTCCACTGAGTTGACCAAGGCGCCTTGGGGTTTTGTCAGACCGAACGAATCCGCGAGCTCTTTGGTCACTTCCTGGATGACGACGCCGATGCGTCCGCGGCTCACCCGTCCGGTCGCACGCAACTGGCTCTGCACTTCCATCACCAAGTCGATGGGAATGGCGAACGACAGTCCCATGTAGCCGCCGGTGCGGCTGTAGATCTGCGAATTGATCCCCACCACTTCCCCGCGCAGATTGAACAGCGGCCCGCCGGAATTGCCCGGATTCACCGCGGCATCGGTCTGGATGAAAGGCACGAAGTTCTCCTGCGGCAGCGAACGGCCCTTGCCGCTCACGATGCCGGCAGTCACGGTGTTGTCGAAGCCGAAGGGGGAGCCGATAGCGAGCACCCATTCGCCCACTTTGAGCTTGTTCGGATCGCCCAGCTTCACCACCGGAAGGCCGCTCGCCTCGATCTTGAGCAGTGCGACGTCGGTGCGCTTGTCGCTGCCGATCGGCTTCGCTTTGAATTCGCGCTTGTCGATGAGGCGCACATTGATTTCGTCCGCCCCCTCCACTACATGCGCATTGGTGAGGATGTAGCCGTCGGCGCTGATAATGAAGCCTGAACCGAGCGAGCGGTTGGAGAATTCGTGCGGCGAGCCGCCGGGATTGCGCGGGACGAAGCGGCGAAAGAATTCGTAGAACGGGTCGTCCTCGTTTAGGTCCGGTATCTGCGGAATGGCCGGATGCTCCCTCACCGTCTGCGTGGTGCTGATGTTGACCACCGCCGGCCCCTGCTTTTCCACCAACTCGGTGAAATCGGGCAGTTCCCTTGATTGAGCGTATGCACCCAGCGGCAGCAGCCACAGCCACAGGAGCAGAATCTTGCGCATCATTACATCCCCTTTTTATTGCGAATTTGCAAACCAGCCGCCGCGTGCACTATGGCGCGCGCAGCCCCATCCCGTCCCCAGTGGCGCCGAAACGGAGTGAATCGGCCCCTACTGCCCGCGGTATTCCACCGCTTCGGCGAGCGTCTTGACGCTTTCGGCGGGCACTTCGCCGACGACCGTGACCAAGTGGTCCGCCAGCTGCCGGCTGTAGATATTGATCGCGCCCTGTCGCGACAGTCCCGGCTGCGGCATCGACGTCTTGGCCGTGACCGGCTCGATGAACACCGACACCGCCGCGAGGCCGTCTGAATACACCACGTGCGCGACGTCGATCGCTCCGCCCAGGGTACGTTTCATCTCCGTGACCTTGTCGAAGCCGGGCAACTGCGGTTTGATCGTCCAGCCCGATGCCGTCAGGTTGGTCGCGACGGCGTGAGAATTCTCAACCCGCCACTCGCGCGATTTGCTGCCCGAGTATTTCGATTTCAGCAGCCCCGGGTCGATCTTGCCGCCGATCGCGATCTGGGTGAAGGCGAACTCTTCGACCGGCTCGTTACGCTCGTTGAAGGTCTGCGACTTGAGCAGCATGCCGCTCGCCACGTCCGCCCATAGCTTGTGTCCGTAGCGCATGCTGTCTTTCGGCCGCAGCAAGATCGATTGGCACTCGTAGCCGGCAACGCGTTCGACCGCGCCCGTGCTCACTTCGTAGTGCTCGCGGATTTCCTGCAGGTTGGTCGGCAGCATCGACGGGAACGCGCCGTGCCCGCTTTGCTTGTCCACTTTCAGCGTCATACTGCCGGGCAGGTAGCACTTCACTTCGCCGCCGCTGCGGACGATTTCGCGCGGCTGGCCGTCCAGGGTCTCCAGTCGTTCGCGCGCGCCGCGGCGCTCCACCAGGTGAACGATGCGCGAAGTCTCCGCCTGGTCGCCGCTGCGGTAGACGAAAGTTCCGGTGTAACTCAGCTTTTGCGTAGCCGCCTGCACGCGCTGCAGCCAAGTGAGCGCATCGCCTTCAGCCCATACGGCCGGTACCGCGAGCGCGAGCAGCAGCGCAAGGACCGCTCTCATCGCAACGAAACGCTGCGCTCGTCGGCGACGGTGCGCACGTAAGGCGCCACTCCTTGCATGGCGTTGCTGGGCGAATAGCGCTGATGCGCGAGCAGGTAGTCCTTGGCGCGCTCGTCCACCGGTAAGGCGACCGGTTTGACCTCGGCCAGCGGCCCATTCACAGCCTGAATTGACGGCACCGACGCTGTCTGCACCGCTTCGGATTGCACGCCCGGGAGGGCCATCCAACCGACGAAAATCACCGCGGCCACGCTCGCCGCCGCCGACAACGCGTACCAGCGCAGTCGCTCTGCTCGATTCCGCCGTTGCGGTGCAACAACAGTCGGTTCGGCTGCGAGCCGCGCGCGTACCTTGGCGCACAGGTCCGGCCCCTGCACCCCGCGCAGGGCATCTCCAATCAAGTGATAGCAGTCCCAGTTATCGCGCAGCGCGGGGTCGCGCTTGACTGCACCGAGCAGCGAGGCGCTCTCGGCGTCCTCGAATTCGCCGTCCATCCAGGCAGACAGTCTCTCTTTCATTGCCTTACCACCTCTTGTCTTTCGCTATGTCCAGCAGCGGTCTCAGCTGTTCCGCAATTGCCTCGCGTGCCCGAAAAATGCGCGAGCGAACTGTGCCGATCGGGCAGTTCATGATCTTCGCGATGTCCTCGTAGCTCATGCCTTCGATCTCGCGCAGCATGATCGCCGCTCTCAGTTCCTCAGGCAACCGATCCATGCTTTGGTTCACTGTCTGCGCAATCTGTTTGCTGGTGAGCAAGTTTTCCGGCGTATTGAGATCGCGTAACTGTTCCCCGTCGTCGAAACCCTCGGCCTCCTCGGCATCGTAGTTGGTCGCCGTCGGGGCGCGCCGTCCCATCGACACCAGGTAATTTTTCGCCGTGTTGATGCCGATGCGGTACAGCCAGGTGTAGAAGGCGCTGTCGCCGCGAAAGGACGGCAATGCCCGATAGGCCTTGACGAAAGCCTCCTGCGTAACGTCCTCGACCTCGCCGGGATCCCGAATGAAACGCGATAGCAGGCGCCCGAGCTTGCGCTGATACTTGCTGACCAGCAGTTCGAAAGCATGCTTGTCGCCCTGTTGTGCACGCTCGACCAACTGCTGGTCAATGTCGCGCTCACTCATGCGCCGCCCTTCTCTCAAGCCCTCGGGCTGTTGTTCTTCACTGGGTACGCCGGGGCGGATTTGAGTATACCCCAACTGCTCGCGCCCCCGCGGCTTGGCGCCGCATGGAGCGAAATCGAGTTCGAGCAATTCGATGGGCGCCTTGCCGTTGCCCGGGAATTTCAAGCTTTGCCTCCCGCACGGGACATCGAAATTGGGACCGTCAAGCCCGAATTAAGTTCATTGCCGCGACAGCCGCCAGCGCAGCCAGACGCGTAACCGCCGCAGGTCGTTTGCCGCAGCGCTGTCTGGCAGCAGCGCAAGCGCAAGGCGCCGGCGTCCCTCGGCCCCGAGACGCAGCACGATCAGCCAACTGGAAACGTAGGCATCGGGCAGGATTTCAGCCTCGTGCCATTGCCCCGCCCGGTCTTGCCAGCGTGCGCTGCCGTCGGCTGTGAGTTCGAGGCTGCAAACGCCATTGCGGCCGGGTCGCAGCCCTTGGACCAGGTACCAGGCCCAGGCGATAACGATTCCCAGCGCCGTGAGCAGAAACGCGGGCTGCGGCAGGCTGATCCAAGAGCAGGCCAATGCAGCGGCGGCCATGGCGCTCAGCGCCAGGAGAAGAATGCGGGAAGGTCTTACGCGGAGGGTAAGAGCTTGGGTCAAACCCGGGTGAACGCCAGCGTGCCGTTGGTGCCGCCGAAACCGAAGGAATTGGATAGTGCCACGCCGATCTTCATCTGCCTCGCCGTGTTCGGAACGTAATCCAGATCACACTGCGGATCTTGCTTGAACAAATTGATGGTCGGAGGCGCGACTTGGTGATGCACCGCCAGCGCCGAAAACACCGCTTCCACGCCGCCGGCTGCGCCGAGCAGGTGCCCGGTCATCGACTTGGTCGAGCTCACCGCGACTTTGGCCGCATGCGCGCCCAGGCTGCGCTTCACCGCCGTGGTTTCGGCGATGTCGCCCAAGGGCGTGGACGTGCCGTGGGCGTTGATGTAATCGACTTGGTCCGCGTTCAGGCGCGCATTGCGCAGCGCATTATCCATGCAGCGGGCCGCGCCCTCGCCGTCTTCACGCGGCGCTGTCATGTGATATGCATCGCCGCTCATGCCGTAGCCGGCGAGTTCGGCGTAAATCTTGGCGCCGCGCGCCTTGGCGTGCTCGTATTCCTCGAGCACGAGCACGCCCGCCCCTTCGCCCAGCACGAAGCCGTCGCGATCCACGTCCCAAGGACGGCTCGCCGTCGCCGGATCGTCATTGCGCGCGGAAAGCGCGCGCGCCTGGGCAAAGCCGCCCATCGCCAGTTCGGTCACAACGGCTTCCGCCCCGCCTGCGATCATCGCGTCGCAGTCGCCGTACTCGATCAGGCGACCGGCTTCGCCGATGCAGTGCGTGGCCGTGGTGCAGGCGGTCACCATGGCGAGGTTCGGTCCCTTCAGGCCGTACTTGATCGACAGGTTGCCCGAGATCATGTTGATGATCGTGCTCGGGATGAAAAACGGCGAGATCTTGCGCGGCCCGCTCGCGCGCAGTTCGGCATGCGTCTGCTCGATCATCGGCAGGCCGCCGATGCCGGAGCCGATATTGACGCCGATGCGCTCGGCGTTCGCGGCCGTCACTTCGATGCCGCAGTCGCGGAACGCCTGGATGCCCGCCGCCATGCCGTAATGGATGAAGGTATCCATGTGGCGCGCTTCCTTGCGCTCGAGATACTGGCCGATCTCGAAGCCTTTCACTTCGCCCGCGATCTGACAGGAAAGCCGCGAGGCATCGAAGCGGCTGACTTTGCTGATGCCCGGCTTGCCGGCGACGATGCTGGCCCAGGCTTCTGCGACGGTGTTACCTACCGGGGAGACGATCCCCAACCCGGTAATGACGACTCTGCGGCGGGACAAGATTGCTCCGAAGCTAAGCGCACTTCTGCGCGGGTTTAATGGCGCGCGCTGCGCGCCGGTTCAGGCCTTCTTGGCGTGGCTGGTGACGTAGTCGATCGCCTGCTGGACCGTGGTGATCTTCTCCGCCTCTTCGTCGGGGATCTCGGTCTCGAATTCTTCTTCCAGGGCCATGACCAATTCGACGGTGTCGAGTGAATCGGCGCCCAAGTCATCGATGAAGGAGGACTCGTTCTTTATTTCCGCCTCGTTTACGCCGAGCTGCTCGGCGACGATTTTCTTGACGCGTTGTTCAACATTTTCCATTTAATGCTCCTTCCCTCGTTTTGTGACTACGGAAAAACAGCCCGGCATTTTACCAAAATTACCTGCCCGGCGTCGAAACTTGCAGCCCTTTGCGGGGCGGGACTAGCACATGAACATGCCGCCGTTGACGTGCAGGGTGGTGCCGGTGATATACCCCGCCTGCGGCGAGGCGAGAAACGACACTGCGGCGGCGACGTCCTCGGCCTTGCCCAGCCGCGCGAGCGGGATACGGCTGAGGATCGCCTCCCGCTGTTGCTCGCTCAAGGCGCGCGTCATGTCGGTGTCGATGAATCCGGGCGCGACGCAGTTGACGGTGATGTTGCGGCTGGCGATCTCCTGCGCCAGCGCCCGCGTCATGCCGGCCACGCCCGCCTTCGCCGCGGCGTAGTTGATCTGCCCGGGGTTGCCCGAGCTGCCGACGACCGAGGTGATGTTGATGATGCGGCCGCCGCGCGCTTTCATCATGCCGCGCAGCACCGCGCGCGACAGGCGGAATACCGACTTGAGGTCGGTGTCGATCACGGCATCCCACTCCGCCTCCTTCATGCGCATGGCGAGATTGTCCTGGGTGATGCCGGCGTTGTTGACCAGGATGCCGATCGCACCGAACTCCTTCTCGATCTCCGCCACCAAGGCATCGATCGCTGCGCCGTCGTTGACCTGCAACACGCTACCCTTGCCGGCGATCCCCGCCTCGGCGAGGTAGGCGCCGATCGCCTGCGCGCCGGCGGCCGAAGTCGCGGTACCGACGAGCTTGGCGCCTTGGGCTCCAAGACCGAGCGCGATCGCCCTGCCGATGCCGCGCGTCGCCCCGGTTACCAACGCAACTTGACCCTTGAGCATGTTTACGCTCCTTTGCTGAATTGACCCGCCCCTTGCTCCAGACTCGCCCTGTCGACGAGCGCCAGGGATTCGAGCCCTCCTTCGATGCGCTTGGTCATGGCTGCGAGCACCTTGCCCGGCCCGCATTCGGCGACGTGGGTGACGCCTTGCGCGGCGAACGCGCGTATCGTCTCCGACCAGCGCACCGGATGATAGGCTTGGCGCACCAGCGCGTCCTTGATCCGGGCAGGCTCGGCGTAGCTCGCCACGTCGACGTTGTTGATCACCGGTATGCGCGGTGCGCGGAATTCGATGCTCTGCATATATTGCTGCAAGCGTTCGGCCGCCGGCTGCAACAAGGCCGAGTGGAACGGCGCGCTCACCGGCAGCGGCAGCGCGCGCTTCGCACCCTTCGCCTTCGCCGTCTCGCAGGCGCGCTTGACCGCCGCGGCGTGCCCGGCGATGACCACCTGGCCGGGCGAATTGAAATTCACCGCCTGCACCACTTCGCCCTGCGCCGCTTCCGCGCAGGCGGCCCGCACTCCCTCATCGTCCAGACCGAGGATGGCCGCCATCGCGCCCTGCCCCTGCGGTACCGCCTCCTGCATGGCTTGGGCGCGAAAGCGCACCAGCGGCAGCGCGTCGCGAAACGAGATCACGCCCGCCGCCACCAGCGCCGAATATTCGCCCAGGCTGTGTCCCGCGACCAGCTCAGGCTCGGCCCCGCCCAGGCTAAGCCAGGCGCGATAGACGGCGTAGGCGGCGGTGAGCATTACCGGCTGGGTGTTGACGGTGAGGCTCAGCTGCTCGGCGGGGCCTTCGGCCATCAGTTTCGCCAGATCCTGCTTGAGCGTGTCCGACGCCTCGGCGAGGACTTCGCGCACGGCGGCGAGATCGCCGTAAGCCTGCATCATGCCTACCGCCTGCGAGCCCTGCCCGGGGAAAACCATTGCGAGTTTCATAGTTGGTACCGGTTAGTGCGGCATGCGCATGCCGCAATGAGGTCAGAAGTAGTGTCGAAATTGTGCTGTGCCAGCATCCGCCTGCCGGAGAACGGCCCGCCGCAGCACGCTCACATCTGTGCGAGCACGGCTCCCCAGGTGAATCCGCCGCCCACGCCCTGCAGCATGACTTTGTGCCCCGGCTGGATACGGCCATCGCGCACTGCCAGATCGAGTGCCAGGGGAATCGACGCCGCCGAGGTGTTGCCATGCGCATCCAGCGTCACGATGACTTTCTCCTTCGCTAGGCCCAAGCGTTTCGCCGTCGATTCGATAATGCGCAGATTCGCTTGATGCGGGATGAACCAATCGATTTGGTCGACCTGCTGGTCGCATTTCGCCAGAGTCTCGCGCGCGACCTCGTCCAGGACGCGCACGGCGAACTTGAACACGGCTTGCCCATCCATGCGCAAGAACGGGTCGCCCGTCACTTTGCCGCCGTTGACGTTGCCCGGAACGGAAAGGATGTTGGCGTAGCTGCCGTCCGCATGCAGCGCGCTCGCCAGAATGCCCGGCTTGCTGTCCGCCTTCAGGACCACGGCGCCGGCGCCGTCGCCGAAGAGCACGCAGGTGCCGCGGTCGTTCCAGTCGAGGATGCGCGAGAACACTTCCGCCCCGACCACCAGCGCGCAACGGTGCTGTCCCGAGCGGATGAACGAGTCGGCAGTCGCGAGTGCGTAGATGAAGCCGCTGCATACTGCCTGCACGTCGAACGCAGGGCAGCCCTTGATGCCGAGCTGCGCCTGCAGCAGGCAAGCCGTGCTGGGGAAGATGTAGTCCGGCGTCGACGTGGCGAGGATGATGAGATCGATCTCCTCTTTGGCGATTCCGGCCGCGGCGATCGCGGCCTTGGACGCCTCCAGGGCGAGTCGGCTCGAAGTCTCGCCCACGGCGGCGATGTGCCGTTGGCGGATGCCGGTGCGCGTGCGGATCCACTCATCGGAAGTGTCCATCTGGCGCGCGAGATCTTCGTTGGTGACGACGTTCTTTGGCAAGTAGCTGCCGGTGCCCATTATTCTCGAATAGATCACGCTGTTTCCGGAGTAAGTAAGCCTGCTGCCGCCAGGCGTTGGGAAATGCGCTCGTTCACGCCCTCGCGTGCCTCATCGAAGGCGCGTTCGATCGCATTTTCGAATGCGAAGCTGTCGGCCGAGCCGTGGCTTTTCACCACGATGCCCTTCAGGCCGATCAGGCTCGCGCCGTTGTAGCGCGCCGGATCGACGCGGCGCTTGAACGCCGACAGCACCGGCAAGGCGATGACGCCGCACAGATAGGTGAACCAGTTGCGCTTGAATTCTTCGGTGAGAAAGCCGCGCAGCATCTTGGCGAGGCCTTCGGTCGTCTTCAACGCGACATTGCCGACGAAGCCGTCGCAGACCACGACGTCGGTCGTTCCCTTGAACAGGTCGTCGCCTTCGACGTTGCCGTAAAAGTTGAGGCCGCTCGCGCGCAGCAGCTCGGCCGCCTGTTTCACCACCTCGTTGCCTTTGATTTCCTCTTCGCCGATGTTGAGCAGGCCGATGCTTGGGCGTTCCTTGTGCTGCACGGCCGAGACCAACATCGCGCCCATGATCGCGAACTGCAGCAAGTGTTCCGGCGTGCAGTTGACGTTCGCACCGAGATCGAGCACGTAGACCTGCCCTTTCATGGTCGGCAGGACGCCGGCGATGGCGGGTCGGTCGATGCCGGGAAGCGTCTTCAGGACGAAGCGTGAAATCGCCATCAGCGCCCCGGTATTGCCGGCGCTGATGCAGGCCTGCGCTTCGCCGCTTTTCACCAGATTGACGGCGACGCGCATGGAGGAGTCCTTCTTCCCGCGCAGCGCAGACGCCGGCTCTTCATCCATGCCGACAGTCTGACTAGCGTGGTGCACGCGCAGCCGTGGGCCGGGCGCCGCATGACGGGCGCGCAGCTGCGCCTGGATCGCCTCCTCCAGGCCAACCAGGACGATGTTGCTTTGCGGATGCGACTTCTGGAAGTTGAGCGCGGCGGCCACGGTGACGCTCGGGCCGTGATCGCCGCCCATGCAATCGATGGCTACCGTGGTATCCATTTAATTTTTGCGGTAGTCAGTCCGGCCGAGAGCCGGGAAAACGGGCCGCTGCCCGTTCTCGACGCGACGCGCGCGTTATTCGCCCTTGGACTTGATCACTTTCTTGCCACGATAATAGCCGCTGGGGCTGATATGGTGGCGCAGATGGACCTCGCCGGTCGTCGGCTCGACGGCCACGGGGGGATTGCTCAGAAAGTCGTGTGCGCGATGCATGCCCCGCTTCGAGGGCGACTTCTTGTTCTGCTGAACTGCCATGTCTGTGTACTCCTTACCTAATAGTTTTCTTCAAGGCTGCGAGCGCCTGGAAAGCACTAGGCTTGGCATCCGCTCCCACCCCTGAAGCTGCTTGGCAATGCTCGTGCTTGGGCACCATAGGCAAGGCCAGCAGGACTTCGTCTTCGACCAGAACCGCAACGTCCATTTCGCGGCCGGCCACGATACGCTCTATGTTGTCCTCGGCCGCCGCGACCTCGGTCTCGCTCGACGCCAGTTCCAACCGCACCGCAAAGTGCAACGGAACCTCGAGCTCACCCAGGCAACGCTGGCATTCGAGCCGTAGCTTGCCCTCGGCCTCGAGCCTCAGTTCCGGTTTAGCCCGCTCGTTGATTTCGCCAGCCAGCACGAAATCGACCTCAGCCGCCACACAGCCGGACTGCGCGAGCCGCGGCATGCCGTCCAAGCCAAGCCGGCCCTTGAGCGCCAGCCCGTTACGGGCAAACGCCAAGCCGTCGATGACCGCCGGTTGCAACATAGGGGGCGAATGATATTATTTTTTGACCCTGGCTGTCAAAGGAAAAACAAAATTTTCAAA
This sequence comes from uncultured Enterobacteriaceae bacterium, assembly GCA_964565875.1. Classification (GTDB taxonomy): domain Bacteria; phylum Pseudomonadota; class Gammaproteobacteria; order Burkholderiales; family SG8-39; genus 2-12-FULL-64-23. The sequence goes on from CAZMGP010000052.1 coordinate 11,148, forward strand.
GTCTTGGCGAAAGATTCGAGGCTTTTGCTCCAGCCTCGTCCCGCCCCTCGTCGGCCCCTCAAATACGCCCCGTACCCGCCCGTCGCCCGCGCCAAAAATGGCCGGGCACCCGGAAAATCCCCGCCCTTGGCAATGAATCGTGCTTAAATCTGCCCCCATCGTGCCAAGCGCCCGCCAAATCGTCCTCGCCTCGACTTCCAAGTATCGGAGGGAGCTGCTCGCCCGCCTCGGCCTAGCCTTCGAAGTCGCGGCCCCCGAGGTCGACGAGACCCCGCACGCGGGGGAAGCGCCGCAGGACACGGCACGGCGGCTGGCCGAAGCCAAGGCCCGGGCGGTCGCGGTGCGCCATCCCCAGGCGATCATCATCGGCTCGGACCAGGTCGCCGTCCTGGACGGGTTGGCGCTGGGCAAGCCGGGCAACCATGCCCGGGCCGTGCGCCAGCTCGGCGCCATGCGCGGCAAGGAAGTGGTGTTCCACACCGCCCTGTGCCTGCTCGATGCCGCCCGCGGGCAGACCGAAACGCGGGTGGTGCCCTTCGCCGTGCGCTTTCGTGACTACAGCGAAGCGGAGGCCGAGCGCTATCTGCAGCGCGAACAGCCTTACGACTGCGCGGGGAGCGCACGCTGCGAGGGCCTGGGCATCGCCTTGATCGCATCCATGCACGGGGAAGATCCCAATGCACTGATCGGGCTGCCGCTCATCGCCCTCACGGAAATGCTCGCGACGCTCGGCGTGCAGGTGCTCTGAACTTGGCCGCCGGCACGCTCTATCTGGTACCGACCACGCTCGGCGAGGGCCCACTTGAGCAGGTCGTCCCGCCGGCTGTGCGCGAGCGCGTGCGCTCGCTGGAGTATTTCGTCGCCGAAAACGCGAAGACCGCGCGCGCTTACCTGAAGCTACTCGGCACGGCAAAGCCTCTGCAGCAACTCTCGATCGCGATCCTGGACGAGCACACGCCCGACGCCGCGATCGCCGAGCTCGCAGCGCCGCTGCTCGCCGGATGCGACGTCGGTGTGCTGTCCGAGGCGGGCTGCCCCGGCGTCGCCGACCCCGGAGCGAAGCTCGTGCTCTTTGCGCACACGCACGCAGTCCGCGTCGTTCCGCTGACCGGTCCTTCTTCGATCCTGCTCGCGCTCATGGCCTCGGGCCTGAACGGCCAAAGTTTTGCCTTCCACGGCTACCTGCCCGTCGCCGACGGCGCTCGCGTGAAAACCCTGCGCGAATTGGAGAAGCAGTCGCGCCGCCACGCGCAAACGCAGATCTTCATCGAAACGCCCTACCGCAACATGAAACTGCTGCAGGCAATCCTCGACGCCTGCGCGCCGGACACGCTGCTCTGCGTCGCGGTGGAGCTGACCCTGGTCAGCGAGGAGGTGCGCACGTTCAGCGTCGCGCAATGGCGTGCGCGTTCGCCGCAGCTCGATCGCCGCCCGTGCGTGTTCCTGTTGCAGGCGCGCGCGACGGCGCGGCGCTGAAAGCTCGGACCGCCGCTCAGCGCAGGCGGACGGTCTCGCGCAGGGCGAATTCGGCGAAGCTCTTCGCCGCAGCCGCACCGAAGCGCTTGGCGATGCGCTCCACCGGATTGGATTTCTCGGTGAAATCGACGATCTGCTCGGCCTTGATCACGTCGCGCGCGACCGATTCGACAGTGCCGAAGCCGTCGGCAAGCCCGAGTTCCACCGCTTTTTGCCCGGTCCACACCAGTCCGCTGAACAGACCCGGGTCGTCCTTGAGGCGCTTGCCGCGGCCCTGCTTGACCACCGCGATGAATTGCTGGTGGATGTCATCCAGCATGCCGTGCGCATATTCCTGCTGCTTCGGATTCACCGGCGAGAACGGATCGAGAAAGCCCTTGTTGTCCCCGGCGGTGAGCAGCCGCCGCTCGACGCCGAGCTTCTCCATCGTCCCGGTGAAGCCGAAGCCGTCCATGAGCACGCCGATGGAACCGATCAGGCTTGCCTTGTTGACGTAGATCTTGTCGGCCGCCGCCGCGACGAAATAGCCGCCCGAGGCGCAGATGTCCTCGACCACCACGTAAAGCGGAATGTTGGGATAGAGGCGGCGTAGCCGCCGCATCTCGTCGTTGACGATCCCCGATTGCACCGGGCTGCCGCCGGGGGAGTTGATGCGCAGGATGACCCCTTGCGTGTTCTTGTCCTTGAATGCGCCTTGCAGCGCGTCGACCAGCTTCTCCGCGCTCGCGTCGCCTTTCGCGTCGATCACCCCCTCGAGCTCGACCAGCGCCGTGTGCGGCCCGCCGGCGATGACGTCGCCGTCGCCCCGCCACGCGAACAGCATGACGAGCAGCAACGTCAGGTAGGCGAAGGTGAGCAGCTTGAAGAAGATGCCCCAGCGGCGCGCCTTGCGTTGTTCCTTCAAGGCCGCGAACGCGAGCTTCTCCAAGGTTTCCCGCTCCCAGTTCTTTTGCTCTTCCGCCATGCCTCAATCCTTCAAATAGATGTTGCCGTCGGCTTCGAACACCTCGAGAGGAACGAGTCCGGCGCCGCGGCAGGGCCCGCCGCGGCAGGCGCCGCTCTCCGGCGCATACAGCGCGCCGTGCGTGGAGCATATCAAATACACGCGCTCGGCATCGAAAAACTTCCCCGGGTTCCAATCGAGCTCGACCGGCAGATGCGCGCAGCGATTGAGGTAGGCATAGACGCGGCCTTTGTAGCGGATGGCGAATGCCGCCGCGCTCTCGCCTTTCCAGGCTATGTCGAAGCGTGCGCCGTCCGCGCCGTCGATGAGTTCGGCGCTCCCGCAGATGCGCCGGGCACTGCCCGCAACGCCATCAAGCATTGCAGCAGTGCCGGGCGCTATGCGTTCTTCATCAGCCATGGCGCAAGCTCCTGCGGCGCGTCGATGCAGGCGAGCGGATTCAAGGGCATCAGGTTTTCTTTCGGATGTGCGCCATAGCTCACGCCCAGCGACGGCACGCCTGCGTTCGCCGCCATCTGCAGATCATGCACGGTATCGCCGATCATCAGCGTCGCCTCGGGTTCGATCATCAGTTCCTGCATCAACTCCTGCAGCATGGCGGGATGCGGCTTGGAATGGGTTTCGTCGGCGCAACGCGAGGAAACGAACAAGGGCTTGAGCTCTGTCGCTTAGAGCACGCGATTCAGGCCCACGCGGCTCTTGCCGGTGGCCACGGCGAGCAGGTGGCCGTTGTCCTTCAGCGCAGCCAGCATGTCGCGTATGCCCGGAAACAGCTCGATGTCGGGATCGCGCGCGAGGTAATGGTGGCGGTAGCGCTCGGCGAGCTTGCCGTAATCCGCAGGCGGCAATTCCGGCACCGCGTAGGAAAGCGCATCGCGCAGGCCCAGGCCGATCACATGCGCGGCGCGCTCGCGCTCGGGAATCGGCAGTCCGAGATCGCGGCAGCTCTCCTGGATGCTGGCGACGATCGCCGCCGCAGAATCCATCAGCGTTCCGTCCCAATCGAATACCAATAATTCAAATCTTCTAGCCATGTTCCTCATTCGAGATTTCTGTGATGCGGGTGCGAGTGGCGGTGCCCTGAGGCAAGCGTCAATGCAGTTCTGCTCCGGCTTGGGCGAGAAAGCGCGCGAGTTCCTCCGGCAAGGGCGCCTCTAGTGCCAAGTGCTCGCCCGTCGCCGGATGCACGAAGGCGAGCTTCCAGGCGTGCAGGTACATGCGCTTCAGCCCCTGTTTCGCGAGCGCCTTGTTGAGCTCGAAATCGCCGTACTTTTCGTCGCCGAGGATGGGAAAGCCGAGATGCGCCAGATGGACGCGGATCTGATGCGTGCGTCCGGTCTTCAGCTGCGCTTGCAGCAGGCTGTAGACCCCGCAGGCGCGCTCCAGTTCAAAAACGGTATGCGCCTCCTTGCCCTCGGCGTCGACGCTGACGCGGCGCTCGCCTGCGCTGGTGAGGTAGCGCTGCAGCTTCAATTTCACGTGCTTCCTGCCGTGGCGCCACCCTCCCCGGACCAAGACCAGATAGCGCTTGTCCATCTCGCCGTTGCGTATCAGTTCATGCATGGCGGTGAGCACCGAGCGCTTCTTGGCAAGCAGCAGCAGCCCCGAGGTGTCGCGATCGAGCCGGTGCACGAGTTCGAGGAATTTCGCCGTCGGGCGCTGGGCGCGCAGCTGTTCGATCACGCCGTGGCTCACGCCGCTGCCGCCATGCACCGCCACGCCGGCGGGCTTGTTCACGGCGATCAAGCCGGCATCCTCATACAGCAGAGGCAGTTCGATTTTCGGCGGCTTCGCTGCCACCGTCTCCCGCCCGAGGCGCAGAGGCGGGATGCGCACGCTGTCGCCCTCCTGCAGCCGATAAGTGGCCTCCACCCGGCCGCTATTCACCCGCACCTCGCCGTTGCGCAGGATGCGGTAAATATGGCTTTTCGGCACGCCTTTGCAGGTGCGCAGCAGGAAGTTATCGACTCGCTGGCCGGAGCTTTCGCCGTCGATTTCCACCCGCTTGGCGGAAACTTTGCTTAACTTATTCATTTTGCTTATAATGTTCGCACTGGCTCAGTTGCGGGACAGGGTTTGTAGCGTCAAGAAGACTTTTTCAAACCTGAACACGTCCCCGGTATTGCGACCCAGAAGGTCGTGACCCTGAGCAATGCGGTTAAATCGCTCACCGGAAGTAGCGAGAGTTTAATAGATTTAGCGCGCTATAAGCAGCGGCGAATTTCAACTCCTGGTACCCGTACCGGAGAAAAAACGACAAACCCAATCGATTCCCTTTCCACTACTCCCCACAAAGGACTGGAACGCATCGCTAAGCCCCTGAACACATAGGCCCAGGTTTGTCCTAGCCGTTTTGCGCATGCGCGCGCAGGAGCAATAATGAAGCGCATGCTGTTTAATGCGACACAGGCCGAAGAACTCCGTGTCGCCATAGTCGATGGTCAGAAACTGATTGACCTCGACATTGAATCGGCCTCCAAAGAACAACGCAAAAGCAATATCTATAAAGGCGTCATCACCCGCGTCGAGCCCAGCCTGGAAGCTGCGTTCATCGACTACGGTACCGACCGCCACGGTTTCCTCCCCTTCAAAGAAGTCGCGCGCAGCTATTTCAAGGCCGGCGTCGATGTCGGCCGTGCCCGCATCCAGGATGCGCTGAAGGAAGGCCAGGAAGTCATCGTCCAGGTCGAGAAGGACGAACGCGGCAACAAGGGCGCAGCCCTAACCACCTTCATCAGCCTCGCCGGGCGCTACCTGGTGCTGATGCCCAACAACCCCCGCGGCGGCGGCGTATCGCGCCGGGTGGAGGGCGAGGAACGCGAGGAATTGCGCGACACCATGGACCGGCTGCCGGTCCCGCAGGGCATGAGCGTTATTGCCCGCACCGCAGGCATCGGCCGTTCGGTGGAAGAACTCGATTGGGACCTCAAGTACCTGCTGCAGCTGTGGCATGCGATCGAGGAAGCATCGGGCTCGCAGAAGGGCGCCTTCCTCATCTACCAGGAAGGCAGCTTGGTGATTCGCGCCATCCGCGACTATTTCCAGCCGGAAATCGGCGAAATCCTGATCGACACCGACTCGATCTACGAGCAGGCGCAGCAGTTCATGGCGCATGTCATGCCCGACAACGTGAATCGGGTGAAGCGCTACCGCGACGACGTGCCCCTGTTCTCGCGCTTTCAGATCGAGCATCAGATCGAAACCGCCTATTCGCGCCAGGTGAACCTGCCCGCGGGCGGCGCCGTGGTCATCGACCACACCGAAGCGCTGGTCGCGATCGACGTCAACTCGGCGCGCTCCACCCGCGGCAGCGACATCGAGGAAACGGCCTTCCGCACCAATCTCGAAGCCGCCGAGGAAATCGCGCGCCAGCTGCGCCTGCGTGACCTCGGGGGTCTGATCGTCATCGACTTCATCGACATGGAGTCGCAGCGCAACCAGCGCGAGGTCGAGAACCGGCTGCGCGAATCGCTGCATTTCGACCGTGCGCGGGTGCAGATGGGCAAGATCTCGCGCTTCGGCCTGCTCGAGCTGTCGCGCCAGCGCCTGCGCCCGTCCCTGGGGGAAGGCAGCACCATCACCTGCCCGCGCTGCAACGGCATCGGCCATATCCGCGGCATCGAGTCCACCGCCTTGCACATCCTGCGCATCATCCAGGAAGAGGCGATGAAGGAGAACACGGCCGCAGTGCACGCCCAAGTGCCGGTCGACGTCGCAACTTTCCTCTTGAACGAAAAGCGCACCGACATCCACAGCATCGAGGCGCGCCTCAAGGTCAACGTGGTGCTGATTCCGAACACGCATCTGGAAACGCCGCACTATCAGGTATCGCGCCTGCGCCACGACGATCTCAACCAGGCCGAGCCCCTGCCCGCGAGCTACAACCTGGTGCAGCAGCCGGCCGAGGAAGAAGCGAAGCCGCTGACCAGCATGGAACCCAAGGCGCCGCGGCCGCAGGCCGCCGTGCAAGGCATCACCCCTGCCGTTCCGGCTCCCGCCGCGGCACCCAAAGCCGCCGAAGAGGGCGAGAAGCCGGGCATCATCTCCCGCATCATGGGCTGGTTCCGCGGCGAAGCGCCGAAGGAGGAAAGCGAGGCGCGCAGCGGCATTCGCCCCTCTCGACGCGAACCCAAACCCGAGTTGCAGCGCGAGCGGTCTGAGCGCGGTGAACGCGGTGAGCGCGGAGAGCGTGGCGGTCGCGGTGGACGCGGTGGACGCGACCGCCAGGAGCGCGGCCCGCGCGAAGGCCGGCCGATGCAAGGCGAAGGCCGTCCCGAGCAGCGCGAACCTCGGCAAGAACGCGGACGTCACGAGCGACTCGAGCGCTCGGGGCGCGAACCGCGCGCCGAGCGGCCGGAGCGTGAAGGCCGACCCGAGCGGGAAGGACGTCCCGAACGCGGCGAGCGGCCGCAACGTGAACAACGGCCGCCGCGCCAGCCAGGCGAAGTGCAGCCGGGTGCCGAATCCAGGCCGCAGGACGAACAGCAGCGCCCGGAAGCCGGCGGTGAACGCGAACGCGGTCGCGGTCGACGCGGTCGCGGTGGTGACCGTGGTGATCGCGGTGATCGTGGAGAACGCGGTGAGCGCGGTGGCCGCGGAGAACGCGGCGAGCGCGGTCCGCGTCCGGAACGCGCCGAGCGGCCGCCTCGCCCCGAGCAAGCCGAGTCTGCAAGCGCTGTTCAGCCCGACTTGCCTTTGGCCCCGGCCGAAGAGATGCCCGCCGCGCCGGTGGAAACGACGGCAGAGGTCGTGGCTGCGGCCGCTGCGCCCGTCGTCGCCGCGGAAACACCGGTGCAAGCCGAAGTCTCGGTGGCGCCGGCTCCTGCGGTCATCGAGCCAGTTGCGCTGCGCATCGCACCGCCGCCCGTGGTCGATGTGGAAAAAGCGCTGGAAGAAGTCGGCTTGGTCATGGTCCAAACCGACCCGAGCAAAGTGAGCCCGGCCGAACCCGTCGCCGCAGCGAACGAAGTGGTGGCTCCGCGGCCGCGCCCGCGCCGGCCGGCACCCGTCGACACGGGTCCGCTCGAAATGGTCGAGACGCGCAAAGAAGGCTAAGAGACTAAAACAAAACGAGGGGACCTGTCCCCTCGTGCTCCCCCAACTCAGCCCGTAACAAAGAACTACGGGTTCTAAGGTGTGTCTATCCCCGACCGGTGCCTATGCCGGCCGGCTTTCCTTCCGCCAGCGCCGCAAGCAGTCTGGCGCTCGCGTCCTCCAGCATGTCGAGCATGAGCTCGAATCCTTCCGCTCCGCCGTAATAGGGGTCGGGAACCTCGGTCGCATCGAAGCGGCGCGCATAGTCCATCATCAGCTTCAGCTTGTTGCGATTCGCAGGCGCAGCCAGTCGCGCAAGATATTCGTGATTGGCGCGATCCATCGCCAGCACCAGGTCGAAGCGCACGAAATCGCCGGCCTCGAAGCGACGCGCACGCAAGGCGGACAAATCGTAGCCGCGCGCCCTGCCCGCGGCTTGCGCCCGCGGATCGGGCGGCTCACCGACGTGGTAGTCGTGCGTACCCGCGGAATCGACGACGATCTGGCTGCCGAGCCCGGCTTCGTCCACCATTTTCCTGAACACGGCCTCTGCGCTCGGCGAGCGGCAGATATTGCCCATACAGCAGAAAAGGACAGCATGCGCTTTCATCCCGCCATTTTACTGGCAATACGTGGGAGAACCCCGTTCCGCTCTGGCGCGCGCTAGCGACGATGCGGTAAGCTGCGCGCTCCGATCGCCATCCCAATCAAGGCTTCAAATTCATGAGCACAAGCATTGCCGCCGCAGCAGCAGATGAACCGCTGCTCGCCGGCCTGACCGTGATCGATTTCACGCGAGTGCTGGCGGGACCCTATTGCACGCGCCTGCTCGCAGACCTCGGCGCCCGCGTGATCAAGATCGAGCGCCCGGGCGAAGGTGACGAAATCCGCTATACCGTGCAGCAGCTCGATCCGGCGCGCACGGATCAAAGCACCTACTTCGTGCGCCTCAACGTGGGCAAGGAGAGCATCGCCATCGATCTCGCCCATCCGCAGGCGCGCGAGGTGGTGCTCGACCTGGTGCGCAGCGCCGACGTCGTGGTGGAGAACTTCTCCCCCGGCGTCATGGCGCGCTACGGGCTGGACGACGCGGTGCTGCGCGCCGTGCGCCCGGACCTCGTCAACTGCTCCATCTCCGGCTTCGGCCAGAACGGCCCGCTCGCTTCGCTGCAGGCCTACGCCCATCTGATCAATGCCATCTCCGGCATGATGGACCTCGATCGCGGCGGCGAGGCGCAGCCGCGCGTTGCTTATCTTCAGGCCGCGGACGTGCTCGCCGGTACCCATGCCTTCGGCTCGATCTGCGCGGCGCTGCTGCGGCGTAGCCGCACCGGCCGCGGCGCCTATCTCGACGTCTCCATGCTCGAATGTCTGATCGCAGCGGACGACATGACTTACGGCGCCTTGTTAAACGGCGGCGCGGTGCAGCGCCAGGCGCGCATCGGCATGTTCGTGCATGCGATCCGCGGGCGCCATATCGCCGTGCAGAGCGCCGGCGCGCCGCACTTGTGGTCGCGTATCGTCGCGATCATCGGCCGCCCGGAACTGGAAACCGATCCGCGCTTCGCCACGCCCATGGCGCGGCGCACGAACTGGCCCGCGCTGCTCGCCATCCTGCGCGAATGGCTGGACGGTTACGCCAGCGTCGACGAGGCGGTGGCGAAGCTCACTGCCGCGCGCATTCCCTCCGTGCCCATGCTCTCGCCCGAGGAAGTCATCGCGCACCCGCAGCTCGCTGCGCGCAGCGCCTTTCCCGAAGTGCCGCATCCCGCGCGCGGCCGCGTGCGCGTGACCGGCTTGCCGTTTCATGTAGACGGCGAACCGGTTCCTCCCGCCGGCGCGGCACCCTATCGCGTCGGCGAGCAAACGCGCGAAATCCTACAGCAGCATCTGGGCTACGCCGAGTCAAAAATAGAGTCGCTGCGTGCGAGCGGCGCGATCGCCCTGCCGCAGTAGCCGCCCCATCCGCTGCCGATTCGTGCTAAATTATTTGGAAGCGCTCAAGAGGAAAGCGCACCAGCCAGGCCGCAAAGACGTCCTGCAGGCAATCAGCCGGTTTCGCATCGGTTCCGATCATCCAAAGGAGGAGTCATGAGCAAGTTCGGCATTGTGTTTTCGGCGGGCTGCCTCGCCGCCGCCCTCGCCGCCGCACCCGCGCTGGCGCAAAACAAGCCCATCCGCATCGGCGTTCCCGCGGCGATGCAGTTGCAGGTCGGGCGCGACACGCAGGACGCGATCAAGATGGCGATCGACGACATCAACGCCAAGGGCGGCGTGCTCGGGCGCAAGCTCGAGATGGTGGTCGCGGATGAAACCGAGAATCCCGAGACCGGCATCAGCGCCATCAAGAAGCTCACCGCGGACGAGAAGGTCGACGTGCTGATCGGCGGCTATACCAGCGGCGTCACGCTCGCGCAATTGCCGCATATCTCCGCGGCCAAGACCATCTATCTTGGCGTCGGCGCCGCCTCCCCCTCGATCACCGCCAAGGTGAAGCAGGATTACGACAACTACAAGTACATCTTTCGCGTCGGCCCGATCCACGCCGGCAACCAGGCGAAGCAAGTCACGGGTTTCATCTCCGGCTTCGTCAAAGGCGAACTCGGCATCAACAAGATCGCGATCGTCGGCGAAAGTGCGAAGTGGGTGCAGGACCTGGTGCCGGTATTGAAGAAAGGCGCCATTGATGCCGGCGCCGATGTACGCCTGACCGAGTTCTTCGATTCGCAGACCTCGGACTTCTCGCCCTTGCTGGCGAAGGTCAAAGACTCGGGCGCGCAGTATCTGATCGTGATCCTGTCGCACGCCTCGAGCGACATCTTCGCCAAGCAGTGGCACGATGCGCGCTTTCCGATTCCCTACGGCGGCATTGACGTGAAGAGCATGGACGGCGACTTCTGCGAACGCGTAGGCGGCAAGTCGGTCGGCGAGATGGCTGCGAACTTCGCCGTGCGCGCGCCGCTTACGCCGAAGACGATTCCTTTCTTCGACGAATTCAAGAAACGCACCAACCGTTCGCCGGTCTACACCGCCTTCGGCGCCAACGATGCGGTCTACATTTACGCGCAGGCAGCCGCGCGCGCCAAAAGCACGGACGCCAACGCCGTAATCAAGGAACTCGAGAAGACCAGCTATGTCGGCATTCCGGGCGTGATCGAATTCGACGAAATGCACGACGTAAAGCCCGGCGGCAAGGGGCCGAACTTCCTGTTTGTGCAATGGCAGGACAAGTGCGCGCGCGAAGTAATTTTCCCTAAGGCGCAGCGTACCAAGGCCTACATCACGGCTGACTGGATCAAGAAGTAGCAGTCCCTCGTTGCAGCAATCCGCGGCGGCTGCCCGCCGCGGATGACGCCTAACCTCAACGGGGGTCGCGGTGCTCGAAATCCTGATCCACGGCGCGGTGAGCAGCGCCATTTACGCCATGCTTGCGGTCGGGTTCACGCTGATTTTCGGCGTCGCCCGGATTCTGAATCTTGCGCACGGAACGTTCTACGCGCTGGGCGCATACGGCGCCTATCTGTTCACCTCGCAATTCAAGCTGCCGCTGCTTCTGGCGGCACTGCTCGCGATCGTCTTGGTCGCGGCATTCGGTGTCGTCGTCGAAAAAGTGCTGGTGCGGCCGATGCGCCGCTCGCAGCTGGCGGTGTTGATGATCACGCTCGCGGTTGCGCTGGTGGTCGAACAGGCGCTGTTCCTCAGCTTCGGTTCCGAATACCGCAACGTGCCGGCGTTCGTCGACACGAAATTCAGTATCGGCGGCGTCGATGTCGGCGGGCAACGGCTGCTCGCGCTGGGCGCCAGCGTCACGCTCATCGCCCTGCTCTGGCTGTTCATTCAGCGCACCCGGCTCGGATCGGCGATCCTGGCGGTGTCGCAGGATCCCGAGGCGGCCAACTACATGGGCATACCCAGCGATCGCATCTTCTCCATCGTCATGGGCCTGTCCGCGGCGCTGGCGGCTGCAGCCGGCGTGCTCGCCGGCCCCTTCCTCACAGTGCAGCCGACGATGTGGCTGCTGCCCATCGTCAAGGCGTTTGCGATCGTGATCGTCGGCGGGCTCGGCTCCATCCCGGGGAGCATCCTCGCGGCGCTGATGCTGGGCTACGCCGAGACCATCGTCGGCTACCTGATCTCGAGCTCCTGGACCGAGATCGTGTCGGTGCTCGCGACCCTGCTGATGCTGGTATTCCGGCCCGCGGGCATGTTCGGCAAGCGCGCGGCATTCTGAGACGGCCATGTTCGGCAAACGCATCGACTACACCGGCGCCGTAGGCTTCGTCGCGTTCATGGCGGTGCTGCCGCTCGTCTTCGGCGGCAACTACCTGATCGGCGTGCTCACGGTCAGCGTAATCTACGCCATTTGGGCAGTGAGCTGGGATTTCATGTCCGGCCTCACCGGGCGCGAAAATTTCGGCCACAGCCTGTTCATCGGCGTCGGCGCCTACACCGCCGGCTTTCTCAATACCACTTTCGGTTTCGGCAGCTGGTGGAGCCTACCCGCGTCGATGGTGATGGCCATGCTGTTCGCGCTGGTGATCGGCCTGCCGACGCTGCGGTTGAAGGGCCCCTACTTCGCGCTGGCCATGCTCTCCAGCGCCGTCATCATGCAGCGGCTGATGCTGATCTTCTGGGAGCAAACCGGCGGCGAAGAAGGCATCAACGGCATCGAGCCGCTGATCCGCTCCCAACTCGGCTTCTATTACTTTGCGCTGGCCACCCTGGTAGCGGTGACGGCCTTGCTCCTGGCCCTGGCGCACTCGCACTGGGGGCTAATCCTGCGTGCGATCCGCGGCGACGAGGCCACTTGCCAGGCCGCCGGCATCAATGTCACCTTCTACAAGATCGCCTCGCTCGTGATCAGCGCCGCGTTCGCCGGGGCCGGCGGCGCGCTCTATGCCCATTACCAACTCCAGGTGAGCCCGCAGCTCTTCGCCGTGGTCACTTCCATTACCATCATCACCATGGTCTACGTCGGCGGCATGGCGAGCATCTACGGTCCGGTCGGCGGCGCGATCCTGCTGGTGCTGCTGACGGAATTGCTGCGCAACTTCGGCGAATGGCGCCTGATGATCTACAGCTGCACCCTGATCCTGATCCTGTTTTTCCTGCCTAACGGCCTGATCGCGCCGACCTGGCGCCGCTTGAAGGCAAGGCTGGGGAGGAGCGCATGAGCCTAGGAGCAGCGACCCGGCAAAGCCGGGATGCGACCCGGGCGAATGCGATCGGACGCCGACAGCGCGGCGTTTGCATCGAGGCGCTCGCACAGAGGCGGCCAGAATGAGCGCGCTGATCGAGGTGTCCGGCCTGAGCAAGCACTTCGGCGGCCTGCAGGCGGTCAAGGACGTCTCGTTTGCAATCGAGCCCGGCGAGATCGTCGGCATACTCGGACCCAACGGCGCCGGCAAGACCACGCTCTACAACTTGCTCACCGGTTTTATTCCTTTCGACAGCGGCAGCGTCGTGTTCAAAGGCCGCGATCTGCGCAAGCTCTCGCCCTATCGCATCGCCGGCTTGGGTATATCGCGCACGTTCCAGCTGTGCCGTCCGTTCGTGGGCATGACGGTATTCGAAAACGTGATCGTCGGCGGTCTGGGCGCAGGTGGCGGCGGCGCTGCGGAGCTCGACGCGCGCGCCCACGCCCTGCTAGCGCAAGTGGGCCTCGCCGGCAAGGAACAGCTTGCGGTCGAGACGCTATCCTATGGCGATCAGCGGCGGCTGGAGATCGCGCGCGCGCTCGCGGCGAAACCGGCGCTGCTGCTCCTGGACGAGCCGTTCGCCGGCCTGGGCAGCGGCGAGATCGCCGACCTGTCGGCGCTGGTCCGCAGCGTGCACGCCGAACAGGGGCTCACCGTGATGCTGATCGAACACAAGCTGCATGAGTTCATGCGCCTGGTCGATCGCGTCATCGCGCTCGATTTCGGCGAGATCATTGCCGCGGGCACGCCCGAAGACATCGTGCGCCACCCCGCCGTGATCGAAGCCTATATCGGCCGCGGCGACGAGCGGGCCGAGGAGCAGACCGATGCTGCTTGAGATCCGCGAGCTGTCTGTTTTCTACGGCAAGGCGGTGGCGCTGGAGAACGTTTCGCTGAGCATAGGCGAAGGCGAGTTCGTCGCCGTGCTCGGACCGAACGGCGCCGGCAAATCGACTCTGCTCAAAGCGATCTCGCGCGCCCATCCCTCGACCGGCACGCTGAACCTGCGCGGCGAATCGCTGCATCGCCACCCGGCGCACGCGGTGGTCGGCAAAGGCATCTGCCATTGCCCGGAGGGAAGGCGCTTGTTCCCGGAGCTCTCGGTGCTGAAGAACCTGATGCTCGGCGCCTATCTGCAGAACGACAAAGCCACCATCGACACCGAGCTTGCCGAGGTGTATCAGCTGTTCCCGATACTGAAGGAGCGCGGCGCGCAGGTCGTGAGCACCCTCTCCGGCGGCCAGCAGCAGATGGTCGCGATCGGCCGCGCATTGATGGGCAGGCCCGCGCTGCTCCTGCTCGACGAGCCCTCGGTCGGCATCGCGCACCGGCTGAAGATGGAGATTTTCAGCGCCATCAAGAGAATCCAGAAAAGAGGCACGGCCATCTTGATGGCGGAGCAGGATGCGCAGTCGGCACTGCGCATCGCCGACCGCGTCTACGTCCTTGAGCACGGGCGCGTCGGGCGCGAAGGCAAGAGCGCCGAACTCGCGGCCGACGATTACATCCGCCAGGCCTATCTCGGCGTCGCCTGAAGCTTCCCGCTTTCGCTTTTCGTCATTCGCCCGCGGCGAGTAGGCCGTGGATCACGCCGCAGAGCTCATCGACCGAATTCGGCTTGCATACCAGCTCGCGCACGCCGAGCCTGGCCGATTCGGACTGCAGTTCCTCGGTGATATAGCCCGAAGTGATGACGATGGGCAAATCCCGACGGATGGCGCCGAGTTCGCGCGCGACATCCAAGCCGGACAGTCCCGGCATGTTGTAATCGGTGACGATCAAGTCGAATGCTCTGGGATCGGCGCGCACCGCGTCGACCGCGTCCTCTGCCCAGACGTAGCCCGTGGTGCGATAGCCCAGCCGGTTGAGCAGCCGCGTCACCAAGAACACCATCGACTCGTCGTCGTCGATGTAGAGCACGCGCTCGCCGCGGCCACGCGCATCCTGGGACGGCGCGGGCGCCTCCGCGGCGACCGGAGGCGCAGCCTTCGCCGGCAGGTAGAGATCGACCGTGGTGCCGGCGCCAGGCGCGCTGTCGACCACGATGGCGCCTTCGTGCGCCTTGACGATGCCGTGCACGACCGCCATGCCCAAGCCGGTGCCCTGCCCCACCGGCTTGGTGGTGAAGAAGGGCTCGAACACGCGCGCGAGCGTCGCGGCGTCCATGCCCTTGCCCTTGTCGGCGACGCGTAGGTGCGCATAGCTGCCGGGCTGCAGTGCCCCCAGTCGGCGCGACTCGGCCGCATCCAGTACGACTTCCTCCATCTGGATGCCGATCCTGCCGCCGCGGCCGTCGAGCGCCTGCCAGGCATTGGTGCACAGGTTCATCAGTATCTGCTGCAGCTGCGTTGCGTCGCCGAGCACGTGCAGCGGAGCCTTGGGCATGGCGGTGGTGATCACCACGCCCGCGGGCAGCGTCACCCGCAGCAGCTTGACTGCCTCCTCCACCACCATGTGCAAGGGGAGCAGCACCGGCTCGCGCGGCTGCCGGCGGCTGAAGGCGAGGATCTGCTGCACCATGTCCTTGCCGCGCACGCTCGCTTTCTTGATCTCGTCCAGGCTCTCCAGCGCGGGGTGGCTGGTGCCGACGTCCTGGCGGGCAAGCGCCGCGTTGCCGATGATGGCGCTGAGGATGTTGTTGAAATCGTGCGCGATGCCGCCGGCGAGCGTGCCGATCGCCTCGAGCTTCTGCGATTCGCGCAGCTGGCCTTCCAGCTCCACGCGCGCCTGCTCGCTGCGCCTGCGCTCGGTGATGTCGCGCACCACGGTGACGATCACCCAGCGGCCACCCCAGCGGCGCGCGCTGCGTTCCACTTCCACCCACGCTTCGCCGCCGTTCGCGCGTTTGCGCAGCAGCTCGAAGCGCTGCGCTTCCGCGCCGCTCGCGATGAACGCGTCGTAGGTCCGTTCCAGCTCCGCGCGCGGGATGCCGATGGCGCCTTCCGGACCGAGTGCCATCAGCTCCTCGCGCGTGCGCCCCTGCATGCGGCAGGCGGAATCGTTGACGTCGATGAAGCGCATGCCGGCGCGGTCGGTGATGTAGATGCCGTCTGCCGTCGCGTTCATCGCTGCACGGAAAATGCGCAGCCCCTCGTCGCGGCGGCGGCGTTCGGTGACGTTCTTGCCAACGCCGCGGTAGCCGGTAAAGCGTCCGCTCGCGTCGAATTTCGGTTCACCGCTCATCTGCACGTAGTGCTTCGGTCCGTTCAGATAGCTGCGGCCGAGTTCGAAATCCCGAAACGGCAGCCGCGCGTCCATGATCGCCTCGAGCGCGGCCAGATCGGCCGGGTCCCAGTGCACGCCGGGCGCTTCGCGCCGCGTCCTGCCCACGAACGTGTCCACAGGGATTTCCGGCTGTCCCACGTTCGGCCGCGACAGATAGGTGAAACGCAGGTTCTCGTCCTGCTCCCAGTACCAGTCGGTGGACAACTCGGTCAGCGCGCGGTAGCGCGCCTCGCTTTCACGCAGCGCCTCTTCCGCCTGCTTGCGCTGCAGGAACTGACCGGCCTGGCTGCCGATCATGCGCGCCGACGCGAGCAGGCGCTCGTCCGGCCTGCGCTGGTCGCGGCTGAAGAACGCGAGTACGCCGATGACCTTTTCCGCCGCGACCACCGGGAACACGAACATGCTGCGCAGTCCCGTCTCCACGATCAGAGTCTTCTGCAGCACGCGCTCGTCGGCTACCGCATCGGCGAGCCACAAGGGTTCGCCTGATTCCCACACGCGTCCCACCAGCCCCTCGCCGCGCCGATAGGTGAAGGCGCGCGAGGCCTGCGCGTAGCGCTCGAGCGCAGGAGTGGGCTCGTCCCAGGATTCGTGGAAGCGCAGCACCCCGGCCGCTTGGTCGACATGCCAGTACGAGCCCCGTCCCCAACCTTCGGTCTCGCATACGGCGCGGATGATCTCCTTCAGGGCGGCGGAGGCGTCGTCCGCCCCGGCAATGCAGGCGGCCACGGCATGTTCGAGGCGCAGCCGCTGCTCGGTGCGCTTGCGCTCCGATATATCGCGCCAGATGCAATACAGGATCTGCCGTCCGCGCAAGTCCATGGCGGCCAGGGTGACTTCGACCAGGAACGGCGTGCCGTCGCGGCGGCAGTAGGCCCACTCGAAGCGATGGACGCCGCGCTCCCGGGCGATGCGGACATGTTGCGCGATCGCGCGCTGCGAGGATTCACCGTCGGGCTGAAATTCGGGCGAGACTTCCGCAGGATGCAGAGACAGCGATTCGGGCCTGCCTTCATAGCCGACCGCGGCAAGCGCAGCCGCGTTGGCGGCGACGAAGCGATCGCCTTCGATGATCCAGGCCGGATCGGGCGACAGCTCGAACAGGCCGCGGGCGCTCGCGTCGCCTGCGCGCCGTTCACCCTGCGCCCGCCTGCGCTCACCGACCACCGGATATAACTTGGCTCGCCCCGGCCCGTCGACCTGGCTCATTACCGACATCCCCCTCTGCTCGTCGGCCGAGTCGCATGCTCGTTCGACAGCCCGCATCCATTGCTTTAGGCAGGACGCGACTGCGGCTGCAGCCAAGCCGCATCCGCACCGACGTCCTTCGATACCCGCGCCTGCGCCATGATCCCCCGGCGTCGCGGCGGCCAATTCGAGAAATTGGCCGGTTTTTCCCCCTCAGTTCAGCGCTTCGCCGCGCGCTTGCGCGGCGTGGCCATAGGATAGCCGATTTTGGACTCTCGCCGCTGCGGCTAGCGTCCGCGGCTGCGCGTGAGCTGGTAAGGCCGCAACAGATAAAAGACCGTCGCGAATCCGCTCCAGATGTGCACCAGGCGGGTGAAGGGAAAGACGAGGAAGATGGTCAATCCCAGCACGAGGTGCAGCTTGAACACGATCGAGGCGTCGGCGACGAGGTCCGCCGCCCCGGCGCGGAAGGTCCAGATGCGCTGCGCCCAATCCATGAGTTTGAGCATTTCCGAGCCGTCCAGATGCTGCGCCGACACCGGTATGGTGGCCAAGCCGAGCAGGACCTGAGCCAGGAACAGGGCGAGCACCAGGATGTCCGTCGGCTTGCTGGTCGCGCGGATGCGCGCATCGCCCAGGCGGCGCACCATGAGGATCAGCAGGCCGACGGTGAGCAGCAGGCCGAACAGCCCGCCCGCCACCATCGCCGTCATCTGCTTCTCGCTCGGCGGAACGCCTAGCACTTCCCACACCACGTGCGGCGTCAGCAGCCCGCCGAAATGGCCGAAGAAGATGCCGAGGATGCCGATGTGGAACAGGTTCGAACCCCAGCGCAGCTGACCGTGGCGCAGAAGCTGGGAGGAATCGCTCTTCCAGGTGTACTGCTCGCGGTCGAAACGCACCAGGCTGCCGAGGAAGAATACGGCGAGGCAGAGATAAGGGTAATAGCCGAACAGAAACTGGTTCAGATAGCTCTTGATGTCCATGCGTGGCTCCGGGCGTCAGGCTTTGTTCGATACGAAGCGGATGAATTGCGGCCGAGATTGCTGCGCCCCGTGCGGAGAGGGGTTCGGGCCGAATTCCACCGGCGCTTCCTCCCACTCCTCGTCGAGCGTGGGCATGCGCCGCGGCGCGGCCTTCCCCGCCGGCCGCGCCAGCGGCGCCTCGCCCTGCAGATCGAGCACGGCCGCGAACACCGCGCCGTAGGGGCTGCCGCCTGCGAGCAGTCGTTCGCCCACGGCGCGCAGGATGTGGGCGCAATCGGCTAGCAGTTCGTGCACCTGCCCGCTCGGCCGCGTCGACAGGAATTCAAGCAGCGCAGGCAAATAGTCGGGCAGCTCGTTCACCGCCAGAACGAAGCCCGAGCGGCGGTACAGATCGTTCAAATCGACCATCGCCTGGCCGCGGTCGCGCGAATCGCCGTGCACGTGCTCGAACAGATGCAGCGAGGTCGCGCGGCCGCTGTCGAACTGCGCCACATAGCGTTCCTGCAGCTCGAGCAGTTCGTCGCGCCTGAGCTCGGCGATGAGCCCGGCGAGCGCGTCCTGGGTTTCGCGGCGCAGTGCGCGCTCCTCGGCGAGGCGCCGGGCGAGTTCGGGCAGGGCTTCGACGAGTTCCTGCGAGGGATAGCCGAGCAGCGCCGCGAGCAGCTTGAGCGTCTTCATTCGGCACCTCCCGTCTTCGCCAGCGCCTTGATCGGGATGGTCTTGCGCTTGCCGCCGAACAGGCTGGGCGACGAGCCGCCGTCGGAGCAGCCGTTGCCGAAGGAGAAACCGCAGCCGCCGCGCAAGTCGTAGGCATTCTCCGCATATTCGCGATGGGTGGTCGGAATGACGAAGCGGTCTTCGTAATTCGCGATTGCCATGTAGCGGTACATGTCCTCCACTTCGGCGCGGGACAGCCCGACCTGTTGCAGAACCGCGGTGTTTTCGCGCTGCTCGACGTGCCAGTCGCGCATGTAGGCACGCATCGCCAGCATGCGCTCGAGCGCCGCCACGACCGGCGCTTCGTCCCCCGCAGTGAGCAAATTGGCGAGGTATTGCAGCGGAATGCGCAGGCTCTTCACATCGGGCAGCTCGCCGAAGGTTCCGAGCTGACCGGCGTTCGCCGCGGCGCTGATGGGCGAGAGCGGCGGCACGTACCACACCATCGGTAGGGTGCGGTATTCCGGATGCAGCGGCAGCGCCACCTTCCAGTCCATCGCCATCTTGTACACAGGCGAGGCTTGCGCCGCTTTGATCCATGCCTCGGGCACGCCGTCGGCGCGCGCCTGCGCCTGGACTTCCGCCGCATGCGGGTCGAGGAACAGTCCGAGTTGCGCCTGATACAGATCCTTTTCGTTCTCCACGCTCGCCGCCTGCAGGATGCGGTCGGCGTCGTAGAGCAGCACGCCGAGATAGCGGATGCGGCCGACGCAGGTTTCGGAGCAGACGGTGGGCTGGCCGGCCTCGATGCGCGGATAGCAGAAAATGCACTTCTCCGCCTTGCCGGTAGCCCAGTTGTAATAGATCTTCTTGTACGGGCAGCCGGAGACGCACATGCGCCAGCCGCGGCACTTGTCCTGGTCGATCAGGACGATGCCGTCCTCCTCGCGCTTGTAGATCGAGCCCGAGGGGCAGGAGGCGACGCAGGTCGGGTTGAGGCAATGCTCGCACAAGCGCGGCAGGTACATCATGAAGGTGTTCTCGAACTGGCCGTACATCTCCTTCTGCAGATTCTCGAAGTTCGCGTCGCGCGAGCGCTTGGCGAACTCGCCGCCGAGGATTTCCTCCCAGTTGGGCCCGCCTTCGATCTTTTCCATGCGCTCGCCGGTGAGGAGCGACCGCGGCCGCGCGGTCGGCGGCGATTTCATTTCCGGCGCGTTGTGCAGATGCTGGTAGTCGAAGGTGAACGGCTCGTAATAGTCGTCGATCTGCGGCAAATTGGGATTGGCAAAAAGCTTGAGCAGCACTTCCAGCTTGCCGCCCTGCTTGGGCTGGAGCTTGCCGTTGTCTTTTCTCACCCAGCCGCCGTTCCACTTCTCCTGATCCTCCCATCGCTTCGGGTAACCGATGCCGGGCTTGGTCTCGACGTTGTTGAACCAGGCGTATTCCATGCCTTCGCGATTGGTCCACACGTTCTTGCAGGTGACGGAACAGGTGTGGCAGCCAATGCACTTATCCAGATTAAGGACCATACCGATCTGCGCACGAACTTTCATTGCTTCACTCCTTCCGTGGCAGCGCTCGCAGGTTCGTCGAGCCAATCCACTTTCTTCATCTTGCGCACCACCACGAACTCATCGCGGTTGGTGCCGATGGTGCCGTAGTAGTTGAAACCGTAGGACAGCTGGGCGTAGCCGCCAATCATGTGCGTCGGCTTGGTGACGATGCGCGTCACCGAGTTGTGGATGCCGCCGCGCGTGCCGGTGATCTCGGAGCCCGGCGTATTCACAGTCTTTTCCTGCGCGTGGTACATCATGCACATCCCCGGAAGCACTCGCTGGCTCACCACCGCACGTGCCGCAATGGCGCCATTGATGTTGAACAGCTCGATCCAGTCGTTGTCCTCGATTCCCGCTTTCGCCGCGTCGGTTTCGGAAAGCCACACGATCGGCCCGCCGCGCGACAGCGTCAGCATCAACAGGTTGTCCGTGTAGGTCGAGTGGATGCCCCATTTCTGGTGCGGCGTGATGAAGTTCAGCAGCACCTCGGGGCTGCCGTTGCCCTTGCGCGACTGAATCGAGCCCGTGGTCTTGAGGTCCACCGGTGGGCGGTAGGCGCACAGCGCTTCGCCGAAGTCGCGCAGCCACTTGTGGTCCTGGTAGAACTGCTGCCGGCCGGTGAGCGTGCGCCAGGGGATGAGTTCGTTCACGTTGGTCCAGCCGGCGTTGTAGCTCACGTTTTCGGATTCGATGCCGCTCCAGGTCGGGCTGGAGATGATCTTGCGCGGCTGCGCCTGCAGGTCGCGGA
>CAZMGP010000053.1:0-32106 GCA_964565875.1 uncultured Enterobacteriaceae bacterium
CGATGATGTCCTTGAGGATCTTGTTCACCGCATGGCCGATGTGGATGTCGCCGTTGGCGTAGGGCGGCCCGTCGTGCAGCACGAACTTCGGCCGCCCCTTCGAGGCCGCGCGGATCTTCTGGTAAATCCTGCGTTCCTGCCATTGCTTGACCCACTGCGGCTCGCGTTTGGCGAGATCGCCGCGCATCGGGAAGGGTGTGTCCGGAAGGTTCAGCGTGTCCTTGTAATCAGCCATGTTTTCGTTTCGCTACGATTGTCGTTTCATCCAAGCGCGGCGCGCGCATCCGCGGCCAGCAGTTCTTTCGCTATCGCGCAATCGCGCGCGATCTCCGCCTTGAGCGCGTCCAGGTTTGGAAACTTCTTCTCATCGCGGATCTTGTGCATGAAATCGATGCGCAGATGCTGGCCGTAGAGATCGCCGGCGAAGTCGAACAGGTGCACTTCGAGCTTGGCGAGGCCGCTCTGATCCACCGTCGGCCGCAGCCCCAGGCTCGCCGCGCCGTCGCGCGCGCGGCCGTAGCCGTCGAGCGTGCGCACCGCGAATATGCCGCACAGAGGCGGGCGATTGTGGCGCAGCTGCACGTTGGCGGTGGGAAATCCGATCTGCCGCCCGAGCTTGTCGCCGTGGACGATGCGGCCGCTGATGCTGTAAGGCCGACCGAGCAGCGCGCGCGCCTCGTCCAGTTTGCCGGCGGCAAGCGCGGCGCGCACCGCCGAGCTCGAGACGCGCACGCCGCCCTGCGTCACGGTCTGCATCGCTTCGAGGCCGAAGCCGTACTTGACGCTCGCTTCGCGCAGCAGAGCGAAGTCGCCAGCGCGCTTGGCGCCGAAACGAAAGTCGTCGCCGATCAGCAGCCACTGCATGCCGAGTCCGGCGAGCAGCACGCGCTCGATGAATTCCTGCGCCGAGCGGCTGGCGTAGCCGCGGTTGAAACGGCTCACATGGACGCAGTCGACGTCCTGCGCCGCGAGCAGTTCGAGCTTCTCCCGCAGCGAAGTGAGCCGCGTCGGCGCAGTCTGCGGCGCGAACAGTTCGAGCGGATGCGGTTCGAAGGTGAGGACGCAGGAGGGCAAGCCCAGTTCGCGCGCGCGCGCTTTGAGCCGCGCCAGCATCGCCTGATGCCCCTTGTGCACGCCGTCGAAATTGCCGATGGTGAGCGCCACAGGCGGCGCCCCGTGTTCGGCAAGGGTGCGGAAGACGCGCATGCTCAGGATTTGCCCTGGAAAGCTAAAATCCTGAATTATAGCGGATTATGCGTCGATCCCGGGACGAAATCGCTTCCTTCGCCGGCGCGCCGGCGACTTACGCAGGCACTTGCGCCGGCGCGCGGCGCAGCCACGCCGCGACGAAGTAAAGGGCGGTAAGAAGCAGTAGCGTATGCCACACCAGCGACCACTCCGGCACCTGCAGTCCCAGCACCGGGTCGTGGCGCGCCGAGCAGTCTCCGGTAGCGTAGAAGAGGAAAGGCAGCAGCTTCGCCGTAGGCAGATCGTTGACGATTCTCTCCATGACGTCGATGCCGCAGCCGAACTTAGGGTGATGCAGCGTCCACACGTGCCAGATGGCCACGCCCAAGCCCGAGGCGGCGGCGAGCGCGATGCCGCCCGCATAGACCGCGCCCGTGCGCCGCGTGGGGTTGTGCATCACGCCGGCGAGCGCGATCAAGACGACGACGCTGAACGCCTCGCGCTGCAGCACGCACAGCGGACAGGGCGCCTGCCCCCGGAAGTTCTGCAGGATCAGCGCTTCGGCGAGCAGCGCCAAGGGAATCAGCACAAAGGCGAAGAACACCCGCCGTGGCGTCAATTCGAAAGTCATCCGTTCACCCACCCTTTATTGAATTCAGGATTGTCCGCCGGCCTTGTCCGCATCGCGGCACCGGCGCTCCTTCGACAACTCTACCGCAATAAGTTCCGTCGCGCGCGCCGCGCCGCGGACTCAGATGCCGGAGCCGCCTTCTTCCAGTTCCGGCGCGCCGGCCGGAAACACCTTGACCTGCCTCGGCTTCAGCCACACCTGCTGCCCGGCGGCGAGAGCGAGTTGCCGCGCGCGCTCGCGCGTCAGCTCCACTTCGATCAGTTCGCTCGCGTGCGCAAGCTCGACGCGCACCAGCGGACCGATGGCATGCACGTCCTGCACGCGCGCGTCCAGGGCCCCGGCCACCGGCCGGCGCTCGACGTCGATGTCGTGCGGCCGCACGAAGGCCATGGCCTCGCCGGCATGCGGCTCAGCCTCGCGCGCGACTTCGGCCCAGGCACCGTGCAGGCGGCTGTGGAACACGTTCACATTGCCGAGGAACTGGTAGACGAAAGGAGACGCCGGATTGGTATAGACCTCGTCCGGCGTGCCGATCTGCTCAATGCGCCCGCGGTTCATCACCACGACGCGGTCCGCGACTTCGAGCGCCTCCTCCTGATCGTGGGTGACGAAGACGCTGGACAAGTGCATTTCGTCGTGCAGCCGCCGCAGCCAGCGGCGCAGTTCCTTTCTCACCCTGGTGTCGAGTGCGCCGAAAGGCTCGTCGAGCAGCAGCACTTCGGGTTCCACCGCGAGCGCGCGCGCGAGCGCAATGCGCTGCCGCTGCCCGCCGGAGAGCTGCGACGGGTAGCGCTCGGCGAGCCAGTCGAGCTGCACCAAGTCGAGCAGTTCCATCACCTTCTTGCGTATCGCCGCTTCGGCCGGCCGCGCCTTGCGCGGCTTCACCCGCAGGCCGAAGGCGACGTTTTCGAACACCGTCATGTGGCGGAACAGGGCGTAGTGCTGGAAGACAAAGCCGACCTTGCGCTCGCGCGCATGCAGCGACGTCGCGTCGGAGCCGGCAAAATGAATCGCGCCGGCGTCGGCGCTTTCCATGCCGGCGATGATGCGCAACAGCGTGGTCTTGCCGCAGCCCGAGGGCCCGAGCAGCGCCACCAATTCGCCTGCCGGGATCTCGAGTCGTATATCGTCGAGCGCGACGAAGCCGCCGAAGCGCTTGCTGATGCCTTGGATGCCGATGCTCATGTTCCGATTCCCCTGATCGCTTGCCTGCGGCGAGACCTCACGCCGTTCTCTCCGGCGGCAGACTCGCGTTCAGCTGCGCGGTCTCTTTTTGCATGCGCCACTCGACCACGGTCTTGGCGACGAGGGTGAGGAGCGCGAGCAGCGCGAGCACCGAGGCGCTGGCGAACGCCCCGACCGCGTTGTATTCGTTGTAGAGAATTTCGACGTGCAGCGGCAGAGTATTGGTCTCGCCGCGGATGTGCCCGGACACGACCGACACCGCGCCGAACTCGCCCATGGCGCGCGCGTTGGCGAGGATCACGCCGTAGAGCAGCCCCCACTTGATGTTCGGCAAGCTCACGCGCCGGAACATCTGCCAGCCGCTCGCGCCGAGCGAAACGGCCGCCTCCTCTTCCTCCCTGCCTTGCGCCTGCATCAGCGGGATCAACTCGCGCGAAATAAAGGGGAAGGTGACAAACAGCGTGGCCAGTATCATCCCCGGCATGGCGAAGATGATCTTGATCTCGTGCGCCTGCAGCCACGGCCCGAGCCAGCCCTGGGCGCCGAATATGAGCACGAACACCAGGCCGGCGATCACCGGGCTGACGGCGAAAGGGAGGTCAATCAGCGTCAGCAGCAGGCTCTTGCCGCGGAACTCGAACTTGGCGACGGCCCAGGCAGCAGCGACGCCAAAAAGGATGTTGAAGGGCAGCGCGACCGCGGCGATAAGCATGGTCAGGCCGATCGCCGTGCGCGTCTCCGGCTCTGACAGCGCGGCCCAATATGCGGGCAGGCCCTGCGCGAGGGCCTCGGCGAACACGGCGACGAGCGGCAAACCGAGGAACAGGAACAGGAATGCCAGGGCCGTGCCCGTGAGCGCCAGGCGCACCCAGCGCGGCTCGGCCGTGGCGGCGCGAAAGCTCATGTCCGTTCCATGGCCAAATCGCCCGTATGCCGATTGGCCGCCCACCACTGCAAGCCGTTGATGGCCAGGAGCAGCAAGAACGAGATCGCGAGCATCACCACCCCGAGCACGGTGGCGCCGGGCAGGTCGTATTGATCGAGTTTGGAAGTGATGAGCAGCGGCGTGATCTCGGAAATCAGCGGCATGTTGCCGGCGATGAAAATGACCGAGCCGTACTCGCCGATGGCACGCGAGAACGCCAGCGTGAAGCCGGTGAGCAGCGCCGGGAAGATGGCCGGCAACAGGACTTTGATGAAAGTCTGCGTGCGCGTCGCGCCCAGCGTCGCCGCGGCCTCTTCGATTTCCGGCTCGATGTCCTCGATTACCGGCTGCAGCGTGCGCACCACGAACGGCAGGCCGATGAAGATCAGCGCGACCACGATGCCGAGCGGCGTGAACGCCACCTTCAACCCGGCCGGTTCGAGGTAGCGGCCGATCCAGCCGGTGCCCGCGTAAAGCGTGGTCAGCGTGATGCCGGCCACCGCAGTCGGCAATGCGAAAGGCAGATCGACCAGGGCATCGACGAAGCGCTTTCCCGCGAATGCATAGCGCACCAGCACCCAGGCCACGATCAGGCCGAACACGGCGTTGACCGCGGCGGCCAACAACGCGCAACCGAAAGTGACGCGATAGGAGGCCAGCGCCCGCGCGCTGGTGGCGATCGCCCAGAACGCCGTCGGCGAGACCGTCATGCTCTTGGCGATCAGTGCCGCGAGCGGCAGCAGGATGAGCAAGGAAAGATAGACGAGCGCGTAGCCGAGCGAAAGGCCGAAACCGGGCAGCACGCGCCGTGCGGAAGTGCTATTCATAGTCATGGTCGTCGGCAAAGGATTGCCGACCTACGGCTGCGGCGATTCACTTGACCTGATAGATCTGATCGAAACTGCCGCCGTCCTTGAAGTGGGTGTTGAAGGCTTTGCCCCAGCTGCCGAAAACGTCATCGACGAGGAAGGTCTTGATCGGCGGAAACTGCGCCGCGTATTTTTTCAGCACCTCGGCGTCGCGCGGGCGCAGATAGTTCTGGGCGGCGTTCTCCTGCCCTTCTTTCGACCACAGATATTCCAGGTAGGCCTGCGCCTGTTTGCGCGAGCCCTTCTTGTCCACCACCTTCTCGATGAGCGCCACCGGGAATTCGGTCTGCAGCGAAAGGCTGGGGTACACCAGCTCGAACTCACCCTTGCCGAATTCCTTGGCGATCAGTTCGGCCTCGCATTCGAACGTGATCAGCACGTCGCCGATGCGCCGCTGCATGAAGGTGGTGGTCGCGTCGCGTCCGCCCGAGGCGAACAGCGGCGCGTTCCTGAGAAACTTGCCGACGAACTCCCGCGCCGTCCTGTCGCTGCCGCCCGGCTGCTTCAGCGCGTAGGCCCAGGCCGCGAGGTAAGTGTTGCGGCCGTTGCCAGTGTTCTTCGGGTGCGGCACGATGATCTGCATGCCGGGTTTGACCAGGTCGTCCCAGTCCTTGATCGCCTTGGGGTTGCCTTTGCGTACGATGA
The DNA here is from genome assembly GCA_964565875.1 of uncultured Enterobacteriaceae bacterium. Classification (GTDB taxonomy): domain Bacteria; phylum Pseudomonadota; class Gammaproteobacteria; order Burkholderiales; family SG8-39; genus 2-12-FULL-64-23. The sequence goes on from CAZMGP010000053.1 coordinate 5,444, forward strand.
AAATCATGGTCGAGGTATAGGGCGAGGCGAGGTTGGGGAACTTCCTGGTCCAGTCCTTCGCCACCAGTCCCTTATCCACCAGGTAATCGATGTCGTTGGGCGAATTCATGGTGACAAGGTCGGCCTCGAGCCCGTCGCCCACGGCGCGCACCTGCTTGGTCGAGCCCGCGTGCGACTGCTTGATCTCCACCTTCTCGCCGCTCTTGGCCTGCCAGTATTTCTGGAACAGCGGGTTGTAGTCCTTGAACACGTCGCGCGCCACGTCGTAGGAAACGTTGAGCAGCGTCGTCTGCGCCAGTGCCGGCAGCGCGAACGCTGCCGCGAAGATGATCGGGATGTTGCGCAACAGGGATTTCATCTCAACGGTTCGCGTAGGAAATCAGCCCACTATGATCGCTGAGTGCCAGGCACATAGGAACTACCGATTTGCCATGTCCTTATAACTCCAGGGCATAAAGCGTAGTGCCTGCCCCCTTTTGGGGGACGGCGGCGAGTCCGAGCAGCTGAACTGACCATCCCCCCGGCAAAGCCGGGGGGGTCTCCTATTTCTGGCTAGGCGCGGCGTGAATGGCGCGCGGCCGCGGGGTGACCGTCCCGCTGCCGCTTCGTCACGGAGGAGGTCTAGCGCAGTGCGCCCGTGGTATCGACGCTGCGCAAGGCGTCCAACTCTTTGGCCGATGGCTGGTCCACGATGCCGACCTTGTCCGAAACCCTGAGGTCCCAGCCGGTGTTCGCCCGCACTTCGTCCACGCTCGAGTAGGGGAAAACGGCCTCTAGGAAGAATTCCCGCGTGACCGGGTCGGGACGCAGGATGCCCAGGGTGGTGATGATGGCGCAGGGGCCGCCGCCGGTGAGCCCGTGGCGTTCGCGCGCGCCGGCGCCGGTGAGGAATCCCGGCGACGAAATGTAATCGACCTGTTCGACGAAGCGCTTTCTCTCGTGCTGCGCCATGATGACCACGCGGCCGCAGCCGCTGGCGATGTCGTTCGCGCCGCCGCTGCCGTTGAGGCGAGTCCTGGGCGGGAGGTAGCGGGTGTTGCGCGGATCGGTCCAGATGCCGGTGGTGTTTACGTTGCCGAACCTGTCCACCTGCGCCGCGCCGATCACGCCGACGTCGCAGCGGCCCGAGGCGACCAGGAAGCCCAGGGCATCGAGGGCGCTGGTGAAGCTCGTTGCATTGGCGGAGATCCGCGTGCATTCGATGCCCCAGGGCAGGCCGCCCACGGGCGTGGAACCGTAGACGCCGCCCTCGGTCATGGAGCGCACGTTCGGCGCGTGGCAGGCCTGGGCGAAGTAGCCCGCGAGCATGGACAGGCCGACGCCGAAAATCGCCAGCTCGCCGTCGCGCACTTCGCGTCCGGTGGCGATCGCCATCATTTCCTGGCGCGTGTAGTTCATGCGGAATCGCCGAGTATCGTCAACGCCGAGATCTCGCTGCGCTCGCGGATCCAGCGGCGATACGGGTCCATCAGGAACGCCGTCGGCGTGGCGGCAAGCGCCGCGATCCGTTCGCTGCCGATCAGCTCGAGATAGCTGTCGATATCGCTCCAGCTCCGCACATAACGGCGCACGTACTCCTCGGTGCCTTCTTCCGTCTTCAGCGCCTCGTTCATGGCGCGCATGTTCTCCTCGTCGCTGTCGTACAGGCCGACCGAGGATTGCGGCCACGCGCTGTAGGGCCAGTGCACCACGGCGCTGACCAAGAGATCGGGTATGCGCACCAGATTGGGAAACTGGCGCATGCAGTCCGTGTCCACGATGTGTTCGGCGACCAGCACCACGGTTTTCGCGGCGCGCGAAAGCTCGAAGCGGCTCCATTCGGTGCCGAGCATGATCGCGTTGCCGCGCACATCGGCCATGGTCACATGGATCACGGCGAGCTCCGGTTTCAGCGGGCGCAGCGCGCCTACGCGCTGCCCGGTAAAGGGATCGGCAACGTCCGGAATCTTGTCCTGCGCCGGATACTGGTCCGGATGGAACGCGCTGCGCCACTGCAGATCGGACCCGATGTTGACGGTGGTGGGGACGAACGGCCAGTTGAGCGCGCCGCCGAGCAGGCGCAGCGCAAAGCTCAGATTCGAATAGTCCTCCAGACGCGTGGCGCCGCTCTCGACGGCGCGGCGCAGGCCGTTGGCGAAGCCGTAGACTTCCAGCCCGGAAAACCCGCATTCAATCGTATCCACCGCGCCCGCCGCGCAAAGCAGGTTCAACTGCTGGTTCGAGCAGTGGAAAACGGCGTTCAGCCCCTTGCGCTTCTGGCGCAGCAGTTCGCGCCCGAACACCACGGCGTCGGAGCCGACGGGCAGCGCGGCGCCGCTGGCGTACTGCATGCCGTCGCGGGTGTAACGCCTGACCGCCTCCGCCAGGGAGATGAGCTTGCTTCGCTCGCTCACGGCGGGTCAGCGCCGCGTCAGGTAGGCAGAAAGCGGTTGCGACTCGTATGCGGCGTCCGCGACATAGCGGCCGATGGCCTCCAGTTCGGCGCCGGTCTTGGGTGCGCCGGCGAAGCGCGTGACCGGCAGGCCGTCGTTATCGAAGAACACCAGCGTCGGCGTCGCGACCACGCGTTGGGCCAGGGCGAAATCCATTTTGCGCGTCTTCATGCCTTTGAAATCGGTGATGAATTCGGGTGCGCCGAGCTCGATGCGCACGATACGGAAGTGCGACTGGTAGTAGCGTCGCGCCTGTGCCGATTCCAGCAGAAGGTTCTCCAGCTGCTTGCAGTCGCCGCAACCCTCGAGCTCGAATATGACGAGGGTGCCTTTCTTCTTTTCGGCCCGCGCCTGCTCGAGTTCCTCCCGAAGACTTCCCGAAAAGCCGGAAAGCGGACCTCCGTCGTTGCGCGCCGCCAGGGCGCCGGCAACTGTAATCGCGAAAAATATCGCAGCGGCAAGTGACAGTACTTTTTTCTTCATTTCATCCAGAACAGCGCGCGGCGGCGCGCCCACTCGAGCGCCGACATGCACAGGAAGGTTATGACACCGGTATAGAGAATGCCTGCGACCATGCGCGGATAGTCGGCAAAATCCGCGTAGTACTGGATGAATCGCCCCAATCCGCCGTGTGCGCCGAACAGTTCCGATACCGTGAGCAGAATGAAGGAAAAGCCCAGGCCGACAGCCATGCCGGAAAATATATGCGGCAGGCTCGCGGGAAACACCACCTTGAGCAGGTATTCGCGCCCGGTCAGGCCGAGTACCCGCGCATTGTCGCGGTGCCGCTGCTCCACCGAGTGCGCGCCGGCCGCGGCATTCTGGAATATCGGCCAGAAGGCGCCGATGAAGACGGTGAAAATCGCGGCGGTTTGAAACGTCGGCAGGAGGGCGATGGCATAGGGAATGTAGACGCTAGGGGGAATCGGCGCGGCGACTTTGCCGAACGGGAACAGCGTCCTCCCCACCCAGCCTATGGTTCCGGCAGCGAGTCCGAGTGCGACCCCCAGTACCAGTGCAATGGAAAAGCCGGGCAGCAGGATCAGGAAGGACAGATACGTGCCTTTTAGCAACTCCGGCAACGAGTCCCAAAGCGCGCGCAGGGTGACCAGGGGAGACGGAAATATCGAGTTCGGCCCATTGTCGACGAAAGTCGCACCCGCCTGCCAGGCTGCGATGATCAGGACGAACAGCACCATGCTCTCGAATCCGGGAATGCGCCTGGCGAAAGACCCGACGGCGATCGGCGCGGAGCGGTTCCCGGTCTCTGCGGGTGAAACTTCGGTCAGGGAAGTGGAAGATGTCATTGCCTCCGCCTCAATTCGTGGTCAACAGGTCGAGCGTGTCGGCGCTCAGCACTTCGGCGATCTCTTCGCGCAGCGCGTGGAATGCGTCCGAAGCAAACAACTCCTTGCGCCCACGCGGCCGCGGAAGCGACAGCGTCTTGTTGGCGATGAGGTGGCCCGGGGACGCTCCGAGCACGGCGACTCGGTCGCCGAGATATAGCGCTTCGTCTATGTCGTGGGTGACGAAAACGATCGTTTTGCGCGGCGTGGTCGCTTGCCAGGTTGCGAGCAGCAGATCCTGCAGCCTGGCGCGGTTGACCGGATCCAGCGCGCCGAACGGTTCGTCCAGCAGCAATACGCGCGAGCCCAGCGCCAGCGCGCGCGCCAGGGCGCCGCGCTGCTTCATGCCACCGGAAAGCTCGAATGGAAATTTGTCTATCGCTTCATCGAGTCCGACCTGCCGCAAAAATTCCCGCGCGCGCTCGCGCCGCTGCGCCTTGGACAGCTGGGGATGTGCTTTGCCGACGGCAAGCGCAATATTGTCCACCACGCGCATCCACGGATAAAGAGAGTAATCCTGGAACACGACGCCGCGTTCTATCGATGGTCCGGCTACGATTTCTTCTTTCCAAGATATGCGGCCCGCGTCCGGCCGCTCGAGCCCGGCGAGCAGGCGCAGCAGCGTGGACTTACCCGAGCCGCTGGGCCCGAGCAGGGAGAGGAACTCGCCTTCGCGGATATGCAGATCGATGTTGCGCAGCGCGAGCGCTCCCGCCCAGGAAAAGCTGACGCCCTCGATGCGCAGACCGGCGCTCACAGCACGTTCCTCTCCTTGAAGTCGCGCTGGCGCTTCGCCCAAAACGCATCGCCCGGACTTTCCTTCGCCAGCGAATCCAGTGCCCGCTTGTAGACGTTCACGTCGAAATACGACGCAATGTCGGCGCTCGATTCAATGAAGCCGCTGGCAATCATGGCATTCCAGAACTTCTTCACGCCGCGCACGTTCGGATCCGAGGTCTGGTCCAGGTGCGGTTGGTAATAGCCACGCTCGAGAATTTTACGGTCAAGCTTCACGTATTTCTGGATTGCGTCCAGGGTCTCATTGCGATTTTCGGCAGCGTACTTTTCGGCGCGGAGAATGGCGCGCAGAAATTTTTCCCATACGACCGAGTCACCCTGCCGCTTCTTCGTCACAACCAGGCGGCAGCAGGGGTGGCCCGGCTGCAACTCCGAGGAACGGATCACCACCTTGAGGCCCTGTTCCTCGGCGCGCAGGTCGTGCGGCCCCCAGACCACGCCTGCATCCACCTGGCCCGACTTGACCGCCTCGATCACGGCGGTGGGGCTCTTGAGTTCGAAGATCTGCAGGTCGGTCTTCCAGTTCACGCCCGACTCCGACAGCGCCGCGCGAAGCACAGCGTCGCCCGAGGCCATGCGCACGGTGGCGACCTTGTTCCCTTTCAGATCGCCGACGCGCTTGATGCGGCCCGCGTTAGCCTCGGTGGCGATTAGCGCGGCGTCCTCGCCCATGATGCCGCCGAGGATGCGCAACTCGGTGCCCTTGGCAATATGCGACAGCGGCGCAGTCGTCCCGAACGCGCCGATATCGAGCTTGCCCGCTACGATCGCATTCAGGCCGTCGGCGGAATTGACGAATTCGATCAGTTCCACGTCCAGGCCTTCGGCGGCGAAGAAACCGCGTTCCTTTGCCACGAAGAATTTGGCATGGCCGGTGACCGGCAGATAGCCGACCTTGAGTTCGGTGGCGGCTATGGCCGGCGCTGCGAGCAGGCACAGGCTGGCCAGCAAGCCGAAAAGCGGCATAGCGATGCGGATAGACATGATGCTCCCATTCAAGAATTGTGGCCGAAGCGCAGGGGAATCGATCGATCCCGGTGCGGTTTATGGGCGCAATTTTAGGTGCGGGGATGCGCGGCGCGAACGACTTAAATGTTATGTTCTTATGCGATCCGGATATTTCGCTCCGGTTCGCGCGCTCCACAGCGGCGGGAAGGCGGGCAGCGTCGAAGCAGCCGCGGCGGCCAGGGCGCTGGAAGGCCAGCGCTTTCGCAACGGCTTTCACGTGGCGACGATGCGCGCCGAAGATCACCAGCTGATCCAGCTTTGGTTCGTTCCCGATCGCCGGACTTCGGTGCGGACACTGCCGCTGCGGCAGGCACTCCGCGCGCCAACGATCATGCTCTGCGGCATCTCCCCTTACTACCTTGAAACCTAAGGAAGTAACTCCATATTCGTTTGGAATCGTGTCGAGCCGTCGTAAATTGCATGCCTCAACTTTGAATCTCCAGAGGCCCGGTCATGGACAATCGACTTGCAATTCAGATTCTGTTCGCCGCGATTCTGTCCTGCTCAGCCGCCATGGCGCGCGCGCAGGATCTCGTCGTGCTCGCGCCGGACACGCCGGGGCTGGACGAGCTCCTGGCGCGCTTCGACCAGCCGCACATCCATCCCGACGACAAGGTGCGCTTCATCCTCGACGGCGAAGGACTGTTCGGCTTCTTCGACGCCGAGGGACGGGAACGGGTGGTGCGGGTTCGACCCGGCGACTACGTGCGCGTGCCGGCCGGGGTCGAGCACCGCTTCACGCTAACCGCGGCGCGCCGCATCAAGGCGCTGCGCCTGTTCACCGATCCCGCCAGCTGGCAGGCCGAATATACGAACCGGACCGTGGGCCCGCTGCTCGCCACGGACTGAACTTACGATTGCAGGATAGGGGCACCGCATGCCGCTTACCGAACTGATCCACTATTTCAACAACCGAAACCGCGAGCAATACGGCGCGCAAATCTGCCCGCGCGATTCGCTGGCTAACATCGGCGGGCGCATCGTCGGCCTCTATGCCGGGCTCAAGCTGGAAAGCGTGTTCCAGCCGATCGCCGACGCGCGCACCGGGCGCCTTATCGCGCACGAGGCGCTGCTGCGGGCGAGTTCTCCAGAAGGGCGCACGATCGCGCCGCCCGCAGTGTTCGTGGTGCCGACGGACGACGACGAACTGGTTTTCCTCGACCGGCTCTGCCGCACGGTGCATGCGCTCAACTTCCTGCTGCAGTCGAAGGCGAGCAGGAACGGCGAAGGCGATCTCTATCTCAATATTCATGCGCGCCACCTGCTTCACGTCGCCTCGGCGCACGGCCAGATGTTCGAGGAGATACTCAGGCGCTGCGGCCTGGCGCCTACGCAAGTCGTGCTGGAAATCCAGGAAAGTGATGTCGAGGACTCGCAGCACCTGGCTGATGCCGTCGCCAACTACCGCGAGCGCGGCTATCGCGTGGCCGTCGACGGCTTCGGCCGCGTGCACTCGAACTTCCATCGTCTACGGCTGCTGTCGCCCGATATCGTCAAGATCGATCGCTCGCTGTCGGTCAAGGCGGCGAAAGACAAGAGTCTGCGCTACGTCCTGCCCAAGGTGGTCGACTTCGCGCACCAGCTCGGTGCGGTGACGGTTGCCGAAGGGATCGAAAACGCAGAGCAACTCGAATTCGTACTCGATGCGGGCGTCGACCAGGTGCAGGGCTTCCATCTGGCGCCGCCTCAAGCGAATTGCTTGTGGGAAACGGAAAGGAACCGGCCCGCTATCCAATCCATGAAGGGCGCGCTCGGCCGCATTTCGCCTGAAGCCGGCCCAGGATTCCATGCCGGAACGGGGCACTTCTGATGGGCGCGATTTGGCTAAATCTCCTGGGCGCGGCGTGGAATCTGCGGCATTTCCGGGAAAGTCTGGACGAAGACGACATCCAGATTCCGCCCTTTTTCTGAATCTGAAAGACTTATTTCGGAAACACGCCTGTCGAAAGATAGCGGTCGCCACGGTCGCACACAATGGACACGATAACCGCGTCCTCCGCTCGTCTGGAGACTTTTAGCGCCACGTGAATCGCACCGCTGGAGGAGACGCCGGCAAATATGCCCTCCTCGCGCGCTAGCCTGCGGGTCATCTCTTCGGACTCGACTTGGCTGACGAGTTCGACACGATCGATATTTTCAGGGGTATAGATCTTGGGCAGGTATTTCTTCGGCCAATTTCGTATGCCGGGGATCTGCGAACCCGCCTCGGGCTGCACGCCGATCACCTGGATATCAGGATTCCTTTCCTTCAGGTAACGCGAGACGCCGACGATGGTTCCGGTGGTGCCCATACTGCTGACGAAATGCGTGATTCTTCCGCCGGAATCGCGCCAAATCTCCGGACCGGTCGACTCGTAATGAGCGTGCGGGTTGTCTGGGTTCGCAAACTGATCGAGGATCACCCCTTTGCCTTTTGCGCGCATGGACTCCGCCAGATCACGTGCGCCTTCCATGCCACTGTGCTTCGGCGTCAAGATAATTTCGGCTCCAAACGCGCGCATGGTCTGGCGCCGTTCCTCCGACAGATGCTCCGGCATGATGAGTATCATCCGGTAACCGCGGATGGCCGCCGCCATTGCCAGCGCGATCCCCGTGTTGCCGCTCGTCGCTTCGATCAACGCGTCGCCGGGCCTGATGACGCCGCGGGCTTCGGCCCGAACGATCATGGAAAGAGCCGGACGGTCTTTTACCGATCCAGCCGGGTTGTTTCCTTCGAGCTTGGCGAGAACGACGTTGCCGGTCGGTCCCGGCAACCGCTGGAGCCGCACCAGCGGCGTGTCGCCTACGGTCTCCGCTATCGTCTTGAACCGCGGCAAAGCAGGACCTGGCGCATTTGCCTTCGGCCGACCCGACGTTCTGCTCATAAACTCAAGGCTGCACGCATGACCCGGCGCTGTCCGTCGGTATAGGGGCTTTCTAGCTTGGTTATCAAGTCCGCCATGACGCCGCGAAGCTGGTTCTCGTCGCAACCCATCAGGACCGCATCCTCGAAGGTATCCTGGCAACGCTGTCGAATTTGCTCAAGGCTTTTCTGCAGCACTTCGCGCTGCCACCGATGGCTGACGCCTTCGAAATGTGGCGTTGCACTCACGCCAACAGCTCCGGGAACAGGCTCGATGCCGAAATTGCGGTATGCGCGTACATAAGGCTCCTTTTCCAGAAATTGCTCAGAAGCGAACCGGGATTACCTAGTCCGGCGTGCGGATCGAATAGGAAATTCTAGGCTGGCCTCTGAGAGGAGAGAACGACTTAAATCTTATGTTCTTATTCGTTTTCGGCATTTCGTGCGGAATCGATCGCGCCCTGCGGCACCCCCTGTAATGCACGCCGCCTCGATGGATCTGGCCTAAGTGCCACCGTTGGCAGTTAGCCGCGTGGCCGTGCGTTACCACGAGGCCGTATAGGCTCCCTTGAACTGCGCCGTGACGAAAGCTTTCACCTCCGGCGAGCGGTAGGCTTTAATCAATTTCTGCAGTGCTGGATCCGACTTGTTGTTCTCGCGCGCGGCGATAACGACGGTAACGAAAGGCGCGTTCGGGCTCTCCAGGGCGATCGAGTCCTTGAGCGGATCCAGGCCGGCGGGAACGGCATAGTTGCTGTTTACCGCTGCTGCTTCCAGTTCGTCCAGGGCTCTGGGCAGTTGGGCAGCTTCGAGTTCGACAAGCTTGATCTTCTTCGGGTTTTCGACCACGTCGAGCGGCGATGCCTTGATGCCGATCCCGGGCTTGATAGGGTGGGGAAATGAGGTGGATGGCATTGGAGCACGCGAACTCGCGGAGCGCGCACGATCCCATGTTGATCGTGATGCATTTCGGCACCGGGAATAGGCACCGGGCCCGCAGCGCAAGCCAACAGTGAGGAGATTCTAGATAGACGTCGATGCTGCGAGAACGACTTTGATCTTATATTCATATTCGCTGCGGGCAATTTTGGCTGCAATCTGCACGGCCGCCAACTTGCGCATTCGTCTCGAATCCCGCCCGCAGCGCTTTACCTGCCCCGCTTCTTCGGCTGTAATTACCAAAACATATAATTAAGTTATTTAATGTTCGTTGGAGTCCTGCCAAAACTCCTCTAAATTGTCCACCTGCTCCAGGGAAAGAGCTCAACGCGTTTTCACAAGGAGCGCAGGCCGTAGCGAATCTTCATGATCGAACTCAAGGGAATCTTTCAAACCTACAAGGGTCCAACCGGCCCGGTCGAGGCGCTGCGCGGCGTTGACCTTCAGGTCAAGCCGGGCGAGGTATACGGGGTGATCGGCCGCAGCGGAGCTGGAAAAAGCTCACTCGTGCGCGTGATCAACCTGCTCAACCGGCCCGTTGCCGGGCAGGTGCTGGTCGACGGCCGCGAGCTGACCGCGCTCGATGACGAGGCGCTGCGCGTGGCGCGGCGCGACATCGGCATCATTTTTCAGCATTTCAACCTGCTCTCCTCGCGTACGGTGTATGCCAACGTGGCATTGCCGCTGGAAATCGCGGGCCTCTCCACCGGGGAAATCAGGACGCGCGTGGAGCCTCTGCTCGACTTGGTGGGTCTGTCGGCGCTCGGCCAGCGTTACCCGGCGCAGATCAGCGGCGGGCAAAAGCAGCGCGTGGGCATTGCGCGTGCGCTGGCCAACCGGCCCAAGGTGCTGCTGTCCGACGAGGCCACGTCGGCGCTGGACCCGGAAACCACCCGCTCCATCCTCGGCTTGCTCAGGCAGATCAATAGGGAGTTCCGGCTGACCATCGTGCTGATCACGCACCAAATGCAGGTGATCAAACAAGTCGCCGACCGCGTTGCGGTGATCGACTCCGGGCGCGTCGTGGAAAGCGGCCCGGTGATCGACGTTTTCACGCGGCCGCGGCACGAAACCACGCGCAGCCTGATCGCCGAGATTGTGCCGCAGGAGTTGCCCGAAAGCGTGCTGGAGCGCATTCGCACCCTGATGCGCGCGGAGCATCCAGAGGAAGGGCAGTTGCTTCGCCTTGCATTCGCGGGCGACGAATCCGACCGGCCTCTGCTGTCTGACGTGATCCGCCGCTTCGGCATCGACCTGAGCATCGTGCACGGCCAGGTCGACGAGATTCAGGGCAAGCCTTTTGGCACGCTCGCGGTGTTTGCGCGCGGCGCGCGCGAGCAACTCAATGCTGCGGTGGCGCATTTGCGCCGCGCCGGCGTGCATGTGGACCAGGTGGATAGCTCGTTGGCCATGGAGTTCGCCCATGTTCGGTAACTTTTCGCAAGCCCTGCTGGAGCTGTTCGTCAGCTCGCTGTGGGAAACCATCGTCATGGTCGGGGCGTCGGGTGTGGTGGGGGCGCTGATCGGCATTCCGCTGGGTGTATTCTTGCGGCTGACGGACGCGGGCGGTGTGCTGCAAGATCCTGGCGTGAACCGCGCTGTGGGCGGCGTGGTGAACGCGGTGCGTTCGACGCCTTTTATCATCTTGCTGGTGGCGATCATCCCGCTGACCCGGTTTCTGACGGGCTCCTCCATCGGCACGGCCGCTGCGGTGGTGCCGCTCACGATCGCGGCGGCGCCCTTCATCGCGCGGCTTGTGGAAACTTCCTTGCGTGAGGTCGACCATGGGCTGATCGAAGCGGCGCTGGCTATGGGCGCCACCACGCGGCAGATCGTGCTGAAGGTGCTGCTGCCGGAAGCGCTGCCCGGCATCGTGGCGGGGTTGACGATCACCTTTGTGAGCTTGACCGGTTATTCGGCCATGGCCGGCGCCATCGGCGGCGGCGGGTTGGGCGACCTGGGCATACGCTATGGATACCAGCGCTTCCTGCCCGAAGTGATGGCCGCCGTGGTGGTCGTGCTGATCCTGTTCGTGCAGGCGGTGCAAAGCCTGGGCGACTGGGCGGTGCGGCGGCTGAGCCACAAATGATTTCATCTTCTCGACAAAAGGAAACAGCATGAACAGGCGTACCCTTGTGCAATCGTCCATCGCGCTGGCGCTGGCGCTTTCTTTCCCGGGCAGCCTGCCGGCGCAGGACAGGCCGCTGAAGATCGGGGTCACCGCCGGCCCGCATGCGCAGATTTTCGAACAGGTAAAGAAGATCGCCGAAAAAGACGGCCTGAAAATACAGATCGTCGAGTTCACCGACTATATCCAGCCGAATGCCGCGCTGGCCGCCGGCGACCTGGACGCCAACAGCTACCAGCACAAACCTTTCCTCGATCAGCAGGTCAAGGACCGCGGCTACAAAATCGTGCCGGTGGCCTACACCGTCAATTTTCCGATCGGCATTTACTCGAAGAAAGTGAAGAGCCTGGGCGAGTTGAAAGAGGGGGCGCGCTTCGGCATCCCGAACGACCCCACCAACGGCGGTCGCGTGCTGCTGGTGCTGCAGGAGAAGGGCCTGATCAAGCTCAAGCCTGAAGCCGGCCTAAAGGCTACACCACTGGACGTGACCGACAACCCGAAAAAGATCAAGTTCGTGGAACTCGAAGCAGCGCAGCTGCCACGCTCGCTGGATGACCTGGACGCCTCGGCCATCAATACCAACTACGCGCTGTCGGCCGGTCTGAACCCGGCCAAAGACGCGATCGCCCAGGAAGCCGCCAAGTCACCTTACGTGAACCTGCTGGCCGTGCGCGAGCAGGACAAGGACAAGCCCTGGGTGACCAAGCTGGTCAAGGCCTATCAATCCGACGCAATCCGCAAGTTTGTCCAAACGGAGTTCAAGGGCTCGGTGCTGGCCGGTTTTTGAGCGCCGTCAACATGCGCAATATGCCGTTGCATTTTCATGCCGACTTTTCTCAGGTGCTTCGCTGACTGTCGCTATATGACTGCTATTCGCGCACGCCGACCGCATTGACGGCGCGAGACTGCCGCCGACGGCGAGCGGCAGCACTGTCTTGCCTGCAAACGCATTCGGGCCGAGCAAATCGAGAAACGCCTTCAACACCCCGGCCGGTGCGGCTCTGTATATCGGCATTGCAATGACCGCCCCCCAAGCGCGCTCGACCAGCCGGCTGGCGCCGGCAATGACCTCGTCATCGCGCCGTGCCTGAAGCAGGGCTTCCGCCGGTAAATCGCGCACCGCAATTCTGCGCGTGTTGATTCCGGCTCGTTCTAACTGGTGCCCGACCTCTCCGAGCAGCGCGGCTGAACGCGAACGTGCGGACGGGCTACCCGATATGAGCGATGGCCATGGTGCTCTCCCGGGTTGCTCTGCGGGGGCCAAGTGAAGTCGAATGGCAGAGCGCGTTCTGCTGGCACGCGGCGGGCGCTTGTCTGATTCCCAAAGGAGGAGGAAATTGAATCAACGACAACACGCCCGCCGCCCAGCAATCGGACTAGCCAAGCGAACACGAAAGATGGCGCGTCCGCGTGTGCGGCCGCTAGGGCGTTCGGTTCAGTGACCGAGCCCGGTAATGCAGAGATTTCAAAATAGCCGTCAGACGACATGGACCACCCCCTACGTTGCTGCTGTGGCCGGATTTGAGCACCATGGCGGCGACGATGTCCGGCCCATGACTCTCATCGGGGAACTCGACCGCAGCCGCTTCATATACATAAGTCTGCCGGCGCTTCAGTCAAGCGTCGCGCCGGAGCTTTGCACCACTCTGCCCCACTTGGCGTAGTCGGTGCGAATCTGTTCGCCGAATTTCTCCGGTGTGGTGTGAAGCGCTGTCAGGCCTTGAACCGCCATCCTCTCCTTCACCTCCTGCAGTTTTGAGATTCGCGTCAATTCCGCGTTGAGTTGCTTGACAACATTCTCCGGCGTTGCCGCCGGTACCACGATGCCGAACCAGGAGGAAGCCTCGTACTGACTGAAGCCCGACTCAATAGCGGTGGGCACTTCGGGCAGCAGGGCCGAGCGTTCGCGGCTGGTGACGGCCAGGGCTCTGATTTTGCCGGCCTTGACTTGCGGCGCGAGCACGGTGAGCGTGTCGAAGGCGACGTTGATTTCTCCGGCAAGGAGCGCCGTCACCGCTGGCGCACTGCCTTTGTAGGGCACATGCGTTAGATCGATCCCGGCCTGGCTCTTGAACAGTTCGCCCGTGAGATGGCACACGGTGCCGGTGCCGCAGGAAGAATAGGAGAGCCTGCCAGGCTGCGCTTTGGCGTATGCCGCCAGTTCTTTCAATGAATTGACAGGCAGCGAAGGATGAACCGCGATAACGTGAGGCACGGAGGCGAGATTCGTCACCGGCGCGAAATCATTGAGCGGGTCATAGTGGATATTCTTGTTCAGGTGGGGCAGCACCGCCAGCTGCCCCACCGGCGCCAGGGATAGGGTGTAGCCATCCGGCACCGATTTGGCTGCGGCCTCGGCTCCGATGGCGGTACCTGCTCCGGGTTTGTTCTCCACCACCACCGCCTGCTTTAGCGCGAGGGAGAGCTTTTCTGCATAGATCCGTCCGACCGTATCCGCCGCGCCACCCGGCGGAAAAGGAACGATCAAGCGCAGCGGCCTGCTTGCGTAGCTGTCGGCGTGCGCAACCGGTGAGGCGGCAACGCCTGCGCCCAGGATCAAAGCACAGAAGATCATCGCTGGATGTCGAAACATGATCTTTTTTCTTCTTGTCGTGTCCGACAACCGGCGTTACTTCGCCTGATAGATCTTGTCGAACGTACCACCGTCGGAAAAATGCGTCTTCTGCGCATTCTTCCAGCCGCCGAATACCTCATCGATATTGAACAGGCTGATCTGCGGGAACTGTTTGGCATATTTCGCCGCAATCTTCGGCGCAATCGGGCGGTAGTAGTTGCGCGCCGCGATGTCCTGGCCTTCATCCGTGTACAAGTACTGCAGATAAGCCTCCGCCAGCTTGCGCGTGCCATGCCGCTCGACAACCTTGTCCACCACGGTCACCGGCGGCTCGGCCAGGATGCTGACCGATGGCACCACGATCTCGACCTTGGCCGGGCCGATTTCCTTCACGGCGAGGAACGCTTCGTTCTCCCAGGCGATGAGCACATCGCCGATGCCGCGCTCGACGAAGGTGGTGGTCGCGCCGCGCGCGCCGGAATCGAGCACCGGAACGTTCTTGAACAGCGCCGTGACGAATTCGCCCGCCTTGGCCTCGCTGTTGCCGTACTTCTTCAGCGCATAGCCCCAGGCGGCGAGGTAGTTCCAGCGCGCCCCGCCCGAAGTCTTGGGATTGGGCGTGATCACCGCGACGCCCGGCTTTACCAGGTCGTCCCAGTCCTTGATCCCCTTGGGATTGCCTTTCCTTACCAGAAGCACGATGGTCGAGGTATAGGGCGAACTGTTGTGCGGCAAACGCTTCTGCCAGTTCTCCGGCAGCAGCTTTCGGTCGGCCAGGGCGTCGATGTCGTAGGCGAGCGCGAGGGTCGCGACGTCGGCTTCGAGCCCGTCGATGATCGAGAGCGCCTGCTTGCCGGAGCCTCCATGCGACTGCTTGATCTGCACTTTTTCTCCACCCTTCGCCTGCCAGTACTTGGAGAATGCGGCGTTGAAATCCTGATACAGCTCGCGCGTCGGATCGTAGGACACGTTGAGCAGGTTCGAATCCGCCCATGCCGAAGTCGCGAGCAGGACAAGGAAAAGTGTTGCGATGATGCGTTTCATATTGGCCTCTAAAGGTTAAATAGATATTTAGGAATGTCTTAAAGTAATTTCTGGTTATATAAAGGGCGGAAAAATAGGCCGCAACGGCGGCCTGCCCTGAAGGTGTGGGATCAGCGACAGCGCGTGGCCGCCCCGCGGCGCATTCGGCTGCTCGCGTGCAGGTGCCAGACCGCCCTGCCCTTTGCCATACCGGGATCGAGCATGTGCACGCGAGCGTTCATTCGATCATTCCCGCCGCTACCGTCTGGTTAGATGCTTCATCGATCAGGATGAAGGCGCCGGTCGCACGGTCGCTCGCGTAGGCGTCGCAGAATATCGGTTGCTGCAATTTAAGCGCCACCTGCGCGATGTCGTTCATCGCCAGCGCGGCTTCGGCCGGCTTCTCGTCCAGGCTGTTCACGTCCACACGGTAATTCACCGCGGCGATGCGTGCGTGCACCGTGCGCGTCGTGTGCCTGAGCAAATAGCGCGCACCGGGACGCGAGGGCTCGGAGCCGAGCCAGCACAGCTTGGCCTCCACTACGCGCGCGGCCAGCGGCTGCGCTTGCGCCGCGGCGATCATGTCGCCGCGCGACACGTCGAGCTCGTCGCGCAGGACCAGGGTCACCGCATCGCCTGCCACCGCCGCGCTGCGCGGCCCGTCGAAGCTCAGGATCTCGCGCACCACCGTGGTCCGCGCAGACGGCAGCACTGCCACCTCCGCGCCCGGAAGAACGATGCCCGACTCGATGCGCCCCATGTAGCCGCGCACTCCCCTGCCCGCGTCGGGGCGCAATACCAGCTGCACCGGAAAGCGCAAAGGACGCGCGAGCGCGTCGTCCTGCGGCTCGATCGCCTCCAGCAGCTCGATCAGCGTCGGGCCGTCGTACCAGGCCATGCCCTCGCCGCGTTCGACCACCAGATTGCCGCGCAAGGCGGAAATCGGCACGAAGCGCAGATCCGGGATATTGAGCGGCGCCGCGAATTCGAGGAAATCGGCACGCAAGCGATCGAACACCGCCTGCGCGTATTCGACCAGGTCCATTTTGTTCACGGCGACGACGACATGACGCACGCCGAGCAGCCGCGCGAGATAGGTGTGGCGGCGCGTTTGCGGCAGCACCCCCTTGCCCGCATCGAGCAGGATCACCGCGGCTTGAGCCGTGCTCGCGCCGGTGACCATGTTGCGCGTGTACTGCTCGTGCCCCGGCGTGTCGGCGATGATGAAGCGCCGGCGTGGAGTGGAGAAATAGCGGTAGGCGACGTCGATGGTGATGCCCTGCTCGCGCTCGGCCTGCAGGCCGTCGGTCAGGAGCGACAGGTCGGTCTGCGACTGGCCGCGACGGCGCGAGCTCGACTCCACCGCGGCGAGTTGGTCGGCGAAGATCGCCTTGCTGTCGTAGAGCAGCCGGCCGATCAGCGTGCTCTTGCCGTCGTCGACCGAACCGCAGGTAATGAAGCGCAGCAGCCCAGGCTCGTCTTTGATTTCCTGCATCGGCGCGGGCATCAGAAATATCCTTCTTTCTTGCGCAATTCCATCGAGGCTTCGGAGGTCTGGTCGTCCATGCGCGTGGCACCGCGTTCGGTGATGCTGGTCAGCGCAGTCTCCTCGATGATCGCGGCGACGCTGTCCGCCAGCGATTCGACCGGGCAGGTGCAGGTGATGTCACCGACGGTGCGAAAGCGCACTTGAACCTGTTCCACCGCTTCGCCGGCGCGCGCGGGCGTGAGCTGCGTCACGGGCGCGAGCAGACCGCTGCGCCGCACCACTGCCCGGCTGTGCGAGAAATAGATGGCCGGCACTTCCAGCCGCTCGCGCCCGATGTAGCCCCATATGTCGAGCTCGGTCCAGTTGCTGATCGGAAACACGCGGATGTTCTCCCCCGGCTGCACGCGCGCGTTGTACAAGTCCCACAGCTCGGGCCGCTGGTTCTTCGGGTCCCACTGGCCGAACTCGTCGCGGAAGGAGAAGATGCGCTCCTTGGCGCGCGCCTTTTCCTCGTCGCGGCGCGCGCCGCCGATGCAGGCATCGAAGCCGAATTCAGCGACGGCATCGAGCAGCGTCACCGACTGCGCCGCATTGCGGCTGGCATCGGCGCGTGCGAGGCGGACGCGCCCTTGGGCGATCGAATCCTCCACGCTGCGCACGATCAGGTGCTCGCCGAGTTCGGCCGCGCGCCGGTCGCGGAAAGCGATGACTTCGGGAAAATTGTGGCCGGTGTCTACGTGGAGCAGGGGAAACGGAAACCTTCCCGGTCGAAACGCCTTTTCCGCCAGGCGCAGCAGCACGAGCGAGTCCTTGCCCCCGGAAAACAGCAGCGCCGGGTTGCGGCACTCCGCCGCGACTTCGCGCAGGATATGGATCGCTTCGCTCTCCAGCCAGTCGAGATGGCTGTGCGCGGCTGGGCGCCGCGCGTGTCCCGCGTCGCGCCGCGGGCGATGGATTTCGCTCAGTTGATTCATGCTGTCGCCTTCTCCGCGACCTGGTCCGCCGCCACGCGTGCGCCGGACCTCGCCGCATGCAGCCCGCATTCCTTCGTGCTCGCGTCTTCCCACCACCAGCGCCCGGCGCGCAGGTCCTCGCCCGGCGTGATGGCGCGCGTGCACGGCGCACAGCCGATGCTGGCGTAACCCCGGTCGTGCAGCGCATGGTAGGGAACGCCCTGGGCGCGCAGATAGGCCCACACCTCGCGCTCGCTCCAGTCGGCAAGCGGATTGAACTTCGCCAGGCCGTGATCGGCGTCGAAGGACTCGAGCGCGATGTGGCTTCGCGTCGGCGACTGCGCGCGGCGCAGCCCGGTGATCCAGGCGCGTTTGCCGGCGAGCGCCCGCCGCAAGGGTTCGACTTTGCGCGCCTGGCAGCAGGCGCGGCGCAGCTCGACGCTCTTGTAGAAGGCGTTGCTGCCGTGCTCGCGCGCAAGCTTCTCCACCGCCGCCGCATCGGCAAAGTAGACGGCGACCGGCGAGCCGTAGCGTTCGCGCGTCTGTTCGATCAGCGCATGGGTTTCTTCCGGCAGCCTGCCGGTGTCGAGGGTAAATATGTCGATCGCCAGACGCTGCCTTGCGATCAGATCGATGAGCACCATGTCCTCGGCGCCGAAGCTGCTGGCCAGCGCCGCAGGGGCGAAATCGCGCGCGATCCGTTGCAGCAGCTTCGATGCAGCGGCGATTCTATCGGCAAGCAAGGCGTCCACGTCCCCTCTCCATACATTGGCCGTCGCCAACGGCGAACGACCAGGGCGATAGCAAGGACGCAAGCTTAGTCGCGCTCTCGATCAAATAGAACGATTTAATGGATATATTCAAAACACCGTGGGTTATATGGAATCTCAGCCCCCAACCCATCGAGCACCGCCGCTCTCTCCAGTCCACACCATTGCGAGGTTGCTGGGCGCCAATACGATGGACAGCCGGGGTTCCGAATTGAATCTATCCGTAGAAGGGTGGAATGTGGATGTCACCGTCTTCCAGCTGCTCCTCGTGGTTTTGCCAAGTCGAATGCGCATCCAGGAGAACAAGCCAGATCGAGACCATCAGCCCTGCCCCGACCCGACATCAAATCCTGAGCCCGAATCCGCAGGCGCGCGGGTGCGCGGGCGTTGAAATATTGAATCGGTCCGGCGAGCGGCAAGCGCCATGTTGTTCTCTTTGTCATGTTTGGCTTCCGGTATTGCAAGCCGGCATCGGACTGGATCTGCATGGTTAGCACAGGGCGGCGATCGCAGCGTCCGCACGCTAAGAACAGATTTCGCCCTGGGCCTGATCGCGCACACGGGCTGTGTCGATCTTGAGCACTCGGTCGAGCACGCGTCCCTCGATCGCGGCGAATCCCGGCGTGCCGCGCTCGCGCGCCCTGGGCAGATCGACCCGCTCGTCGAGCGTGATCCGTCCGTCCGCGATGAGGATGACACGGTCCGCCAGAGCCACCGCTTCCTGCACGTCGTGCGTGACCAGCAGCGCGGTGAAGCCGCGCTGGTGCCAGAGGTCTTCGATCAACGCCTGCATTTCAATGCGCGTGAGGGCATCCAGGGCGCCCAGTGGTTCGTCCAGCAGCAGCAGCCGCGGTTCGTGCACCAGCGCGCGCGCAAGCGCGACACGCTGCCGCTGTCCGCCGGAGAGCACTGCCGGCCAATCCTGCGCACGTTCTTCGAGTCCGACCTGGCGCAGTGCGCGAATGGCCTGCGCGCGCCAGTTTCCTTCCAAACCCAGGCCAACGTTTTGCGCCACCGAGCGCCAGGGCAGCAGGCGCGCGTCCTGGAACATGATGCGCACCTCCGGGTTGAGGCCGGACTGCGCAGCCCCGTCGAACTCGATGCCACCCGCGTTCGATTGTTCCAGACCGGCGAGCAGCCGCAACAGCGTGCTCTTGCCGCAGCCGCTGCTCCCGACAATGGCGACGAATTCGCCAGGCCGGATCTCCAGGTCCAGATGGCGCAGCACTTCCAGCGGGCCGTAGGACCTCGAAATCGATTTGACGCTGACGCCCATGCCGCGCGCTTCAACGTTGGAGCGGGCTGCGACGCGCCTGATTTCCACATTATCGCTTTGCATGTCCGGCTTCCTCTGATTCAGGCCGCAGCTTGATAGCCCTGGTGCCAGCGCAACCAGTAGCGCTCCAGCCCTCTAGCCACCAGGTCGGCGAGTTTGCCCAGCGCCGCGTACAGCAGGATTCCGAGCAGCACCACGTCGGTTTGCAGGAATTCGCGCGCGTTCATGGTCATGTAGCCGATGCCGGCGTTGGCCGATATGGTTTCGGCGACGATCAGGATCACCCACATCAGCCCGAGCGAAAAGCGCACGCCCACGAGGATCGAGGACAATGCGCCCGGCAGGATCACCTCGCGGTATAGGGCCCAGCCGGACAGGCCGTAGGTGCGCGCCATTTCGATGAGCCCCTTGTCGACCGAGCGGATGCCGTGGAAGGTATTGATGTACAGCGGGAAGAACACGCCCAGCGACACCAGGAACAGCTTTGCCGTCTCGTCGATGCCGAACCAAAGAATCACCAGTGGGATGAGCGCGAGCGGCGGGATGTTTCGCGCCATCTGCAGCGAGGTATCGAGCAGGGTCTCGGCGCTGCGCGAGAGGCCCGTCAGCAAACCCAGCGCGAGCCCGAGGCTGCCGCCGATGGCGAATCCGCTAAGCGCCCGCCAGGCGCTCGTCTTCACGTGCGTGAGCAATTCGCCCGAGTGCAACAGGCTGACCGCTGCCTTTGCGACCGCCAACGGCGCGGGCAGGATGCGCACCGACAACCAGCCCAGTTGCGACGATGCCTGCCACAGCGCGAGCATCACGATCGGCAGCAGCCATGGCCGAAGTGCCTGGGAATGCCGGGACACGAGCGCCCGAAATTTCATCACCGGATTGGTGGCCGGCGGCCCCGACGCGCGACCGATGGCAAGTGCGGCTTGAAGTGTGTTCATGACATCTCCATTACTAGTTCCGGCTGAGACGCGTGGATTCGGCGTGCCAGACGATCTCCGCGACTTTGATCGACCGGGGAATCAATCCCAAACGCAGAAACGCGTCCGCGACGCGCTGCTGGTCCTCGACCAGCGCCTGGCTGATACGGCCGATGGTTCCGCGCGGGCGGCGGTCCAGCACGGAGTTCACGGTTACGGCGTCCAGGCCCGAGAAGCTGCTGTAGAGGGCGACCGCCTCGTTTCGGCGCTGATGCAGGAAGGCTTCGTTGATGTTCAATTCCTCGAACAGCAGCCCAATCAACGCCGGGCTCGCTTCGGCAAAGGCGCGCGAGGCGAGGTAGAAGGTGTTGTTCCCGACCAGGCCCCGTCCCGTGGTCAACACCCGCGTCCCCCCCTGTCCTTCTGCCGCGGCGTAGTAGGGATCCCAAATAGCCCAGGCATCGACCGAACCGCGCTCGAACGCCGCGCGCGCTTCCGCCGGGGCAAGGTGCGCGGGTTCGATCTCCGTGTAGGCGAGGCCTGCCTTCTCCAGCGCTCTCACCGTAAGGAAATGCGCGCTGGATCCCTTCTGGAAGGCGATGCGCTTGCCTCTGAGATCGGCCAGGCTGCGCAGCTTCGACGCCTTCGGCACCAGGATCGCCGAACTATCCGGCTTCGGTGGCTCGGCGCCGACATAGACCAGATCCTTGCCTGCAGCCTGGGCAAAGATGGGCGGCGTATCTCCGACCGCGCCGAAATCTACGCCGCCTACCGACAAGGCCTCCAGCAGTTGCGGGCCGGCCGGAAACTCGATCCAGCTCACGGCGTAGTCCTTGAAGCGCTTTTCCAGCGCGCCGCGCTGCTTCAGCACCGATAGGTTCACCGAGCCTTTCTGGAAGCCGATGCGCAGCACCTTGGCAGCATCGGCGGACTTCGCTGATTGCGCGGCCGCGGGCGACGCTGCCTGAACAAGCAGAGACGCCGCAAGCGCCAATCCAAGGCGAAGAAAGCGTGAACGGTTCATGCTTATCCTCCCCGCGCCAGGCGACGCGTATTGAGCGCGGCGTCGCGGACGCTGATCTTCTTCGGGATCAGCCGCAAATCGTGGAATACGTCAGCTATCTTTTGCTGCTCTGCGAGTACGCCCTCGGTGATCGGCCGCACGTCGTGCGAATATCGGCGCAGGCTGAGTTCGATGATTGCGGGGTCGAGGCCCTGCAGCGGCGCAAGAGCCAGCGCGGCCTCCCTGTAGTTCCTGACGATCCACTGACCCTGCTGGGCGAGCACTTCAAACAGCAGGTCGACGATATCTTTTCGGCGCTCGGCGTAGCCGCGTGCGGCGAGGAAAAAAGCGTGATTGAGAACGACACCCTTGCCGTCGGCGAGCACGCGCGCCTCGACCTGCTTTTCCGCTGCGGCCTGAAACGGGTCCCAGATCACCCAGGCATCGACGCTGCCGCGCTCGAAGGCGGCACGGGCATCCGCGGGCGCGAGAAATACAGTCTCGACGTCGGAATACTTCAGTCCGTTCTTTTCGAGCGCCTTGACCAGCAGATAGTGAACATTCGACCCCTTGTTGAGCGCCACCTTCCTGCCCTTGAGGTCGGCAACCGAGCGCAGCGCCGAGTTCTTCTGCACCAGCACGGCCTCGGCACCGGGTGCGGGGGCTTCGTAGCCGACATAGACGAAATTGGCTCCCGCCGCCTGGGCGAAAATCGGCGGCGCTTCGCCGACATAGCCGAAATCGATGGCGCCGACGTTGAGCCCTTCGAGCAATTGCGGCCCCGCGGGGAATTCTATCCACTTGACGTCGACGCCCAGCGTGGCGAGGCGTTTTTCCAGCGCGCCCTGTGATTTCAGCAAGGTCAGCAGGCTCGCCGATTTCTGGAATCCGATGCGCAGCACATCGCGCGCGGGCGCGTTCTGGCCCAAAGCGGGCAGGGCAAAGCCGGCCGCTGCGGCACCGGCCAACTTGAGCAGGCGGCGCCTGCCCGTGACGATTTCAGTCATGGCAACTCCCTTATCATATGAAATGTGGTATCGAATTCGGGTCCCCAAGCGCGGGCTGCGGCACGCTCGAGCCGTCGTGACGACAAGCCCGGCGCGGACCAAGCGTGGGCGGTCCTGGCGGCGGATTTGTCATGCGATTGTCGGCTGCGCCGCCGCGTTCGAGCGGCCCGGTCTGCGGGGCTGCGCCACGCGCCGTGCCTCGACAAAGGCGGCATCCAGGGAATGGATCAGACGCTGCGTACTGTCGTGCAGCCTGAGCGCCAGATCGGGATGCAAGTCGACGCCGCCGTCTTCACGCAGCACCACCTGGTGCTCGACGGCGTATACGGAGCCAAGAACGCTGGTTGCGCCCAAAGCGGCGAGCACCGGCCGAAGGGAATAGTCGACTGCAAGCAAGTGCTCCGAGCTGCCGCCAACGGCGACGACAAGCACCGTCTTGCCCGAGAGTGCATTCGATCCAAGCAGATCAAGGAATGCCTTCAGTACGCCCGCGGGAGCGGCCTTGCAGATCGGTGTCGCAATAACCACGCCCCAGGCGCGCTCGACCAGCCGGCCGGCGGCGGCTATGACCTCATTATCCGATCGCGCGTGCAGCAGCTCCTGCGCCGGCAGATCACGAACCACGACGTTTCGGGTGTTGATTCCGGCACGATCCAACTGACGCTCGATTTCGCCGAGCAAGGAGGTGCAGAGCGAACGCGCGGACGGGCTACCCGATATCAGTGCGATGGCCATTCACCTAGGCCTTCGCCGTCGCGACTGCGACTTGGGTTGACCGGTTGCGCGCAGTGCAGCTCGATGGCGTCCGCGCCAAGATCCGGCGCAGCCACGTAAGAGCAAACGACGGACCATCTGCGTGCGGCGCCGTCAGGCCGTTCGGCTCGGTCACCGAACCCGGTACCGCGGAAAGCTCAAAATAACCGCCAGAAAACATGACCCACCCCCGCTTGATTCGGGAAGGCTTCCAGTTTTCTGGTCGGCGTTCTCGGTATAGCTACGCTGCAGGCGAGGCGCCTGCAGAAGACTCTCTTCCTGTCATCAGCGCAATGGCGCTTCGCTTCCGGCGAACCGAAGTTTCTTTCGCGTCTCGACGTGCACCACGCGGAAGTTGTGAATCACGACTTCGACGGAGCCAAACCCTATTGCAGCGATGGCGCCGAGAATTTCGTGCTGCACCTCGGACGATATTTCCGTGCCCCCGCCTGCGGGTATGGGCTTCTGCTTTGGCTCTACTTGTCGCATCGTCTCTCCAATTCGTCTCCGCACTGCCTGCTCCGATGCGGATCCGCTTGCATGATCAAGTGCGACGATACGGCAAGGCGCTTATGAATTGAACGAATCAATGCTTCGTTCTATATTCCCGCTCGCTATTTGCTGATCGCGGCCTGTCCGCGCGCCAGTTGGTTCAGCACGGCGACGGGCGTATCGACTTCCTCGCAGGTTTATAGAACGCGAGCGAGGCACGCACCGTCGCTTCCAGGTCGAATCGCCGAAGAATGCGCGCGCACTGCTATGTCCTCGCGATTCAACGCCGTTCCCGCGCCCCGCGGTTGATAGCCGTTGAGCACGAACGCCAGCACGCCCGCTTGGTCCGGTGCAGTGCGGATGATGCGTAGGCCCGGCGCGGACTGCAGTCCGCGTGTGTGCCGGGCGCGTTGGACACCTGCGTGACCGCACCCGGCGCGCGCGGCTGTAGAGCAACTTAGAGCTTATTACAAAATGAGGGGATACATCCCCTCATGCTCCCCTAAATTGGAGGCCATTTCTGCAATTCTGAAATGGCCTCTTAGCATATTCTTCGAGCCGGAACTGCCCGGCACCCCGAGCTTCCTCCGCGGTTCAAACTTTCGGGCTTAATTCAGCCGCGCGCACACCAGCCGCAACGCCGCGGCCTTGCTCTTGATCGCGCCCGCGTCCGGCGCATCCGGTCGCCGATCGAGATAATCTTCGAGATCGGCGAGCGCGGCACGAAAGCACTCGAGCTGGTAATAGGCGAGGCCGCGGTCGCGCACTTCCTCCGCTGCGTGCGGCGCCACCATCACCATGCGCTGCATGACTTTGAGCGCAATCTGCGCCTGCGCCGACTGGGCATAGATTCCCTTGAGGTTGCGCAGCACGCGCGCGAGGATCTGGCGCGAACTCGCCGCGGCGAGGATCTGCGGCAGCGGCAGCGTCTCGGCTTCGCGCCGCGGCAGCACCTGCGCCAGGCGCGCGCGCAATTCCGATTCCGATTGCGCTTCGCCGCCGCAGAACGGGTCGATCACCAGATGCCCGCCGCTGACGCGCAGCTTCACCAGGAAATGACCCGGAAAGGATACGCCCTGAAAGCGCAGGCCGAGGCGCTGCCCGATCTCCATGTACAGGATGGAAAGCGTGATGGGAATGCCGATGCGTCGCTCCAGCACCTGATTGAGGTAGCTGTTGCGCGGGTCGTAATAGTCGCGCTCGTTTCCGGAGAAGCCGAGTTCGTTGAACAGATAGCGGTTGAGCGCGACCACTTTCTGCTCGGCAAACCCGTCCGCGGGAACGCGGCTTCTCACCTTTGCGGCGAGCGCGTCGATGCGCGCGAGGTAAGCGCCGATGTCGAGGTCGGGATAGGCGTCCTGCGCGATCAGCAGGCAGGCCTCGGCCAGGCTGAAATTCTCCCGGGACAGCAGCGTCGAGAACTGGTCCAGTTGAGATCCCATTAGCCGCCAACTAGTCTGCGGCGCGGCGGGCGAAATCCCTTAGGCGGAATCCCAGCAGCCACAGGGTCGCGAAATACACGCCGGCGCCCAAACACACTATACCGACTAAGCCCGCGGCGCGGTACTGTCCGCGCGCCGCGAGCCACCAGGCGTCCGAACCCATCGCGCCCCACAACGCGGCCGCCATGGCGAGGAGCCCGAGGGCGAGCTTGGCGGCGAACGCCGGCCAGCCCGGCTGCGGACTATAGATGCGGTGCCGGCGCAGCTTGTAGAAGAGCAGGCCCGCATTGAGGCAGGCGCCGAGCCCGATGGCGAGCGCGAGACCGGCATGCTTCAGCATACCGATGAAGGCGAGGTTCATGAGCTGCGTCGCAACCAGCGTGAATACGGCGATCTTCACCGGGGTGCGGATGTTCTGGCGCGCATAGAAGCCCGGCGCGAGGACCTTCACCAATATCAGGCCGACGAGGCCGACGCTGTAGGCGATCAACGCCTGTCGCGTCATGAACACGTCCTCGAGGCCGAACTCGCCGTAATGGAACAGCGTGCTGATCAGCGGCACGGCGAGCACCGCCAGCGCGACCGCCGCCGGCAGCGCGAGCAACAGCGTCAGGCGCAGGCCCCAGTCGAGCAGCCGGCTGTACTGCTCGTTCGACTCGCTCGAATAATACTTCGACAAACTGGGCAGGAGGACGGTCCCCAGCGCCACGCCCAGCATGCCGGTCGGAAATTCCATTAACCGGTCGGCGTAATACAGCCAGGACACGCTGCCGTTGGCGAGGAAAGAGGCGAAGATGGTGTTGATGAGCAACGACAGTTGGGCAATAGAGACACCGAACAGCGCCGGCCCCATCTGTCGCACCACGCGGCGCACACCCGCATCGCCGAACTCGGGCCGCGGCCGCGGCAGCATGCCGATGCGCGCCAGATACGGCAACTGCAGCGCGAGTTGCAGCACGCCCCCGCCCAGCACCGCCCAGGCAAGCACCATGACGGTCGGCTGAAAATACGGCGCGAGCACCAAGGCGCAGAAGATGAAACTGACGTTCAACAGCGTCGGCGTGAAAGCGGGAACCGCAAACCGGCTCCAAGTGTTGAGGATGCCGCCGGCGAGCGAAACGAGCGAGATGAATAGCAGATAGGGAAAGGTGATGCGCAGCATCGCCACAGTGAGTTCGAACTTTTCCGGCGTCGCCGAGAAGCCGGGAGCGCTCACGTAAATGATCCAGGGCGCGGCGAGGATGCCGAGGACGCTGACCGCGAACACGGCGAGCGACAAGATCGTGGCGACGCGGTCGACCAACAACCGCGTCTCGCCCTCGCCGTTGCGGGTCCGATACTCGGCGAGGATGGGAACGAAGGCCTGGGAAAACGCGCCTTCGGCGAACATGCGCCGCAACAGGTTGGGGATGCGGAAGGCGACGAAGAAGGCGTCGGTGGCAAGGCCCGCGCCGAACACGCGCGCGATCACCG
>CAZMGP010000054.1:0-31311 GCA_964565875.1 uncultured Enterobacteriaceae bacterium
TCGGCCGGCTCGACCTGGTGGAGAACCGCTACGTCGGCATGAAGTCGCGCGGCTGTTACGAAACCCCGGGAGGCACCATCATGCTGCGCGCGCACCGCGCCATGGAATCGGTGTGCCTGGACCGCGAAGTCGCCCACCTCAAGGACGACCTGATGCCGCGCTACGCCGCGCTCATCTACAACGGCTACTGGTGGAGCCCGGAGCGGCGCATGCTGCAGACCATGATCGACGCGTCGCAAGCCAACGTGAACGGCTGGGTGCGGGTGAAGCTCTACAAGGGCAACGTGATGGTGGTCGGCCGCGATTCGAAGGAATCGCTGTTCGACCCGACCATCGCCACCTTCGAGGACGACCGCGGCGCCTTCAACCAGGCCGAGGCGGCGGGCTTCATCCGCTTGAATGCGCTGCGCATGCGCATCGCCGCCAACTTGCGCAAGCGCAACAAGAAATAGCGCGGCGCGATCCGCTTCGCGGATGCCGTCCGAGCGACGCGCATCCCACGAGCGGCGAGCGCTTCAACCGATACGGGAGCCTGGGCGTGCCTTCATTCGACATCACTTCCGAAGTCAACAAGGTCGAACTCAAGAACGCGATCGAGCAGTGCAACAAGGAGATCGCCAACCGCTTCGACTTCAAGGGCTCTGACGCGCGCATCGAGCAGAGCGAACTCACGCTCACCGTCTATGCCGACGACGAGTTCAAGCTGAAACAGCTGATGGATGTGTTCACCGGCAAGTGCGCGAAGCGCGGCGTCGACGTGCGCGCGCTGGAGCCGAAGGACGCGGAGAAGATCGGCGGCGACAAGATCAAGCAGACGGTCGAGGTCAAGAACGGCATCGAATCGGAAAAAGCGAAGAAGATCGTCAAGCTGATCAAGGACAGCAAGATGAAGGTGCAGGCGAGCATCCAGGGTACGGCAGTGCGGGTCGCAGGCGCCAAGAAGGACGATCTGCAGGCTGCGATTCAGCTGGTGAAGAAGTCGGTCAGCGACATCCCGCTGCAATTCCAGAATTTCCGCGACTAGCGCGCCCCGCGCCTCAATCGCCTCGATCTAGACCTTCGATCCAGCGCTCGTAAAGGCGGTCGGCGACGCGGTGTAGTGCTGCGACCCGCGCCGGCAACTGCGCCTGGATCTCGTCGGCGTGCCGCACAGCGGGTGACTTGGCGTAGCGAATCTCCTTCTCCCCCGATTGGCACCAGGCGGAAATCATCTCCGGCGTCATTTCCACGTGGCACTGCAGACCCAGGTGCTTTCCCAGGACGAAGGCCTGGTTGGCGCAGTAGGGGCTCGCGGCGATGCGCGAGGCATTCTTCGGCAAACTGAAGGTTTCGCCGTGCCAGTGAAAGGAGAGAAAGCTGCGCGTGTCGCCGAACCAATTGCGCGCACCATCGTCGTCGACGACGTCCACCCTGCCCCAGCCGATCTCCTTCACCGGATTGCGCGTCACGGCACCGCCTAGGGCCTTGGCCATCAACTGTGCGCCGAGGCAGTGCCCGAGAACTGGAACGTCCTTCTGCACCGCGTCGCGGATCAGCGCCAAAATCTGCGGAATCCACGGCAGCTCGTCGTTGACGCTCATCGGCCCGCCCATGAAGACGAGCCCGGCAAACACCTTCGCAGCCGCGGGTACCGGATCGCCCGCATCGATGCGCAGCAGTTCCCAGCGCAAGCCTTGACGCTCGAGGACTGTGGCAAAATAGCCCGGGCCTTCGGTCGGGTAGTGGCGGAATATGGCGATGGGTTTCATGCGCAAATCCGGGCGCTTCGCGGGCGCTCATCTTAGCCTGAATCTGGCCGCCATTGGGCTCGCGCTGTGCGCCGCATCAGCTTGCGCAACCGACGTCACGCTCGTGGGACTGATCGGAACCAAAGCCATCGTCGTCATCGACGGCGGCGCGCCGCGCACCCTCGCGCCCGGCCGGAAGACGCCGGAAGGCGTCGTGCTCCTGTCGACCGAAAAGCAGGTGGCGAGCTTCGAAATCGACGGCAAGCGACATACGCTGCGCCTGGGCGAGGGCCGTTTCTCCGCGCCGGCCGCAAGACCCAGCGTGACGCTGAATGCGGACAGCCAAGGCCATTTCGTCGCCCTGGGCAGCATCAACGGCGGCAGCGTGCGTTTCATGGTCGATACCGGCGCGACGGCGGTCGTCCTGCCCGCAGGCGAAGCGCGGCGCCTGGGCATCGATTACCTGCGCGGCGTGCGCGGCCAGATGCAGACCGCGAACGGGGTCGCGGCGGCCTACGGCATCAAGCTCGATACCGTGAAACTGGGCGACATTGAGCTACACGGCGTCGACGCGGTGGTAAACGAAAACGACGCCATGGGCTTGACACTGCTTGGCATGAGCTTCTTGAACCGCATGGAAATGAAGCGCGACGGACAGACGATGACGCTCACCAAACGCTTCTGAGAGTCTGCAACGAAACGACTGTTGTTACGAGCGCTCAGGCGAGCGCGACCGCCGGCGGACTAGCGCCAATACGAACAAAGGGGCGATGCCCCCTTGTATATCCCCCAATTCGGAAGAATCATTGGCGACGCGCGCGCCTTGCTCGGAGCCGTCTTAACGTTTTGTCTTGTCCTTCTCGATCAGCGCGTAGGCGGAATGATTGTGGATGGACTCGAAGTTCTCCGATTCCACCACATACCACTCGATGCGCTCGTCGCGGTTCAGCACCGCGGCGACGTCGCGCACCATGTCCTCGACGAATTTGGGATTGTCGTAGGCGCGCTCGGTCACGAACTTCTCGTCCGGGCGCTTTAACAAGCCGTAGAGCTCGCACGATGCCTCGCGCTCGACTACGTCGACGATGTCCTCTATCCAGACGAAGTCGTTGGTGCGCGCCGTGACCGTGACGTGCGAACGCTGGTTGTGGGCCCCATAGGCGGAAATCTTCTTCGAGCAGGGGCACAGGCTGGTCACCGGCACGAGCACGCGCATGGTGAAGCGCTGCTTGCCCTGATCGACCTCGCCGATGAAGGTCACGTCGTAGTCCATCAGGCTCTGCACTTTCGACACCGGCGCGGACTTGTTGACGAAGTAGGGGAAGTTCATCTCGATGCGGCCGGATTGCGCCTCGAGCTTCACCATCATTTCGCCCAGCATGCGCTTAAAGGTATCGACCGAAATCTCGCGCTCGTGCGCGTTGAGGATTTCGACGAAGCGCGACATGTGCGTGCCCTTGAAATGATGCGGCAGGCGCACGTACATGTTGAAATTGGCGATGGTGTGCTGCACGCCGCCCGAGCGCTCGGCGACCTTGACCGGATGGCGGATCGACTTGATGCCGACCTGATCGATGGCGAGCCGGCGCGTATCCTGCGAGCTCTGGACGTCGGCGATGGCCAAATCGGGATCACGAGTATTCATCGAACTTTCCTTCCCGGCGCGGTTAGGGAGCCGCCGCCGTATGGGCATTTTAGCAGGCTGGCGCGATACCAGCCTGCGTGCCGCGATTCCGCCGACCGAACCTCGCTTGCGCCACGGCGGATCGCGGCGTTAAGCGGCCCGCCCTTCGCCGCCGAGGCGCGCACGGACGGCGGAGACGATTCCCGCCTTGTCCAGGCCAAGGGAGGCAAGCAGCAAGCCAGTGTCGCCGTGGTCGACGAAGCTGTCAGGCAACCCCAGCTGCAACAGCGGCCGGCTCAGTTTCTTCGCGGCCAGGCATTCCGCCACCGCGCTGCCGCCGCCGCCCGTCACCGCGCCTTCTTCGACGCTCACCAGCAGTTCGTGTTCGGCCGCCAACTGTTCGACCAGGACCGCATCCAATGGTTTCAGGAAGCGCATGTTGGCCACGGTCGCATCCAGCTCCGCAGCCGCTTCGAGCGAAGGCTTCAGCATGCTGCCGAAGGCGAGGATGGCGACGCGCTTGCCCTGCCGGCGCAGCTCGCCCTTGCCTAGCGGCAGCGCCTGCATCGACTTTACGATCTCGACCCCGGGACCGGTGCCGCGCGGATAGCGCACCGCCGCCGGCGTGTTCAGCACGAAGGCGGTATAGAGCATCTGCCGGCACTCGTTCTCGTCCGCCGGCGTCATCACTGTCATGTTGGGAATGCAGCGCAGATAGGCGAGATCGAAGGCGCCGTTATGCGTGGCGCCGTCCGCGCCCACCAGGCCGGCGCGGTCAAGCGCGAACACCACCGGCAGGTTCTGGATGGCGACGTCATGGATCAGCTGATCGTACGCCCGCTGCAGGAAGGTGGAATAGATCGCCACCACCGGCTTCACGCCGTCGCAGGCGAGCCCGGCGGCAAAGGTCACCGCGTGCTGCTCGGCGATGCCGACGTCGAAATAGCGATCCGGGTACTGTTCGGCGAAGCGCACCATGCCCGAGCCCTCGCACATCGCCGGCGTGATGCCGACGAGCCGCGGATCGCGCGCGGCCATGTCGCACAGCCAGTCGCCGAATACCTGCGTATAGGAAGGTTTCCCTCCCGGCTTCCCGCCGACGATGCCGGCGTCCGGCTTGAACTTGGATACGCCGTGGTAGAGGATGGGATCGACTTCCGCGAGCTTGTAGCCTTGGCCCTTCTTCGTCACCACGTGCAGGAATTGCGGCCCTTTCAGTTCGCGGATGTTCTTCAGGGTCGGGATCAGCGAATCCAGGTCGTGGCCGTCGATCGGCCCGATGTAGTTGAAGCCGAATTCCTCGAACAGGGTCGAGGGCAGGGCCATGCCCTTGGCGTGTTCCTCCATGCGGCGTGCGAGCTCCCACAGCGGCGGCACCTTGGCGAGCACGCGCTCGCTCGCCTTGCGCGCCGCGCCGTACAGCCCGCCGGAGAGCAGGCGCGCGAGGTACTTGTTGAGCGCGCCCACCGGCCGCGAAATCGACATGTCGTTGTCGTTCAGCACTACCAGCAGATCGGTATCCATCACCCCGGCGTTGTTCATCGCCTCGTAGGCCATGCCGGCCGACATCGCCCCGTCGCCGATGATCGCCACGACGCGGCGATTCTCGCCGCGCATCTTCGCCGCCTGCGCCATACCGAGCGCGGCCGATATCGAAGTACTCGAATGCGCTGTGCCGAAGGTGTCGTATTCGCTCTCCGAGCGCCGCGGAAAGCCCGAGATGCCGCCGTGCATGCGCAGCCGCGCCATGGCTTCGCGCCGCCCGGTGAGGATCTTGTGCGCGTAGGTCTGGTGCCCCACGTCCCACACCAGACGATCCTCGGGCGTGTTAAAGACGTAGTGCAGCGCGATGCTGAGTTCCACCGTGCCGAGATTCGAGGACAGATGGCCGCCGGTCTGGCTTACCGATTCGATGATGTAGGCGCGCAGCTCCTGCGCCAGCTGCCCGAGCTGATGCCGATCGAGCGCACGCAGCTGCGCCGGGCTGTCGATGGTCTTCAGGAGCTCGTACATGGCGGGGTCGAATTCTTTGGCCTTGAGTTCGTCTCTGCCCGGAAATTCATGCGCGTAATCGCTGCTCACCTTGCTCTCTTTGGACCAATGACTAAAAACTGCGCAGCACGATGAAGTCGGCGAGTTCGCGCAGCCGCAGCGAGCGTTCTCCGAATGGGGCGAGCGCCGCATGCGCTTCGGCACGCAACTCCTCGGCGAGCGCGCGCGCGCGTGCGAGTCCCAGTATGCTGACATAAGTCGGCTTGTTCTGCGCCGCATCCTTGCCGGCGGTCTTGCCCAGGGTCGCCGTGTTCGATTCGCAGTCGAGCACGTCGTCCACCACCTGAAAGGCGAGACCCACCGTCTTGGCGTAGTGCTCCAGCCGATCGAGCTCCTTCTCCGACAAGCCGCGGCCGCAGCGCGCGCCCATCGCGACCGCCGCCCGGATCAGCGCCCCGGTCTTGTGGATGTGCATGAATTCGAGCTCGGCGAGCGACATGCTCGTGCCCACAGCGGCGAGGTCGATCGCCTGGCCTCCAGCCATGCCGCGCGAGCCGCTTGCCGCCGCCAAGATCTTCACCATCTCGAGCTGCGCCTCCGCGCTGGCGGCGAGGCGGTGATCGGCGAGCAGTTGGAACGCCATCGGCTGCAGCGCATCACCCGCGAGCATGGCGGTCGCTTCGTCGAATTCGACGTGGCAGGTAGGCTTGCCGCGGCGCAAGGTGTCGTCGTCCATGCACGGCAGGTCGTCGTGCACCAGCGAATAGGCGTGAATGAACTCCACCGCGGCGGCAACGATTTCCAGACGCGCCGGCTCCGCCTGCGCAAGTTCGCCAGCGCCGAATGCGAGCAATGGACGCACGCGCTTGCCGCCGCCGAGGACGGCGTAGCGCATGGCGCGGTGCAGCCGCTCCGGCGCGATCTCCGGTGCGGGCAGAAGGCGCTGCAGTGCGGTTTCCATGCGCGCCTGGATCGCTCCCATCCAGGCGGCGAAATCAGTCGTCTTGTTCGGCACCAGGGAAGGCTTGCAGCGTATTGGATTCGAGCACTTGCACTTGCTGCTGTGCCTGCGCGAGCTTGGATTGGCAGAATTGCGCCAGTTCCAGGCCACGCTTGTGCGCGGCGAGGGATTGCTCCAGGGACAACTGCCCCGACTCCATCGCGGCGACCAGCTTTTCCAGCTCGGCGAGCGCCGCTTCGAAGCTCGCCGGCTCGCCGCCGGCGGAGGCAGGCTTGGGCGATTTGGGCATCAGCAGATTGTGGTTGTGCAAAAGGCGAAAATAGCTGATCTGCGCCCTGCCCGTCAAATGAAAAACACGGTAAAATTATGAAATATTGGCCTTTTGCCGACCGTTTGGCCACTCGCGGCGCGTGCCGAACAAGTTGAAACCGCGGGGTCGAACCAAGGGGTTGAACCATAATGTCCGATATCGCCATCGCCTCCAAACTGATCCAGAGCAGCCCGCAGCTTCCGGTTTCCTGGTACTTCGACCAGGACATGCTCGAACTCGAGCAGAAGCTCTTGTTCGAGGAAGGCCCCGGTTACGTAGGGCACGAACTGATGGTGCCCGCCAGCGGCGATTACCATACGCTGGAGTGGATGGACCACGCCAAGATGCTGGTCCGCAACGGCGATCGCGTCGAGCTGTTGTCGAACGTTTGCCGCCATCGTCAGGCCATCATGCTGGAAGGCCGGGGCAACGCGCGCAATATCGTCTGTCCGCTGCACCGCTGGACCTACAATACAGAAGGGCAATTGCTCGGCGCTCCCGAATTCCCGGCTAGCCCCTGCCTGCACCTGCACAAGACGCCGCTGGCGGCTTGGAACGGGTTGCTGTTTGCGGGAAAACGCAACATCGCGCGCGACCTCGCCGGACTCAAGGAGCGGGCCGATCTCGACTTCTCGGGCTACATGCTCGACCGGGTGCAGATTCACGAGTGCAACTACAACTGGAAGACCTTCATCGAGGTGTACCTGGAGGACTACCACGTCGTCCCCTTCCACCCGGGACTGGGAAACTTCGTCAGCTGCGACGACCTCGCCTGGCAGTTCGGCGAACGCCACTCGGTGCAGACGGTGGGACTGCACAACCGCCTGGCCAAGGCCGGCAGCCCGATCTACGCGCGCTGGCACAAGGCCGTGCTCGACTACTACCAGGGCGAGATGCCGCCGCACGGCGCGATCTGGTTGACGCTTTATCCCAATATCATGATCGAGTGGTATCCGCACGTGCTGATCGTGAGCACGCTGCATCCGCGCGGGCCGCAAGCGACGACCAACGTGGTCGAGTTCTACTATCCCGAAGACATCGCACTGTTCGAGCGCGAATTCGTCGAAGCCGAGCAGGCCGCCTACTGGGAAACCGCGATCGAGGACGACGAGATCGCGCTGCGCATGGACCGCGGGCGCAGGGCCTTGATGCGCCAGGGCGTGAGCCAGGCCGGGCCCTACCAATCGCCGATGGAGGACGGGATGCTGCACTTCCACGAATATCTGCGGCGGGAACTCGGCGTTCCCGCCTAGCTCCGCGCGGCACCCCGCCGCCACGCAATCTCCAACGGGATCGAATCATGATCGCAATCGACCACAGCGGAAATCTCGTCACCGTCAGCGTGCTGGGTGAATTCGTCCTCGCCGACTACAAAGAATTCGAGGACATGGTGCGCGAGACCCTCGCCGCCGGCAGGAAGGTCAATCTGCTGATGGACCTGCGCCAAATGGCGGGATTTACGCTGGACGTCGCCTGGGAGGACATCAAGTACACCCGCAGTCATCCCCACGACTTCGATAGGATCGCCGTGGTCACCACTAGCCAGTGGATGATCTGGAGCGCATGGTTGTCGCAGATGTTCATCGATGCCGACCTGCAGGTGTTCGACGACGATGCGCAGGCGCGCGAATGGCTGGAAGAGGAGCCTGCCTGATGTCGGCGCAGTACACGACGCTCATCGACAGCGCTGCGCTCGCGGCAAGGCTCGGCGATCCGGACTGGGTGCTGTTCGACTGCCGCCACGACTTGGCCAAGCCCGAATCGGGCAGCGAAGACTACGCCGCGGGACACATTCCCGGTGCGCACTTCCTGCACCTGGACCGCGATCTCTCGGCCCCGAAGAACGGCAGGAACGGCCGCCACCCTTTGCCCGAGCCGCAGGCCTTCGTGCGCAAGCTCGAAGCCGCCGGCGTGGACGCGTCCAAGCAAGTAGTGGCCTACGACGGCCAGATGGGAATGTACGCCGCGCGCCTGTGGTGGATGCTGCGCTGGTTGGGCCATGACCGCGTCGCGGTGTTGGACGGCGGCTACGCCAAGTGGACGCGCGAAGCGCGGCCGGTGACCAAGGACCTGCCGCGAAGCGCACAGCGAAGCCATTTCGAAGCGAAGCCGCGCGCCATGGCGGTCGACGCCCAAGACGTGGGCGCGCATCTGGCCGATCCCGGGCGCATCCTCATCGACGCGCGAGCGCCCGACCGCTACCGCGGCGAGAACGAAACCCTCGACCCCGTGGGCGGCCGCATTCCCGGTGCTGCCAACCGGTTCTTTCGCGACAACCTCGATGCCGCGTTCTGCTTCAAGCCGGCGGCGGAACTGCGCGCGGCGTTCACCGCCATCCTGCGCGATGCCCCGCCCGACGCGGTGGTGCACTCCTGCGGTTCCGGCGTCTCCGCTTGCCATAACGCCCTGGCGATGGAAATCGCCGGCCTCGCGGGCTCCAGGCTGTATCCCGGCTCCTGGAGCGAATGGTGCAGCGACCCGACGCGTCCGATAGAGCGGGGTTAGTCTAGCCCCGGCCGACGCGCGCTCTTCGGCTCCGATGCTCGCCGACCTGGTCCTCGTCCTGCATTTCGCGCTCGCCGCATTCATCTTCCTCGGCTTGCCTCTCGTCTGGCTGGGTGCGCGACGCGGCTGGAGCTGGGTGCGCAATCGAAGCTTGCGCTACGCCCACGCCGCGGCGATCCTCGTCGTGGCGGCGGAATCCCTTACCGGCATGGTGTGCCCGCTTACGCTTTGGGAAGACCTGCTGCGCGGCCATGCGCAAGCGCAGAGCTTCGTCGGTCGCTGGGTGGCGCGGCTGCTCTATTACGACTTGCCCGAATGGCTGTTCGCCACGCTCTACCTGCTGTTCGCGGCCGCGACCTTGGCGAGCCTGAAGTTGATCCCGCCGGGCAAACCTCCCCTTCCATCCGATAAACGGCTATGATTTTGCCTCTATGGGCGCGATCCACCCCGAACAACAGTACCTCGATCTGCTCCGCCACGTGATCGAGCACGGTGCCAAGAAAAGCGACCGCACGGGAACCGGCACGCTGTCGGTCTTCGGCGCCCAGATGCGCTTTCCGCTCGAGCCGTTCCCGCTGCTCACCACCAAGAAGCTGCATTTGAAGTCGATCGTCCACGAGCTGCTGTGGTTTCTGCGCGGCGACACCAACGTGCGCTATCTGCAGCAAAACGGCGTCACCATCTGGGACGAGTGGGCCGACGCCGCGGGCGAGCTCGGCCCGGTCTACGGCTACCAGTGGCGCAGCTGGCCGGCGCCGGACGGCCGCCACATCGACCAGATCGCGCAGCTCGTCGAAGGCATCAGGAAGAACCCGGACTCGCGCCGCCACATCGTCAGCGCCTGGAATCCGGCCGACATCGACAGGATGAAGCTGCCGCCCTGCCACGCGCTGTTCCAGTTCTATGTCGCCGACGGGCGCCTCTCCTGCCAGCTCTACCAGCGCAGCGCCGACCTGTTCCTCGGCGTGCCGTTCAATATCGCCTCCTATGCGCTGCTCGCGCTGATGCTGGCGCAGGTGTGCGCGCTTAAGCCGGGGGAGTTCGTACATACCCTGGGTGACGCCCATCTCTATCTCAACCATCTGGAGCAGGCGCGCGAGCAGCTCGCACGCACGCCGCGGCCGTTCCCGCGCATGCGCTTGAACCCCGCGGTCGCCGACATCTTCGCCTTCAAGTACGAGGATTTCACACTCGAAGGCTACGACCCATTGCCGGCGATCAAGGCGCCGATCGCCGTCTGAGAGAGCGAGCACCCATGTCAGCCATCAGTCCGCCCGAGCTGAAACCGCTGCGCATCGTCGGCGTGCGCTCCCTCGTGTTTCGCGCGCCGGTGGTCGAACCGGTGCGCACTTCCTTCGGCGTGATGCACGACCGGCCGGCGCTCCTGGTGCGCATTGAGGACGACAACGGCGCCTTCGGCTGGGGAGAAGTCTGGTGCAACTTCCCCACGGTGGGAGCGGAGCACCGCGCGCATCTGCTCGACACCATCGTCGCGCCCATCCTGCGCGAACAGGCGTGGGCCGATCCGCGTGCAGCTTTCTACGAACTCAGCCGGCGGCTGCACATCCTCGCCCTGCAGTCGGGCGAGCCGGGACCGATTGCGCAGGTGATTGCCGCGACCGACGTCGCGATGTGGGACCTGGCGGCGCGCCGCGCCGGTGAGCCGCTGTGGAAGATGCTGGGCGGCAGCCCGAGCGTCGAAGTGTATGCCAGCGGCCTGAACCCGAGCAATCCGGAGAAGCTCGCCACCAAGAAGCTGCAGGAAGGCTATCGCGCGTTCAAGCTCAAGGTCGGATTCGGCGCGGAACGCGACCGAAACAACTTGCGCGCCCTGCGCAATCTGGTCGGACCGCTCGCGCTGATGGTCGATGCCAACCAGGCATGGGCGCCGGAAGAGGCGAGCGCGCAGAGCGCCGCGCTCGCCGAATTCAATCCGCTATGGCTGGAAGAGCCGATCGCCGCCGATCAGCCGCTCGAGGCCTGGCAGCGCCTGGCGCGCGATTCGCGCATCGCGCTCGCCGCGGGTGAAAACATGCGCGGCGCGGAGAGCTTCGACGCCGCGCTCGGTTGCGGCGCGTTCGGCGTCATCCAACCCGACCTGGGCAAGTGGGGGGGCTTCAGCGGTTGCCTGGAGGTCGGCAGGAGGGCACTCGAACGCGGCGTGATGTTCTGCCCGCACTGGCTGGGCGGAGGCATCGGGCTTGCTGCATCGCTGCACCTCAAGGCCGCCGTCGGCGGGCGGGGTTATGTCGAAGTGGACGCGAACCCGAATCCCTTGCGCGAGCTCGGCGTCATCCCTGCGTTCCGGGTGCAGGAGGGCAAGATCAGCTTGAGCGGCATACCGGGTCTCGGCGTGGTGCCGAACCTCGCGGCCATCGAGCCCTACCGGGTGCAATGAGCGGCGCGCGTCCAGACTCGCGCCCGGCCTGCCGCGGCGCAAGGCGCCTCACGTGAGCGCGAACGAGGGCAAGGCGCAGGCGCTGCCGCGCATCTGCCTGATCGCTGCGTTGGCGGCGAATCGCGTGATCGGGAAGAACAACGCCCTGCCTTGGCGACTTTCCGCCGACCTGAAGCGCTTCAAGGCGCTCACCCTGGGCCACCCGGTGGTGATGGGGCGCAAGACCTACGAATCCATCGGCAAGCCGCTGCCCGGGCGGCGCAACCTGGTCGTCAGCCGCAATCGCGGCTTCAGCGCCCCCGGCTGCGAAGTCGTGGCGAGCCTGGAAGACGCACTCGCAGCCTGCCGCGGCGTGGACGAGATCTTCGTCATCGGCGGCGCCGAGCTCTATCGCCAGGCGCTCGCCCGCGCGCATTCGCTGGAGTTCACCGAAATCCAGGCGGACTTCGATGGCGACGCCTGGTTTCCCGAGATTGCGCAGGAGGACTGGCGCGAGGTCGCGCGCGAAACCCACGCCGAGGGCGCGAGCGCCGGCTTTCGCTACGACTTCGTCCGCTACGAACGCAGGAGCTGAGACCGCGGGGCGCGCCTAGCGCACGCAGTCCACGTAATAGCGGCCGTCGGTGTCCTTCACCAGGCCGTGGATGTCGGTCTCGAAGCCGGGGAAGCGGGTGTTGAAGTCGCGTGCGAACTGCAGATAGCGCACGATCGCCGAATTGAAGCGCTCACCCGGGATCAACAGCGGAATCCCCGGCGGATAAGGCGTCACCAGCACGCTCGTCACCCGACCTTCGAGATGGTCGATTTCGACGCGGTCGATTTCGTGGTGCGCCATTGCGGCGAAAGCGGCGGATGGCTTCATCGCCGGCTGCATATCCGACAGGTACATCTCAGTGGTGACGCGCGCCACGTCGTTTTGCTTGTACATGCCGTGGATCTGGTCGCACAGATCGCGCAGGCCCAGGCGCTCGTAACGCAGGTGTTTCTGGCAGAACTCGGGCAGCACGCGCCAGATCGGCTGGTTCTTGTCGTAGTCGTCCTTGAACTGCTGCAGCGCCGTCACCAGCGTGTTCCAGCGGCCCTTGGTGATGCCGATGGTGAACATGATGAAGAACGAGTAGAGCCCCGTCTTCTCCACGATGACGCCATGCTCGGCGAGATACTTGGTGACGATCGCCGCCGGTATGCCGGACTTGGCGAACTTGCCCGAGACGTCCAGGCCCGGGGTGATCACCGTGGCCTTGATCGGGTCGAGCATGTTGAAGCCGGTGGCGAGGTTGCCGAAGCCGTGCCATTTTTCGTTCGCCTTCAGCACCCAGTCTTCGCGCGAGCCGATGCCTTCGGCCGCGATGCGCTCCGGTCCCCACACCTGGAACCACCAGTCCTTGCCCCATTCCTTGTCGACCTTGCGCATAGCGCGGCGGAAGTCGAGCGCTTCCAGGATCGACTCCTCCACCAGCGCCGTGCCCCCCGGCGGCTCCATCATCGCCGCCGCCACGTCGCACGAGGCGATGATCGCGTACTGCGGGGAAGTCGAGGTATGCATCAGGTAAGCCTCGTTGAAGGCGTGCCGGTCGAGCTTCTTCGATTCCGACTCCTGCACGAGTATTTGGGATGCCTGTGAGATGCCCGCGAGCAGCTTGTGCGTCGAGTGGGTGGCGAAAATGATCGCATCCTTGGTGCGCGGCCGGTCGCGGCCGATGGCGTGCATGTTCTTGTAGAAATCGTGGAAGGTCGCATGCGGCAGCCAGGCCTCGTCGAAATGCAGGGTGTCGATCGAGGAGTTGAGCGTTTCCTTGAGCATCTCCACGTTGTAGACCACCCCGTCGTAGGTGCTTTGGGTGATGGTGAGGATGCGCGGCTTCTTGCGCTTAGCGGCGCGCGCGAACGGATTCGCCTCGATCTTCTTCTGGATGTTCTCCGGGCTGAATTCTTCGAGCGGGATGGGACCGATGATGCCGAGGTGGTTGCGCGTCGGCGTGAGGAACACCGGGATCGCCCCGGTCATGGTGATGGCGTGCAGGATCGACACGTGGCAGTTGCGGTCGACCACGACGATGTCGTCGGGTGCGACGTT
Organism: uncultured Enterobacteriaceae bacterium; assembly: GCA_964565875.1. Lineage (GTDB taxonomy): Bacteria > Pseudomonadota > Gammaproteobacteria > Burkholderiales > SG8-39 > 2-12-FULL-64-23. The sequence goes on from CAZMGP010000054.1 coordinate 13,595, forward strand.
CGCGTGCCACACCATCTTGTTGGAGGTGGAAGTGCCGTTGGTGACGAAGAAGCAGTGGTCCGCCCCGAAAATGCGCGCGGCGTTTCGCTCCGAGGCGGCGACCGGGCCGTTGTGGTCGAGCAGCTGGCCGAGTTCGTCGACCGCGTTGCATACGTCGGCGCGCAGCATGTTCTCGCCGAAGAACTGGTGGAACATCTGCCCCACCGGGCTTTTCAGGAAGGCGACGCCGCCGGAGTGCCCCGGGCAGTGCCAGGAGTAGGAACCATCCTGGGCGTAATGGGTGAGCGCACGGAAGAACGGCGGGGCGAGCCCGTCGAGATAGGTGCGCGCCTCGCGGATGATGTGGCGCGCGACGAATTCCGGCGTGTCCTCGAACATGTGGATGAAGCCGTGCAGCTCGCGCAGGATGTCGTTGGGAACGTGGCGCGAGGTGCGCGTTTCGCCGTAGAGGTAGATCGGAATGTCGGCGTTGCGAAAGCGGATTTCCTCGATGAAGCTGCGCAGGTTCAGCACCGCGGGGTCGAGCTCCGGCCCGGGGGTGAATTCCTCGTCGTCGATGGACAGGATGAAGGCGGAGGCGCGGCTCTGCTGCTGCGCGAACTGCGACAGGTCGCTGTAGCCGGTGACGCCGAGCACTTCCATGCCTTCGTCTTCCATGGCTTTGGCGAGCGCGCGGATGCCGAGCCCGCTCACGTTCTCCGAGCGGAAGTCCTCGTCGATGATGACGATGGGAAAGCGGAATTTCATGCGGTTCTCCGTGATGCGGAATGGCGCGAAGCCTGGGCGGCAGCGCTGGTTTCTTTCGCGATGAGCGAGCAAGAGCAGCGCCGACCATCGGGCGCGCGGTCAATGCTTAATCGGTGGGATCGCTGCCGCCCGCTGGCCGCGGGTGGCTCAAGCTCGCATGAGGCGAACGGACTGCGGTGGGTGCGGGAGGCGCTGCCGGAGGTCCGCCTTCGCACCGGGGAGCGGCCACCAGCGCGAACGGCGGTTCGCTTGGCCTTGCCTGCGGTGCGCCCGAGCTGAAGGCGCTGTGGCATAGCGCGCGTCACGGCCTGCACTAGGACATCGGCACGCGCAGAACGAAGGCTCCGCCGGCGGGCGGGCAAGTGCAGTTCTGACTGGCGCGATTCACTGTGGAGCGGGAGTCCTGGGCAATTTCGGCGGGATTATACGCCCGGCCCTCCCTCGGTCAAGCGCAATATTCCCGCTTAGATCATCAAATATTTCTGCTTGACCTCGTCGTTCGCCGCCAGCTCCGCCATCGTCCCGGCGAAGCGGATGCGCCCCTTCTCGATCACGTAGGCGCGGTCAGAGATCTGCGTAGCGAAATGCATGTTCTGTTCCGCGAACAGGATGGTGAGGCCCATGGCTTTCAGCGCTTTGATCTGGCGCGTGAGTTCCTGCACCACCACCGGTGCCACCCCTTCCACCGGCTCGTCGAGCAGTAGCAGTGAGGGATTGCCCATCAGCGTGCGGCCGATGGTGAGCATCTGCTGTTCGCCGCCGGAGAGATACCCCCCGAGGCGGGCATCGAGCGGCGCGAGCACCGGGAACAGTTCGTACACGCGTTCACGCGTCCAGCGCACGGGCGCGCCGGCGGCGCCCGGCTTCACCGCGATTTCCAGGTTCTCGCGCACCGTCAGGTCGGGGAAGATCAAGCGGTCGTCGGGAACATAACCGACGCCCAGGCGCGCGATCTCGTAGGGGGGGAGTCCGATCAGATCGACGCCGTTGAAGCGGATGGCGCCGGCGCTCGCCGGCGCGAGCGACATGATGCTCTTCATCGTCGTCGTCTTGCCCGCGCCGTTGCGGCCGAGGAGGCAAACCGATTCGCCCTCCCGCACCTCGAGCGAAACGTCGAACAGGATATGGCTCGTCTCGTAATGAGTGTTGACGCCGGCGAGAGTCAGGCTGCTGCTCATGCGTGATGCTCGCCGAGATAGACCTTTTGCGCGGTTTCGTTCGCGCGCACTTCGGCCGGCGTGCCCTGCACCACGATTTCCCCGCGGTGCAGCAGCGTCAGGCGGCGCGCGTGGTTGAATACGATGCCCATGTCGTGCTCGGTGAACAGCACCGTCAGCCGGAGCTCGCGGTTCAGCCGGTCGACCAGCTCCATGGTGTCGCGCGCCTCGTCGATCGACATCCCCGCTGTCGGCTCGTCCAGAAACAGCAGCCGCGGCCGCCCGGCAAGGGCGATCGCGAGCTCGAGCCGCTTCTTGTCCCCTTGCGCGAGCTCTCCGGCAACGAGCTCGCGCTTTTCCGCGAGGCCGCATTGCTCCAACACGCGCGCCGACTCCTCGGCGCCGACGCGCGCGGCGCTGCCGAAAATGTCGAACGAGCGTCGCAGCTGCGCGTGCACCGCCGAGCGCACGTTTTCGCCGACGCTCATCTTGGCGAAAATGCTGCTCACCTGGAATGCGCGCGAGATGCCCAGGCGCGCGATCTTGTGCGGCGGCCGGTTGGTGATGTCCTCGCCCTCGAACACGACCCTGCCCGCGTCGCAGCGGTAATAGCCGGTGAGCAGGTTCATCAAGGTGCTTTTGCCTGCGCCGTTGGGGCCGATGATCGCCGACTGCTCGCCCTCCTCCATGGAGAAATCGACGCCGCGGGTAACGTGAATGCCGCCGAAGTGCTTGTGCAGGCCCGTCACCTCGAGGATTGCCGCCACGGCTAGGCCCTCCGCTCGGCGTCGCCGCGGCGCGCGCGGATGCGCTTGTCGATCAGACCAAGCACGCCGCCCGGCATGAACAAAACGATCAAGAGGATGACCGTGCCGATGGTGAGCGGCCAATAGGTGGTGAACATGGTGACGCCCGCCTGCAGGAAAGTGTAGATCACCGATCCGAGCAGCGGCCCGACGAAGGCCCCGGCGCCGCCGATCAGCGTCATGAACACGGCGATACCCGACTCCTGCCAGCCGAGGAGCCCGGGCGACACGCTGCGCGAAAACGGCCCCCACAAGGCACCGGCCACGCCGGCGAACGCGCCGGCGATGACGAAGTTCATCAGCATGTGCAGGCGCACATTGATGCCGAGGAATGCGGCCCGGCGCTGGTTGTCGCGCAGCGTGCGCATGATGTAGCCGAAAGGCGATTCGCTGATGCGCCACATCAGGACGAGCGCGAGGGTCACGATGGCGAGGGTGAAGTAATAGTAATGCACGCTGTCCTGAAAGAAGCGCGGCGGCAGCAGCCCCTGGATGCCGTCGTCGCCCTTGGTGAAGCTGTACCAGGAGAAGACGATGTAGAACAGCAGCTCGCCGAAAGCGAGCGACAGCATGGCGAAATAGATGCCCGTCAGGCGTACGCAGAAGAAGCCGACGACGAGCGCACCCAGCGCCGCGACCGGCGGCCCGACGAACAAACTCAGGAAGAAATCGCCGGTCGCGATCTCCCCGCCCGCGGTCTTAAGCCGCGCGAACAGGATCGCGGTGGCGTAGGCGCCGAGGCCGAAGAATGCGCCGTGGCCGAAGGAGATCTGCCCCATATAGCCGTAGAGCAGATTGAAGCTCATCGCGAACAGCCCCAAGATCAGAATCTCGGTGGAGACGATGGTCCAGAACTCGCCCGGCAACAGGGGCACCAGCAGGAAGAAGACGAACAGCACCAGCGCGGCCGGCGCAGACAAGCCGTGCTTCGCGTAGAGCTGCGACCACCAGTTTCCGCTACCTGCGTCCACGTCGCCCCGTCAATAACGCAATTCGGTGCCGAACAGACCCCACGGTCGCCAAATCAGCACGATGATCAGGATGAGGAAGATCATCGCCAACGCGCCGTCCGGCCAGATCAGGATCGAAAACGAATAGACGACGCCGACGATGATCGCCGCGACGAAAGTGCCGAGCATGCTGCCGAAACCGCCGATGACGACGACCGCGAAGCACTGCACGATGATGTCGTGGTCGACGCCGAGCGACATGGGCAGCAGCGGCAGGAACACCCCGCCCGCGAACGCCGCCAGCGCCACGCCCAGGGCGAACACGCCGGAATAGATCAACGGGATGGGAATGCCCAAGGCGCTCACCATATTGCGGCTGTAGACGGCGGCGCGCACGATCTTGCCGAAGCGCGTGCGGTGCAGGAAGAACCAGAGACCGAAGGCGACAGCCACGCCGGTGGCGATGATGACGAAATGGTAGGGGTTGACGAAGCTCTCCAGCATTTCGATCGGCTCGATGCCGAGCGAAATGCGCCTGTTCTCCACCCCCCAAGTGAGCTTGATCAGGTCGCCGATGATCAGCACCAGGGCGAAGGTGAGCAGCAGCTGCTCCGGCAGGTCGCGCCCGTAGGTGCGCCGGATCAAATAGCGCTCGAGCAAGAATCCCGCCGCGGTCATCACCAGCGTGGCACCGAGTATCGCCGGCAGCAGCAGCCACGGGCTCGCGCCGAACTGCGCGCCGAGGAACTCGAAAATCGAATAGGTCAGGTAGCCGCCCACCAGCCACAAGGTCGCATGGGCGAAATTGAGGATGTTCATCACGCCGAAGATGAGCGACAGACCGGCGGACAGCAGGAACAGCACCATCGCGCGCGACAGGCCGCTGAAGAGCTGGATCAAGAATGCGCTGAAATCCATCGTGTGCGGCGCGCTCGGCGTGAAGGGCGGAAGAGGCTCGGCCGGCCGCGGAATCGCCTCCGCGGCCGGCAGTCGCGCTTCAGGCGCGTTTCTTCTTCAGCTTCTCCACCGCCTCACAAGTCGGTGTCCAGACGTCGTGGCCTTCGACCACGATCATGGTGTCTGGCTTGTAGATCGGGAACGGGAAATCGGGCGTATCCCAGACTTCTCCGACGTAGGACGGCACATCGAGCTGGTTGGAGCAGTCGCGCATGGTACGCTTGCCGCGGCAGGTGTCCAGCGTCGCGCCCTTCAGCGCCTTCACCACGGCTTCGGTCTCGATCGACCTCGCCTTGTTGATCGCCTGCTCCAGGCCGTACACCGCGTCGTAGTGCATGCACGCCCAGTCGTCCGGATACACGTCGTCGCCGAACTTGGCGCGGTGCATCTTGATGTACTTCTGCATCAGCGGCTCTTTCAGATGCGCGAAGAACGGGCAGCGCGCCAAGCCGATGATGCCGCGCGGCAGCGTCTTGCGGAGCTGGCGCAGCTCGGTGACCGAGATCAGGCCGCCGGGGAAAGGCACGCGCTTGAACAGGCCCATCTGCCCCGCCTGCTGCAGGAAAGTCTCCGAATCCTTGCCGGCGACGGCGCCGAAGAGGAAATCGGGCTTCGCCGCCATGATGGCGGTGATGTAGGAGGTGAAGTCGGTCTCGCCGAGCTTGAACCACAGCTGCTTCGACTCTTTCGCCTCCGGCGCCGCCTTCGCCAGTTCGGTGGTGAAGCCCTTGTGCGTGTCGCGCCCCCACTCGTAGTCCTGGCCGATGGAGACGAAGGACTTCCACTTGTTCTTCTTCACCATCTTCGCCACCGCCACCACCACTGCGCCCGACTGCATGTTGCTGTCGGGACAGAATTGATAGGTGTAGGGCGAGTAGTTGTCCTGCGTGATCTTGGAACTGTTGGACGTCGCCGCGATGTGCAGCACCTTGTGCTCGTGCGTGATCTCCTCGATCGCGAGCGCCACCGCGCTCGAGTAGGTGCCGATGATGGTCTGCACTTTGTCGTTCAGGATGATCGACTTCGCCTCGCGCGCGCCGACGTCGGGCTTGGTCTGGTCGTCGCGGTAGACGATCTCGATCGGATGCTTGCCCAGGAAGCCGCCCTTGGCGTTGATCTCGGCCACCGCGAGGGGGATGCCCTTGATCGCGTTCTCGACGTAGTTCGCGCCGGTGCCGGTCGAAGGCAGCAGCACGCCGAGCTTGTAGGGCTTGGCCGCCTGCGCGCTCACCCAACGCGGCGTCATGGTCAGCACCCCCGCCGCCACCGTGGAGAAAATGAAATCGCGGCGGCTGACCTCGAGTTTATCGATGAACCCGTCCCACTTCCTGTCGCTTTGCGTCATTGCCTTCTCCTTCGATCGTTGCGATCGCGGCAATGGCCGCGGTCGAAGAGCGCTTTGAATCGGGGAACGCGAAAAACGGGTGGCCGGGTGCGGAAGCTGGACTTGCGGTGCTTTCCCTCCTCAAGAAAGCGCGCGACCCGGGCTGTCAGTAACCCATGCTAAAGTAGGGTTATTGTGAAGTCAAGGAATCGGCCGCAGGATCAGCCTCGTTGAATAATTCTGTTCGCGACCGCAAGCGTCGGGCACTCGCGCCCGCTTGCGGAACCTAGTTGCAGGAGGACTCTATTCATGGACGCGTTCGATTACGTCATCGTCGGCGCCGGCACTGCCGGCAGCCTGCTCGCCAACCGCCTGTCCGCCGATCCGAGCAAGCAGGTGCTGCTGCTCGAGGCAGGCGGGAAGGATGACTGGATCTGGATCCACATCCCGGTCGGCTATCTCTACTGCATCGGCAATCCGCGCACCGACTGGTGCTATCGCACCGAGCCCGACCCGGGCTTGAACGGCCGCTCCATACTGTACGCGCGTGGGCGGGTGCTCGGCGGCAGCTCGTCGATCAACGCCATGCTCTACCTCAGGGGTCAGGCGCGCGACTACGACGAGTGGGCGCGGCTCTCGGGCGACGACGGCTGGTCGTGGCAGAACGTGCTGCCGGTGTTCAAGCGATCGGAGGACAACTGGCGCGGCGCAAGCGAATTCCACGGCGCGCGCGGTTCCGCCGCGGGAGCCGGACACGAGTGGCGCGTCGAGCAGCAGCGCCTGTCCTGGGAAATCCTCGACGCCTTTCGCGACGCGGCGCTCGAGGCGGGCATCGCCAAGGTCGACGACTTCAACTGCGGCAACAACGCCGGCAGCTCCAAGTTCGAAGTGAACCAGCGCAGTGGCGTGCGCGTCTCCGCCGCCAAGGCATTTCTGCGCCCGGCGATGGGCCGTCCCAACCTGAAGGTGATCACCGATGCGCAGGTGAAGAAACTGCGGCTCGATGGCAAGCGCGCGCGGGGGGTCGAGTTCTTCCAGGGCAACGAATCGACCTATGCCGAAGCGCGGCGCGAAGTCATCCTCGCCGCCGGCGCCATCGGCAGCCCGCAGCTGCTGCAGCTCTCCGGCATCGGGCCGGGGCCGCTCATGCAGGAGTTGGGGATACCCCTCGCGCACGAGCTTCCTGTCGGCGAGAATCTGCAGGACCATCTGCAGTTGCGCGCGGCGTTCAAGGTGCAGAACGTGCTCACGCTCAATACCATGGTGCAGTCCTGGTGGGGCAAGGCGAAGATGGCACTCGAATACGCCGTCTACCGCACCGGCCCTTTGACCATGGCGCCTTCGCAGCTCGGCGCGTTCCTAAAAAGCGACCCGGCGCAGGCCACGCCCAACCTGGAATTCCACGTGCAGCCGCTGTCGCTGGAAAAATTCGGCGATCCGCTGCATCCCTTCCCCGCCTTCACCGCCAGCGTGTGCAACCTGCGGCCGGCCTCGCGCGGCCGGGTGCGGATCAAGTCGCCTGATGCGCGCACCGCCCCCGCCTTGATGCTCAACTACCTGTCGGCGCCGCAGGACCAGGACATCGCGGTGAAGTCGCTGCGCCTCGCGCGCCGCGTCGTGCTCGAAACCGAAACCATGAAGAAATACGCGCCGGAGGAATTCCTGCCGGGCCCCGCCTTCCGCACGGACGAGGAGATGGTGAAGGCGGCGGGCAATGTCGGGACCACCATCTTCCACCCCGTCGGCACTTGCAAGATGGGGAGGGCGGACGATGCGAGCGCGGTGGTGGACGCGAGCTTGCGCGTGCGCGGCATCGAGGGCTTGCGCGTGATCGACGCCTCGATCATGCCGACCATCACTTCGGGCAACACCAATTCACCCACGCTCATGATCGCCGAGCGCGGCGCGGCGCTCGTCCTCGCCGAGCGCCGTTAAGTAAAACGGAATCGCGCGGCCCCCGCGCGGGAGCTCAGATCTTCGGCAGGGTCACGCCCTGCTGGCCCTGATACTTGCCGCCGCGATCCTTGTAGGAAGTCTCGCAGGTTTCGTCCGACTCGAAGAACACCACCTGCGCCACACCCTCGTTGGCGTAGATCTTGGCGGGCAACGGCGTGGTGTTGGAGAACTCGAGCGTCACATAGCCCTCCCACTCCGGCTCGAAAGGCGTGACGTTGACGATGATGCCGCAGCGCGCGTACGTGGACTTGCCCAGGCAGACGGTGAGCACGCTGCGCGGGATGCGGAAATATTCCACTGTGCGCGCCAGGGCGAAGGAGTTGGGCGGGATGATGCACACCTCGCCCTTGAAGTCGACGAATGACTTCTCGTCGAAATTCTTCGGATCGACGATGGTCGAATTGATGTTGGTGAAGATCTTGAATTCGTCCGAGCAGCGGATGTCGTAGCCGTAGCTGGAGGTGCCGTAGGACACGATCTTGTGGCCGTTCGCCGCGCGTATCTGACCTGGCTCGAACGGCTCGATCATCCTGTGCTCGACCGCCATGCGGCGGATCCACTTGTCGGATTTGATGGACATGAATTGCTATTAATTGTTCTGGATGACGATGTTCGGAAACTTGGACGTCATGTCCTTCGCCTGCTCGGAAATCTTGACCGCGACGCGGCGCGCGATCTTGCGATAGGTTTCGGCGATCGGGCCGTCCGGGTCGGTGACTACGGTAGGCTTGCCCGAATCGGTCTGCTCGCGGATGCGGATGTCGAGCGGCAGCGAGCCGAGGAACTCGGTGTCGTAGTCCTTGCACATCTTGGCCGCGCCGCCCGCGCCGAAGATGTGTTCCTCGTGGCCGCACTTGGAGCAGATGTGGGTGCTCATGTTCTCGACGATGCCGAGGATCGGGATGCCGACCTTCTCGAACATCTTCAGGCCCTTCCTCGCGTCGATCAAGGCGATGTCCTGCGGCGTGGTGACGATCACCGCGCCCGTCACCGGCACTTTCTGTGCGAGTGTCAATTGAATGTCGCCCGTTCCCGGCGGCAGATCGACCACCAGGTAATCGACTGCCTGCCAGCGCGTGTCCTTCAATAGCTGCTCCAGCGCCTGCGTCACCATCGGGCCGCGCCACACCATCGGCGTGTCGATGTCGATCATGAAGCCGATGGAGATCGCCTGTACGCCGTGACCGAGCATGGGCTCGATGCTCTTGCCGTCCTTCGACTCCGGCCGCCCGGTTATGCCCAGCATCGCCGGCTGCGACGGGCCGTAGATGTCGGCATCGAGGATGCCCACAGTCGCGCCCTCCGCGGCGAGGGCCAAGGCCAGATTCACCGCCGTGGTCGACTTGCCCACGCCGCCTTTGCCCGAGGCGACGGCGATGATGTTCTTCACTTCCGGTATCAGCTTTACGCCGCGCTGCACGCTATGGGCGACGATCTTGCTCGACACCTTGACCGTCACCTTGCCGATGCCGGCAATCGAGGCGAGCTTGTCGTGCACGAGCTTGCGGATCGGCTCAAGCTGCGTCTTGGCCGGATAGCCCAGTTCGATATCGACCGCGACGTCGCTGCCGTCGAGCTTGATGTTGCGCGCCGACTTGGTGGCGATGAAATCCTTTTCGGTGTTGGGATCGGTGATTTCCCTGAGGGCCGTCTGAATCTGCAATTCCGAAACTGACATTGTCCGCGCTCCTTGTTGCAGCCGGCCGCTCGCGCGACCGGAAAAAGGGGTTCATTTTAATGGATATTCGAGGGGCTGCGCGCTACAATTACGGATTTTCGCAGCACGCTCGCTGCCCCGGCGCCGGGGCCCGGCGTTTCCGCCGTTCAAGCAAGAATGAAGCGCAAGATCTTCGTCACCACCGCCCTGCCGTATGCCAACGGCTCGTTTCACATCGGCCACATCATGGAATACATCCAGGCCGACATCTGGGTGCGCTTCCAACGCATGCAGGGTCACGAAGTCCATTTCGTCTGTGCGGACGACGCCCACGGTGCGCCGATCATGCTCAAGGCCGAGGCCGAGGGCGTCACGCCGAAGGAATTGGTGGCACGCATCGCAGCCGAGCGCAAGAAATACCTAGACGGCTTTCACATCGCCTTCGACAACTGGCACTCGACCGACTCGCCCGAGAACACCGAGCTGTCGCAGGACATCTACCGCAAGCTCAAGGCCGCCGGCCTCGTCTACACCAAACCGATCGAGCAGTTCTACGACCCGGTGAAGGGCATGTTCCTCGCCGACCGCTATATCAAGGGCGAGTGCCCCAAGTGCGGCGCCAAGGATCAGTACGGCGATGCCTGCGAGAACTGCAGCTCCGTCTATGCGCCAACCGATCTCGTCAATCCCTATTCGACGCTCTCCGGCGCGAAGCCGGTGCTGAAGACCTCCGAACATTATTTCTTCCGCCTGTCGGACGCGCGCTGCGTCGCGTTCCTGCGCGAATGGCTCGGCGGCGAGCGGCTGCAGCCGCAGGTGGCGAACAAGGCGAAAGAATGGCTGGACGGCGAGGGCGAGAAGGCGCTCGGCGACTGGGACATCTCGCGCGACGCGCCCTACTTCGGCATTCCGATACCCGACGCGCCGGGCAAGTACTTCTACGTCTGGCTGGATGCGCCGATCGGCTATCTCGCGAGCTTCAAGAACTACTGCGCGAAGAAGGGGATGGACTTCGCCGGCTTCCTCGCCGATCCCGCGAGCGAGCAGGTGCATTTTATCGGCAAGGACATCATCTACTTTCACACCCTGTTCTGGCCGGCGATGCTCAAGTTCGCCGGCTACAAGATACCGGACAACGTCTACGTGCACGGCTTCATCACCGTGTCGGGCGAGAAGATGTCGAAGAGCCGCGGCACCGGCATCAGCCCGCTGCGCTACCTCGACATCGGCATGAACCCGGAGTGGCTGCGCTACTACATCGCGGCAAAGCTGAACGCCAACGTCGAGGATCTCGACTTCAATCCCGACGACTTCATGGCGCGGGTGAACAGCGACCTAATCGGCAAGTACATCAACATCGCGAGTCGTTGTGCAAAGTTCATCAATACTCGATTTGAGAACCGATTGAGCAAACCCGATCTCGATACGACTCTTGAATATGGCGCAGTATTTGACGCAGGCGAAATTTCTGTTTTATACAATTCACGAGAATTTGGCAAAGCGCTTCGGAAGATTATGGAGTTCGCCGACGCGGCTAATCGTTATATCGACGACAAGAAACCGTGGGAACTAGCAAAGCAACCAGGTAAGGAAACCGAGCTCCATTCTGTCTGCTCAACGGCGCTAGCACTTTTCAGAGACCTTACAATCTTTTTAGCGCCTGTTCTCCCTGAAACTGCCGCGAAAGTTGCAAAGTTATTTCGGTTTGGAGAGCTCAGATGGTCAACGGTTTCTGAACATCTGAAACAAGGCCATGAGATCGCTCAGTACATGCACCTCATGACCCGCGTCGAGGAAAAGCACCTGGACGCGCTGCTCGACATCCCGGCAGCGCCGGCGAAGGAGCCGAAGAAAATGGCCGACACCTCGAAAACCGGCTCGCAGAGCCAATCTCCAGCCGCCCCCCCGTCGACGCCGCATCCGGGTTCCCCGGGGCACGCCGCGCCGACAGCCGCGCCCGCGACCATTTCCATCGATGATTTCGCCAAAATCGATCTGCGTGTCGCACGGATCGTCAAGGCCGAACACGTCGAAGGCGCGGACAAGCTGCTGCAGCTCACGCTCGATCTCGGCAGCGAGCAGCGCACGGTGTTCGCCGGCATCAAATCCGCCTATGACCCGGCGACGCTCGCGGGCAGGCTCACGGTCGTCGTCGCCAATCTCGCGCCGCGCAAGATGAAGTTCGGCCTGTCGCAGGGCATGATCCTCGCCGCCAGCGGCGAGGCACCCGGAATCTTTCTCCTCAGCCCCGACAGCGGCGCCCAGCCCGGCATGAAAGTGAAGTAATGGCCGTCACCGGTCCGGCCCTGCCGCTCGTCCTCGACGCGATCCTCCTCTGGCTCGCCCTGGGGCTTGCCGGCCTGTTCTTCCTCAACAATCTTCATCTGGTGAGCCGGGTGCTGTTCCCGGCAGGCGCGCTCGCCGCGCTCGCCGTCGCCGGCATTGCCTTGAATGCCCTGGGGAACGATGCCGAGTCGATGATCCTGCCGCTCGGCCTGCCCGACCTGCCCTTCCACTTGCGGCTGGACGCGCTATCGAGCTTCTTTCTGCTACTGCTCGGCGCGGCCGGAACCGGGATTTCGCTTTTCGCCGCGGGCTATTTCCGCCAGGGCGAGGGCACACCTCCGGGGCTTTTGTGCCTGTACTACCACGTGTTCCTCGCTAGCATGGCGCTGGTGCTGTTGGCGGATGATGCCTACGCCTTCATGGTGTTCTGGGAAACGATGGCGCTGTCCTCCTACTTCCTGGTGACGAGCGACCACAAGAAGCACGAAATCCGCCGCGCCGGCTTCCTCTACCTGCTGATCGCCCACGTCGGCGCGATCAGCATCCTGCTTTGCTTCGGCCTGCTGCACGGCACCGGCGACTACACCTTCGACAACATGCGCGCGGTGCAGCTTGCGCCCTTCTGGGCCACCATCGCCTTCGTCCTCGCCCTGTTCGGCTTCGGCGCCAAGGCGGGCATCCTGCCGCTGCACGTCTGGCTGCCCGAAGCGCACCCCGCGGCGCCTTCGCCGGTGTCGGCGCTGATGTCGGCGGTGATGCTGAAGACCGCGATCTACGGCTTGCTGCGCGTGCTGTTCGACCTGCTGCACATCCAGGTGTGGTGGTGGGGCGTGGTGATCCTCGCGCTCGGGCTCGCCACCGCGCTCTACGGCGTGGTGTTCTCCGCCGTGCAAAGCGACATGAAGCGGCTCCTGGCCTATTCTTCGATCGAGAATATCGGCTTCATCCTGGTCGGCATCGGTCTCACCGTCACCTACCAGTCCTTCGCCATGCGCTCTCTCGCGACGCTCGCGCTCACGGCGACGTTGTATCACTGCATCAACCACGCCTATTTCAAGAGCCTCCTGTTTCTCTCCACCGGCTCGGTGCTGCACGCCACGCGCGAACGCGCGCTGGGTAAGTTGGGCGGCCTCATCCACTCCATGCCCTGGGTCGCCTGGCTTGCGCTCGTGGGCACCCTCGCCATCGCCGGGCTGCCGCCGCTGAACGGTTTCGTCTCGGAATGGCTGCTGCTGCAGGCGTTTCTGTTCACCCCCGACCTGCCGCACTCTTATCTCAACATGCTGGTGCCGGTGGCGGCTGCGGCCGTGGCGCTCGCCGCGGCGCTCGCCGGCTATGTGATGGTGAAGTTCTACGGCATCATCTTCCTCGGCCAGCCGCGCGAGCCGAATCTCGCGCACGCCCACGACGCCGGCATCTGGGAACGCGCCGGGCTCGTCTGGCTCGCCCTGGGCTGCGTCGCCCTGGGGGTGATGCCGGTCTCGGTCATCGGCTTCATCGACGCGGTGAGCGCGCAGCTCCTCGGACGCACCCTGGGCAGGCACGCGAGCGGCTGGATGTTCCTCACCCCGATCAGCCCGGACCGCGCGAGCTACGCGCCGCTCTTGTTCCTCATCGTCATCCTCGCCGTGTGGCTCGCCGCCTGGCTCGGCGTGCGCCAGTTCTACCACGGCCGCGTGCGCCGCGCCGCGCCCTGGGACTGCGGCTTCCCGGCGCAGACGCCGCGCATGCAGGACACCGCCGAAGGTTTCGGCCAGCCGATCCGCCAAGTGTTCGAACCCTTCTTCCGCATGCAGCGCGAGCTGCCCACGCCTTTCGACGCCGCGCCGCGCTACCGCGTCACCGTCGAGGACCACCTCTGGTACTGGATCTACCTGCCGCTCGCGAAAGTCACCGAGACGCTGACGCGCGTGGTGACGCTTCTGCAGCGCGGCCGGATTTCCGTGTACCTGATGTACAGCTTCCTCACCCTGCTGCTACTGCTGCTTTTCGTCAGATGATCTCCTGGTCCGGACTCGTCGCCCAACTCACTGAAATGGTGCTCGCCGCGCTGCTCGCACCGATCTTCCTCGGCTGGGTCAACCAGTGCCGTGCCTGGATGCAGAACAAGAGCGGCCCGGGGATCCTGCAGCCTTACCGCACTCTGAGAAAGCTGTTCGCCAAGGAAGCGGTGCTCGCCCACAACGCTTCGCCGCTGTTCCGTCTTGCGCCCTACGCGATTTTCGCCTGCATGTGCCTCGCGGCGGCGATCGTGCCCACGCTCGGCACCGACCTCCCCTTCTCGCCGGCCGCGGACGCCATCGCCCTGGTAGGCATCTTCGCGCTCGCCCGCGTGTTCATTTCGCTCGCCGCCATGGACATCGGCACCGCCTTCGGCACCCTCGGCGCGCGGCGCGAAATGATGGTCGGCTTCCTCGCCGAGCCGGCGCTGTTGATGGTGCTGTTCACCATGTCGCTGATCGCGCACTCGACTTCGCTTGCCACCATCGTCGAGCACCTCGCGCCGATGAAGATCGTGATCTATCCCAGCTTCGCCTTCGCCGGGGTCGCCTTCACCATGGTGTCGCTCGCCGAGAACGCGCGCATCCCGGTGGACAATCCTTCCACCCACCTCGAGCTCACCATGATCCACGAGGCGATGGTGCTCGAGTATTCCGGCCGCCACCTGGCGCTGATCGAATGGGCCGCGGCGCTGAAGCTCTTCGCCTATGCCTGCATCGGCATTGCCCTCTTCTTCCCCTACGGCATCGCGCAGGGGGGTGATGCGCTGGGGCTGCTCTACGCCCTGCCCGCGCTCGCGGCGAAACTCGCCGTGGGCGGCTTCGTCATGGCGCTGATCGAAATGGTGAGCGCTAAGATGCGCATCTTCCGCGCGCCCGAATACCTCGGCACCGCGTTCCTGCTCGCCGTGCTGGCGATGCTCATTCACCTATTGCTGGAGAGATGATGCGCGCAGCGACCGCGACCATGTGCCCGGGGGCCGGACGATGATCCACCCGTTCGCCTCGCAGGTGATCAACCTGTTCGCCGCGCTCCTCCTGCTGCTGTCCTTCGCCATGCTGACGCAGCGGCGCATCCTGTCGCTCATCAACCTGTTCGCCATGCAGGGGCTCGCGCTCACGCTGTCGACCATCGTGGTGGCCTGGAGCACCCAGCAGCATCACCTCTACTATTCCGCTGCGCTCACCTTCAGCCTCAAGGTGCTGGTGCTGCCCTGGGTGCTGCACCGCCTGATCCGAAAATTGAGCGTCAAGTGGGACGTGGAGACGCTGATCAACATCCCCACCACCATGCTGGTCGGCATCGTGCTGGTGATCCTCGCCTTCAACGTCGCGCTGCCGATTTCGCAGCTCGCCGGCACCATCGCCAAAAGCACGCTGGGCATCGCGCTCGCCTGCGTGCTGCTCGCCTTCCTCACCATGATCACGCGCTCCAAGGCGGTGCCGCAGGTGATCGGCTTTCTCGCCATGGAGAACGGCCTGTTCTTCGCCGCCACCAGCGCCACCCATGGCATGCCCATGGTGGTCGAATTCGGCATCGCACTCGACGTCATGGTGGGCATGGTCATCCTCGGCGTGTTCATCTTCCAGATCCGCGAGCGCTTCGACAGCCTCGACATCCGGCACCTGGAGAAGTTGAAGGAAGAATGAGCGCGGACGGACGCGGACGAACATGAACTGGCAACTCTATCTGGTACTCGGCACCCCGCTCGCAGGCGGCGGCCTGCTCGCGCTCTGGGGGCACAAGCGCTGGGCGGCGGAACTGAACATCGGCATCAGCGTCGCCACCTTCCTAGCCGCGGCTGCGCTCACCGCCGACATCATTTCCAACGGCCCGGAAATCACCGCCAACGAACAGTTCTTCGTCGATTCGCTGAACGTCTTCCTCGTGGCCCTCACTGCCTTCGTGTCGATGACGACCTCGCTCTTCTCGCGCCCCTACATGCGCATCGAGCACGCCCACGGCAAGCTTTCCGACCACCGCCTACGCCTGTTCCACAGCATGTACCAGCTGTTCGTGTTCACCATGCTCTTGGTACTGCTCACCAACAACCTCGGCATCCTGTGGGTGGCGCTGGAGGCGGCCACGCTCACTACCGTGCTGCTGGTGAGCCTGTACCGCACGCCGGCGAGCCTGGAGGCGGCGTGGAAATACTTCATCCTCTGCGGCGTGGGCATCGCCCAGGCCCTGTTCGGCACCATCCTGCTCTACTCGGCGTCCGAAAAGGTGCTGGGCGCGGGCGGCACGGCGCTCTTGTGGACGCACCTCGACAGCGTCGCCGGCAAACTCGATCCGGCCATGATGTCGCTCGCCTTCGTCTTCCTGCTGGTGGGCTACGGCACCAAGGTGGGCCTGGTGCCGCTGCACAACTGGCTGCCGGACGCCCACGCCGAGGGCCCGACGCCGGTGTCGGCGGTGCTCTCGGGGCTGCTCTTGAACGTGGCGCTCTACGCGCTCCTGCGCTGCAAGGCCTTAGTCGATGCCGCGCTGCTCGCCCCCTTCGCCAGCCATCTGATGATGGGCTTCGGCCTGCTGTCGGTGGTGGTAGCGGCCTTCTTCCTTTCGCGGCAGAAGGACATCAAGCGCATGTTCGCCTATTCCTCGGTTGAGCACATGGGACTGATCACCTTCGCCTTCGGCATGGGCGGGCCGATCGCGAGCTTCGCCGGCCTGCTCCACATGACCGTGCATTCGCTCACCAAGAGCGCGATCTTTTTCGCCGTCGGCCACGCGGCGCAGAAAGCCGGCACTCAGATCATGGACGACATGCGTGGCCTGATCAAAATCAACCCCACCGTCGGCTGGGGCCTGATGCTCGGCTCGGCAGCGATCCTGGGGCTGCCGCCCTTCGGCGTGTTCGCGAGCGAATTTCTCATCCTCACCAGCGCCATGCGCCTGCACCCCTGGGCGACGCCTTTCCTGCTCGTAGCGCTGGGCGTCGCCTTCGCCGCGGTGTTCAGCAAGATCCAGCCGATCGTGTTCGGCGAGACCAACGCCCGGCGCCTGCCGCATCCGCCGGCGCTCATCCCCGTGTTCGCACACCTCGCCATCGTGCTCGCGCTCGGTTTCTACATTCCGCCCTACCTCGTCGACTGGTATCGCGAGGCGGCGAAGCTGATCGGTTGAGGGCAGACCATGATCAGGCAAGCCGATCGGCAGAACATGACGCGCGCAAGGACGAGACAGCATGGCCTTCACTAGCCTGGCGCTCGCCTTGACGCCGCTCTCGGGCGCAGTGCCCGCCTGGCACGCCCGCGCCAAGGCCTCCGAACTCTTGGACGCCTGTCAGGCGGTCAAGGACCAGGGCGGGCGGCTCGCCGCGCTCTGGGGCACGGACGAGCGCGACCACGGCGAGGGCTATGCGCTGAACCTGGTGTTGGCGAAGCCCGACGGCATGCTGTGGCTCGAGGTCGCCCTGCCCGCGGAGAATCCCGTCTATCCCGACATCGCCCAGATCTTCCATCCGGCAGCGCGCATGCAACGCGCCGCACGCGACCTCCTCGGCATCGATGCCGACGCGCAGGATCGCCGCCCCTGGCTGCGCCACGCGGCCTGGTCTGCGTCCGAGCACCCGCTCGCACGCGAGCATGCACTCACGGCTCAGTTCACGCCGGGCGCCGACGACTACGCCTTCGTGCCGGTCGCGGGCGACGGTGTGCACGAAATTCCGGTCGGTCCGGTCCATGCCGGGACGATCGAGCCGGGGCACTTCCGCTTTTCCATCGTCGGCGAGAAGGTGCTGCGCCTGGAGGAGCGGCTGGGCTACAAGCACAAGGGCATCGAAAAACGTTTTCAGGGCATGACGCTTGCCGAAGGCGCGAAGCTCGCCGGCCGCGTGAGCGGCGACTCCACCGTCGCCTACGCCTGGGCCTATGC
>CAZMGP010000055.1:0-30352 GCA_964565875.1 uncultured Enterobacteriaceae bacterium
CAGTCAAAGCAAGACTCTACTTCCGAGTTGTCTACTTGACGGGGAAGCTTACGCGGCGAGCACGGTCTCGATCAGCACCGTGGCCTTGATCGAGCCGCGCGCGACGCCAAGTTCGTCCTGGGCGAAGTTGAAGATGTCGTTCCACAGCCGCGCCTCGTAGTGCGACTCCATCTTCGGCAGGTAGAAGTACGGCCCCGTGTCGCGGGCGAGCGCCTCTTTTGCGTTGTGAAAGAAGTAAAGCGCGAAATCGAACATCGCGGCCGAGACCGGACTGCCGTCGACGCGCAGGTGGTTCTCGTCCAGATGCCAGGCGCGGGCGCACCATCAGCACGGCGGTCCGCTCGTTCAAGCGATAGCCCTTGCCGTTCTGCTCGAAGGTGATCGAGCGGCGTACCGCATCGCGCAGATTGAGCTGGCCCTGGATCATGTTGTCCCAGGTCGGGGCGTTCGAGTCCTCGAAGTCGGCCATGAACACTTTGGCGCCCGAATTGAGCGCGTTGATCACCATTTTGCGATCGGTCGGGCCGGTGATTTCGACGCGGCGATCCTGCAGATCGGCGGGGCAGGGCGCGACACTCCAGTCGCCGGCGCGAATGTGCGCGGTCTGCGGCAGGAAGTTCGGCAGCTTGCCGGCGTTGAACTCGGCCTGGCGCGCCGCGCGCGCGGCGAGGAGCTCGCGCCGACGCGATTCGAAGCGGCGCGCAAGCTTGGCGACAAAGGCAAGGGCCTGCGGCGTGAGGATTTCGGTGTATTCCGGAATAATACTGGCCTGCACTTCTACACCAGAAAGAGTCCTGTTCCAATTTACAGTCACCTTGTTCTGTGGCTTAAGCGCCTCAGACAACATAATATTTGCCTCCGCACACATATAAACTCGTTTTACTTCTAACGTTAATCTCAATAAATCCTATTCCCGGGCAAACCCATCATTTCCACTAGAGGGTCTGTGACACCTCCCGCTGCATTCCTGACCAGCTCCCTAAAGCAGAAGGCTGGTGAGTTAATCCTTGTGCATGACGCCCGGAATGGTCTTCTGCAATAAGTAGTGGGCAACAACTCAAAATCGACCTCATCGCTGCGAATTTGTTACATCGAGGGCGGACGTCTCTGCGACGTCTACACGCGCGCGGCTACTTGCGCTTTTCGATCGGCGCGAACTTCAGGTTTTCCGGTCCGGTGTAATTCGCCGTCGGCCGGATGATCTTGCCGTCGATGCGCTGTTCGATCACGTGCGCCGCCCAGCCGCTGGTGCGCGAAATGACGAAGATCGGCGTGAACATCGCGGTGGGCACGCCCATCATGTGGTAGCTCACCGCCGAGAACCAGTCGAGGTTGGGGAACATCTTCTTCTCGCGCCACATCACCGTCTCCAGGCGCTCGGCGATATCGAACATCTTCATATCGTTGCGCGCCTTGGACAGCCTGCGCGAGACTTCCTTGATGACTTTGTTTCTCGGATCGCCGATGGTGTACACGGGGTGGCCGAAGCCGATCACCACTTCCTTATTCGCCACGCGCCGCACGATGTCGGCTTCCGCCGCATCCGCGTCTTCGTAGCGCTTCTGCACTTCGAAGGCGACTTCGTTCGCGCCGCCGTGCTTCGGGCCGCGCAGCGCGCCGATGCCGCCGCAAATGGCGCTGTACATGTCGGAACCGGTGCCGGCGATGACGCGGCAGGTGAAGGTCGAGGCGTTGTACTCGTGCTCGGCGTAGAGGATGAGCGAGGTGTGCATCGACTTCACCCACAGCTCGGAGGGTTCCTTGCCGTGCAGCAGATGCAGGAAATGCCCGCCGATCGAGTCGTCGTCGGTCTCGACTTCGATGCGCCGGCCATTGCGGCTGTAGTGATACCAGTAGAGCAGCATCGAGCCGAGCGAAGCCATCAGCTGGTCGGCGATGTCGCGCGCGCCCGGATGGTTGTGATCGTCCTTCTCCGGCATCACGCATCCCAGTGCGGACACGCCGGTGCGCATCACGTCCATCGGGTGGGCGGAGGCCGGCATCCATTCGAGCGCCGCCTTGACGTTCGCCGGCAGCCCGCGCATCGCCTTCAGCTTCAGCTTGTAGCCGTCGAGCTCGGCTTTGGTCGGGAGCTTGCCGTGGACCAGCAGGTAGGCGATTTCCTCGAACTCGCAGGCTTCGGCGACGTCGAGAATGTCGTAGCCGCGATAGTGCAGGTCATTGCCGGTGCGGCCGACGGTGCAAAGCGCGGTGTTGCCGGCGGTGACGCCGGACAGCGCGACCGACTTCTTCGGTTTCGGGGTAACCGGGGCTTGCGTCTCGCTCATTTTCGCTCCTTGGCATCATGAATATTGCCCCACGGTCGCAACTCGTGGAGCCTAGTTCTTGCTTGGTACCAGCGCTTGTATTCCCAAGCTGACTGGCTACAAGTTCGGATCAAAATTCCTCCTCAGCCGCTCCCAGCACGAGAAATAGTCGCGTTGAAGTTGTGCTGAGTTCAGTGCAAAAGACGTGGGCCTTAGCACGTGCCGCGTTTCCACCATAAACGCCATCGTCTCCTTGATAATCTGCGGCAGCGATAGATCCGCCGAACTCGCCTTTTCAAACGTCTCTGCGTCCGGCCCGTGTCCGATCATGCTGTTGTGCAGACTTGCTCCACCGGGTAAGAATCCTTCGCTTTTCGCGTCGTACCTCCCATGAATAAGTCCCATAAACTCGCTCGCGACATTTCGATGGAACCATGGCGGGCGGAAAGTGTTTTCCATGGCCAAGATGCGCGGAGGGAAGATCACGAAATCAATGTTGCTCACGCCCGGAGTATCACTGGGCGAATGTAGGACAATGAAGATCGATGGATCCGGATGATCGTAGCTGATGGACCCAATCGTATTGAAACGCCGCAAATCATACTTGTAAGGAGCGTAATTCCCATGCCACGCGACTACGTCGAGCGGAGAGTGATCCATTTCAGCAGACCACAGATTTCCCATGAATTTGGCAATTAGCTCAAATTGACTATCCACGTCCTCGTAGGCGGCCACGGGGGTCAGGAAATCTCGCGGGTTGGCTAACCCGTTCGATCCAAGCGGGCCCAAATCAGGAAGACGAAAATTGGCACCGAAGTTCTCGCAGATGTAACCGCGCGCTCGGTCCTCTTGCAGCTCTACACGGAAGCGTACGCCCCGAGGAATGACTACGATATCCTGCGGCTCCGCCTCAACTACACCAAATTCCGTGAAGAAACGAATTCGTCCTTCCTGCGGCAAAATCAAAAGTTCGCCATCGGCATCGTAAAATATGCGTCGCGTCATTGATCGGTTGGCCGCATAGAGATGTACGTTTGCTCCGGTCTGTGCGCGCGGGTCGCCATTACCAGCTATTGTCACGATACTTTCGACAAAGTCGCACGGACTTGACGGCATCGGAAGCGGATTCCAGCGCAGCTGATTCGGCGGCGTAGGCAACGCATCGAAGTCGCTGGTCATGCGACCGCCGTTAATTTGTTTGAATGGTCGATGCATCGCAGACGGCCGAATCCGATAGAGCCAACTGCGCCGATTAACGGCGCGAGGCGCAGTGAAGGCCGTGCCTGACAATTGCTCTGCATACAGACCGTAGGGACACCGCTGCGGCGAATTGCGGCCAACCGGCAGTGCCCCTTCGAGCGCTTCGGTTGCGCAATGATTGCCAAACCCAGTTTGATATGCAACGTTTCCCACTACATTGTCTCCTTCCTCGGTGCGCCACTTTGGGGTGGCTTGGCCTCTCCCTGATACTATTTTGCCCAGTACCTACTTCCCGCTGTGACTAATCGAATAACTGATCCCGAAACTGGCTGCCACGCGAAGCGCACTGGACATACCGCAGCACTAATTGGCCTGTATTCATTGCAGATCGCTTCACGCGCCCATAGCTCTATTTTGCCTAGCCGCTTACGGCGTTATAGAAAACTTGTGTAGTCGTTCATGACCGGCCTGGCCCTTGGTGCCCTGCGCCCCTGTTCCGTACCTATTGTGACAAAGCACAGCGGTTCTTCATCGTCGCCTAACTTAAAGAGCAATCTCATTCTCTGTGATCGCAGTGATCTCCCACTTGATAAACCCGTGCCAAATCCCATCGAATACGCTACCAATAGCATGTTCTGAATGGCGCATCCGGCGGAAACGACCCGTTCCAGGGGAATTATCGGCCCCAGCGCAGCGTCCATTCGCGCAACAACTAATAACAGAAAAGGGCCCCGAAATGCCTTCTCCCTCGCTTCTTGCTTTTGCACATCAGTAGCTTCGGTGTCCCTATCGCTGAGGGCCTCCGCAAACGCATCGCCCAAGAGATGGCGCCGCTCCTGCGTGACTACGATTAGACGCCACGGAGTGAGGCACCCGTGATCAGGTGCCGCGCCGGCGGCGCTCAGAATCTTCTCCACCTGCTCGTAAGAAGGGCCTGGATTGCCGAGCCGCTTTGGCGATATGTGCTGACGCGAATGCACCAGGGCCACGACATCCTGGGGTACGTATAGCCGGTCTGTCGACTCCCCGCGGGTTACCATATACCTTCAGGCCATATTGCCGATTCGACGCAACCCGGCCATTACTCTAACGGCGCTTGTAATATGCATTCGTTCCAGACCACATGGGTTGCAGAGCAGAAGTTCCTTGCCTTTCTGCGAACGCATGCGAGTCAATCCGACGGCCCGGGAGCATATGGAACTCACTGCGCTTGCGGGACTGAAAGATTTGCCGCGCGTTCGCGTAAGACATATTTTTGTATTTTCCCAGTCGAGGTACGCGGCATCTGCTCAATGACTTCCACCCGCTCTGGCCAAAATTGCCTAGTAACGCCCTCGGAGGCCAAGAACGCCTTGACCCGCTCCAATGCCAAACCATGGGGCGTGCGCAAAGTGACAAACGCACACGCCCGTTCTGATAACCTAGGGTCAGGCATAGCTACGATTGCCACTTCCCTGATCTCAGGCATTTGATACAAAATGTTCTCTACGTCTACCACCGGGATATTCTCTCCGCCGCGAATAATAATGTCCTTCGTACGTCCGCAGATCCGAATATAACCTTCGTCATCCATACAGGCGATGTCTCCGGTTTCGAACCATCCATCTTCATTTACCGCGTAGAGATCGGGGCGCTTAAGGTACCCAACGAAGAGCGACGCGGCACGCACTTGTAATGAACCCGCCGTCCCGCGCGGAACCTCCTTGTCCTCTTCGTCTACGATCCGCACTTCAGAACCGGGCATTGCAATGCCGTCCGATTCGCGCACTTTGTACCCCGATAGAAGAGTGGTAGTAGGAGAGCAACATTCGGTCATACCCCAACTCGCGATAACAGTAGTACTTAGCCGACGCGTCGCGAGATCTACTACTGCCGGAGGAATCGGGGCACCGGCTGTGACAAACAGCCGAAACGAATTGAGGGCACGTTCTTCCACCTCAGGAAGATTGGCCAAATCAGCTAGAAATGGCGTGGATGCGAAAGTGTAAGTGACCCCGTGCCTTTCAATTAAATCAAGCGCCTCTGCGGGATTCCAGACATCCATGAGCACCAAGGGCGCGCCAAGCACCACCGCGAGTACTAAACCGTACGTGAATCCGGCTTGGTGTGCCATGGGGGAAGGCATAAAGATCACGTCAGCTCCGCTGAGTCGCAAGCGCTCGATAAATTGCAGCGTGGTGCCAATTAATGTGTTCGACGTGTGCAAAACGCCTTTTGGTTCTCCGGTGGTGCCTGAGGTGTAAAGCAGCTGCACCACGTCATCGGGCCCCAACCGCGCACTGCCCTCTTTCCTACGTCCCACATTTTTTGCAGACCATAACGACTCGAACGAATCCTCACTCTTAGCATCAACTAGGAACACGTGCTCGAGTGTCGACAAATCGTGCCTAAACCCTCGTGCAAGCGATCCATGATCGAAATTGCGAAATCTGTTCGGCGCGATCAGCACTTTTGATCTTGCGTGCTGCAGCATGAAGGATAGTTCGCGTTCGCGAAAAATTGGCATCAACGGATTGCTGACAGCACCGAGGCGCACGCAGGCGAGATGGACCGCAACAAACTCCCACCAGTTCGGCAGCTGAAACGAGACTACATCGCCATCCGTAATGCCGTACGCAGCCAGTCCGCTCGCTATTGCATCTACACGCCGCGCAAGCTCTGCCCAAGATAGACAAGTAGATTTTCCATCCTCATGCCGAGACGCGATTATTGCGAGGCCATCCGGATGCTGCACTGCCCAGCGATCGAGAAAATCCGTGAGGATATGGCCTGGCCAAATTCCTTGCGCCTCTTCACGCTTGCGCCTCTTGGTATCCAGAAACAGACCTTCCATTAATCCCCTCCAATTAGGGGCCGGTCCCCGGCTGTCATAGCGTCAACTTGCTTCATCTGAGCGCGTCGGTCTGATGCAATTTCGACCATCGTCGAACTTACGTTTAGCAGCCGCATCCTGGACCGCGGCGCCCTGCGCGGAGGCGGCCTAAATCACATTCATCAAAGCTCGTCTACAACTGAACAAGATCGCCTAGCCGCCTGCATTTGATCCTAGAGGCAAACCGCGATATTGAATTACCTGATCCGCCCACACATATGTTCAAAATCGCCCGCAAGGTAATGGCGCATATTCTCTACGACAGTGGGAAGAACGTCATTAACATATTGATCGTAGAAGCCGCCGAGATGCGAAGTCATGATTAACTTATTCACGGACCAAAGCGGATCTTCCTTGGAAACCGGTTCTTCGCGAAAAACGTCTAAAGCGGCCCCTGCAATTCTCCCATGCTCCAACGTGGAAATCAGCGCTTTCTCATCGACAACACCGCCCCTTGCGAGATTGATTAAATAGCTCGAAGGTTTCATCGCTGCGAGCAGCTCCGCATTTACGATATTTCTAGATTCTGAAGACAGCGGAATAAGAACAATCAGGAAGTCTACTTCTCTGACCACATTCATCAATTCGCTTCGCGCGCGAATTGCGTCGAAACCAGCGACGTCCCGAGGCGCAGATGAGATTCCAATGACTGTCATCTCCATTGCCTTGCATCGCGGTGCCAACGCCTCCGCTATGGCACCAACGCCTAGGATTCCGACCGTCTTACCACGTAGCAACGTTGCGGGCCAGCGTTCCCATAAGTGGAGATCCTTGCAACGTACCGATCGGGGGAAGTCCCGACTCAGAGCGAGCATGGCTGTAAGGGCCGCTTCGGACATCGCGGCCCCATGAATTCCTCGAACGTTGGTCACCATTACTTTTGGACTGAGCGACGGCAAATCCCGAATCCCATCGGTACCTGTTCCCAGCGCTTGAATCCACTTTAAACATTGCGCCTCCGCCGCTACGTGGTCCGCCATCATCGGACTAAACGTCAGCAATACATCGACCTTATCAATATATGGCGCGACTTTGCTGTGATGGTCGACCACATCGACCTTAATGCCGGGAAACTCCCTTTGTAACCCGTCAACGTACTGATTTCGCAGCTGCTCGGGATAGGTAAGGATGAACAGAGCGTTGGTCATGTGTGCATTAATTGACAACTACCGTTTTTGACCCAGGACCGGTTTCACTCACATCCCAAGATTCTGGAAGTCCACGGGTGCTTCTCAGCACGCCCACTGCGCTTTGCCTTTCCGAGACTCCAGTCAGCGCCACCAGTGCGCATTAGAGCGTCATCCGAGTTCGTAGAACTTTTCAGGACTCTTGTGGATGCGTTCTGTCACACCTTTGTCACCAATCAGGTAATTGTCGCAAATCGTATTAAACATCCCCCCTGCGATAAACGTCGGATGGCAGGTAATGTTCATCCCCTTCATAATCGGCATCGGTTCGTCGAGTCGAACCAATGGCCTCTCAACCAAATCGTATCCCTGCCCATGGCAATAGAGTCTTTGCTCTTCCGGCCTAGCATGTTTGCGCAGGAAGCCGTTATATGAATCCCAGATGTCTTTGCACAAAGCTCCCGGCTTGAGCAGCCCCAACGTGTACTTTCTGGCTTCAAGCAACATCGCAAACTCTTCTTTCATCTGCTGAGGTGCCTTGCCTATGACACAAGTGCGGCTAATCTCCGTGTAGAAGCCGCCAGGACCGTTGGACTCTATCAACAGCGTAAAGAAGTCTCCTTCTCGCAAAGTGCGGTTCTGCAGGTGCCGATTGCCCCAATACAACGGATCGCCAGGGGAATGGGAGTTCGCCAAGAACAAACCCTGCTCCCCGCCGTGGTCGAGAACATAATGTTCAGCTACCGCAGCGATCTCGATTTCACGCTTCCCCGGGGCGACCGCCTTCATGGCCGCCTCGATCGCCCCATCCTGCATGGCCGCTGTGCGTCGAATATGCTTGATTTCTTCTTCACTCTTGACTGACTTGATGTAGTCCACCATGTCGGTCGCGTCGACGAAATTCGCAGTGCTAAGCTTGCTGCGCAGATGATCAATTAGTGAAATGGGCAATGTCCCGCGCCCAAGAAGGCCAATCGTTTTACCCGCGTAGCTGGCTAGCGCCTTCCCGGCCAATTCCGCGTCATACATCGTCGAATATTGCACACTCGAAAAATAGGGGGCGCCCAGAACGCTCTTGACCCCGCGCCGATATCCATCTCCTTCTGGCGGCAGCAAACGATTGTCCCCGAAATACGATTGGAGGATGACGGTCATCCGATCATCTCGTGGGAAAATTACCGTGTAAGGATAACCATGGGTCGCGGGAATGTCCGTAAAGTACTTTACGAATCCACCCATGAAATCGTTGTTATTCTGCATTAGCAGAACGTCGATCTTGTGATTCTCCATCGCCTTACGCACCACTGCCCAGCGTCGCTCAAGTTCGGTTGTCGCAACGGGGTGGTGGGCGCGCTCTGCTAGACTGGCCATGTTCTCGAATTCCTTAATGAGTAGTTCGACGATTATGAATACGAACGGATAGATGATGACTTATCGTAATTTGTAGTCGACTGAGAGGATGCCGCGCTTTACGTTTGCCTCCCTCGACACAAGATGCGATTGGTTACGCACTTGCGAAATGCAAGATCCAATGCGACATTGGGCCACTACTGCGGAGCAAAACGCGTCCACACGGGAAGGTAGACACCGGCGCGAATCGTGGAATACTTCATGAAGAAATCCCCGAGAGCCGAGGCGAATCCCAGCAGCGCCATCGCCCTCAACGTCATTGGCCCGGTCAATCCATTCCACACCAGCCAGGCGGGAATGCACAATCCAAGCAGCAAGGTTCCAATATAGAAATAGAGTGCAACTCTTCCCGCGAACAACTCATGCACTGATTGTTGCGCAGCCGAATTACCGCTGGTTATTGCTCCATGTACCTCCAATGCGAAGAACATCACGACCGCAGCGGTGACTATTGCCCAAAGCACCAAAAGATTGGCAGTCGAGGGAAACTCCTGTTCACTTAGCGCTAAAGCAAGCAACAAACCAGCAACACCTCCCCGCAGCGCGTAGGCAATGTACAAAGCCGGGTGAAGCGGCGAATTCCAGAATGGGATGCCTTTGGACGCCGTATAGACGAACCCCATGTAGCCGATCATTATCAGCATCCCAACAAAAGCGAGCACATTGCCTAGGTTCGCTACTGCGGAGGTGCTGTCCCACAACAGTCCGGTAAAGAACATCGGAATCAGATAAAGAAAGCCGCCAGCCAAAAAGAAGCCTAACCCGAAGAACCCACGGGAAATCCACGATCGCCGAAACTGGAGCATCATCTTCCAGGCGCGTGCTGGATGCCCGAGATTCAAAAGGTGTAGTACCCCTCCGATGCCGGCTAGCAGGAATGCGAGCGCAAGCCCCATGCGAACACCGTAGTAAAGCGAAAACAACCAAGTCCCACCTGCGACGCCAACAACGAAATGGCCAATAACCATAAAGATGCCCCGCCCTTCGCACCATTCTCTTTGTGGGCGCAGATCTGAGCGCAGATCCTGAATCAAACGATCATACTTGGCACGCGCATGTTGCATCCCGTGTACTCCTTCTTGACTTCCTTCGCTCCCGACGCGATCAGCATATATTTGGCTCAATCTAGATGTCCTACCTACTACAGACCCTCAAGGCGGAAGATAGTAGACTGAAGGTTTCGTGCCAGCCTCTGGATGTAGTGGGAAGCCGGCGCGCTCCTTGATCAGACGCGACACTTCACTTTTTGGATCGTCTAGATTGCCGAAATACCGCGCGACGGTAGGGCAATTTGCAACGCAAGCGGGCAGCTTGCCAGCACTCACGCGATCCTTGCAAAAGTTGCATTTCATAACTACTTCGGTCTGATGCCGCTCGACTCTCGCCTGCTCGTAAGGCGTGGGCCCCTGCGTGTAATAGTGCTGCAGACTGTCGTTGTAATAGCGATTGCTATATGGGCAGGCCATCATGCAGGCGCGGCAACCGACACATTTGTCCGCGTCGATATCGACAACACCGTTCTCTTCTTTGTAGCTTGCTCCTGTCGGACAAGCATCCACGCACGGCGCGTCTGCGCAATGATTACATAGCACGGGCAAGAACAACTGGCGTACGGTCGGATACTGGCCCTCTTCCTTCTTTAGAAGTCGAGCGAAAAATACGCCAGGTGGAGTACCATTTTCCGCTTTGCATGACAACTGGCACGCATAACAGCCAATGCATCGCTTCAGGTCGATCACCATACCCAGTCTCATGTCGATTCCTTTGCCGCTGTGACCTTGACGCGCACGCAGAGATCGAGATTGAAGTTGATAGGGCTTACATGCTGCCAATCGAGTTCCAGCAACTCGTTAAAGAGAATACCTTTGCCTTTAGCTACCGGCATGCCATCGCCCCAGTGCCCGGCGCACGCTGCGATGCCGACTCCTTCAGGGTGAATGCCCTGTGTCAATTTGACACGCCCCGTTACTTTCCGTCCGGTCTCCGTTTCAACCGTGATTGGCATGCCATCCTTTAGGCCTCTCCGTCGACCCACTTCAGCATTTATCGCAATGGTGTACGAATACGGATCGAGCCGTGCCGCCTCGTCAAGCCACGCATTTTCCATGGTGAAGCTGTTCGTGTGGATGCTGTCACGGTAGTAGAACGCGTAGAGATCAAAGCCGGCAGTCTTACAACCATGCGAGACGCAAGCCAAATGATCGGGCAAAGGCTCGTAGTATTCGCGCGGTAGTTTCAGTCCTCGAGGTGTAGTAATTGCGTCAATCTTGTCAGCCAATGGCACCAGGAACTCCCAGTAAATCGGTACTCGAACGTCGACAAATGGTCGCCAATAGACCTCCTGAGGTTTTTTTGGCCATTTGATAAGTCCGTGTTCCTTGAACCACTCCAGACCACGCTGCGATCCGAAATTGCTCTTGAGCTCGGCATCACAGATCTCTTCCCAACTATAACGACGATCGCCCTGTAGCCGGTATTCCGGCGTAAGGTTCATCGCCGCGTTATACGCTACGTTAAGATCGGTCCGAAAGCCCACCCGATCCGCCAAATCGAGCAAGACATCTTGAAAGCGCCGCTGCTCACCGTCTGGCGGAATAACCGGCTGGCGAATCGGCCAGCACCATTCCCCCATGCCAGCTGGCAAGCTGAAAATGAATGGGAAATTCGAACGCGAATCGAGCGTCTGCAAATACCCGCAATCCGGCAGCACAATGTCGGCAAAGCGTGTCGTTTCGGTTTCGAAAATGTCGATCGAGACGATGAACTTGTACTTGGCTAACGAGCGTTCCACGGTTCCTGTGTTTGCGATGCTCAGCATCAAATTTGCGCCAAAATTGAGCATCACTTCTGGACGATAGGGCAACTCGAATCGCTGCCACAACTCCTCCTGGTCATCTGAATCCAGGAAGGGTGAAGTCATCCCAAGCGTGAACAGGTCCTGCAATCCGGCAAGCTGAGGCATCCGTGGCTCGCCTATCGGGTAGGGATAGTGGTACCCCATCCACATCCCGGTGATCATCAACCCGTCCGGGTCAGGTTTCGGCACATAGCGCAACCGCCCAGTTTCTGGAAAACCATTGCACGCCGGGTTAAATCCCAGGCACCCCCCGACCACATCCGACGCGCCTACTAACTCGTTTAGCAAGTCGATAGCGTAAAAGTTATAGACCGAATTCAGGTGTCCTTGCGCCCCGCGGAACGCGATCGCCGCCACCGGGCGGTAAGGTAAGTTAACCCCCTCCACCGTGATGGTGCTTCCAATGCGCGCTTCTCGCCCGAATTCTTCGGCGATCCGCCGAATATTTGCCGCCGGAACCGTGCTGATATGCTCACCCCATTCCGGCGTGAATTTCTTCAGATGTTCTTTAAGCTTATGAAACGCGGGCTGGCATTGAACACCGTCTACTTCAAAATCACCCTCCAGAGCCATGTCGGCCGCAGCCACATCGGTATATGGACGCGCTGTTGCCGCTGCGACATCCCAGACCAACGGCTTGTTTGTTGTCGTATCACGTATATATCGTTTGTCAGGACCGATAAGGTAGGGTGCGTTGGTTTTGGCCTGCAGAAATGGACCGTCGAATAGACCTAGCTCATTGACCAACACATTGCACATTGAGAGCGCTAGTGCGCCATCGGTTCCGACCCGCACTGGTACCCATTCCGTGGCCTTCGCCGACGCAAAGTTGCACATCGGATCGACCACGACCATCTTCATTCCGCGCGCACGCGCATCAGCCGCCAACCCCATGTTTGCAGTCGCCGCATGCCCCGCACCGTGCCCTTTCGAAGCACCGAAGTAGATCGCGTAATTGCAATACTTGAAGTCGGGCACGACAGACCACGAGGCATGCATGATCCCTGAAATCAGATGCGCTCCGTTTCCACAGTGCAAACCGCCACCGGCAGTCGAGTAGTTCGGCGTTCCAAATGCATTGCCGAATGCATAAAGCGGTGTACGTCCTGCCGTCACAGTCGTGGTGCGCTGAATTAGCAGCTTGCGCGGATCTTCGGCGCGAACGCGCTTAAGGACTGTCGCTACTTCATCAAGAGCCTCGTCCCATCCAATTTCTTTCCAACCCGGATCTTCATTTATCCCTTTCTTCGGATTGGTTCTGCGCAGCGGCTTCGTAAGGCGATTGGGATCGTAATGAGACATGATTCCTGATGCCCCTTTGCCGCACTGGCGTCCTTTGCCGACCTCGCTTTCTGGATTGCCTTCCACTTTGACAACGACACCGTCAACACGGTGTGCGAGGATCGAACAAGAGCCGTAACACAACGCGCAGGATGTTGCGATCCATGCATCGTCGCGGTCTTTAAGAAGCTTCGGCGCAGTCATATCATTCATGAATACTCAACCTCCTTCGGCCGCTGTGAGCATTATCAATTCAATGCGGTTCTGTGTCGTTTGCACCTGCACGGTCATGGAAGTGTCATTGACCGCCTCTCCATTGACAAATACTCGGCAATTTCGGACCAGCTTTCCCGCCGGGTCGCTTACTTGCTCTAGAAATGTGCGACCGCAAGTACGCCCGAGTTCTGCAATCACGTCTGCAACCGAAAATGGCTTCTGAAGCCCCACGGAAACAGGATTTTTAACAAGGTTCTTATTGAGCGAGCCAAACAGCCACACCTGCACGTAAGTCGGGCGCACTTCGTCAACGTGAGGCGCTTCCGATACCGAACGCGCCCGTTCCGTCCAGAAATCGCTATTCTCGACGACTGCGTCCCATCTAGTCCCCACCTGCGACTCCGTTTTTCTCCGCTAACCCGTTGTTGAATCTAACAGTGCAGTCTCGCGATTGCCATAACACTATGAAGATGGGAGATATCTCCAAATGAGATATTCATGCCAAAGGTTGCTGGGTAATAATTTGATTACCTTGCTTCTAGCGGAAGCCGTTACGCTTCTACATTTGTGAAACGGACCCCACTGTGCACAAGCAGTTGTGTGTGTTGATTGCAGGCGCATGCGCATACGGTGTCTTATGTTCATTTTGCTACCTCCTTCCCGGGAGAGCCGCGGTTTTTAAGGTTGTTTCCTTGCCGTTTTATAAAAATTAGCGCCGACGGCTCAAACCCTACCATCTGCATCAACGATAGCGACCACACAACACTCCTGTGGAGCAGCTCGAGGCTAAGTGTTCGATTTCTCAGAAGGACGGCTTTTTGCTCGACGCTGCTGCTGAGTAGTAATCAGCACGCAGCCTATACTCGCGCGCAGATCCTTATAATCGGTCCACTCGTGTACGGGAACAGTCAAAACCTCCGTGCACTCGTCGAGGTCAAGACCGCGGCAGTTGCCCGCTTTATGTCGGCAATTCAACGAAGCCGTGGCGTTGGCCGTGAGGGGGCGCGGCGGACCGGTGTTCGTTCGCTACGAGGATCCGCCCAACTCCATGGTAAGTCATATACGGATCAGCGCGCGGATCCCGGTGCTGCGCTCGGCGAGCGGCCGTGCGCTCGCCGCGCATCTGCCGGCCGCGACTGTTCGCCCCTTCATCATGGAAGACCTCAGGCAGGCGGCGCGATCGAGCGACCGGCGCGGGCCGCGTTCATGGCCGGCGGTGCAGAAGCTGCTGTCGGCAGTGAAGCGCGAAGGGGTGGCGCGCGTGCGCGGCTATCTGCTTAACGGTATCAACGCAATCAGCGCGCCCGTGTTCGACCATCGCGGAAAAGTGGACCTGGCCCTGACCGTGCTCGGCGACGAAGGTGACTTCGACTGCTTCCGCGACGACACGGCCTCGCGTGCACTGAGCGAGGCAGCGTTCGACCTGTCGCGCCGCCTCGGTTATCGACCGTCGGTTTGCGAAGCGTCTGCCGCCTCTGTGCAGCGGAGGTTGCGCAAGCCCGGTTCGAGGCTTCGTTAAACGAGGCCGTCCGGCCGTGCTCACCCCACCAATCAGTTCAGCCCACGCTCCGCTCCAAGCCCTTCCAGTAAGGCTCGCGCAGGATGTTCTTGAGCAGCTTTCCGCTGGCGTTGCGCGGCAGCGATTCCACGAAATCGACCGAGCGGGGGCACTTGTAGTGGGCGAGCCGCTCGCGTGAAAAATCGATCAGCTCGCCTTCCGTCGCAGCCGCGGCCGGCTTGACCACCACGCAGGCCTTTACCGCTTCGCCCCACTTGTCGTCGGGCACGGCGATGACTGCGCAATCGAGCACGGCAGGGTGCTTCAGGAGCACGTTTTCCACCTCGATCGGGTAGATGTTTTCCGCCCCAGAAATGATCATGTCCTTGATACGGTCCTGGATGTACAGGTAGCCGTCTTGCATGTAGCCCGCATCGCCCGAGCGAAACCAGCCAATCCCGTCGTCGCGACCCTCCGGAAAAGCCTCCCGAGTCGCGTGCTCGTTGTGCCAGTAGCCATTCATGTTCTGTGGCGAGTGAATCCACACCTCGCCGACCTTCCC
This sequence comes from uncultured Enterobacteriaceae bacterium, assembly GCA_964565875.1. Lineage (GTDB taxonomy): Bacteria > Pseudomonadota > Gammaproteobacteria > Burkholderiales > SG8-39 > 2-12-FULL-64-23. The sequence goes on from CAZMGP010000055.1 coordinate 15,291, forward strand.
GTCCGGCAGGTCACGACCCGTCGCCACGTCGACGATGCGCAGCTTCGCCCCCGGGACCGCCTTCCCTGTTGAGCGCAACAAGTGGGCGCGCGGTCCGTTCGGATCGTGATCCTCGGGCGACAGGGAGACTACCGTCCCGGCGGTCTCAGTCAAACCGTAGTTCTGCAAGAACTTGCACTTGAACACCCGCAAGGCGTCGATCAGCATTTGTGGCGAGATGGGGGACGCACCGTAGCTCATGTACTCCAGCGACGAGAAATCCTCGTGCTCCATCCCAGGTACCTGCAGCAGCATGTTGATCATTGCCGGCACCATGAAGGTGTGCGTCACCCTGTGCCGTGAGATGGCGCCGACGACCTGCGCCGGGTCGAAAGCCGGGAAGGCGAGCGTTGTGCAGCCGTTGTACATGACGACGAGAGATCCACCAAACCCGCCGATGTGAAAGCTGGGCGCGACGCTTAGGATCACCGAGACGCCAGGGCGGTAGTTCATGTTCGCGCCTCGACGGTTGATGCACATGCCCAGCAGGTTGGAATGCGAAAGCTCCACCCCCTTCGGGCGCCCCGTCGTCCCCGACGTGTAGATCTGCGCTGCCGTCGCGCACGGCTGTTGCTGATAACCCGTCTCGCGCGCTTCACAGCGAGAGCTCCACCGCTCGAGGCTCAACTCGCCTGGTATCTCCCAGGTGGTGACGAGCTGCCTCAAATGCGGCAGCCGCAGCCCCTTCACGGTGGGCAGGAAGTCCTCGTCGCACATGACGAATTTCGACTCGCCGTCGCGCATGATGTAGTCCACCTCGGGAGGAGCAAGCCGCCAGTTCACGGGAATCAGCACGGCACCCAACTTGTTGACGGCCAGCATAAGAATGGTGCATTCGGCGATGTGCCGAGTAAGGCAGGCGACCCGGTCGCCGGGGCCTATACCGATGCCGGCGAGCGCCTGCGCGATGCGACAAGCATCCTCGGCCACTTGGGCGAAGCTCCAAGACCGATGCAGCGCACGGTAGGCAGTGAACTGAGGTATGCGCTGCGCGTTGTGGCGCAAAACGTCATCGAAGGTCGTTTGTTCCATCTGTCTCATTCTTGTGATCGAAACCCCTGCGAATTCACGGCGCATGGAACACGTGGACTGCCAGGGCTTTAGCTCTCCTCCCATCCAGTGGGAGAGGAAATCGTCTCAGCTGCGCGGAAAAATCGGCTCGCGCTTCTCTAGGAAAGCGCGCACGCCTTCTTTGAAAGCATCCATGTTTGTCAGCTCCTGCTGGCGCTGACGCTCGTATTCCAACTGAGCGACAAGGTCGTTGGACTCCGCCGCGTCGAAGGCTCGCCGCACTTCCGCGACGATGTGTTGCGGGGCGTCGCCCAGGCGCCGCGCGAGCGCGAACGCCTCCCCCATCAGCTGATCAGCGGGAAAGCATTTCCAGATCAGCCCCCAATCCGCAGCAGTCTTCGCCGGCAACCGGTCGCCGAGCAGTGTCAGCGCGTGGGCCCGGCCGCGGCCCAGAAGCCGCGGCAGATGCCAGGTCGCGCCGAGATCGGGAATGATCCCGAGACGCGGCGCGAAAACGAGCATGAAGTAGGCGGACTCGGCCGCGAGCACGATGTCCGCTGCGAGCGCGATGCTGACGCCAGCACCCGCTGCCACGCCGTTGACCGCCGCGATCACCGGAATCGGCAGGCTGGTGAGCTCCAGAATCATCGGGTTGTAGTGCTCCTTCATGATCCTGGCGCCGCGCTGGGCGTTGGTCTCGGTTGCGTCCAGGGGCGCCTCGCGAAGTTGCGCCCCTGCGCAGAAGCCGCGGCCCGCACCAGTGAGAATGAGCGCGCGAACTTCCGGTTGCGCCTTCACACGGGCCAATGCCGCACGGATGTCACGTGCCAGCTCGATGCTCAACGCGTTGAGCATTTCAGGACGGTTCAGCCTGAGGACGGCTAAGCCATCATTGACCTCAACGACAACGGTTTCGAGTTCCATCTCGATCAACTCCTTCAATTCGTGAGCGCACTCCGCGCCTCGCGGTACTCGCGGACGATGCGCTCGATGAGAGTCTTCGCGCTGACAACATCCTTTACCGCCCCGATTCCCTGCCCGCAGCCCCAGATGTCCTTCCAGGCCTTTTTGGCGTTGCCGCCGAAGTTCATCCTGGAGGGATCAGACTCGGGCAAATTGTCCGGGTCAAGCCCGGCGGCACGGATCGATGGCTTCAGGTAATTGCCGTGCACGCCGCTGAAGAGGTTTGAATAGACAATATCGTCAGAGCAGCAATCCACCACCATTTGTTTGTAGCCATCCGCCGCGCGCGCTTCGTGAGTGGCGATGAAGGCTGAGCCGATGTAGGCGAAGTCCGCGCCAATCGCCTGGGCGGCAAGCACTGCGCGCCCTGAGGCTATGCATCCGGAGAGCGCCAGCGGCCCGTCGAACCACTCGCGGATCTCTTGAATGAGGGCGAACGGGCTTTTCGTTCCTGCATGACCGCCAGCCCCGGCGGCTACTGCGATCAGCCCGTCGGCGCCCTTGTCGATCGCCCTTTTCGCGAAGCCGTTGTTAATGACGTCGTGCAGCACGACCCCGCCGTAGCTGTGGATCGCGTCATTGACGTCGGAGCGAGCGCCCAAGGACGTGATGACGATCGGCACCTTGTACTTCACCACCATCTCCATGTCCTGGTCCAGGCGGTCATTGCTCTTGTGCACGATCTGGTTGATGGCGAACGGCGCGGATGGCTTATCGGGATTCGCCTTGTTGTAGGTGGCCAGGGTCTCAGCGATCTCGGCGAGCCACTCACCCAGCTGGGAGGCAGGCCGAGCGTTGAGTGCAGGCATGGAACCCGCGACGCCCGCCTTGCACTGCTCGATGACAAGTCGAGGGTTACTGATAATGAAAAGCGGCGCGCCGATGATCGGAAGCGGCAGCGAGGCCAACGTCGCCGGGACCTTGCTCATGGTTTTCTTATTCCTTCGGCGCAACTCACGTGCGCATGGAACCGGACTCGAAACTCTGGGGTTCGGTGCATTTCGACTTGTCTCTCTTGCAGCGCCTGGGACCCGTCGCCTCCTCCTGGCACGCCGGCTCTTGCACGCAACGCCGATGCCTGGAAGATCTCGCTCCACGCTGGAGCGCCGGCACGCCGATCCATGGACTTCATACCTTCAGGACCTGCTTGGCGAGGATGTTGCGCTGAATCTCGTTGGTTCCGCCGAAGACCGACGCCTTGCGGGCATTGAAATATTTGGGCGCCACGGCAGCAGCGTATTCAGGGCCGGGTCGCGGGCCCACTTCGCGGCCCTTTATTTCGGCCCATGTGTCGCGCACGAACGGGCGCGCGTACACGCCGCAAGCCTCCATAGCGAGCTCGCTGATCGCCTGCCGCGCCTCTGAGCCGGCGAGTTTGAGCATGCTGGAAATAGCTCCCGGGGGCTGCCCCGATACCATGTTCGATAGGATGCGCAGTTCGGTTGCATCCACCGCCTCGACGCGGATCTGCAACTCGGCTAGCCTCCGCCGGAAGTCCGGGTCGTCGATGAGCCGGCAGCCGTCGTCGCCCCGCTCCTGTTCGGCGATGCGCCTGACCTTGTCGAGCCAGTTCTGCAGGCCGGGGCCCCACGCGCCGCCGCGCTCGAACTGCAGCAGGTATTTGGCATACGTCCAGCCCTCGCCTTCCTCGCCGATGCGGTTCTCCACGGGCACGCGCACCTCGTCGAAGAAGACTTGGTTGACTTCCTGCTGGCCCTCCAGGGGCCCGTCGAGCAGAGGCAGCGGCTTTACGGTGATACCCGGGCTCTTCATGTCCACGAGCAGGAACGAGATGCCTTCTTGCCGGCGAACCTCGCGACTGGTGCGCACGAGGCAGAAAATCCAGTCCGCCCACTGGGCGTGGGTGGTCCATGTCTTTGATCCGCTCACCACGTAATGATCGCCCTCGCGCTTCGATCGGACTTGCAGCGAGGCCAGATCGGACCCCGATCCTGGCTCGGAATAGCCCTGGCACCACCACGCGTCCGAGCGCAAGATTGGCGGCAGAAAGCGCGCCTTCTGCTCAGCGCTGCCGAACTTGATGATCACGTGGGCGACCATCTTGAGGCCCATCGGCACGACCTGCGGACAGCCGGCGGCTGCAATCTCCCGCTGGAAGATGTAGCGCTGCGTGGCCGTCCAGCCGGGCCCTCCGTGCTCCTGCGGCCAGTCCGGTGCGATCCAGCCGCGCTCGTAGAGCCGCCTCTGCCAGCGCACCTGGCCTTCCCGATCCAGATAGCCGTTCTTGGACTGGATCATCATCGCACGCATCTCAGAGTCGAAGGCCTCGTCGATGAAGGCGCGCACCTCGTCGCGAAATTCGATCTCGTGCGCGTCGAACTCGAGATTCATGAGAGTCTCCCGATCAGGCAAAAGCAAGCTGCGCATAACGGCGCAGGTGATGGTCCACCGAGCCAAGTTCGTTCTCGATCACCGTTGCTCGCTTGAAGTAGTGGCCAACCGCCAGATCCTCCGTCAGGCCCATGGCGCCATGGATCTGCACCGCGCCCTGGCCGACCAGCCGGAGTGACTTGCCGACGTGCACTTTGGCACCGCTCGCCGCTCGCGCGCGCTCGACTGGTGTCCCGGCAAGCTTCATCGTCGCCACCGCAGTGATCGAGATCGACTGCTCGAGTGCGACGAACATGTCCGCCATGCGATGCTGCAGAGCCTGGAAGGAGCCGATCGGAACACCGAACTGCTTACGCTGGCGTGCGTAGTCGACCGTGTCCGAGAGCAGCCGGTGCATGACGCCCACTCCTTCGGCGCACAAGGCAACGATGGCCTCGTCCACGACCCGCTCGATCAGCGGCAGCCCCTGGCCTTCCTCGCCGATCAGGGCCGAGCGGGGAACGGCAACATCGTTGAGTTGCACTTCGGAGGCCCGCATCCCATCGACCGTGGGGTAGTCCCATGCGGTGATGCCTTTCGCCCCTTTCTCGACCAGAAATACGCTCACCCCGTCGCGATCCCTCGGAACGCCGGAGGTGCGTGCGGTGACGACCAAGTGCGTCGCCCAGGGCGCGCCGACAACGACCGACTTCGTGCCGTTCAACACGTAGCCTGCAGCGTCCCTCCGCGCGCTCGTCTGCACCGCGGCGATCTCGGAGCGGCCGCCCGGTTCGGATTGCGCGAAGGCGATCACCGCCTCGCCGACAGCGACTCGAGGACCGATGTCGTGCGCGAACCCGCCCCCGCCGTGCCTGATGAAGCCACCCCCGATCACGACGCAGCCGAGGAAGGGCTCGACAACCAAGGCTGCGCCGAACTGCTCCATGACGATCATGTTCTCGACAGGACCGCCCCCGAGCCCGCCCAACTCCTCCGGCAGCGCGGCACCAAGGAGCCCCATCTCGGCGAAGTCCTTCCAGCACTCGGCGCGCCAGCCGGCACGCGAGTTGATCGCGTTGCGACGCTGGTGGAAGTCGTAGCGATCGTCGAGATACCGCGCGAGCGAATCGCGCAGCATCGTTTGTTCTTCGGTGAGATTGAAATCCATCGCTTCAGTGATTAGAAATTGATGTTCACTCTTGCACCACTCTGTCCTCTCGCGGACTTCGGCCCGTAATGCGAGGCGACAAAACCACTTCGCGCAGCGCGGTGGTATGGGCTGGGTCTCTCGACGGCCGCTCGTAGGTTTGTCAAAACGCAGCCAAAGCATCCATCGTGATGACCCAGTTGGCCTAAAACGCGTCGGCCGAAACGCCGATCACCCGTCGTTTCCGCGAGGTCGTGACAAGCAGGTGAGAACTCGCCAAGCGGACTCGGTTGCGCCACAAGTTGCCTGAAAGGTTCCACGCTCTTCCCAGCTATTCCACCGAAACCTTAGTAATCCGGACCACGCCTTGCCAACTCGCCAGGTCGCGGTCCACCGTCTGCTCCCATTCCGACAGGCTCAGTCGCCCGGGCTCGACGATCAGGTCTTCTCTGAAGCGCTTCGCGATATCCGGGTCCGCCAATGCTTCGTTCACCGCCTGGTTGATCTGCAGCGCGATCGCAGTGTCCAATTGCCCCGGCGCGAAGAGACCGAACCAATTGAATCCCTCGAAGCCGCTCACGCCGGATTCGGCGAGCGTCGGCGCATTCGGGTACGCGGGGAGGCGACTCGGACCGGTCACGCCGATGACCTTCAGCTTTCCTGCGCGCAGATGTTGCGCCGGGCTCAGCAGGTCGGCCATCCCAACCTGTACATCGCCGGCTAGCAGCGCAGTGATGATCTCCACGCCCCCCTTGTAGGTGACTAGCGTGAAGTCCAACTTCTGGTCGACACGCATCTTCTCGTAGACGAGGTTTCCGGTCGAGCCCACTCCCCAATCCGCGAGGTTCAGCTTGCCTGGATTCCGACGGGCAAAGGCGAATATCTCCGGCAGTGTGCTTGCAGGGAGGTCCGATCGGGCCAAAACGGCCACCTGCGTGCGATGCACCATTGCGATCGGACGCAAGTCTCTTTTCAGGTCGTACGGCAGCTTGCGACCCAGCGCCGAGTTCTGCACGATCGATGTGATGTTGGCGAGCAACGTATGACCGTCAGCCCGCGCGCGGGCCACCGCTTCGGTGCCGATGATGGTGCTGCCGCCAGGGCGATACTCGACGATGACGTTCTGCTTCCATTTCTCGGTCAGCTTCTCGGCCACCATGCGCAGGGCTATGTCGTTGGCCGATCCCGGCGGGAACGGGAGGACAATGCGGACCAGTTTGGTCGGAAAGGGTGCTGCTTGTCCGAACGCGTGCAAAGCCGGCAGCGCAAGCGCGCACGCTGCCAGCATGCGCCGGCGGGTGATGGTCGATTTCATTCGGTCTCCCCCTTATGGTGCGATGATGTGGAACCTTGGCGGCCACTGCGTATCCATGGCGCTCGCGCGCCACGAGGGCTTGCCACCGTCGGCCTTGTACCAAGTTGCATTATTTGCGCTCAGCAACCGGCGACCCGCTCGATGATGATGGCCGGAGCCATTCCACCGCCTGTACACATCGTGACCAAACCGTAGCGGCCGTCGATGCGTTCAAGCTCGTCGAGCACGGTGCCGATAAGCATGGAGCCGGTCGCGCCGATCGGATGACCCAGCGCGCATGCGCCACCGTTCACGTTGACCTTGCTGCGATCGAGTTTGAGGTCGCGCATAAACTTCTCAGCAACCACAGCGAAAGCTTCGTTGATTTCCCAGCGGTCTATGTCGGCAACGGTGAGTCCGGCCTTCGCCAGAGCCTTGCGGGCCGCGGGCACTGGCGCATTGAGCATCAGCGTCGGGCAGTCGCCCATATTCGCAGTGACGACCACCCGGGCGCGGGGCTTCCAGCCATACTTGTTGCAAGCCGCCTTGGACACAATGAGCAGGCCGGCGGCGCCATCCACCACGCCCGAACTGCTGCCCGCGTGGTGCACGCCGTGCCACTTGAGGTCCTGGTACCTCTCGTTGATCGCTTGGCGAAAGGTCTGCCCCCCCGGCAGTCCCGGCATGTCGGCGATGGTGTCGAAAGAGGGTTTCAGCGAGGCGAGGCCTTCGGCCGTCGTCTCTGGGCGTGGAAACTCTTCGTGATCCAGTGCCACGCTGCCATCTTCATTGACGACCTTCACAAGGCTCTTCGTGAACCGGCCCTCGCGGATGGCGAAGTCCGCTCGGTGCTGACTCTCCAGCGCGAGCGCATCGAGCACCTCTCGGGCAATGCCTTCCATCGCGGCGATGGCATCGGCACACACGCCCTGGTGCGACTGCGGATGGATCTTCTGCAGATGACCATTTCCGGCGCTCATGCCCAAAGGCGGGCGCCCCGCTTTGGCGTCCTCGGCGAAAAGCGTCGCGTTATAGGACATCATCTCGGTGCCGCCGGCGATCAAAACGTCTTCCAGTCCGGACTTGATCTGGGCGGTAGCGAGGTTGACCGACGTGATACCGCCGCCGCAGAAACGGTCGAGCGTCACGCCCGAGACTTTGATGTCGAAGCCGGCGTCAAGCGCTGCCATGCGGCCCAGGTCGAAACCCTGCTTGCCTCGCTGGTTGCTGGTCGACCAGATGATGTCGTCGATTTCGCTCGTGTCAATGCGATTGCGATCGCGCAAGGCCTTGAGCACCGTGGCGGCCAGATACTGCGGATGTAGATGCGAAAGGGCTCCATTGCCCGGCTTGCCAATGCCGCGCGGGGTGCGCACCGCATCAATGATGTACGCTTCGGTCATGGTGAGCTCCTGTCGTAATGGATTCCGCGGGCGGCTCTTGTTTCCAGTAACTGTCAGTCTGCCGTCAGGCCACGGAGCTTTCCGATACCGATCCGGGCTCGGAAAGGCTGCGAGTCGCTGAAATGGATTCGTTGAAGGTCCTGCCTTCGGCGGCAAGGCGCGCGAGCAGCGGAGCCGGTTCCCAAAAGGCATTGCCGCCTGCGGCGAAGCGCTTCATGGTGCGCACCACGTTGTCCAGGCCCACTTCGTCGGCGTAGAACATCGGGCCGCCCCGGTAGGCCGGGAAGCCGTACCCCGTTAGATAGACGATGTCGATGTCAGAAGCGCGCGCGGCAATGCCTTCCGCGAGGATGCGACTACCCTCGTTTACCAGCGCGAAGATGCATCGCTGCACGACTTCCTCTGTGCTCACCTGGCGCGGAGTAATGCCCATCGACTGGCGGCACTCACGGATCATTTGATCGACTTCGGGGTCAACGATCGGCTCGCGCTGCCCCGGTTGGTAGAGATACCAACCCTTGCCAACCTTCTGGCCGTAGCGCCCCAGCTCGCAGAGCCGATCGGCAATGGGCTGCCGTCGTGTTTCGGAGCTTTCGGCGTACAAACGCTTGCGAATCCTCCAGCTGACGTCGTTGCCGGCGAGATCGTTCATACGGTACGGGCCCATCGCCATGCCCCATTGCTCTAGCGCCCGATCCACCTGCTGCGGGGTGGCGCCTTCCTCCACAAGGTTCGTCGCCTCGCGCACGTATTGCCGAAGCAAGCGATTGCCAATGAAGCCTTCGCACACGCCGGAGACCACCGCGATCTTCTTGACGATCTTCGCGACTTTCATGACGCTGGCGAGCGCATCCTTGGCCGTCTCCCGGCCGCGCACCACTTCGAGGAGCCGCATCACATTGGCCGGGCTGAAGAAGTGCATTCCGAGCACGTCTTGCGGACGCTTCGTGAAGCCTGCGATAGTGTCGATGTTCAACGTCGAGGTGTTCGAGGCGAGGATGGCACTGGTCCTAGCGATCTGGTCGAGCTTGCGGAACACCTGCTCCTTCACGCCCATCTCCTCGAACACAGCCTCGACGATGAGGTCGCAGCCGGAGACGTCCTCGTAGGCCAGCGTCGCAGTGATGAGGCCCATGCGCTGATCCACCTGCGCCTGACTGAGCCGGCCTTTCTTTATGCTGCTTTCGTAGCTCTTGCGGATCACTGTCAAGCCCCGCTCGAGCGCCTCTGGCTTCATCTCGAGCAGCACTACGGGGATGCCGACGTTCACGAATGTCATGGCGATGCCCGTGCCCATGGTGCCGGCGCCGATGATGCCGACCTTCTCGATCTTGCGGGTGGGCGCGTCCTCAGACACGTCCGCGATCTTGGCTGCTGCCCGCTCGCCGCGGAACGCGTGACGCAGCGCTCGAGACTCAGGCGAGTGGATAAGTTGCATGAATGCCGAACTCTCAACGTTCATGCCCTCTTCAAACGACATCTTCACCGCTGCCTCCACGGCCTCCAAGCACTTGAGCGGCGCCGGTAAGGCACCGGAGGCGACTTCCAGCTTTTTGCGCGCGGTCTGAAAGTATTCCTCCGATCCCGGGTCTTGGATTGTGATATCGCGTACGAGCTTGAGCGGCCGCTTCTCGGCTATCACCCTGTCGGCGAAAGCGAGCGCGCCTTCCAGCAGATCCCCTTCAACGAATTCGTCGAAGAGCTGCGTGCTCCTCAGATCCTCGGAGGTCACCGTGGTGCCAAAGACAATCATGTTGAGCGCCGTCTTTACACCAATCACCCGCGGCAACCTCTGGGTGCCGCCAGCCCCGGGAAGCAGGCCGAGCTTCACCTCCGGCAGCGCGATTTGCGCACCGACGATCACCACGCGGAAATGGCACCCTAGTGCAAGCTCGAGCCCGCCGCCCATGCAAACCCCGCCAATGGCAGCAATGACCGGCTTGTCACTCGATTCGATTGCGGTGATGACCTCCAGAAGATGCGGCGGCGCCGCGCCGTTGGCCGTGCCCAACTCGCGGATGTCCGCCCCGCCCGAGAAGACACGCTGCGAACCAATCAGGACAACAGCCTCGACCCGGCTATCGACCGCCGCCCGCTGGATGCCGGCGACGATGCCAGCGCGCAGGGCGTGACCCAGACCATTGACGGGAAGATTGTCGAGGGTGATCACGGCGGTTGCGCCGCGGACGGTATAGTTCGCTTTGCTCATGGCACTCCAACTCAGTTTTGTGGGTTTGAGCCAGGTATTCTTGCGTTGCTGATTGGTTTCTCGTGCGCAATCGACTCATGTGCCGCAAGTACTTTCGTACCTGCGACCACCTCAAATGTCTGCGCTTCCGCCCGTAAGATTGCTCTCACAAGCGATGGAATCGTTCGCCCTTGTCAGCCATCTTGCGGAGTCGTTCCGGTGGCCGAAAGCGGTCACCATGCTTTGCCGCAAGCGCGTTGCACTGATCGACAAAGGTCCTCGTGCCGATCACACCGATCTTCTTCATAGTCGAGGAACCCTTTTCGGGAACGAGCTTGCGTGCCGCGTTCTTTACGTAGAAAAGCGTTCTGACCTTGTTTTTCGGTGCGTTGGCGCACGCCACCGAGCCGAAGTACCATCCTTATTAAGCGAGCCAAACAGCCACACCTGCACGTAAGTCGGGCGCACTTCGTCGACGTGAGGTGCGTCCGATACCGAACGCGCCCGTTCCGTCCAGAAATCGCTATTCTCGACGACTGCGTCCCATCTAGTCCCCACCTGCGACTCCGTTTTTCTCCGCTAACCCGTTGTTGAATCTAACAGTGCAGTCTCGCGATTGCCATAACACTATGAAGATAGGAGATATCTCCAAATGAGATATTCATGCCAAAGGTTACTGGGCAATAATTTAGTTGCCTTTCTTATAGCGGAAACCGTTACGCTTCTACATTCTTGTGAAACGGACCCCCACCGTGAACAAGCAGTTGTGCGTGTTGATTGCAGGCGCTGGAATTGGCGGCCTTACCGCGGCACTTGCGTTGCTCAAGCGCGGATATGAGGTTCGTGTTTGCGAGCAGGCTCCCGATCTGCGCGAAGTTGGAGCCGGGCTTCAGTTGAGTCCGAACGCGTTGCGGGCGCTTTATCAGCTTGATCTGGGCGAGGCATTGCTGGAGATCTCTGCCCAACCCGCCGGCAAACAAGTACGATTGTGGAACACTGGTCAATCCTGGACGCTGTTCGACCTTGGTACCACTTGCATCGAGCGATACGGATACCCTTACCTGACGGTTTTCCGCCCCGATCTGCAAAAATTGCTTGTGGACGCCGTTCGCGCTGCGAGCCCCAAAGCGGTCATTCTTGGCGCACAGTGTGCAGGATTCGAGCAAACGGATCGAGGCGTAACGCTTTGTCTTTCGGACGGCCGAAAGCTTCATGGAGATATATTGATTGGTGCGGACGGCGTTCATTCGCGGATTCGCGAACAGTTGGCCGGAGCCGATCAACCCAGCTTTTCTGGATGCATCGCCTGGCGCGGCGTTATTCCGATGGAGCGACTTTCTCCGAACATAAGCCGCACCTTGGGTACGAATTGGCTTGGCCCTGGCGCTCACGTCATTCACTATCCGCTTCGTGGCGGCGCGCTCATGAATTTCGTCGGCATCGTCGAACACGGTAACTGGAAGATAGAATCATGGACACAGAAAGGTGCGCCTGAGGAGTGCCACGCCGATTTTAAGGGCTGGCACGAGGATGTGCATGAAATGATTCGAAACCTCGACGTTGCATACAAATGGGCGCTAATGGTGCGTGAGCCGATGAAGAGATGGTCATCTGGTCGCGTCACATTGCTTGGCGATGCTTGCCATCCGACGCTGCCGTTTCTCGCCCAAGGCGCGGCGATGGCTGTCGAAGATGGTTACATCATAGGACGCAGCATCGAAGCGCACGAAGATGATCTGGCGCTTGCATTAGACCAATATGAAATGGCGCGCATTGGACGCACCACCCGGATCGTGCAACGTTCCAACGAAAGCGGACGGCTGTTCCATAATTCCACACTTGCCTCCGTCGACGCAGCGGCCGCTTACGTTGATCGCGAGTGGGCCCCTGCAAGAGTAACGGAACGCTACGATTGGTTGTTTAGATACAACGTCGACGAAGTACAGCTATAGCTAAACGCCATTGCATTTTCGCAAGCGAGTCTCGTCACCCCGGACCAGTCTAGTAGATGCCACCGGCGACAAACCTGCGACAAAACCCCTAATCGTTCTTGATGTTCGCAAACTTGGCCACTGCAGTCCATCTCGCAATATCCGACGCAACGGCGCGTCCAAGCTCTTCCGAGCTACTCCCGACCGATTCGATCATCATTGCGCCAAATCGCTCCCTAATTTCAGGAACTCGAACCACACGACTTACCTCTTCTTGAAGCTTCTTGACAATACCCGTCGGCGTCTTCGCGGGGACAAAAAAGGCCAACCACGTGGTGATTTCCATATCAGGCACTCCCGCCTCCGCTATCGTCGGAATATCTGGAAACGCAGAGTGGCGGGCACCCGTCGTGATTGCGAGTCCAAGCACTTTACCTGACTTTAGCGGGCCGACCAGGGGAGGGGCATCGGTGAATGTCATGGTCACCTGGCCCGACATCACCGCGTTGATGGAATCTCCGCTCCCCTTGTAGGGTATATAAGTAAACTTCGTAGATGCCTTCAGATTGAACAACTCGCTTGCAAACTGGAATGGTCCTGCGCTCGCGGCATAAGAAACAATCCCCGGTCTTGATTTGGCGTATTCCACAAGCTCTTTCACCGAACGGACTCCCAGTGACGGGTTCACGACAAGAATAAGGGGAAAGGATCCAATAATGGATACGGGCGCAAAATCGTTTATCGGAGAATATGGTAATGAAGAATACGTCGCGGGGTTCATCGTCATCGGCCCGCTGGGCCCCATCAGTACCGTGTAGCCGTCCGGCGCAGCTTTGGCAACGTACTTAGCCGCGACAATTGACTGCGCTCCGGGTTTGTTTTCTATGACGACGGGCTGACCAAGTCCATCGGCCATCTTCGCCCCGATCAGACGGGCTACGATGTCGTTACCGCCGCCTGCCGAATATCCGACAATGATGTGGATTGGCCTATTTGGAAAGACCTTTTCCGAGTCTTCTTGCGACTGACTGCTCGTTACTAGAAACAAGCTTAGCGCAACGCCAAAAAACGCGCGAACGCAGCCGGCATCGATCATATGTCCTCCTATGGCATCACGAATCGCCAGCCTGTCGATGGTCTAATGTCAGCCAAGAAGCGCACTGATTAGGTCAGTTTACGCCTCCTCTGTTGACGTAACAGACTTTACGCCGTTGACAGAACGCTTGGATGCGATCAAAGCAAGATAGGAACTATCTCTATTCGAGATAGTGAATATGATGGCGGTCGGCCAACGTGGGCACTACGTCATAGTTTCAATCCTTGGGGAATCGTGGCTTGTTTGCCAAACCATACGTGATAACGAACGCGCGTTCCTTCTTGTAGGCGTCGACCGCAAGCCGACCAGGATCCATATCGGTCCACTTGAATGACCTTGTGCTGCCACCGGCAATGGCGTCATTACCACGAACGCCAAAAACTAACGCTGAACATGCTCCGAAAAACAGGAGCGCTTCACTCATATGCCTACCGCGCGCCCGCTTGTCGTCGATCATCGCGCGTCCCGTTCTAATTGCGCCCACTACACGAGATTCCTCCTTCCGCAATTGCATCTGGATCCACTCGCACGTACCCGCTCGAGATTGCGAGGACGTGTGTTCGGCGTCTTCTTAATTGCGATCGACCGTTTCTTATCTTCTTGGCCGACCTTCGCTTCCGAGTACGGTGCAAAAGCTAAATTTCGTGAATACGCTTTGCTCCTTGCCAAAACGAAGCCTTCAACAAGCGGTCAAGCTCCCCCTCAACGATCGTCTTGACCCTCAATATGGCCGCTCTCCCGTCATCGCGGCGGGGATAAACGATGCAAAGCTTACGATTCATTAGCGGTGACGAAAACGGAATGGCTCGAAGCTTCCCTGATCCAATTTCCTCCTTAAAGCCTGCGTGACCGAAGATCGCCACTGCGATACCTTTTTCAACCAATCCTTTCGTCGAGCTGATACCATCTACTTCGTACACAATCTTCGGTTTAATGCCGTGTTTGGCGCAAAGGCGTTCCACCAGCACTCGGATGCTGTGAGGGCGCGGCGGCATACATAAGCAAAGCTTTGCGAGATCTCTGATCGAATAACTATTCTGGTATGAGATTGCCTTGCCGGTTACCGGATCAGCCGCCAAGGCGATGAGAGATAACGGCTCTGCTAAGAACGGCTCAACGTTAAATTCCGGGCCACATTCAGGGTCGTATATTATTGCGATATCTACACGGTCTGCCGAAAGCCACCCATGGATATCGCCAGCAGAGCCTTCCTTGATTAGCGGCCGAATAAGCGGAAAATTGCTTCGGCATTGCTCGATGATGAGCGGCGCGAGAAAGCGACCTGTCGCCGGCGGTAGAGCGATATGGACCTCTCCGGTTGGCACAGCCAAATGCGCGCGAACGTCCCGCTCAACCGCATGCAATCCATCGATCAGTTGCTGCGCGCGTGCGGCGAGAATTGCCCCCGATTCGGTTAGAGCAACTCCTCTGCCGTGCCGCGCCAAGAGCTCGGTACCGAACCCGTGCTCCAATCGCTGTACGCGTTTGCTCAGAGATGACTGGGCAATTCGCAGTTGTACCGCTGCCTTTGAGAAACTCTTTAGCTTTGCGACCGTAACAAAGGCACTAAGATCTTCGAAGTTCATCTCGGCAGCAAAATTAGTCTCTAAGAACTGGTTTCAAAATGAAATGAGGGGCTGTTAACTTGATTCGATTTCT
>CAZMGP010000056.1:0-29802 GCA_964565875.1 uncultured Enterobacteriaceae bacterium
CTCTGCCATCGCCAAAGTCAAAACACTTGCACTCCGGGAGGCGTCCATATAAGGCGATATGAACAAATTGGCGTTCTGCAGGTGGCTTCGCGCTACTGCGACCTTGCTCGCGCTCGCCGCAGCACCGGCGCTTGCGCAGACTTATCCTTCGAAGCCGATACGAATGATCGTGCCTATGAGCACGGGCTCGGTCGGCGACGTCGTGGCGCGCATCCTGTCGGGGCCGCTGGCGAAGGGCCTGGGCCAGCCGGTGGTGGTGGAGAACCTGCCCGGCGCGGGCGGGGTGAACGGCACGCAGCAGCTCGTGCGCGCGCCCAAGGACGGCTATACCATCGGGCTCACCACGAATAACCACGTGATCAATGCGAGCGTCTACAAATCGCTGCCGTTCGACAGCATCAAGGACATCACTGCGATCAGCATCGTCGGCGACTCGCCGCTTGCGCTCGTCGTCAACCCGACCGTCGCGGCGAAGAACGCACAGGAGCTGATCGCGCTGGCGAAGGCGAAACCCGGGACGATCAACTTCGGCTCCGCCGGCAACGGCAGCGTGCTGCATTTGGCGGGCGTGCTATTCTCGACCGAAGCGGGCATCGACATCCGCCACGTCCCCTACAAGGGCACCGGGCCGCTCGTGGGCGATCTCATGGGTGGGCAGATCGAGATGGCCTTCGTTGGGCTGCCGGCCGTGACCGGACAGATCAAGTCGGGAAAACTGCGCCCGATTGGCGTTTCCACCCGAACTCGCGCCGCGATTGCGCCCGATGTCCCGACGCTCGCGGAATCGGGCTTGCCGTCTTACAGTTTCGAAGGCTGGTTCGCAATCATCGGGCCGGCGGGTCTGCCGCGTCCAATCGTCGATCGCCTCTATAGCGAGATCAAGGGGGCGCTGGCGCAGAAGGAAGTACAGGACGCCTTCGCCGCCCAGGGCATGGCGATGATCGGCAGCGCGCCGGAGGCTGCGGCGCAGTTCTTCCTGGGCGAATTCGACAAGTACCGCGAGCTGGTCAAGCGCTCGGGCGCTGCAGTCGATTGAGCCAAGGGAGCCGCAGCGCCTTACCCAATAAAGTAAGAGGATATTGGGTAAATGCGGCTTGTGCTACACTTACCCAACATTTCGTAAAATCGTTGGGTAAGTGGCTATGAGCGGAACCGCGCTGTACCGCGAGCAGGAGCTGGCGTTTCGCACCCAGTATGCGGAACTGAAGGAGCGCGTCGCCGCCGCGGGAAGCCTGCTGCCCGGCACGCCGGGAACGCTCGCGCGGCGAAGCGGCACGGGATACGCCTATTGGTACAGAGTCTTCTATCCCGCGCCGGGCAAGCAGTCGGAAGAGCTGGTCTGCAAAGACGGCGACGCCGACGCGCTGCGCACGATGCGCGAACGCGTCGCCTTCGCCGACTGGGTCGCGGGACAAGTGTCGAATTTGCGCAAACTCGGCTTCCAGACGGCGGACAAGGCGGCGGCGCGCGTGCTGGTTGAGCTGCACAATCACGGCGCGTTCGAGGCGGGCCTGGTTCTGGTAGGCACGCTCGGCTACATGGCCTGGCTCAACGAACTTGGCGCCGTAGCCGTAAGCGCGCGCACGCTGGATATCGACCTGGCGCGCCGCCAACGCCTCAAGCTCGCCGGTCCGCTCTCATTCTTGAGTACCATGCAGGCGACCGGTTTACCCTTTGCCACCGTCCCTGCCTTGCCTGCAAGCAAGCCTGCCACTTCGGTCAAGCTGCCGGGCGTACAGGGCTTGCGCGTGGATGTCCTCGCTCCGGGCGACGCGCTTGGCGCCGCCGTGCGCCTGCCGGAACTCGATTGGGCGGCGCAGTCCGTTCCCCACTACGATTACCTGTTGAAGGCGCCGGAGCCGGGAGCGATGCTCGCCGGCGGCCACTGTATTCCCGTGCGCCTGCCGCAGGCGGCGCGGCTCGTCTGGCACAAGTTCTATTCCAGCGCGAGCCGGCAGGGCTTCCGCGAAAAGGCGGCTAAGGACAGGCAGCAGGCGTTGACGCTCGCTGCCGTGCTCGCGGAATCGGAGCCGCAGGCTTTGACACGTGCATTCAAGGCTGCACCCGAAGCGATGACAAGGAAGATTAGACCGCTGTATCCCGGACTTGTGAAGGAGGTCGAGGCTCATGACTCATTGCGGGTAATACTTCGCGAGTGTCTAGGACCGTAGCTCGTCGGAGCGCAGCTACGCGGCAACTGCGTACGCTTACAAAGGTTTCCTGACCTAGTTGCGGCGCCAACCTGGGCAGGTCACAAGTACCTGCGGATTAACAGTCGATCCAAGGGGGCAGGGCGCTGAACGAGCAGTTTAGAAAAACGTAGTGTAATCAAGCTCGCAACGCTTGCCGCTTCACTTGATCACCAGCCTCAGCAAGGCCAAATCAGGCCCAGTTACGGCACAAATACGTCACAGTGCTTTCGTGGGCTACCTGCCCGGTTGCGCCGTGATAACCTAGTCAGACCGCATCGTCTTTGCATTGCGAGCCGCGATGGAAGGATTGGAGGCAGAGTTCAACAGATGGACCCTCTCGAGGCACGATTTCGAGGAGGCACACGAATACCTATCGGTGTTCGATTCCCACACTGACGCCACAGTACAGCGTGCCCTGCTCAGCGCGTCTATTGTTGCGTACGCGCGGCCTTTCAGTCGCCACTACGAGAACCCGAAGGCCCATAAGAACATACCGCGCCCAGACGCCATCCTCGACAGTGCAAGCCTTGCACTACACGACAAGATTATCAAGCTGAGAAACCAGGGAATCGCACATTCCGATTACGAGCGCAAGCCCACTGCGCGCGTACCGATTGACTCTCCGGGCGTGATGAGTTGGAGCAAGCCTTTCAATCCGCTGTCGGAGGGTATCGACATCGCCGCCTTTCGTGCTTTGGCACGACGAATGCAGTTTCACTGTTGGGACTACGCACGGGCGCTGAATCACCAGATGAACAACGCGTCGCCCCCATTGAGCACACCACCCGAAATGGCAAACGGCGCTTCTCTCAACGTCACCCTTCCACTCTCCATGTTCAAGCGTAGCGGCGATAGCGATACCTAATACGCTGGCCGTCAAGGCGTCTGCACTTGAGAAGATCAAGTGCCCACTCGGGGGTGCTGTGGTCACGTGAGGGTCAAGGGCGAAGCCTACGAGCTTGGTCCAATCTGGCTCGAAGCGGTTTCATAATCGTGTACCAGATTAGAACGCCGCATACTGCTCCACCAGCCCAAGATATGGATGCCGAAATTAGCGCAAACGCAATTGTCAATCGACCTTCGCAATAAGAGTCAGTCCAGAAGAAGATGCTATCGGGAATCGCGACCACGAACCCAAAGAGCACGACACAATTCCGCAATGTGGATGTGGACCAGCGCATGAAGCGAAACAGCGCAGGCCCCTGTGCGTCAGGTCGTTGGGGTGAGTCCGAACCAGCCACGTCGGCGGCATCTCCTTCATCCCGCACTTTCTTCTGGTGTCGAAGAACGCGAAAAACAAGAACACCAATTACAGGCGGAACCACCAGCGGACCCGCGAAGAACCAATTCCATTCTGGTGAATGAGGCGACGAGAGGATGTGGGCCGTGAAGAAGATGGCCAATCCGAGCAGCCATGGACCAGAGTGGAGGAACAGCACAGACGGAATTGCGAAGCCAAGACCTGATGCGCGGCGTTCTCGGTACGCGCTCCAAACCGCGACGGTCCATCTCACGGTGCGATTCCAGACCAGCAACCCCGCACCGAAGCCGAAGACGAATACGATTATATGTGTAAGCGATTCCATCTTTCAGCGCACCGAAAAAGTTCGAGCAAGTCTAGGCATCCCGCTTCACCTCAAAATCCCCCCCGGTGCCCCCGTCGAGGAGCATGCAGGTCTACCGTGGTGGCGCGTGGGGTACCGCCGCGCACGCTTGACGACTGCATCGAACGCGACGCGCGCGTATGCGCGATGAAGCCCATCAGAACCTCGTCCCCTGTGTAATCCCGTGCTCGGTCCTCGTGTCGTATTCTTGGTCACGCGCCTTGAGGTTGTTGTAGACCTTGTCGAACTCGCGTCGCGCAAGACTCGCCAAGTCGTTGCAGGAGGTCCAGCCAATACCCATCAACCGCTCCTTTACCAGCAGGGCCAGTTCTCTACCGTGCTGGATGTGGCCGTCTTCGTGCGTTTTCAGTGCCGAGTAGAAGTTGCTCCACCGCCGCTGCAACTCGACAGAGGCCGACGCTTCATCTACCCAGCGCGGCATCAGAATCTCGCCCTTGACTTGGGTGACCACCGTAGCGATCTGGCAATCGTTCCCGCGCTTCTTCGTGGTGTACTCGTAGGTGCAGTTCCAGCTCGCGAAGCCTTGGTAGCCCTTCGGGCCATTGGTGTGCAGCGATCTTTTTAGCGACGTGTAATCTCTGCCTTCCACGTTGTAGGGTCTAACCGACACCTGCAAGTCGAGGAGGCCGACTGTACCCGGAGCGGCGTAGACCTTCGTGGACCCCTTTGCGCCTGACTGGCACGGCTGGTCGGAAAACGCGATCTTCCCGTCGCGCTCGCAGCGGTACACCGTGGCTTGGGCGTGGGCGGTGCTGGCGACTGCGAGAAGGGCGAGGGAGAGGAGCAGTTTCATCTTCGGATGACGGTCAAGGGCGATGGAACGGATAGTCGATTCTGGCGTTGCAACTGCGGCACGTTCTTCCAATAAACACCGACTGGAAGATTCCACCGCGCGTCTTCACCAAACACTCGCCACAATGCGGACATGTAAAGGTACCCAAAACTACTCCCACAAGTATCATTGATGCTGGTCCAAACAGGAATCCCATCGGCGAAAGCTCTGGTCCAATAATCAGCAGCGTAATGCTGATTGCCGTGCCGCCGATGAACACTATGTAATAGTTGCGATAGGTGTTTGTCTTCGCCACGATCACGATTCCCGATTGGCAGCACGCGTGCCCACGATCAGCCAACCTATCCTCACGCCGCGCCTTTGTACATCATCCGAACGGATTAGCCCTCGACGCACTCCGAAGACACCAGCGGGTGCTCCCGTTGAGTGCCGAGGGTGTGGAAGTGGGGCGGCTTACTTTGCTGCAAAAATTCGTGGACCCTACCGCTAAGCGCGAGCGCCACGGTTCCCCCCAGTGCCCCCATGCAGTCCATCGGTGATACTCCGGGGACCTACGAGGCCCGCCACACGCGGTCTCCGTCGTTTCTGGTGGGCCTAACTGCCACCTCTCGGACAAACCGACGCCGACACCCCGCAGGACTAGCATAGAAGCCGCAGGGTAAACGAACGGTGCGAGCGCAGGGGGAAGGGGCACGCGCGCGCCGCTGCGTTTACTGGCGCGCCTCTAATGCGGTCTGGTGGAGTGCCTCGCGGGACCGAGGCTCACCGCGACACGGGGTCTTTATCCGTAGTCAGTAACATCGAATCAATGTGATGTCGTCGCACTGAGCCGTAACTGTGCCGGCGTAGATGATCTGCAGGCTGTTCCATCCCTTCTGCTTTAGCTGCGGCGCTGTCCCTTCAAAAAGGACTGAGCCCGTAGGTCCGGCAAAGACGTACGGTTTCTTCGTCCCTAACTGTCATCTCTCGGCCCTATAAGTGGCCTTTCCCATAGCTGAATCTACTACTTCTTAACGGATAGACTCGTTGCTCAAGTGCTTCCCAACTCTGCCGCGAGCGCAAGCGGACCTACATTCCGACTTAGAAGCGGGGCGATTTGGGAGTCAAACACCGAGCCGCCCTTCCTCCACCGCATGGCAGGCGACGGCGCCGCTGCCGATGGCATGCGCCGCCGGTCGCTCACTGCGACAGCGTTCGTTCGCGTGGGGGCAGCGCGGATTGAAGGCGCAGCCTGCGGGCGGATTGAGCGGATTGGGCACTTCGCCCGCCACCGGCGTGCGCGCCTTGCCCGTCATCTGCAGGTCCGGGATCGCGTCAATCAGCATGCGCGTGTAAGGGTGGCGCGGCCGCGCGAACAGCTCTTTCGCGTCGGCGATCTCGACCAGGCGTCCGAGGTACATCACCCCGACGCGCGTGGCGATGTGCGCCACCACGGCGAGGTTGTGCGAAATGAAGAGATAGGTAAGGCCCAGGCGCTGCTGCAGGTCGCGCATCAGGTTGAGGATCTGCGCTTGCACCGAGACGTCGAGCGCGGAGGTCGGCTCGTCGCACACCAGGAACTCGGGATTCGCCGACAGCGCGCGCGCGATGGAAATGCGCTGGCGTTGCCCGCCGGAGAATTCGTGCGGAAACTTCTCGCCGTCCTCCGGCACCAGCCCCACTTGAGCGAGCAGCTCTGCCACGCGCGTCGCGAGCTGCGCCTTGTCGGGCGCGTGGCCGTGGGCCACGAGCGGCTCGGCGACGATCTTGCTCACGCGCCAGCGCGGGTTGAGGCTGGCGTAGGGGTCCTGGAAGATCATCTGCATGCGCCGGCGCAAGGGCGCGGCAGCCGGATCGGCGAGGTCCGAGCCGTCGAAGACGATGCGGCCGCTGCTGGGCGCATACAGGCCCACGATCAGGCGCGCGACGGTGGACTTCCCGCAGCCGGATTCGCCTACCAGCGCGAGCGTCTCGCCCTTGCGGATGGCGAAGGACACGTCGTCAACCGCAACCAGGCTGCGCAGCGGCTCGCCTTCGAGCACGCGGTTCAACCAGGGGCGCGAGACGTCGAACTCGCGCCGCGCGCCCTCCAGGCGCAGCATTTCAGGGCTTGCGTTCATACAGCCAGCATGCAGCGAGATTCGCGCCCGCGGGCATGAGCGTCGGCCGCTCGCGGCTGCAGCGCTCCATGCGTTCGGGGCAGCGCGGATTGAAGGCGCAGCCTTGCGGAATGGCATTCAGGCGCGGCATCGCGCCGTCGATTTGCGCCAGGCGTTCGCGGCCTTCGCCGAGCTTGGGGATGGAGCGCATGAGTCCCGAGGTGTAGGGATGGGCAGGCGCATGGATCACCTCCTTCACCGGACCGAGCTCGGCGAGGTGCCCGGCGTACATCACGGCGACGCGGTCGGCGGTTTCGGCGATCACGCCCATGTCGTGGGTGATGAGCATCACGGCCGCACCGTGCTCGCGTGCGAGCTTCTTCAGGAGGGCGATGATCTGCGCCTGGATCGATACGTCGAGCGCGGTAGTGGGCTCGTCCGCCACGATCAGCCGCGGCCGGGCGCAGAGCGCGAGCGCGATCACCACCCGCTGGCGCATGCCGCCGGAGAACTGGTGCGGGTAGTGGTCGATGCGCACCTCCGGCGCGGGAATGCCCACCTCGGCAAGGAGTTCGATGGCGAGTGCGCGCGCCTTTCCCGCATCGAGATCGAGGTGGGCGAGAATGGTCTCGGTGAGCTGCTCGCCGATGGTGAACAGCGGATTCAAGGAGGTGAGCGGATCCTGGAAGATCGCGCCGATGCGTTTTCCGCGGATGCGGCGCATAGCTTCGGCGGGAAGATTGTCGATGCGCGCGCCTTCGAGCAGGATTTCCCCGGCGGCGATGCGCCCGGGAGGCTCGAGCAGGCCGATGATCGCCATGCCGGTGAGCGATTTCCCCGCGCCGGATTCTCCGACCACGCCGAGCACTTCGCCCGGGGCGATGTCGAACGAGAGTTCGTCGACGGCGACGAGCGTGCCGCGGCGAGTGGGAAACTCGACGCGCAGGTTGCGGACTTCAAGCAGCGGACTAGCCACGGTCTATAGCCGCCGCCTTCTTAGCGCAGCTTCGGGTTGAGCGCATCGCGCAGCCAGTCCCCGAGCAGATTGACCGAGAGCACCAGCACCATCAGGGCGATGCCCGGAAACAGCGTGATCCACCATTCGCCGGAGAAGAGGTATTCGTTGCCGACGCGGATCAAGGTGCCGAGCGATGGCCGGGTGGGGGGCACGCCCACGCCGAGGAAGGACAGCGTCGCCTCGGTGATGATCGCGGTAGCGATGTGGATGGTGGCGATGACGAGCACCGGCCCCATCACGTTGGGCAGCACGTGGTGCAGCATGATCGAGCCGCGGCCGCGGCCGATGACGCGCGCAGCCTGGACGTATTCCTTGTGCCGCTCGACCATGGTCGAGCCGCGCACGGTGCGCGCGTACTGCACCCAGCCCGACACGCCGATGGAGAGGATCAGCACGGGAATCGCGATTTCGTCCGCCGCTTCGTGCGGCAGGATCGCGCGCGCCACGCCGTCGACGAGGAGCGCGATCAGGATGGCGGGGAAGGAGAGCTGGATGTCGGCGACGCGCATGATGAAGGCATCGAGCCGGCCGCCGACGTAGCCGGAGAGCAGCCCTGCGCCCACGCCGAGAAACATGGAGAAGATCACCGAAGCGACGCCGACGACGAGCGAAATGCGCGCGCCGTACATGATGGTGGAGAGCACGTCGCGTCCCTGGTCGTCCGTGCCGAACAGGTATTTCGCCTGGCCGTGCGGCGTCCACGACGGCGGTATGAATCCGTCGGAGAGGTTGAGGCTCGCGCTGTCGAACGGATTGAACGGCGCGAGCCAGGGCGCGAATATTGCGCCGCCGACGCAGACGACGGTGAGAATCGCCGCCACCACCGTTACCGGGGAGCGGCGGAAGCTGTAGGCGAGGTCGTGGTCCCAGATGCGCTGCATCCAGCCCGCGACCGCGCCCATCTGCTCTCCTGCTTTCCTGCTACTCGACGCGCGCGTAGCGCGGTTCCTGGCGGTCGTCCGACTTGTACACGGTCGACACGTTCTTCTTCATCGCCCAGGGCCGCAGCTGATGATGCAGGGGCACGAAGTAGTAGTTATCGCGAATCAGGACCAAGGCATCGCGCAGCTCCTGGTCGCGCTTCTTCGTGTCCATCTCGGTCTTGCTCGCGTCGATCAGGGCGTCGAGCTTGGGATCGCTTACGCGCGAGAAGTTGAAGCTGCCGTCCGCCCCTTTGGTCTTGGTGTGCGCGAGCGCCTGCAGGGTGAAGAGCGCATCGAAGGTCGCCACGCCCCAGCCGAGCATGTAGGCGCTGGTGTCGAAATTCTCGACTTTGGCGATGAAGCTCGCCATCGGCTGCGCCGTCAGCTTGACCTTGAGGCCGATCTTGCCCCACATGCCGACCAGGGACTGGCAGATCTCCTCGTCGTTCACGTAGCGGTTGTTCGGGCAGTCCAGGCCGAATTCGAAACCGTTGGGATAGCCGGCCTCGGCGAGCAGTTTCTTCGCGCCTTCGAGGTCGACCGGCGCGACCTTGTCGATTTCCGGGGTGTTCCCGTTCACGCCCGGCGGAACCATGATCCCGGCCGGGATCGACAGGCCGCGCATGGTGATGCGCTTGATCGCTTCACGGTCCACGGCGAGGTTGAGCGCCTTGCGCACGCGGATGTCCTTCCACGGGTTCTTGCCCTTGACGTTCGAATACTTGAGCTCGGGGCTGAACTGGTCGAGGGCGATGAAGATGGTGCGGTTCTCCGCGCCGTCCATGACTTTCAGCTTGGGATCGGAGCGCAGGCGCTGCACGTCCTGCGTCGGCAGGTCGGTGACGAGGTCGACGTCCCCGGAAAGCAGCGCCGCGACGCGGGTCGCGTCCGACTTGATCGGCAGGTAGTACACCTCGGTCACGTTACCCTGGATCTTGTCCCACCAGTTGGGGTTGGCTTTCATCACCACGCGCTTGTCCGGTTCCCAGCTTTCGATGATGTAGGGGCCGGTGCCGTTCGCGTGGCGCGAGGCATAGGTTTCCTCGCGCGCCTTGTAGTTCTGGATGTTCTCCGACTTGTTCTTGATGCACCAGGCTTTGCTCATGATGCGGAAGTCGGAGAGCAGGCGCAGCAGCACCGGGTTCGGGCCGTCGAGGATGAAGTCGACGGTATTGTCGTCGATCTTCTTCACCTCCTTCACGCCCGCGACATAGCTCTGGTTGGTGCCCTGCGGCTGGCGGATGCGGTCGAAGGAGAAGACCACGTCGTCGGCGGTGAAGGGCGAGCCGTCGTGGAACTTCACGCCCTTGCGCAAATTGAAGCGCCATTGCGTCGGCGTGATCGACTGCCAGCTGGTGGCGAGCGCCGGCTCGACTTCGAAGGTCTTGGTGTAGCGGGTCAGGCCCTCATACGCATTCTGGATGATGCTATGCGTGGTCGAGTGGTTCTGCGAGTGCGGATCGAGCGTGAGGATGTCGTTCTGCGCACCCCAACGCAGCGTGGCCGCCTGCGCCGGAACGGCGACGGCAAGGGCCATGAGTGCCGCGGCCGTAGCCGCGATGAACCTCTTTGCAAACGTCATATGAATCTCCCCTCTAGTTGTCGTGCTTGATTTACTTCCGCCGGGAAGCAGGCGAGGCGTCGCATTCCCGGAGGTAGGCAAGCTGCGGCCATTCTGAGCCAAGCGCTAGCCGATTGGAAGTGCTTCCTGCACCAGCGCCGCGAGCAGGCCGGCGCCGAGCGGGATCACGTCGTCGTTGAAGTCGTAGCCCGGATTGTGCAGGAAGCAGCCGCTGGGGCCCCCGCCCTGGCCGAGCCAGATGTAGGCACCGGGCCGCGCCTGCAGCATGTAGGAGAAATCCTCTCCGCCCATCGCCGGTTCGGCGTCGGTGAGGACGTTGTCCTTGCCGAATATGCGCTCGCCGACGCGCGCCGCGAACTGGGCTTCGGCCTCGGTGTTGACGGTCGCCGGGTACCCCCGAGTGTATTCGATGCTGGCGCTGCCGCCCATGGCGCGGGCGATGCCGTCGACGATCGATTTGACCCGTTCCTCCGCCAGGTCGCGCGTCTCCGGCCGGAAGGTGCGCACGGTGCCGATCAGCTTCACCGCGTCGGGGATCACGTTGAAAGCGCCCACCTGGCTGGTCTGCATCGAACAGACGCTCACCACCACCGAATCGATGGGGTTGACGTTGCGGCTGGCGATGGTCTGCAGGGCGCCGATCACCTGCGCCGCGATCACCACCGGGTCGACGGCGAGGTGCGGCATCGCGCCGTGGCCGCCCTTGCCGCGGACTTCGATCACGATTTCGTCGGTGGCGGCGAGGATGGGGCCGCCGCGCACGGCCATTTTGCCGGCGGGCAGGCTCGGCCAGTTGTGCAGCGCGTAGACCGCGTCCACGGGAAAGCGCTTGAATAGGCCTTCGTCGACCATCACCTTGCCGCCGCCGCCGCCTTCTTCCGCCGGCTGGAAGATCAGATAGGCTGTGCCGTCGAAATCGCGCGTCTCAGCCAGATACCTTGCCGCACCGAGCAGCATGGTGGTGTGCCCGTCGTGGCCGCAGGCGTGCATGGCCCCCGGATACTTCGATTTGTAGGCGCGGCTGCCCATCTCGTGCATCGGCAGGCAGTCCATGTCGGCGCGCAGGCCGATGGCGCGGCCGCTCTTCGCGCTCTTGCCTTTCACCACGCCGATCACGCCGGTCTTGGCCAGGCCGCGGTGCACTTCTATGCCCCAGGCGGCGAGCTTCGCCGCGACGATGTCGGAGGTGCGCTTCTCCTCGAAGCCGAGTTCCGGGTGGGCGTGGAGGTCGCGGCGGATGTCGGTCAGCTCCGGATGATAGCAGCGGATGGCGTCGACCGGCGAATGTTGGGTTGGCGGTGCGTTCATGCAGATTCTCCTAATGGGCGAACGCGCTGCGTTCGATGCGCAGTCGCGGATCCACGACGTAGTACAGCAAATCGACGACCAGGTTGATGACGACGAAGAACAGCGCGATCAGGCACAGGTAGGCGGCCATCACCGGGATGTCGGCGACGCTCACCGCCTGAATGAACAGCAAGCCCATGCCCGGCCACTGAAACACCGTCTCAGTGATGATGGCGAAGGCGATGATCGACCCCAGCTGCAGCCCGGCGACGGTGATCACCGGCACCAGGGTGTTCTTCAGCGCATGGCGGAAGTGCACCGTGCGCTCGGGAAGCCCGCGCGCGCGCGCGAACTTGATGTAGTCGGTCCTGAGCACTTCCAGCATCTCGGCGCGCACCAGGCGCATGATCAGCGTCATCTGGAACAGCCCCAGCGTGATCGCCGGCAGGATGATGGACTTGAGCCCGGAGACGGTCAGCAGGCCCGTCGTCCACCAGCCGATGGCGACGGTGTCGCCGCGGCCGAAGGAGGGCAGCCAGCCCAGGATCACCGCGAACACCAGGATCAGGATGATGCCGATGAGGAAGGTCGGCAGCGACACGCCGAGCAGCGACACCGCGAGGAAGACTTGCGACAGCCAGGAGTTGCGCCTGAGCGCCGAATACACGCCCATGGGAATGCCCGCCCCGAGCGCGATAAACGCAGCCGCAAAGGACAGTTCCAGCGTCGCCGGCAGGCGCTCCAGGAAAAGCTGGGACACGGGCCGCGCCTGGCGCAGGCTCAAGCCGAAGTCGCCGTGCACCGCACGTTCGACGAAGCTCGCATACTGGACGTAGAAGGGCTGGTCCAGGCCCAGCAACTGCGTGATCCGCGCCCGGTCCTCGGGCGTCGCATCCTGCCCGACCATGAAATTCACCGGGTCGCCGACGTAGGTGAACAGCGAAAACGCAATCAACCCGACCACCAGCATCACCAGGACGGCCTGGGCGAGGCGGCGCAAGACGAAGGCGAGCATGGGCGCGCGGCGGTTGGACTAGCGGTTCAGTGGTGCAGGATCTTCGACAGGAACAGCTGCGCCCGCTCCGAGTGCGGCTTGCCGAAGAAGTCGTCCTTGGTCGCGTCTTCGACGATGGCGCCGTGGTCCATGAAGATGACGCGGTGCGCCACCTTGCGCGCAAATCCCATTTCGTGGGTCACGCACATCATGGTCATGCCTTCCTGCGCGAGTTCGACCATGACGTCGAGCACTTCGTTGATCATTTCCGGGTCGAGCGCCGAAGTCGGCTCATCGAACAGCATGGCGATCGGATCCATCGACAGCGCCCGGGCGATGGCGACGCGCTGCTGCTGGCCGCCGGAGAGCTGGCCGGGAAACTTGTCCTTCTGCGACAGCAGGCCCACGCGATCCAGCATTTTCAGTCCGCGCTCCATCGCCTCATCGGGCTTGCGGCCGAGCACCTTGATCTGTCCCAAAGTCAGATTCTCGGTGACCTTCATATGCGGAAACAGCTCGAAACTCTGGAACACCATACCGATCTTGGCGCGCAGCTTGGGCAGGTCGGTCTTGGCGTCGCCCACCGAAATGCCGTCCACGGTGATCTCGCCTTTCTGGAACGGCTCGAGCGCGTTGACCGTCTTGATCAGCGTGGACTTGCCCGATCCCGAGGGGCCGCACACCACCACCACTTCGCCCTTTTTCACGTGAGTGGTGCAGTGATTGAGCACCTGGAAACTGCCGTACCACTTGCTCACGTCTTTGATCTCGATCATGTTCGGATGTTCCTTAGTGCACGATGGCAATTCGTTGCTGCAAGCGCTTCGTCAGGTACGACAAGGCGTAACACAGGATGAAATAGACGACGGCCACGAACAGATACATTTCGACGATGCGGCTGTCGCGCTGCGCGATCTTGACCGCGGCGCCGACGAAATCGGTCACGTTGAGCAGGGACACGAGCGACACGTCCTGGAACAGGACGATGGTCTGGGTCAGTAGCACGGGCAGCATGTTGCGGAAGGCTTGCGGCAGGATGATCAGCTTCATTGCCTGCCAATAGGTGAGGCCCACGGCGTAAGCGGCGCCGACCTGGCCGCGCGAAATGCTCTGGATGCCGGCGCGCATGATTTCGCAGTAATACGCCGCCTGGAACATGATGAAAGTGACGTAGGCGGAGCGCTCGGCGCCGATCTGCGGCGGGCGCTCCCAGCCCATGACGGACTGCACCAGCACCGGCACCAGGAAATAGAACCAGAAGATCACCAGCAGCAGGGGCAGCGAGCGCATCAGGTTGACGTAGCCCGAGGCGACGAGGGCGAGCGGCCTGAACGCCGACAGCCGCGCCATGGCGAGCAAAGTGCCGAATATGGTGCCTCCCACCGCCGCGGCCAGGGTAAGCTGCACAGTGTATTGCAGCCCCTGCAGAAGATAGGGCCAGGTCCGGCCGATGACATCGAAGTCGAGATCGCCCATTATTTGCCGCCTGTGATGTAGCCGGGAACGGCGACGCGGCGCTCGATGACGGCCATGACGCGGTTGGCGGCGAAGGCGATCACCATGTAGATCAGCGTCGCGGCGGCGAAGCTCTCGAAATAACGGAAGGTCATTTCCGCCATTTCACGGGTGCGGAAGAACAACTCCACCAGGCCGATCGAATAAGCAACCGAGGTGTTCTTGATCAGGTTCATTACCTCGGAGGTGAGCGGCGGGATGATGATGCGGTAGGCCATGGGCAGGAGCACGAAACGGTAGGTCTGCGTCTGCGTCAAGCCGACGGCATAGCCGGCGCTGCGCTGGCCGCGCGACAGCGACTGGATGCCCGAGCGTACCTGCTCGGCGATACGCGCCGAGGTGAACAGTCCCAGGCAGACGACGGAAGTGACGAATTGGTGGTCGGTCGGGTCGAGCGACACCACCCAGCGCTTGACCGAAGGTATCAAGCCGGGCAAGACGAAATACCAGACGAAGAACTGGACGATCAACGGGATGTTGCGGAACAGCTCCACGTAGGCGTTGCCGATGCGCACCAGCCAGCCCTTATCGGTGGTCCGCGCCACGCCGACGAACGAGCCGAAGGTAAAGGCGATGATCCAAGCGAAGAAAGTGGTGCTGACCGTCCAGCCCAAGCCCGAGGCGAGCGACTGCCACCAGTCGATGTCGCTATCCGGTATCTGCTCGAAAAATATGCCGAGATTCATCCTATTCGTCGCTCCAAGGGTGGCTGCGCCGACCCGCCTGCATGCGCATTATCGTCGTTTTTGCATGGGGGAAACGACGCCATCCTCCCATAAAAAAGGCCGGATCGGCGAACCGCGCCATCCGGCCTGGTTGCTGCGAAGCAGGCGGCTTACTGCACGCCCTTGTCGTTCGGGTTCTTGAACGCTTCGCGGATCGGCGACGTCATCGGGAAATTCATGTTGATGTTCTTGGGCGGAATCGGGCTGGTAAACCACTTGGCGTAGATCTTGTCGATCTCTCCCGATTTCATGATGCCGCCGACGGTCTTGTCGACCAGCCCCTTGAACTGCGCGTCATCCTTGCGGATCATCATGCTGTACGGTTCCTGCCGCAGCGATTCGGGGATGATCTTGTAGTCGCCCGGATTCTTGGAATTGGCGATCTGGCCCGCGAGCAGGATGTCGTCCATGATGAAGGCCGAGGAGCGGTCATCCGCCAGCAACAGAAAGGACTCGGCGTGGTCCTTGCCGTAGATCTCCTTCACCGTCACGTTCTTTGTCTTTTCGTAGCCCTTGATCAGCGGCACCGAGGTCGTGCCGGAGGTGGTGGAGATGGTCTTGCCGTTCAGGTCGGCGAGGCTGTTGATGCCGGAATTCTTCTTCACCGCGGCCGTCACGTTGATGACGAAGTAGGTCGGGCCGAAGGAAACCTGTTGCTGGCGCTGCACCGAGTTGGTGGTCGAGCCGCATTCCATGTCGATGGTGCCGTTTTGCAGCAGCGGGATGCGGTTGCTGGAAGTCACCGGCTGGAGGTTGAGCTTGAGGTTCGGCATCTTCAACTCGGCCTTGACCGCGTCGACCACCTTCAGGCACAGGTCCATTGCATAACCGATCGGCTTTTGCTGGTCGTCGAGGTAGGAGAACGGAATCGAGGACTCGCGATAGCCGATGGTGAAAGCACCCGTTTCCTGCACCTTCTTCAGGGTACCGGTAAGCTGCTGCGCGGCGGCCGGCGCTATCACGGCGATCGACAGCGGCAGCGCGACGGCGATAGTGGCGAGACGTTTCATAGTGGCTCCTTTTATTGTAATCGGGCGTCCGCCTGGCGGCGGCGCGGTGCGGGCCATTCTACTCATTAGGCCTGCCCCATACAACTCGCTCCCTGAGAGAACATCCGGTCGAATTTGCACTGGCGAAACGCACTTTCGCCATGCGAAGCTCCGCCTCCCCTTGCGCCGGCCTCTGCCTGTGCCGAACCTTGGGCGCTAGGGCTCGCGGTAAGCCTTGCCTTCGCGGTACAAGCGCAGGCGTTCGCGCGCCCCCGCGCCGTGCTGGCGCGCGAAGCTTTCCGACTCGAGCGCGGCCTCCTGCCACTTGATCGCATCGTCGAACTTGCCGGCGGCGGCGAGCGCCGCCGCGTAGGTGTCGAATAGGTCCGGCGAGCGCCAGCCGGCGACATTGCAGGCACTGCGCGCGAGCTCGACCGCCCGGGCCGGGTCGCGCCAGCGCTCCTCGCCGGAGGTTGCGAGCAGCCAGGCGAGTTCGTTCAAGGCGATGGTGTCGCGGGAATCGATGCGGATCGCGGCGTCGAAATCGGCCAGCGCGCGCTCGATCCGCTTCAATTTCTGCTGGCTCATGCCGCGGCTGCGCAAGGCCAGCGCAAAATCGGGCTTGCGCTCGACCGCCGCGTCGAAGTCGGCGATCGCGCGCTCGTGCTCGCCCTCTGCCGCCAGTATCTGGCCGCGGCCGAAATAGGCGTAGGCGTTCTTCGGGTTGATGCGGATCGCCTCGCCGTAATCGGCGATCGCCAGTTCCGGCTGGGCAATCCGCGCGTAGGCGTCGCCGCGTCCCTGGTAGGCAAGCGCGTAGCGCGCATCGAGGCGAATCGCTTCGCTGTAGTCCTGGATCGAGCGCGCGTGGTCTCCGCCCGCTGCGTAGACGGCGGCCCGGCTCTGATAGGCTTTGGCATCGCGCGGATCGAGGCGGATCGCCTGGTCGAGGTCGGCGAGCGCGCGCTCGAAGCGCCGCGCTCGGGTGAGCGCCCGCGCGCGGTAGAAATAGGTCTGGGCATCGGCCGGATTGATGGCAAGCGCGCGATCGTATTCTTCGACGGCGCGCTCGAGCTCGCCCGCGATTTCGTAGCTTCCGCCGCGGCGCACGCGCGCGTTCGCCGACTGCGGGTCGAGCTCGACGGCGTGGCTGAATTCAGCCAGGGCGCGCTGGTTCTGGCCCATCGCCTCGTACACCGCGCCGCGGTTGACATAGACCGAGGCCGCGCCGGAATCGATGCGTATCGCCAGGTCGAGATCCTCCAGCGCGCGCTCGAACTTGCCCAAGCTCCCCTGGGTGACGCCGCGGCGCTCGTAGGCCTGCGCCAGGCACGGCTGCATGCCGATGGCGTGGGTGTAGTCGAGGATCGCGCTGGTGTACTGGCCCATGCGCTCGTGCAGCACGCCGTGGTCGTAGTAGTCCTGCGCCGTGCGCGGCTGGCGCTTCAGTATCTGCTCGTAGTCCTGCACCGTCGGCTCGCGCGCCGGCGCGCGCTGCGCTGCCGGGTACGCAGGCGGCCCGGCGCAGACGGGTACCTGCGCCTGGGCCGTGCCCGCGCAGCCGCATGCGCCGAGCAGCAGCGCTCGAATGAACCTAACCATGCCGCGCTTCGCAATCACGGTCGAATCGTTCCCCCCGTTTCCACGATGCCGTGCCGACGGTTACTATATCAGGCCGGCAGAGGAGAGGACGCGCGTGCGGCGATCCCACCTCCGACCGCGCCCGAGAGGATGGGAACAACGAGGGGAAGCAAGGCCGCATCTCCACACCAACTCCTAATTGGAACGATACAGACCATGTCGCAGCAAGTAATGTGGGCGCCGAGCCAGGCGCAGATCGCAAAGTCCAACCTCACCCGGTTCGCGCGCCTGGCGGTGCGGCGCTGGAAGCTCAAGCTCAATACCTATCCCGAATTCTACGATTGGAGCGTGACCCGGACCGACCAGTTCTGGGAAGCGGTGTGGGATTACTGCGGCGTCATCGCCTCCAACAAGGGCGAGCGCATCCTGGTGGACGGCGAGCGCATGCCCGGCGCCAAATGGTTCCCCGAGGCGCGGCTGAACTTCGCCGAGAACATGCTGCGCCGGCGCGACGGCGCGGACGCCTGCGTCTTCTGGGACGAGACCGGCTTTCGCCGCCGCATGAGCCATGCCGAGCTGCGCGCCGCGGTGTCGCGTGCGGCGCAGGCGATGCGCGCCGAGGGCGTCGTCGCGGGCGATCGCGTCGCTGCCTTCATTCCGAATATGCCGGAGACGGCGGTGTTCGCTCTGGCGGCGATTTCGATCGGTGCCGTCTGGTCGTCCTGCTCGCCGGATTTCGGTACCGACGGCGTGCTCGACCGCTTCGGGCAGACCGAGCCGAAGCTCCTGTTCTGCGCCGATGGCTACATCTACAACGGCAAGAATCACGATTCGCTGGAGCGCGTGCGTGCGATGGCGGCGCAGCTGCCCAGCGTGCGCCGCGTGGTGGTGGTGCCGCATTTGGGCGTGTATCCGGACGTCTCCGCCATTTCGAACGGCGTGCGTTACGGCGAGTGGCTCGAGCCCTACGCTGCGCGCGAGATCGAGTATGCGCAGCTGCCGTTCGACCATCCCCTTTACATCCTGTTTACCTCTGGCACCACCGGCAAGCCCAAGTGCATCGTGCACGGCGCGGGCGGAACGCTGCTCTCCGGCCTCAAGATGTACAAGCTGCAGTTCGACGTGAAGCCGGGCGACCGCTTCTTCTACTACACCACCTGCAACTGGGTGATGTGGAACCTGCTGTTCCAGGGCCTGCTCGCCGAGGCGAGCATCATGCTCTACGACGGCTCGCCCTTCGTGCGTGACGCGGCGATCCTATTCGACTTCTGCGACGCCGAGCGCTTCACCCAGCTCGGCACCTCGGCCAAGTTCATCGACGCCATCGCCAAGCGCGGCTTGAAGCCGGCGAAGACGCACAGCCTGGCGTCGCTCGCGACCATCATCTCCACTGGTTCGCCGCTGGTGCCGGAGAGCTACGACTACGTCTACCGCGACGTGAAGCGCGACGTGCGCCTGTCCTCGATCTCCGGCGGCACCGATATCATGGCGGCGTTCGCCGACGGCAATCCCATCCTGCCGGTTTGGCGCGGTGAGCTGCAATGCCGTAGCCTCGGCCTGAAAGTCGAGGTGTGGGACGAGAACGGCAAGCCGCTGGTCGGGCAAAAGGGAGAACTCGTCTGCACGGCGCCTTTCCCCTCGATGCCGATCGGTTTCTGGAACGATGCGGACGGCAAGCGCTACCACGATGCCTACTTCGCGCGCTATCCGAACGTCTGGTGCCACGGTGACTACTGCGAACTCACCGAGCGCGGCAGCATGATCGTCTACGGGCGTTCGGACGCGACGCTCAATCCGGGCGGCGTGCGCATCGGCACGGCCGAGATCTACGGCCAGGTGGAGAAGATCGACGCGGTGGAAGAGGCGGTGGCGGTCGGCCAGCTATGGCCGCCCGCGCAGCCGACCGACACCCGGGTGGTGCTGTTCGTCAAGCTGCGCGCCGGGCTCGAGCTCGATGCGGCACTGGAAGAGCGCATCCGCAAGCAGATTCGCGACAACACCACGCCACGGCACGTGCCGGCGCGCATCGTGCAGGTCGCAGATATTCCACGCACCAAGAACGGCAAGGTGACCGAGCTCGCGGTGAAGGCGATGGTGCACGGCATGCCGGTGGCGCATACCGACGCACTCGCCAACCCAGAAGCGCTCGATCTCTACCGCAATATCCCACTACTTCAGAGCTAATCCTGCTTGAAGCGGCCGGCGACGAGCGTCGCGGCGACGACGAGCGCGGTCGATATCGCGATCATCACCATGCCCAGCGCGGACAGCTCGCCCCACAGCCCGTCTTCGGAAAAGCGCAGGATCTGAACCGCCAGCACTTCGCTGCCGGGGCGCGACAGCACCACCGACAGCGTCAGCTCGCGCAAGAACATCGAGGCCAGCAGTATCCAGGCGGAGACGATGCCGGGCACGAGCAGCGGCACGATGATGCGGCGCATGGTCGTCAGCGGGCTCGCGCCGCAGACGAGCGAGGACTCTTCCAAATGGCTGTGGATCTGGATGAAGGCGCTCGCGAGCGGCCGGATGCCATAGGGCAGGTAGGTGCCGATGTAGCCGAGCAGCAGTGCCCAGATGGTGGCGTAGAGCGGCGTCTGCACGAAGAACCACATGAAGCCGATGCCGATGACGATGCCGGGGAAGGAAAAGGACAGATAGCTCAAGGACTCGAGCAAGGCGGCGGCGCGCGTCTTCACCTTGACGATGACGTAGGCGACGAAGAGCGACAGAATCACGCCCAGGCTCGCGCCGGCGACGCCGAGGAACAGGCTGTTCTTCAGTGCCAGCAGCGATACCGGGTCGGCGAGGACCTTGCTCCAGTGCTTCCAGCCCATGAGCGAAAAGGCGCGTGCGCTCGGTACCATCGAATAGGGCACGAGCGAGGTGTAGGCGAGCACCGCCACCGGCAGCACGATCAGTACGAGCGACAAGAGCCCTACGACGATGAAGAGCGGCGCCTTCGCGCTGCGCAAC
This sequence comes from uncultured Enterobacteriaceae bacterium, assembly GCA_964565875.1. Taxonomy (GTDB): domain Bacteria; phylum Pseudomonadota; class Gammaproteobacteria; order Burkholderiales; family SG8-39; genus 2-12-FULL-64-23. The sequence continues at coordinate 20,276 of CAZMGP010000056.1, forward strand.
TCGATCACCGACGGACGAAAGCCGCGGCTGGAGACGGTGACGAACTTCTCGCTTTCGGCGGTGAGAGCGCGGTAGACGACGATCAGGGTGATCGAGGCGGCGAGAATGCTCATGCCGACGGCGGCGGCCTTGCCGTAATCGGTGGCGAAGCCGGTAGCGATCATTTCGTACAAGTGCGTCGCCAGCACGCGCACGCGGCCGGGCATGCCGATCACCGAGGGCACCGCGAAGGAGGCGAGGCTGCGCACCAGGCCGAGGATGAAGGCGGCGAGGATCGCCGGCCGCAGCACGGGCAGGGTCACGCGCGTGAGCGTGCGCCAGTTGCCGGCGCCGCAGACGCGCGAAGATTCTTCCAGCGCCACGTCGAAGGAGGCCATCGCCGGCGCGATGATCAGGTAGGCGATGGGGAGGTCGAGCAGGCCCTCGACCAGGATCATCCCCCACATCGAGTAGATGTCGAACGGCGCTTCCTCCAGGGCAAGCAATTGCTTCAGTGCCAGGTTGACGAGCCCGTTGGAAGGATTGAGCAACAGCGCCCAGCTCACCGCGAACAGCAGATGCGGGATCATCATCGGGATCACCGAAATGATCCGGAACAGGAACTTGAAGGGGATGTCGGTGCGGATGTTGAGGTAGGCGAGAAGCAGCGCGAGCAGGGTCGAGAGCAACGACGAGCCGAGGACGAACACCGCGGTGTTGACGAGCACTTCCGCCAACACCGGATCGGTATAGGCGGCGACATGCTTGTCTACGGTGAATTGACCGAACGCGGTCAGGCCCTTGGAAAAGCTGCCCAGCGCCAGCATCAACACCGGAAACACCGTCAGCGCGCCGACGATCGCAATAAGAAGCCAGGTGAGCCTGGAGCGCGAGCTTTCCATGCGCGATCAGAGCGCGGTGAGCAGGCAGTGTGCGGGATCGAGCGCGAAGTGCACGGCATCGCCTGCGGCGAGCCTCGCGTCGGGATCGATCCGCGCAAGCAGCCGCTCCTCGCCCGCGCGCAGCTCCGCCTCGTAGGCTTCACCGACGAAGGTGAGCGACTCGATGCGGGCGTTCACCAGGTTGGCGCGCGGTTCGGATTCGCCGGGGGCGACGCGGATGAATTCCGGCCGGATGCAAAGCGTCGCCTCGGCCCCGGCGGGGATGTCGCGGCGCTGGCAGGCGATGCTGCCCAGTCCCGATTCGACCAAGGTGTGCCCGCCTTCGCTGGCGCGCACTGTCGCTTTGACGAGATTCGCGCGGCCGATGAAATCGGCGACGAAACGGTGGTCGGCGTCGAAATAGATCTTCTGCGGCGAGCCGGTTTCCACGATCTGCCCAGAGCGCATCACCGCAATGGCATCGGACAGGGCGAGCGCTTCGACGCGGTCGTGCGTCACGTAGACTGCGGTGATCTGCAGCTTGGCGAGAAAGGCGCGCAGTTCCTTGCGCGTCTCTTCGCGCAGCTTGGCGTCGAGGTTGCTCAAAGGTTCGTCGAACAGGATGACCTTGGGCTCGGCCACCAGCGCCCGCGCCAGGGCCACGCGCTGCTGCTGGCCGCCGGAGAGTTTGGTTGCCGGCCGCCGCTCGAAGCCTTCGAGTTGCACGAAATGCAGGGTTTGCGCCACGCGCTCGCGAATCTTCTCGCTTGCCACGCCGCGCACCTGCAGCGGATAGGCGACGTTGTCGAACACGTTCATGTGCGGCCAGATGGCGTAGGTCTGGAACACCATGCCCAGGCCGCGCCGCTCCGGAGGAACGGAGACGTTTTTGTCTCTTGACCACACCAGCTCATCGCCGATGCTGATTTCGCCCGCATCGGGAGTCTCCAGGCCGACGATGCAGCGCAGCAGCGTGGTCTTGCCGCTGCCGCTCGGCCCGAGCAGGGTAAAGATCTGATTGGCCGGGATGGTGAGATCGACCGCATCCAGCGCCTTGATGGTCTTTCCCTCGGAGTAGTAATACTTGCTGACGTCGCGGATGCGGATTTCCATGCCGTGTCCTAATCGGATTTAGCGGCGCGTCCTCGCCCGGCGGGCGGAGCGGCCCGATGCAGAATAATCAGCCGCCCGGGATCCCGCTGCGGGCGGCTGTTGCGATGCGTGCTGCAAAAGCTATTTCACGTCGAAGATCTTCTTGAACTCGGCGCCCCACTTCTGGATTTCTTCGTCCGACAGCTCGCGGATGGCGATCACCTTGGCCTTCGCGATGCCGTCGATGGGCGGGTAGACGCCCGGGGCGAGCACGTATTCGCCCACGTCCTTCGCCAGCAGGTCCATGGATTTCTTCGACAGCCAATAGTCGACGAACGCGCGCGCCGCGGCCGGGTGCGGCGCCTTGGAAGTCACGGCGATCGCCCGCGGCGTGCCCATCAAGGGTTCCGCGACCCGCGCCCAGTCGAGCGGGGCCGGCGCCTTGGTGACGATGTACTTGGGCATCGAGATGGCGATCAGCTTCTCGCCGCTCTCCACCGGCGCCGGCGTCGGGCCGAACGAGGCGACGAACATCGGCTTGTTGGCGGCGAGCCCCTGAAGGAATTTGCGCCAGTCGGCCTCGTTCTTGAACACGTTTTCCTTGAGGCCGATCAGCCAGGAAATGGTCGTCGCGTGATTGGCGGGATTCGCCATCACGATCTGGTTCTTCCATTTGGGCAGCGCGAGGTCCTCGTAGCGCTTGGGCACGTCGGCGGGCTTGACGCGTTCCTTGTTGTAGATGAGACCGACGTACTCGATGCCGAAGAGCTGGATCTGGCCGTCTTTGTTCGCCCAGTCGGGATAGCCCTTCGCGGCCGGCGAGTGGTACGAGGCGAGCACGCCTTTCTCTTTCAGCATCTCCAGCACTGGCAGCGGCGCCTGCACCACGTCCGCGAGCAGCTTCCCCGCCTCGAACTCGGTGATGGCGGTGGCCACGAACTTCGAGGTCGAGATCCGCGTGTATTCCGCCTTCACGCCGGTATCGTCCGCGAATGCCTTCATGATCGGTTCGACCGCCGTGATGTTGGCGTAGAACGAGGCCTTGCCCTCAGCTTTGGCGCGATCGAGTTGGGCCTTGTCTTGAGCCTGGGCCTGGGCGATCGCGCCCAAGGCGAACAGTGCGATAAGCAGCTTCTTCATCGTTTTCTCCCTTGAAAACGGCAGCGCGCCGAACTGGCGGGCGGTTGATTCCGAAAAAGCGATTGCAGCGGCGAGGCGCCCGGCTTCGCGCGAGCGCGAAAAGCGCCGTGCAGTTCCAAGTGTTTCCGGTTCGCGCGACCTGTGTGTTGACTTAGATCAACGGCTCTCGGCGTACGCGTAGCCGCTTTGTCTCAATCACCCGCACCCTGGGAGGAGCGGTTTTCAACAGCCCGCAAGTCCGGCGCCGGTCGCATCCGCCTCGCTGTCAGTCGCCTTTGCCGGTGAGCTCGAACGCGGCCCAGAAGAACGGATGCGCTTGCTGCTTCTTGACGGTGAGCTGCGCTTGGCGCAGCGCCTCCTGCTTGCCCAGGAGCGGCAGGTTCGAATAGAACGCCACCATGAGGTCGCGCGTCGCGAGGTCATCCACGCTCCACAGGCTGGACACGATGGAGCTTGCGCCGGCAAAAAGCAGGCCGCGCGTGAATCCGACCACGTCGTCCCCGTTCGCGAGCTTGCCCAGCGCCGTTTCGCAAGCGCTCAGGGTCACGAGATTGGCTTGCAGCTTGAGTGTGTATAGATCGCCGACTGTCAGGCGTCCATCGCTCTCCTGATCGGGCGAGAGCAGCAGCGCGGAGTTAAGCGGTTCTTTGAGATCGAACTGGCCGTGCGTCGCGAAATGCAGAACGGCGAAGCGCTCTCCCTCCTTTCGGACGAAGCTCCTTGTTGCGGCTTCACGCAGCAGAACCTTAGGTTCGGGCACGAGTTTCGCGATTGCGGTGGCCTCCTCTTCGGCGTGCTTGAGATCGAACGCCGGGTTGCCGAGGGCGGGATTTCCCAGGAGCAAGCTTGCACCGGCCGCAGTGCCTGTGCGTCCCTTGATCAGGTCGAGGACGCTCGCGCTCGGCTCGGTGCGGATGCTATGGTCGTCGATGAGGTAGGACGCGCCCGAGTGCAGCGCGCCGAAGGGAAGATAGTGCAATACGCCATGGGGCACGATCACGAGCTTCTTCGCCGCGGACAGCTCGCCCGCCGGCTTGATCAGTCGCCCATATAGCTTCTGCGCCTGGTCGATGCAACCGCCGGATGCCGGATTTGCGATGCATTTCCTGAAATCGCTGACGTCCTCCTCGAGGCCGGCGCGCTCGAGCTTGGCCGCCTTGATCGATCGGCTATCGACAACGAATGCGACCGCCGAATCGTCCGTGTAATAGTATTCGAGCAAGGCTTCGTCCGGTTGCAGCAGGGCCTGCACCGACTTTAACGGCGTGCTCGTGACCGTCACGAGAGAGGCGAGCTCCGGGTTTTGGCTGTGAAGCTGCTCGCGGTATTGCACGACGAGGTTGCGTGTGCGCACCGCCCCAGCGGGCCCGGCGGGTCCGGCGGCCTCCGCGGGCGCAGCCAAGGCGACGAGTTCCGACTCCGCGGCTGAGAGCTTGCGCAGCGTGTTGTCCGCGTCGGCGTTTTGCGCCTGAGCCTTGAAGTTCTTTTGCGACGCAAGCAGATCGACAAGCGCGCGCGCTTTGGAGCGCTCTACGTATTCGAACGCCAGCGCATAGCGGCCGCTAGCGAGAAGCAGCGCAACAAGCTGCTGGTACACGGCCTGCTTATCGCCGACGAAACCGATTCGACCGGCTTCGGAATCGATCGAAGAGCGCTGCTGCTCGACGACCTCGACCGCCTTGGTTAAGAGTTCGATTGCCGCGCCGGCATCGTTTTCCCGCAGCGCGATGCGCGCCCGGTCGTACAGCGCTACCCAATAGATTCCACCGTACTGGGCAATTTGCGGATGCTTCAGCAATTGCTCGTACGCCTCCTTAGCCTCTTTCGTGCGACCAGTCTCAAACAGGCTCTTGGCGCGGATGAAGAACTTTGGCAGATTCTGGAATGTCGGATCGTAGAAAAGCGTGAGCGCACTGCTCACCTTTGCGTTCTCGTCCATTACGTTTTGCAGCGACTTGTCGAACTCCTTCAGCGCCATGTGTATTCTGGCCATGGCGATGAATTTCTCCGGGCCGAGATTGCTCATGCTCAAATTCACGCCACGGATTCGATCCAGGCTCTTGCGCGCTTTATCCGTTCTGCCGAGCAGCGCGTTCGCAATGCCGAGATGGTTGCTGATTTGGATGAGTTGCCATCTATAGGCGAACTGATTCTCCTTGAGGTGGTTGAACGCTTCGGTCGCGTGCCTGATTGCGTCTTCGTATGCGCCCTGGTCAAGCGCCACCGCCGCCCGGAAGATTTCCGGAGTCACCGAAAGGTCGGAGCCCCAATAGGTCCGATCGCCCTTGGCGATGTTCTTTTCCATCAGGTCCGCGGTGGCGAGGGCCTTGTGGTACTGGCGGATCTCGTAATACGCCCCGCCAAGCAGCAAGAGCTCGAAGCTCGATAGGGATTCCCCTTTGTCGAGCTGCGCCTGCAATTCCTGCGCAAGCTCGTGGTGCCTGCCTTGCTGCGCCAGGGAACTGATCGAGAGATCGCTTGCAAGCGCGCTGCGCAGCCCGAGCAGCAAGACGAGGCAAAAGCAAATCCTGCGAAGTAGCGGCATTCTTCCTCCCATCTGAGGCAATTTACCTGCTTGTGGTCGCTAGCGGCAATGTGTGCCGAATTCGCTCGCAGCGTGCGCGTTGTTTTCGGCGATTCCAGCCCCTACAGCGTATCCGGGTATAGTGTGACGTCCGCTTTGACCTCACCCGAATTTGCGATCGGCGAGAAGCAGTGACCAGAAAGCCCTCCAAGCCAAGCGACGCCGCGTCGCGTTCCGCGAGCGCGGGAACGGGCGAGCGCAAGATCGGCCGGTTTTCGATCATCAAGCGGCTGGGCAGGGGCGCCCAGGGTGCCGTCTATCTCGCCCGCGACCCGGATCTGGACCGTCTGGTCGCGGTCAAGCTGGTAAGCGAATTGCCCGACGGAGGCGGCGACGTCTACGAGCGTGCGCGCTTGCTTGCCCAGCTGCGTCACCCCAACATCGTCGCGCTGTATGAAGCGGGCCGGTTTCACAACTTTACCTACCTCGTACTCGAATATCTTACGGGCAAGGCTCTGAACGAAGAACTGCGGCCCGGGGTGGGATTCGCGCTGGCGCGAGCTTACAGCACCATGCTGCAAATCACGGACGCCATGGCCTACGCACATGCCAAGGGCATCCTGCACCTGGACTTGAACCCGAACAACGTCATGTACGACGACGACGGCAAGCCGCGCGTCATGGATTTCGACTTGTCCAGGCGCGTCGGCGTGCAGGCGCAGGCCCAACTGATCGTCGGCACGCTTCCCTACATGGCGCCGGAGTATTTCCTCACCCACGTGCTCGATGCGCGCACCGACGTCTACGCCTTGGGGCAGATGCTCTATACGCTGCTATGCGGGCGCACGGCGCTGGGGGCGGGTTCGGAGGCGGAACTTGTCCGCCGCGTCTGCAATGCGCAGCTCGATTTCAGCGCGCTGCAGGATGTCGGCGCTGCCGGACTGTTCGCGGAGGTGATCCGCCGCGCGACGGCGAAGGCCCCGGACGAGCGCTATCCGGGCGCGCGCGCTATGCGCGAAGCGCTGATGGCGGTGTGGATGGCCCAAAGTGAAGATTCTGCTGCGAGGAGCGCCCCCATTCACGGCACCGTTGCCTTCGCGATGAAACGGATCGAGCGTCGCGGCGACTTTCCTGCGGTGTCGAAGTCGCTCGCCGACATCAATCGACTGACGAGCGGGGAGAGCGCTTCCCCGATGTCGCAGCTGGCGGCGGTCGTGCTGCGCGATTTCGCCCTCACCAACCGGCTGCTCAAGCTCGCGAATTCATCCTATTACCCCAGCGCGAAGGGGACGGTGCGCAACGTAAGCGATGCGATCGCGCTTCTCGGGGTCGAGCAGGTAAGGCTGGCCTGCAATAGTCTTGCGTGCTTCGCGCAATTTGGGCAGAAGAAGTCGGACGCGCGCCTGCGCGAGGCGTCGATCGCCGCGTTTATCGCCGGATTGGTGGCGCGGCATCTCGCGATCGAGCTCAATGTCAAACAGACCGAAGAAGTGTTTCTTGCCGGCATGCTGCTGCAGCTCGGAAGAACGCTCGTGCTCTTTTATTTTCCCGACGACTTCGACGAGATCGAGGACCTCGTCGCAAGGGGCGCAAGCCCTGACGAGGCTGCGCGCTCGGTGCTCGGAGTCCCGTTCGGTGAACTCGGATACGCGGTGGGCGATACCTGGCGCCTGCCGCCAATGGTCCTGCACTGCATGCGCGAATCCGTGGTGGCCGAAGCTCCCGCGCAAAACGACCCCCTGCGCGCCATCGTGCGTTTCGCGAACGATCTGGTTGCAGTCGATGCCGCTAGCGATCCCGGCGCGCGCTGCATCGCCGCGAGCGGGGCGCAGCTCCCCGCGCAAATTCGACCAAGCCTCGCCCAGGCGCAGGCACTGCTCGTTGCTGCCCTGGACAAGTTCAAGAGCTTCGCGCCGGTGCTCGAGGTCGATCTTTCCGGTAGCGCCTGCGTAAAGCGTATCGAGGCTTGGCTTGAAGCAAACGCTCCGGCAGCCGCAGCGCAAGCGTCAGAAGAAATTCCTCCCGGCGATCTAGGCGGCTCGAAGCACAGCTAGGACTGCGGATTTCGTGCGATTGGCAGAAGTGCGCGCCTTCAGAGCAGGGCAATGCCGGCGCCGCCCGCGGCCGCCACCGCGACGACATAAAGCGGCGATAGCCTCCAGAATGCAAGCAAGCCGAAAGCCAATAGGGCCAAGGCCATGTCTTTTGCCGAGCGGATGGAACTCGTCCATACCGGGTCGTAGAGCGCTGCGAGCAGTACGCCGACCACCGCCGCGTTGACTCCGCGCAGGGCCGATTGCACCGCGGTTTTGTGCCGCAGCGATTCCCAATAGGGAAGGGCTCCGACTACCAGCAGGAACGCGGGAAGAAATATCGCCGCAAGGCAGAGCATGCCGCCCCAGAACCCATTCGGCGGCGGCGACATGACCGTGCCGAGGTACGCTGCGAAGGTGAACAGCGGCCCGGGCACGGCTTGGGCCGCGCCGTAGCCCGCGAGGAATACGCCGTCGCTCACCCAGCCGGGCGGGACGACCTCGTTGCGGATGAGCGGCAGCACCACGTGTCCGCCGCCGAACACCAGGGCGCCGGTCCGGTAGAAACTGTCGACGAGGGCGAGCGCATGGCTTTGCGTTCCGCGTACGAGCACGGGTAAGGCGAGCAACAGGCCGAAGAACGAGATCCACGCTGCGGCCGCTGACTTGCGACTGATCGGAAACTCAACTCGCGGCGGTGCCTGAAGCTTAAGCGGCTCCAGGTAGACCCAACCCAATACGGCGGCGAGGCCGATGGCGACAAGCTGCCCCGCAGCGTTGGGCCAAGCAAAGACGATGAGCGCGGCGGCGACGGCGAGACTCTGGCGGAAGCGGTCGGGGCAGAGCGTCTTTCCCATGCTCCAGACCGCCTGCGCGATGACGGCGACGGCAGCGACTTTCAAGCCGTGCAACCAGCCGGCATCGGCGCTGAGGCCGAGTGCTGCGAAGCCGTATGCGAACGCGATCAGGGCAAGCGCCGAGGGCAGGGTAAAACCGAGCCAAGCGCCCAGGCCGCCGAGCACGCCCGACTGCGCAATGCCCAAGGCAATGCCGAGTTGGCTGCTCGCCGGGCCCGGGAGGAAATTGCATAGCGCCACCAGGTCGGCGAACGAGCTCTCGTCCAGCCACTTGCGCCGTTCGACAAACTCGTGGCGGAAGTAGCCGATATGCGCGACCGGCCCGCCGAAGGAGGTGCATCCCAGCTTGAGGAAGACGAAGAAGACGTTTAGCGGCGACATGTCGGCGCGATCATAGCAGCCGCGCACGGGTCTCCGTTCCCGCTTACGCCGCCGCCTTCTTCTTCCCGAGCACTTGCTTGAGGTAGCGGCCGGTGAAGCTCGCCGGATTCGCGGCGACATCCTCGGGCGTGCCCTGGGCGATGATGCGACCGCCGCCGTCGCCGCCTTCGGGGCCGAGGTCGATGATCCAGTCGGCCGTCTTGATCACGTCCAGGTTGTGCTCGATCACCACCACGCTGTTGCCGTGGTCGCGCAGTCGGTGCAGCACGTGCAGCAGGAGATCGATGTCCTGGAAGTGCAGGCCCGTGGTCGGCTCATCCAGAATGTAGAGCGTGCGGCCGGTGTCGCGCTTGGACAGTTCCTGGGAGAGCTTCACCCGCTGCGCCTCGCCGCCCGAGAGCGTCGTCGCCGACTGGCCGAGCTGGACGTAACCCAGGCCGACTTCGAGCAGGGTCTTGAGCTTGCGCTCGACCATGGGCACGGCGGCGAAGAATTCGTGCGCCTGCTCCACGGTCATGTTGAGTACCTCGCACACGCTCTTGCCCTTGTACTGGATCTCCAGCGTCTCGCGGTTGTAGCGCTTGCCGTGGCAGACGTCGCAGGGCACGTAGATGTCGGGCAGGAAGTGCATCTCGACCTT